>DASZDG010000027.1:0-6552 GCA_035942255.1 Actinomycetota bacterium | reverse complement strand
CTGCTCGGCCATCACCTCCGAACGCTGACCTGCGACTGCGGCGAGAGCGGCGACTGTCTGGTGCTGGAACAAAAGACGCGGCGTGAGCCCCAGCCCCGCGGCATTGGCACGGGCCACGATCTGGATGGACAGGATCGAGTCCCCGCCGAGCTCGAAGAAGTTGTCGTGGACCCCGACCCTCTCCAGCCCCAGCACCTCGCACCAGATCGCAGCCAGCACCTCTTCTGCCGGCGTGCGTGCCGGCGCGTAAGGAGCCTCCACCTCGGGACGTCCCTCCGGTGCGAGAAGAGCGGCCCGGTCGAGCTTGCCGTTGGGCGTCAGCGGAAGCTCGTCCAGCACCACGAAGTGAGCCGGCACCATGTAGTCGGGCAGGCTGCGGCTCACGTGCGACCGCAGCTCCGACGTGGTCGCAACGTCGCCGACCACGTACGCGACCAGCCGCTTGTCGCCAGCGTCCGAGCGAGCCACGACGACCGCGTCGCGCACCGCCTCGTGGACCACGAGACACGCCTCGATCTCCCCCGGCTCGATGCGAAAGCCCCGGATCTTGACCTGGTGGTCGACCCGCCCCAGGAACTCGATGTTCCCGTCTGCCAGATAGCGCGCTCTGTCCCCCGTGCGATACAGCCGCGCCCCCGGGACACCAGAGAACGGATCGGGCACGAAGCGCTCGGCCGTCAGCGCAGGCCGGTTGACGTAGCCCCGCGCGACGCCGGCCCCCCCGACGTAGAGCTCTCCCGGCACTCCCAGCGGCACCGGGTTGCCGAAGGGGTCGAGGACGTAGACGCGCAGGTCCGGGATGGGACGACCGATCGGGCTGCCCGGCGACTCGGCGTCTTCCGGCGTGAGCTCGTGCAGGGTGACGTGCACGGTGGTCTCGGTGATGCCGTACATGTTGACGAGGCGCGGGCGCACGACGCCGTGCCGCTCGATCCAGGGCCTCAGGCTCGTCGGGTCCAGCGCCTCGCCGCCGAAGACGACCACGCGCAGGGGGAGGTCGAGCGACTCGGACTCGGACTCCGCGCGGATGAACTGGCGGAACGCGGACGGGGTCTGGCTCAGCACGGTGACGCCCTGGTCGCGCACGAGTTGCACGAACGCGTCGGGCGAGCGGGCCACGAGCTTCGGCACGACCACGACGCGTCCGCCCGAGAGCAACGCCCCCCACAGCTCCCACACCGAGAAGTCGAACGCGGCGGAGTGGAACAGCGTCCATACGTCGGATTCGTCGAAGCCGAAGTCCGCTGCGGTCGCGGCGAACAGCCGTGTGACGTTCGCGTGGGTGACGCCCACGCCCTTCGGCGTGCCGGTCGACCCCGAGGTGTAGATGACGTAGGCGAGGTCATGTGGCGTCGTCGCGGGCGCGGGTTGGATCGCGGGGCGGGCGGAGATGACGTCTCGATCCGCGTCCAGCAGCACCAGCTCGGCGGCGGTGTCCAGTCGTGCCGCGAGCTCGGACGTGGTCACCACCGCGGGAGCGGCGACGTCGCGGAGGACGAACGCCAGGCGGTCCACCGGGTAGTCGGGGTCCAAAGGAACGTAGATCCCGCCTGCCTTCAACACGGCGAGGAGCGCGACGACGAGGTCCGCGCCTCGTCCCAGGCAGACGCCGACGGGGACGCCGCGCCCCACGCCCACGCCGGCGAGGCGGTGGGCGAGGTGGTTGGCACGCTCGTCGAGCTCCCGGTAGGTGAGCTCATCGCCGCCGGCCACGACCGCGAGCGCGTCCGGGGTCTCTAGCGCTCGTGCCGCGAACAGGTCGTGGATGCAGCCGATCGGGTACTCGCCCGGCGTGCGGTTGAGCTCGGCCACGACGTGGTGTCGCTCGCTCGCGCTCATGACGTCGACCTCGGACAGAGGCCGGTCCGGGTCCGCCGCGACCGCTTCGAGCAGGTTGGTGAGATGGCCGACGAGTCGCTCGATCGTCGCGGGATCGAAGAGATCGGCGTTGTACTCGACGACCCCCGTCGCGCCGTTCCCGTCTTCGATCAGGTTGAGGGTGAGGTCGAACCTAGCCGTCGTGCCTTGTAGCGGGAAGCCCTCCAGCTCGGCGTCGCCCAGGCGCAGCACGTGGTCGGAGCCGATCCGCTGCAGCGAGAACATGACCTGGAACAGCGGCGTATGGCTCAAGCTCCGCTCCGGGTGCAGCTCCTCCACGAGCTTCTCGAACGGAACGTCCTGGTGGGCGTACGCGCCGAGCGCGACGTCGCGCACGCGACCCACGAGCTCGCGGAACGTGGGGTCGCCCGAGAGGTCGGTGCGAAGGACCAGCGTGTTCACGAAGAATCCGATGAGGCCTTCGACCTCCGGCCGGGTGCGTCCCGCGACGGGCGTTCCGACCGCGACGTCGTCCGATCCGCTGTAGCGCGACAGAAGCGCCTGGAAGGCAGCCGTGAGGGCTATGAAGAGAGTCGCGTCCTGGGCCTTGGCGACGGCACCGACCGCCGCGAGGGTGTCGCCGCCGATGGTGAACGGGACCCTCCCGCCGCGCCCGCTGCGGACGGGCGGGCGCGGGTGGTCCGTCGGAAGCTCCAGCACGGGAGCGAGTCCCGCAAGACGGTCGCGCCAGTAGTCGAGCTGCCTTCGAAGCGCATCGCCCGAAAGCCGCTGCCGCTGCCATGCCGCGAAGTCCGCGTACTGGATGGGGAGCTCGGGCAACGGGGCGCGTTCGCCGGTTCGGTGGGCGTTGTAGAGGGCGCTCAGCTCGCGCGTGAACACGGCCGTCGACCATCCGTCGGACACGATGTGGTGCATCGCGAGCACGACCACGTGGTCGTCGTGGTCCAGGCGCAGCGCCCGCGCCCGTAGCAGCGGACCGTTCTCGAGGTCGAACGGACGCGTCGCCTCGGCAGCCGCGACGCGGCGTGCCTCGAGCTCCCGCTTGTCGCCGTCGAGATAGTCGAGCTCGGTGACGTCGATCGTGACGGGGGCCGGCGCGTGGACGACTTGGAACGGTTCGCCGTCGACCGTGGGGAACGTCGTGCGCAGCGACTCGTGCCGGGCGACGACGTCGGAGAGCGCTCGGTCGAGCGCCTCCACGTCGAGCGCGCCTCGGACGCGCAGGGCTTGGAAGATGTTGTACTGCGGGCTCTCGGGGTCGAGCTGGTGGAGGAACCACAACCGCTGTTGTGCGAACGACAGCGGCGACGAGGCGCCGGGCGGTCGCGCCGGGATCGTCTCCGCCTTGCGGGTCCGGCCGCGTCCCTTGAGGCGCTCTTCGATCAGCGCGCGCTTCTCGGGGGACAGCCCGCTGAACCGGTCGTCCGCCGTCACGCCATCTCTCTCTGCCCGTCGTCCTTCGACGACATCGAGCGCAGCGCAGAGGACGCGTCGGAGTCGGAGAGGGCGTCCATCTCCTCCAGAAGCAGTCGCTCGATCTCCGCCTCGAGAGCCGCGATCGTCGGCATGTCGAACAACGCGCGGAGCGGCAGGTCGACCGCGAACGCATCGCGGGCGCGGCCCACGATCTGGATGGACAGGATCGAGTCGCCGCCGAGCTCGAAGAAGTTGTCGTGGATGCCGACGCGCTCCAGCCGCAGCACCTCGCACCAGATCTCCGCCAGCACCTCTTCTGCCGGTGTGCGCGGCGCCGCGTACGCGGCCTCCAGCTCGGGACGTCCCTCGGGTGCGGGCAGGGCCGCGCGGTCGAGCTTGCCGGCGGGCGTCAGCGGAAGCTCGTCCAGCACCACGAAGTGAGCCGGCACCATGTAGTCGGGCAGTGTCTTGCTCACGTGGGCGCGCAGCTCAGTCGCCGTGGCGACGTCCCCGACCACGTACGCGACCAGACGCCTGTCGCCTCCGTCGGAGCGTGCGACCACGACCGCGTCGCGCACCGCCTCGTGGGCGACGAGGCAGGCCTCGATCTCACCCGGCTCGATGCGCCAGCCCCTGATCTTGACCTGGTGGTCGACCCGGCCGAGGAACTCGATGTTCCCGTCGGGCAGATACCGAGCTCTGTCCCCGGTGCGATAGAGGCGCGCACCCGGGACACGCGAGAACGGATCGGGCACGAAGCGCTCGGCCGTCAGCGCGGGCCGGTTGACGTAGCTCCGAGCGACCCCCGTGCCGCCGACGTAGAGCTCTCCCGGCACTCCCTTCGGGACCAGGTTGCCGCGGCGGTCGAGGATGTAGACGGCGGTGTTGATGATGGGGCGGCCGATCGGCACGGTCGCTGCTTCCAGGTCGCGTTCGGAGACCTCGTACGTCGTGCACCCGACCACGGTCTCCGTCGGCCCGTACTCGTTGACGAGCCTCGCTCCGGGATGGTCGAGCCACGGCGCGACCGTATGAGCCGTCAGCGCCTCGCCGCCGACGACGAGGCAGCGCGCGCAGCTCCCGATCACGCCCGGCTCCAGCACGCGTCCCAGCTGCGTCAAGTGCGCGGGCGTCAGCTTGATCGAGCTGAACGCGGCCCCCGCTTCCAGCTCCTCCTGCAGCGGGCTCTCGCCCGTCCGCTCCGGGAGGACGCGGACCGGCGCGCCGGCGACCAGCGGGGCGAACAGGCTGGTGACGGACAGGTCGAAGCTCGCCGAGGTGTGCAGCGGCACGGCGCGGTCCGGTTGCAGGTCGTAGTTGCGCACGCACCACGTCAGGTAGTTCACGACCCCGCGGTGGGTGACCGCCACTCCCTTGGGCGCGCCGGTCGAGCCCGAGGTGTAGATGACGTACGCGAGGTCGCCGGGAGAAGCCGCGCCGGCGGGATCGCCGTCGGGGCCGGTCGAGATGACGTCGTCGTCCGCGTCGACCAGCACCAGCTCGCGGCCGTCGCCGCCCAGGTGGACGGCCAGGTTCGAGGTGGTCATGACGACGCGGACGCCGGCGTCGTGCAGCATGAACGTGAGGCGCTCGGCGGGGTAGCCGGGATCCAGCGGGACGTACGCGCCGCCCGCCTTCAAGACCGCGAGGAGGGCGACGACCAGCCGGGGGCCGCGCTCGAGGCAGACGCCTGCCGTGACCCCGGGTCCGACGCCTTTGTCCGTGAGGTGGTGGGCGAGCCGGTTCGCGGCCGCGTTGAGCTGCGAGTAGGTGAGCTCGTCGTCGCCGAAGGTGAGGGCGACCGCGTCCGGGCTCTGGCGGACCTGTCTCTCGAAGAGCTCGTGGACGCAGCGGTCCGCGGGGTAGGGGGCCGCGGTGTCGTTGAGCTCGGCGACTAGGTGGTGGCGCTCGGGCGCGCTCATGACCTCCAGGTCGGACAGGGGCCGCTCGGCGTTTGCGGCCATCGCTTCGAGAAGGTTCAAGAGATGGCCGGTGAGTCGTTCCACGTCGGCCGGATCGAAGCGACCCCGGTCGTAGTTGACGGCGAGCGCCATGGCCGGGCCGGGCGCGACGACGAGGTTGAGCGGGTAGTTCGTGCGTTCGTATGCGTCGACGGCGGTGATCGCCGGCTCACCGTCTTGTCGCGCGCTCTTCTCGATCGGGTAGTTCTCGAATACGACGATGCTGTCGAACAACGGCGTGGCTGCGGGAACCTCGCTCCACGCGTGGATGTCGGTCAGAGCGGCATGCTCGAACTCGCCCTGCGCGATCGCCTCCTCCTGCATGCGCTCGAGCCAGGCGCGGACGGTCGCCGACTCGTCCACCGAGACCCTGACCGGGACCGTGTTGATGAACAGCCCGACCATCTCCTGCACGCCGGGGAGCTCCGCCGGACGTCCCGAGACGGTGGCGCCGAAGACGACGTCCCGCTCCCCGCTGTACCGCGACAGCAACAACGCCCACGCGCCCTGGACGACCGTGTTCAGCGTGATGCGGGACCGGCGCGCCAGAGATTCGAGCGCGGCCGTGGTGTCCGCGCCCAGTGTCGCGAGCGCGTGGCCGTGGCCGTCGCCGGCTTCTGGGTCTCGCCGAGGGCGGTCTATGCCTAGCGGCGTGGGGGCCGCGAAGCCGGCGAGCCGCTCGCGCCAGTAGCGTTCGTCGGCGTCTTCGTCGCGGCCCTGTAGCCAGGCGACGTAGTCGCGGTAGGAGGGCGCCGCGCGGACGTCGAGCGGGTGGCCGCCGGCCAGCGCGTGGTAACGCGAGAACACCTCGCCCAGGACCAACGGCATGCTCCAGCCATCGAGCAGCAGGTGGTGGAAGCTCCACACCAGCTCCCACGACTCGGCCCCCGTGCGGATCAGCGCGATGCGCATGAGCGGCGGCGCGCCGAGGTCGAAGCCGCGGGCGCGGTCCGCAGCGAGGAGCTCGTCGAGACGTCGTTCTTGCTCGGCCCGGTCGACGTCGCTCCAGTCGTCGATCTCGAACGGCGGCTCCACCGCTCGCCGGATCACGAGGAGTGGCCGTGGGAGCCGTTCGGACAACGCCGCGCCCCTCAGCACCTCGTGGCGCGCCGTGAGGTCGCGCCACGACTGCTCCAGGGCGCGGGCCTCGAGTCGCCCGGCGAGCGTGAGCCTCAACTGTTGGAAGTACACCGCCGAGCCGGGCTCGTAGAGCGTGTGGAACACCATGCCCTGCTGCAACGGCGTCAGCGGGTAGACGTCTTCGGTCCCGCGGTCGATCAGCCCCTTGTCCCACAGCTGGTCGAGGGCCTGCTGGTCGAGCCCCGTCAGCGGGAAG
>DASZDG010000026.1:0-52312 GCA_035942255.1 Actinomycetota bacterium | reverse complement strand
TCCGAGGGGGCCGCGTCGACGTCAAGGGCCGGCTGTCCGAGCCCGCGCTGCTCGGCGCGCTGCTGCTGTCGCTGCTGATCCTCCTCGTGCTCCTCTACGACGTCTTCAGCGGCGGGATCTCGGTGCTGACGGAGCGCGGGGGTGACTTCCTCGGAGGGTCGCTGTCGCCGCTGCCGCAGACGGCCGGCGTCGGCCAGGGCATCCAGGGCTCGTTCCTCCTGATGCTCTTCGTCGTGGCGCTCGCGTTCCCGGTGGGGATCGGCGCCGCGATCTACCTCGAGGAGTACGCGAAGGACACGCGATTCACGCGCTTCGTCAACGTCAACATCAGGAACCTCGCCGGCGTCCCCTCGATCGTCTACGGGATCCTCGGCTTCTCGATCTTCGTGCGGGCGATGGGCTCCCTCACGGGTGGCGAGAGCGTGATGGCCGGCGGGATCACGCTCGCCGTGCTCGTCCTCCCCATCGTGATCATCACGACCGCCGAGGCGTTGCGCGCGGTCCCGCAGGGGATCCGCGAGGCCGGCTACGGCGTCGGGGCGACGCGGTGGGAGGTCGTCCGCAGCCACGTGCTTCCGTCGGCGGCGCCCGGGATCCTCACCGGGACCGTCCTCTCGCTCTCGCGTGCCCTCGGGGAGACCGCGCCGTTGCTGCTCGTCGGCGCCGTCACCGGCTTCCTCGCGACGGGATCGCAGAGCTTCGTCGAGCAGGTCCAGGGCCCGTTCACGGCTCTGCCGACGATCGTGTTCGCCTGGGCGCGCCAGCCGAACGCCGCGTTCCGCGAGCTGACCTCCGCGGCGATCGTGATCCTCCTCGGCGTGATCCTCGTGGCGAACTCCGCCGCGATCTTCCTCCGCAACCGGTACGACCGAAAGTGGTGAAGCCATGGCTCTCGACATGCACGACCGGACGGCGATGATCGAGCTCGACACCGCGCGCTCCGCGGAGCGCGTCGACGCTCGCCCCGTCTTCGACATCAAGGACCTGTCGGTCTTCTACGGCTCCTTCAGGGCCGTGCGGGACGTGACGCTTCCGATCCACGAGCGGACGATCACCGCGTTGATCGGCCCGTCCGGGTGCGGGAAGACCACGGTCCTGCGGTGCCTCAATCGCATGAACGACCTGATCGAGACCGCCCGCGTGACCGGGGAGGTGCGCTACCACGGCGTCGACCTCTACGACCGGGAGGTCGACCCGGTGGAGGTCCGGCGCCGCATCGGCATGGTCTTCCAGAAGCCGAACCCGTTCCCGAAGTCGATCTACGACAACGTCGCGTTCGGGCCGAAGATCGCGGGCTACAAGGGAGAGATGGACGAGCTCGTCGAGCGTTCGCTCGCGAAGGCGGCGTTGTGGGACGAGGTGAAGGACCGGCTGAAGGACTCCGCCATGTCGCTGTCCGGCGGCCAGCAGCAGCGCCTGTGCATCGCGCGCTGCATCGCGGTCTCGCCGGACGTGATCCTCATGGACGAGCCGTGCTCGGCCCTCGACCCGATCGCGACCGGGCGCATCGAGGACCTCATGCAGGAGATCAAGAGCGAGTACACGATCGTGATCGTCACGCACAACATGCAGCAGGCGGCGCGCGTCAGCGACCTCACCGCGTTCTTCACCGCGGAGGTCAACGAAGAGCAGGACCGCCGCACCGGCATCCTCGTCGAGCACGACAGGACCGAGCGGATGTTCACGAACCCCGGCGACGAGCGGACCGAGAGCTACGTCACCGGCCGCTTCGGTTAGCCGGGGCACCCCGTCGCCGTAGGCGACGACGGCGGGCGCGGGCAGTCCCCACAGGACGGGGTCGCCTCGCGATCCCGTTAGGACGTCACGGCACGAACTTGTAGCCGAGGCCGCGGATCGTGATCAGGTGCTTCGGCTCGTGCGGGTCCTCCTCGCACTTCGCGCGCAGCCGCTTGACGTGCACGTCAAGCGTGCGAGTGTCACCGAAGTAGTCGGAGCCCCAGATGCGGTCGATCAGCGTCTCGCGCGTAAGGACGCGGCCCGCGTTCTCCATCAGCAGCTCCAGCAGCTCGAACTCCTTGCGCGGCATGTGCACGGGCTCGCCTCCGACCGTGACCTCGAACCGGTCCGGGTCGAGGCGGATCCCGCCGCCTTCGAGCACGCCCTCGGACGTCGACGCCTCGCCGCCGCTGCGCCGGAGGACGGCCTTTATGCGCGCGAGCAGCTCCCGCGTGTGGAACGGCTTCGTCACGTAGTCGTCCGCGCCGATCTCCAGGCCCACGACCTTGTCCACCTCCGCGTCGCGCGCGGTCAGCATGATGATCGGCACGTTCGAGGTCCGGCGGATCTCCCGGCACACATCCTCGCCCGCCATGCCGGGCAGCATCAGGTCGAGCAGCACGAGGTCGGCGCCGCCCGTCGAGAACCGGTCGAGCCCGGTGACGCCGTCGGTCGCTCGCTCGACGTCGTAGCCCTCGCGCCCGAGCTGGTAGGCGAGGGCCTCGCCCAGGCTCTCCTCGTCCTCGATCAGCAAGACCTTCGGCAACTCGCTCTTCCTCCTGTCGTCGTCATCCGGCGAGAGAGCCGGCCGCGTCGCCGCGCGGTGGGATCGCCGGGAGCCGCGTGCAGAACGACGACCCCCGCCCGAGCTCGCTCTCGACGCCGACCGTCCCGCCGTGCAGCTCGGCGACGTGCTTGACGATCGCGAGCCCGAGGCCGGTGCCCCCGGTGTCGCGCGAGCGCGCGCCGTCGACCCTGTAGAAGCGCTCGAACACCCGCTGCTGCGCCTCGTGCGGGATGCCGATGCCGTCGTCCGACACGGTCAGGACCGCCTGCGCCTCGTCGCGCTCCAGCGAGACGACGACGCGGCCCCCGGGCGGCGTGTAGTGGACGGCGTTCTCGAGCAGGTTCCGCACGAGGTTGCCGAGCTGCGTCCGCTCACCCCGGACCCACACCCCCGGCTGCACGTCGCTCTCGAGGTTCGTGCCCTTGCGTTCGGCGACGAACCCCGCGGACGTGACCTCGGCCCCCACGACGTCCGACAGGTCCACCGGCGTCTCCGGGACGCGCTCGGCCTCCTCCAGGCGAGACAGGTCGAGGAGGTCCGCGATGAGGTGCCCGAGACGGTCGGTCTCCTTGACGATGCGCTCGGCGAAGCCCGCGACCGCGGCGGGATCGTCCTTGACGGCCTCCAGGACCGCTTCCGCCAGCACCTGTACCCCCGCAACGGGGCTCTTGAGCTCGTGCGACGCGTGCGCGACGAACTCGCGCCGGACGCGTTGCGTCCGCAGCTCCTGCGTCACGTCCTGCACCACGACCACGACGCCGTCGTCGTCGATGGGGGCGACGCGCGCCCTCAGGCTGGTGCGCGCGGGGAACCACAACTCGATCACCTGCTCGATCGCGCGGCCCTCGCGCAGGCTCCTCCACGCGAGGGTCGAGAGGGCCTCGGACGGGACCCGGCGCGGGAGCGAGACGTCGGGCAGGCCGAGCAGCGCCCGGGCCGGCGAGTTGGCGAAGAGGGGGCGGAGGCGGTCGTCGAGGACCACGACACCCTCGTTCATCCGCTCGAGGATGTCGTCCGTCCGCCGCCGTTGCCGCTCGAGCTCGGACGGGTCTGCGCCGGGGGCCGCGCCCTCGCGGCGCGGTCGTCGGAGGCGCGCGCCTCCGTAGGCGACAGCGGCGGTGAGGGCGGCGCCGAGGAGGAACGCGACGAGGTCGTTCATCTGGGCCTCATTCTTCTGGGGCAAGTCTAGGCGCCGTACGGGATCCCCCGAGCGTGACGCGGGTGCCCCGGGCGGCTTGTTCCACTGAAGTTCGCATTGGCTTCAGGGGTCGTTCGCAACCGTGGCACAAGGTGCGACGGATGGCCGTGAGGGTGAACTTCCACGAGGAGCTCGATGCCGCGGAGCGCGTCTTGCTCACGCAGGGGAGCCTCGTGCGGGCCCAGCTCGAGGATGTCGTGGCCGCGCTCCGGGCGCGCGACGTCGACCTCGCCGGCGCGGTGATCGAGCGCGACGACGCCGTGGATGCCCTCTACGTCGACTGCGGCAACCGCATCCTCAACCTGCTCGCGCTCCAGGCCCCCGTCGCGGGTGACCTGCGCCTGGTCAGCGCGCTCCTGCACTCGAACGTCCACGTCGAGCGCATGGGCGACCTGTGCGTGAACGTCGCCAAGTTCGTGCGGAACCGGCACCCGTACCCGCCGGCGTCGCCGATGCTCGCACGGCTCGAGGAGATGGGGGCGCGCGCCGCGGCGATGCTCGACACCGCGATGGCCGCGTTCGCGCAGCGCAGCGTCGACCTCGCCGAACGCCTGCCGGTCGAGGACGACGTGCTCGACCGCCTCAACCGCGGGATGCTCGGCGACCTCAAGCAGTACGCGGGCGACGAGCGCACGTTCGAATGGGCGACGAACCTAGTGCTCGTCGCGCGCTACCTCGAACGATTCGGCGACCACGCGGTCGACGTCGGCGAGCAGATCGCGTTCCTCGTGACCGGCGTCTTCCGCGAGTTCACCGACGCGTCGCACCCCGAAGGGGAGCCGGCCTAGGAGCGTCTCTTCTTCGGCGGCGGGGGCGGTGGCTCTACCGTCGTGAAGTCCCACGTGACCCGCGGCCCCGCGTTGCCGAGCTTGTCGCGCACCGAGTCCACCGACACGCGGTACGTCTTCCCCTTGTCGAGGCGCCCGAACGGGTCGAACGTCAGCAGGCGCGGCCCGACGACCACGAGAGCCCCCGGAACCGTGCGCCGGCCCTGAGTGACCCTGATCGTGCCGGCCGCGACGCTGTCGGAGGCGACGCGCTCGTCGTACCGCACGGTGATCGTGACCGCGGGATCGACGCCGGCCGCGTTTCGGGCGGGGGTGACTCTCACGGCGTGCGGCCCCTTCTTGTCGGCGACGCCGAACGCGGGCCGGGACTCGAGCCCGATGCCCCCGTCCGCGCCGACGGCCGCGACCGCGTAGCGGTAGGAGCGGGCGTGCTCGGTGAACACGTCGGCGAACGCCAGGACGTCGGCGCCGACGGTTCCCAGGATGCTGTACGCGCGGCCCCGGTGGGCGCGGTACACGACGTAACCGGCCGCGCCTTCGACCGGCTGCCACGTCAGGTCGATGCGGCCCGCTCTTCCCGCGACCGCCGACGGCTGCAGCGGGCGCGGGGGGCCGGAGACGACGAACCGTCCCCACACGTACCGGTGGTCGGAGTAGCGGCGGTTCGGAGGATTCGGCGTCCCCGGCTCCCGCCCCGCCCACCCCGGGTGGTCGGCGTGCGCTTCGGCCACCACGGCGTTCGTGAAGAGGTAGTCGATCCGTGACCTCTTGAAGTGCGTGGTCTGGTCGCAGAGGACGCGCGACTGGCGTTGCTCGTGCGTCCACTCGTGCTCCATCGACACGCGATGGTTGCGGTGCCAGTGGCGCACCGCGTCGACGTAGACCGTCTCGCCCTCGGGCGGCGTGACCAAGAGCTGATGCCAGGAGTTCGGCGTGCTCCGCTCTTCGACGTCGCACTCGAACGGGTCGACCGCCGCGCGGCGGTTGAAGTCCCCCCCGATGATCACCGGCGCGGTCTCGTCCGCGAGCTCGGCTCGCAGGGTCTCGATGTTGCGGGGCACGCAGTTGCTCTGGCCGGTCGTGTCGTAGCGCTTCGCCATGTGCATGCCCGCGACGACGAACGGCGCGTTCGTCGCTATCTCGGTCAGGTGCACGATCGGGTAGTCGCGGTCCGGCCGCTTGTCCGTCGGCGTGTCCGCGGTGGTGCACACGTCGGCCCAGGTCGTCACCTCGCCCTGCACTGCGACCGTGTCGGTATTGACGACGAACGACGCCGCCGCGTCGAGCGGCTCGAGCACCTGGTACTTGTAGGGGAAGCGCTGGCGCAGGAGACGCACGAAGATCTCGAGGTTCGAGGGCCGCACCTCCTGCACGATGATCACGTCCGGCGCGGTGACGCTCCCGTCGACGCCCCCGTTGAACGCCTCAGGGCGGAACCGCAGCGCCTTCGGCAGCTCGAACAGCGCCAGGAAGCGGGCGAGCCCGAGGACGCGGTTCTGCTTCGCGTTCACGGTCACGACGTTGACCTGCCCCGCCACCGACTGGAGCTGGTCCGGGGGCCGCGGCGGCGCGGCGACCCCCACGTCGTGCGGCAACAACGACGACGCGAGCAGGACGATCCCGACGGCGATCCTGAGATAGCGCATGGAACGGGAGACTAGAGGCAACCGCGGGCCTACCGGCGCGTCGCTAGTCGGCGAAGACCCCCGCGTCGTTGATCCAGATGTTCTCGACTCCGGGCCGGGTGCCGTAGAGCAGGACGTTGCGCTCGTCGTTCTCGAAGTTCACGTGCATCCAGCACGGAGGTTCGTGCTTGGAGTGGGTGAACGTCACCGTCCAGCCCTCGTACCCGTGGTCGGCCAGAACGTCCCGTGCGATCGCCTCGACCTCGCCTCGGTCGAGGCACGCCTTCGCGACGCTCCCGCCGCTCGCGACCGCCGCGTCGCGGATCCGCTTGGTGGCGTCGTCACGCATCGCGACGTACCGGTCCATGTGCTCGTAGAACTCGTCGGGGACCTCCGAAAGCTTCAACTTCCGGGCGGCCACCCCCTTCGTGCAGAAATCCTCCTGGTCCGTGGGGAAGACGCCGATGGCGACCCCGTCCAGGATTGCGCAGGTCGTCAACGGGGGCACCGGGAAGGGCGCGTCGTCGAGGTCCACCGTGGGGTCGTACGCGAAGTACGCGTACCCCTGGCGCCACTCCCTCGCGCACAGCACCTCCGGGCGTTCGCCGGTGGTCCTCGGCGAGTGCGTCCCCTTCGGCACTTCGCCGTCGTCGGCCTTGTAATAGCAGTGGACGTTCCCCGCCCAGATCTTCTCGGAGGCCGTGAGCAGAGCCGTACCGCCCGCGGCCATGGCCGCGAGCGCCGGGACCGCGACGATCGAGACGCGCCTGCGGCGTCGCCGGCGGTGCGCAGCGGCCTCGATCTGCGCGCACGGCCGTCGATAGGTCACGTCCTCGAACAGCTCGCGGACGGCGGCCGCGGGGTCGATGCCGGTCATTGCCACACCTCCTCGGGTTGACGCGTCGCGAGCTCGGCGCGCAGAGCGGCGAGCGCGCGATGAAGCTGCGCCTTTACGGTGCCCGGACGGATCCCCAGAGCATCGGCCGTCTGGTCGACGCTGAAGTCGAGCAACACCCGGAGCGCGAGCACCTCGCGCTGCCCCCTCGGCAGCTCTCGCACGATGCGGAGGAGCGCGGGGTCGATGGACTCGATCGGGAGCGACGCAGTTGGCGGCGTTCCCGCGCCTCGCCGGCCATGGCGCCGCCACATCGAGATGCGGTGGTTGATCGCCGTGCGGATCACCCAGCCGGTCGGGTTGTCGTGGGCCCGGAGCTTCTCCCACCGGAGCAACGCCCGCTCGTAGGCCTCCGCGACGGCGTCCTCGGCCCCCTCGGCCTCGCCGCCGCGGGCGAGCAGCACGGCGCGGAAGACGGCGTCCTTCGTCGCCTCGTAGAAGGCGGTGAACTCGGTTGTCGTGCGCGTCGACCCCACGTCCTCTAACGCATGCAACCACGCGCGGGGTTTACGTGCCGCTTCAGGGAGACGACGGCTCCAGCGTCAGCAGCGTGACCTCGGGACGGCAGTTGAACCTGATCGGCGCGAACTTCCCCTGCGCGACGCCGGGGCTCACGTGGAGCCACCACGACCCCACCCGCGCCGGCCCGGCCGCGAGCGCGCACGGGAGCGTCGAGTTCGTCACCACTGCTCCCGTGAAGGGGATCCTCACCTGGCCCCCGTGCGTGTGCCCGGCGAGCACGAGGTCGTAGCCCTGCAGCGCGTACTCCGACACGACCTCCGGGGCGTGCATGAGCCCGATCGCGAGCGCGTCGCCCTCGGAGCGGCCGAGGTGCTGCGTCTCCTCCCGGTGGATGTACGGGTCGTCGACGCCGGTGAGGCGGATGCGGCCCCCGGGCGTCTCGAGCACCTCCGACCGGTTCGTCAGCGCCTTCCACCCCGTGTCGTTCAGCCCCCGCTCGAGCCTCGGGGTGTCCGCGGGCTTCGCCCGCACCACGTCGCGGTTGCCGGTGAAGTACTTGACGAACCCGGGGAACGTCGAGTGGAAGTAGTCGTGGGAGCCGAACACGTACCACTTGCCCCAGCGGCTCGGGAGCCCGCTCAGGGCGTCGACGAGCGGGTCGATCCCCGAGGGGTCCTCGATGAGGTCGCCGGTCGCGACCACGAGGTCCGGGACGAGCCCGAGCCGCTCCGGGAGCGAGCGCAGCCACCGGATCTTCATCCGGTCGCGCTCCTTCAGGTGGGTGTCCGAGAGGTGGAGGACGGTGACCCGCGGCGCCCCCGCGCGCACCGGGAGGCGGTGGCTCTGCACGCGGTACGACCGGGCCTCGGCGACCGCGTACGCGAGGCCCCCGGCGCCGAGGGCGACCCCGGACGCGAACAGGCGCTGCAACGACGGCAAGAGGGCCTCCGGGAGGTGTCGTGGGTACGCCCTGCACGTGCAGGAGCGTGGCGCTCCGAGGATACTGGCGCGGTGAGACTGTCCCTCCGCTGGAAGATCGCCTCGGGGTTCGCGATCCTCCTCGGGCTGATCGCGATCCTCGCCTGGGTCACGCTGGCCCTGTTCAGCTCGCTGCGCTCCGTGCAGCGCCAAGTCTTCAACGACGCGGTGCCCGGTTTGGTCGCGGTCGACGAGATAGTTCGTTCGTACACGGCGCAGTCCGCGGCCGTGGGGCTCTACCTGATCGGCGCCCAGGAGGGCGTGATCGACCAGTACAACGACGAGGTCGAGATCGCAGACGTGTGGGAGGAGAGGGCCGAGCGCCTCTTCACCGACCCGGCCGAGGTCATCCTGCTCGACGAGCTCACCGAGGCCGGCGACGCGTTCCAGGAGATCGTCGAGGAGCGCGTGATCGCCCTCGCGGCCGACGGCCGCCGGTCGCAGGCGTTCCAGGTCCTGCGGGACGAGGCGACGCCGGCGATCACGAGGATCCGGACCCTGGGGCAGCAGCTCGCGATCGAGCAGGACCGGGTCGTCGCCGTGACCGAGAGCGCGCTCGACAACCGGGCGAACCAGGCCCTCGTCATCCTCGCGGCCGTCACGATCGGCGCGCTGCTGGCCGGCGTGGCGCTCGCGATCGCGCTCCCCCGGCGGCTGGCCGCGAACCTGGCGAAGCTCGTCGACGCGGCCCGCGCCATCGGCCGCGGCGACCTGAACCAGGAGCTGGACGTGCGCTCGGGCGACGAGGTCGAGGAGCTCGCCGAGCGTTTCTCGGAGATGCAGACGGGCCTGAAGCGCCTGCAGCAGCTCGCCCTCCAGGACAGGGAGCTGGCGATCGCCGCGGACATCCAGCAGCGCCTGCTCCAGCGCAAGCTCCCCGAGATCGACGGCGTGCGCGTGGTGCCGCTCCAGCGCCAGGCGAACCTCGTAGGCGGCGACTGGTATGACGTGGACGTAGGGGGCCGCTGGCTCACGGTCGTCATCGGGGACGCGTCCGGAAAGGGCATCGCGGCCGCACTGATGGCGACGGTGACGCTGTCGTCTCTGCGGGCGGAGCGAAGCCAGGGGGCCGGGCCCAAGCGGATCGTCGAGCAGGCGAACCACGCGCTGCTCGAGTCCACCGACACCGAGTCGTTCATCACGTGCGTGTACGCGACCGTCGACACCGTCACGGGCGAGGTCCGGTGGCTGAACATGGGCCACCTCGCGCCGTTCCTGCTGCACGCGCCCGACCCGGCGAGGGACGGCGACCCCCCCGGCTACTACGTCGAGGGCCCACGCAACCGCGCGCTCGGGTGGGACGAGAACCCGGGCCTGGCGCAGAACTCGGTCACGCTCGTCCCCGGCGACCGGCTCGTGCTCTTCACCGACGGCTTCGTCGAGGCCAAGTCGTCCCAGGGCGAGGTCTTCGGCGACCACCGCCTCGCGAACTCCCTTCTGGAGCTCGCCTCGCTCCCTTCCGACGTCCTCGCCGAGCAGGTCGTCGAAGACGTGGAAAGGTTCGCAGCCGGTAAGCTCGATGACGACCTAACCATGCTGGTGATCGAGTTCGAGGGCGCGGCTGCGCCCCTCGGGGACATCCCGCCGGCCGGCCACCTCGAGGCCGCGGCGGAACCCGAGTAGCCAGCACACGTCAGGAGAGCGATGTCTCAGCAGAAGATCGATATCGAGATCAAGCAGCAGGGCGACTACCAGGTCCTGAGGCCCGAGGGCGACCTCGACGTCTACACGGTCGGGTCGCTGCGCGACGCCATCGGGGCGATGATCGACGGCGAGACGCCGCACGTCGTCGTGGACCTGGACGGCGTGCCGTTCATGGACTCGTCCGGGCTCGGCGCGCTGATGGGCGGGGTCCGGCGGCTGCGGGAGGCCGGAGGCGACCTCGCGATCGCGTGCACGCGCGAGCAGCACCTGAAGCTCTTCACGATCACCGGGTTCGGCGAGGGCGTCTCGATCGCGCCGACCGTGGAGGAAGCGGCCGCGGGGTTCCGGGGCTAGCTACTCTCTTTCTTACGCTCCTCGTCCCGCGCGCGCGCTCGCCGGATCGTCGCGACCACGAGCATCGCGAACACGGCCACCAGAGCGGACGTGACGGACACGAGGATGAGCTGCGCGGACGTCATGGGAGGCTTCGATAGTAATGGGATTCGAGAGCTCCCTCCGAGACGTGGCGCTGACGATCGTCCGCTTCTCCGGGTTTGTGGCGAACGCTCTCGTGCTCGGGACCTTCGCCGTGATCGTCCTCGTGCTGAGGCCCACGTTCGCGTCGCTGGACGCCGAGACTTGGGCCGCGGGCCGGGCCCGCCTCGCCGAGCGCCTCGAGGGCATCGTCCACAGCGCCTTGATCGGTGCGGCCGCCGCCGCGGCCCTCGCGCTGGTGCTGCAGGCGGTGCTGACGGCCGAGCTCACCGGCGGTGAGATCGGGACCGACTCGTTCGTCTCGGTGCTCGAGACGAGCTTCGGGCCCTGGTACGCGCTGCGGCTCCCGCTCGTGGCCGGGCTCCTCGTGCTCCTCACGGGCAAGGTCCGTCAGTGGGCGCTCGCCCGCCCTGGCGTCGACAAGTCCGTAGCGGGGCCGGCGTGGTGGGGGGCCTGGGCCGTGCTGGGCGTCGCGCTGATCGCAACCAGCTCGTTCTCCGGCCACGCGGCGGTCGCCACGCCGCGCGCTCTGTCGCTGGGGAACGACGTCCTCCACCTCGTCTCCGGCGCGACGTGGTTCGCGGGGATCGTCCTCCTGTCGGTGGTGCTGCCCGACGCGTGGGTGGGGCGGGACGAGCCGACGCGGCTCCAGGTCCTCGCCCCCGCCGTGCGCCATTTCTCGCACGTGGCGATCATCGCGATCGGGATCGTGCTGGCCACCGGCGTCGTCGGGTCGCTCCTCCACGTCGGCCAGCTAGGGCACATGGTCGACACCCCCTACGGGCTGACGCTGACCGTGAAGATCCTGTTCTTCGGCCTCATCCTCGCCCTCGGCGGGTTCAACCACTTCGTGATCCGCAAGCGCTTCGAGCAGGCCCTCGAGCGGTCCGAGGCCGCCGGGGGGGCCGCCCGGCTGTTCCGCAAGGCGATCGCGGTCGAGCTGCTGGTAGGGATCGTGCTGATGGGCCTGACGGGCTGGCTCACGGGCCAGGCGAGGACGCGCCGGGAGGTAGTGGAGCCGCAGCGGGTGACCGCTACGAGGGGAGAAGAAGAATAGGCTGGATCGGGCGCCGAAAAGAATCCTCAACCTCTGGTGCTGAGGACAACTTTCGCGTCGTAGGCAACCGGTAACGTCATCGCCATGCACTCATCGCCCGGCAGTCTCCCCCGAGGAACCGGCCGGGTTAGAATTACACGATTGGGATTTTCCGAGGCTCGAAGGTTGGCCTGATGACCAAAGCGATCATCTTCACGGGTCCGGGCGGTATTCGTGCGCGACGCAGCATTGAGAAATTCACCCAATACTGCGTGGACAAGGGGGACCGGGCGAACACGGTCGAAATCGATGACCGGCTGATTAAGCGGTACTTGCTGGCCTACCCGGAGGCGGGAGACCGCCTCCTACTAGAGCAAGGTGGTCTTGCGTACCTCCTCTATCGCCCGAAGCAGGTCTTGTCGAGGCTTTGGAGGGAGGTCGTGGAGGAATCCATCCACGAATCGGCCGAGGCCCTCGCGATGGGCATCGGCGACCTTGCCGCCGATAGCTGGCTTTTTGTGACGATGCATGCCGTTTTCTACAACAATCAGAGCCGAGAATTCTTCTCTCCGGTCGATCAGGCGTTTCTTCGAGAGACTCTCGAGGCCAGTAACATCACAGTGGAGAAGGTCGTCACGCTCATCGACGACATTCACGACGTCGTTCAGCATTTGACACGCCCGGGTCAGTTGTTTCAATCGCCGCACTCAGCGGACGCGTACCAGAAGACGGTCGATTCAATTCTTAACCTCCAACTGGCTCTCGATTGGCGATCATCCGAGCTCTTACGAGCTTCCGAACTCGCGTCCAGTCTCGACGTTCGGCACCTCGTGCTGGCCGCCAAACACGAGATGACGGTCGTACGCGACATCCTGCTCGAGGACAAGCCAATGGGTTACATCTCACATCCCATCTCTTCGGTTCGTACCAACGACGATTTCAAATCGGAGATTGGCGCCTTCACGAAGGGCGTGTCGAGCGTCATTGCCCCCGTATCTCCTACGACTATTGACGAACTAAGGATCGCGAAGAACGAGGAGGGTCGAGTACTCCCCCGCCTCAGCGAGCGTTGGCCATTTCCCGCCGAGACAGAAGTTCTCTTCGTTCAGCCTGCGAACGCCGAAATGGATCCCTTGAACCCATCAGACGCTGATTTTGACGAGACGGATCGGTTTCTCGAGGGGCTCATCCATAGTCTCCTGGACGCGATTCGCAGCCAGATCAATGCGCGGGACCGTTGGCTCGTCGACCAAGCGAACTACCTTCTGGTTTGGAGGCCTTTTTTCAAAGGCCATATGTCGGGGGGAGTTACAGAGGAGATCCTTCATCGAAACAGTCTGGTGGATCACGGGATCATTGAGCCAGGCCAGAAGAAGTGCATCGTCTACGGGCCCCCTGAGGACCTTGCGATGTGGCGCGTAAACGAGCTTGTTGAGCGCGCCCGTACGCTCATCGGGTTCAATGGTGGCGAATCGTCCGCGCTCGAACGAATTCGTTCCGAACTCCTCGCTGATACGAACCTATTTACGGAGCAGCCACCTCAGCATCAGAAGATCCTCGCTGTCGTTAGGGATGCGGCCGGCGGATTCGGACGGAGCAGTATCGCGCTTGGTGCCATGTCCGGTCAGCGCTCTGTGGCGGAAGACGAGCACGCTCTTGAGACGTGGTCTGCGCTGGTGCAAGACGTTCTCGCTGCCGATCCATTGAACAGGGTTTTAAAGGAGGAGCATGGTGACTACTGGGTCAAGGAACACCTAGCGATCGATGCGTTCTGCAGCCGGGTGACACAGCAAATAGAGGAGGCTCTCAGATGATCGCTTCAGCTCTCCCAGAGGTGACACTTCTCGCCGACCACTCTTCCGAGAGCAATGAAGTTCGATCACTCCTAGAAGCCGGATGGATTCCCCATCGTGTTACTCCCGCAAGCGACCTTGCACCTGTTTTGCTCATCGGTGGCCAGGCCTATTCGGGATTCCGACGAGTCCAACTCGTCGTTGAGATGCTCTCCTCAGTAGGAAATGCTTGGCGCGACCGACTTGGCCTCCTTTGGGATGAAGAGCAGGTCGAGAACATGCTGCGGAGGAAGAACTTATTCGACGCGGGTCGCTTGGCGGAGGCGGGCATTCTGTTGTCGCTACCGGGTGCCGGTGGTCGCGTGTACCCGGCGTTCCAGTTCTGTCGCGATGGTTTGCCCAACCCAGTGGTTGCTGATGCTCTCGGCATCCTTTTCCAGGCGGACATAAATGAATTCACTGCGGCCGGATGGTTCGTTACGGCCCAGAGGGAACTCGATGATCGAACTCCGGCGGAATGGGTTGTCTCTGACGGAGATCCGGAAACGCTGCTGCGGATTGCTCGCCAGACCGCAGCTCACCTGTCGCAGTAACTTGGCCCGATGTGAAGGATCTTCGCAGTTTCCCTGAGCTGATCCTGCCCGTCGACACGGTCGTGCACCGGGTCCATAGAGCGGTCAATCATCCTTGGTGGTTCTCGCGCGACGCCAACATGCGTTTTGACCCGCTTCGGCTTCCCGGGTGGGGCGTCTGCTATACGTCTGAGTTCCCGATCGGCGCGTTCGTCGAGCACTTCCAGGGGCTTTCGGTCATCGACGCGCGTGACATAGCAACCCGCCGCCGGTCCCGACTTTACCTACCGAACGACTTCAGGCTCGCCGATTGCACCAGCCGAAAGGCGCTTAGCTTTGGTATCAGTGCCGAAATTCACTCATCTACCGATTTTGCAAAGACACAGAATTGGGCTGCCGACTTCCTAGAAGCCGGGTTTGACGGCATCAGGTATTTCGCTCGGCACGATCCTCAGCAGGACTTGATTTCATACGCGCTTTTCGGCGTCGGGGGAGCTCAACCGCTTTTTGGCCCTACTGAAACCCGACGCATCGAACCCCGCCTCCTGGTTGAGGCCGGGCGTCTCTTCGGAATCTCGATCTTTCTCCCGGCCCCCTAGCCGGCAGAGCGCGAGCTACCGGAGCGTTAATCCCGGCGCCTCCATGCATTAGGCCGGGCCGGCCAGGCCCCCGGAGTTCCTCAGGAGCCAGCCCCCGAGGACACCTACGAGCAGCGCGAGGCCGAGACCGACCAGCATCGCCTGGGCGTCCGCAGCACCGGCCACGCCACCGGGGCCGGACGCGACCGGCGGGTTGGGGGCCGCCGCGGTGGGTCCGTCGGCCGGGCCGTTGCCGCCGTCCTGGTGCTCGGCGTGCTTGTCCTGCCCGCTCCCGTGATCGGAGCCGTGGCCGCCGCCGTGCGTGGATCCGGAAGAGTGCGTCCCTGAGGAGTGGCTCGGGCCCATCGAGTCGTGGTCCTCGTCACCGTCGCCGTCGTGGTCGTGCTCACCTTTGTCGTCGTGGTCGCCGTGGCCCTTGCCCTTCCCCTTGCCCTTGCCGGGGTTGTGGTCGTGGCCGCCGCCGCCCTTCTTGCACGGCTGGCCGTGGTGGACCATGAAGTCGAAGCTCCCCTTCGTCTGGCCGGTGACGCCGGCGAGGCCCACGGCCGTGTAGACGACCTTGTAGGTCCCGGCGGGCGTCTTGCCGATCCCGACCTGCATCTCGTTGACGTTCACCGTGGCGGCGCCGGAGTCGATCTCGGTCCCGCACTCGTCGAAGACGCTCATCTGCGACGAGGCGTCGAGGGGCTCGGAGAACGTCACGGTGACCTCGGACGGCGGGTGGTCCATCATCGCCCCGTCCTCGGGGTCGCTCGACTGGTACGTCGGCGCGAGCAGACCGGCTCCGGCCGCTCCGGCGAGGGGGCCGGCGGCGAGGGCGCCCGCTGCGAGCGCTGCGAGGAGGAACCTGAGGTTGCGCATCTAACTCGGAGTACTCCCGGCCGGCGTCGTTGGTAACTATTGAGCTTAGGTTCTCCCCGCGGATAAGGCTTCCTGCGGCTGAGAGAGGGACGGGTTGGGCCCAGAGAGTGGGTGTGGCCCGGAGGTGTGACCCGGAATGACTACCCGCGTACGGCCCAGTAGGGCGCGTCCAAAAACGTCCCAACGGGCTATCGGAATCGGCACGCTGCCGACCTATCTTGAGCCCCGGTCGCGAATTACCCGATCCCGGAGGTCCGAGCATGTCGAGCACGATGGTGGTGGAGCAGGATTGGAGGGCGCTCGGCGCGTGCTCGAAGACGGACCCGGACCTGTGGTTCGCCGTGGGCGCCATGGAGCACAAGCAGGCGAAGAGGATCTGCCGCGAGTGCCCGGTTCAGAGCCAGTGCCTCGCTTACGCGATGGACGCCCCCGTGGACCACGGGATCTGGGGCGGCCTCACCGAGCGCGAGCGCAGGCGGTTCCGCCGCCAGGCGGGGGCGAGGGACTGGCGGGCGCTCCTCCAGGCGAACTGAGCTAGGCCAGCAGGCTCAGCTCGAGCAGCACGCACTCGTCGCGCCAGCGGCGCGCGGTGTCCTCCGGGAGCCCCGGGATGTTCAGGCGCTTCTCGGCGACCTTCTCGGCGATCTCGTCCCACTCGGCGCCGTGCGGGATCACGCGGACCCGCGCGGGGACCTCGCCGATGCGGGCGTTCTTGCCCTTCCAGCGGAAGATCACGTCGCACTCGCGGAGCCGCTCGGCCCCCGGGATCGTCTGCTGGCGCTCGCCGGAGATCACGTAGATCTTCGACGTCTTGTTGTCGTAGAGGAACCAGACCGGCATCGTGGCTTCCCGGCCGTCGTCGCCGCGCCAGCGCAGCCAGATGATCGTCGACTTCTTCAGCGACTCCTGGACGCCGGGGCCGACGGAGCCAGCCTCGACCGCGGTCTCGGCCTCGGCCCAGCCGAGGTCGTCGGAGACCGTGTACGTCGCGTCCTCCCACGACATGTCGGTCGGGATCAGCGTGTACCAGGCGGCCTTGTCGAAGAACGCCTGCACGGCCTCCGCGGGGGTGGCGAAATCGGCGTAGTGCACGAGCTGGATCTCACCGTCCGGGCGCTCGCCGAAGAAGAACACCCAGTTGCGGTGGTCGGGGGTGAGGTAGGCCTCGGCCCAATGCACCGTGGGCTCGGCGACCTCGAGGTGGAGGCTCACGCACGGCCCCGGGATGTTCGCCTCGAACGGGGTCCAGTAAGCCTGGACGTTGCGCCGGACGTGCTCCTCCCGCTCGATGCGAAGCACGGCCTTGCCGTCCGACCCCTGCTTGAGCCCCCGGCCCGAGACGGCGCGGGCGACCAGCTCCTTCGCAGGAGCGAGGCGGTCGGCGGTGACGTGCGCGGTGGTCGCCATTAGGAGAAGGGGGAAGTCTCCCAGGCCGACCGCAGCATGAAGAACGCGACCGGGGCGAACGCCAGGATGCACAGGGCGAACTCGACGTACGCGATCCGGCGCTGGTACAGCGCGAGCTGCGGCCAGAAGTCGAACAGGATGATGCGCAGCCCATTGAACGCGTGGAACACCACGGCGGCGATCAGCCCGACCTCGAACGGCTTGAACCACCACTGCTGATAGAGGCTGATCGTCTCGTCGTAGAGCTCCGGGCCGAAGCCGACGGCGAACGTGTCGACGATGTGGCCGAACAGGAACGCGAGGACGAACACGCCCGTGGTCCGGTGGGCGGCCCACGACCACTGGCCGACGCCGCCGCGGTAGGCGGGGCCCAGCTCCCTCGAGCGGAGCCGGAACAGGTCGGCGAGCACGACGACGGCGAACAGAGTCGACGCCGCGGTGAGCACGAAGACGAAGCCCTCGATGGCCCTGGCTGCTAGCACGGCGAGAATCCTACCCGCGGGGACGGCGCGCACGGCCGGTCCCGCGGCCCCAAGAAACGCCCCGCGAGTTGTCAGGCGGCGCCGAAGAGCTGGTCGGAGATCGCGAGCAGCCCCGAGAAGTCGACGGCCTCCTGCTCGAGGTACGGCACCCGCACCCACTTGTGGCGCGGGACGCGCCGGGCGAGCTCCGCGAGGTTCTGCTCCTCGAGCCGCACCACCCGCATGAACGCCTCCTCGTTGTCGAGGAGCTTCGCGAGCAGCCGCGCGTCCTCGTCGCCGGACTCGAGCTTGTGGAGCTGCCGGGTCTTCACGTCTATCCCGTCGCCGATCTTGGGGTGGACGCGGTTCACGACCAGCGCGCCGAACGGGAGGTGCGAGTCGTTCAGCCGCTCGGCGAAGAACGTCGCCTCCGTGACCGAGTCCTCCGCCGGCGACGTGACGATCACGAACGACGTGGCGTCGGACTGGAGCAGCTCCGACACCTCGCGCGCCCTCTGCTTGAACCCGTCGTACATCCCCTCGAGGTTCCCGAAGAACTCGGCCGTGTCCTCGAGCACCTCGGTGCCGACGATCCGCTTGACGATGCGCAGGAACGCCCCGGCCGCGACGTTCGCGACGCGCATGATCCCGCCGCCGGCCTTCATGTAGGGGAGCAGGAACCAGCGCAGCACGCGGCTGTCGAAGAACTCGTTCATGCGCTGGGGCGCGTCGAGGAAGTCGAGGGCGTTGCGCGTCGGCGGGGTGTCGATGACGACGACGTCGAAGCCCCCCTCGGCGTGCAGCTCGTAGAGCTTCTCCATCGCCATGTACTCCTGCGTCCCCGAGAGCGTCGACGAGATGTTCCGGTAGAAGCGGTTCGCGATGATGCGCTCCGCCTGCTCGGGCGTGGGGGCATAGCGGTGCACGACGCGGTCGAACGTCGTCTTCGTGTCGAGCATCAGCGCGTGCAGCTCGCCCTTAGGCTTGAGGCCGACCGCGGAGAACTTGCGGGCGCTGACCTTCATGGGCTCGTTCGAGAGCTCCTTCAGCCCGAGTGAAGACGCGAGCCGCCGCGCGGGGTCGATCGTCAGCACCGCGGCCCGCTTGCCCTCCAGCGCCGCCTTCAACGCGATCGCGGCTGCGGTCGTCGTCTTGCCTACGCCGCCGGCGCCCGCGCAGACGACGACCTCCTTCGTCGCGAGGATCTCGGTTATCGGGTTCACGACGACGCGGCCCGGCGCGCGGGCGGACGCATGGCCGCGGAGTCCTCGATGACGTCCGCGAGGTTCTCGATGTCGGGGAGCGCGAGCCCGGCCGAGAACAGGAACGGGAGCTCGACGACGGGCTGGTCGACGCCGCGCCGAAGCTTCTTCAGGTGGACGCCCTGGATCTGCCGCCGCGCCATCAGGAAGCGTCCGTAGCCGATCAGCGCCGCGACGTCCTCGGAGTCGAGCGTGATCCCGGCGGACGAGGCGACCTTCTTCAGCGTCGCCATCGGCTTGCCCGCGCCGATGTCGGCGAACGCCTGCCGCTCGGCGTCGTCGAGGAGCTCGGAGTACACCGCGTTCGCGAAGACCGTCCCGGTGGCGATACCGACGCGCTCCTTCAGCGCGTCCGCGGTCTCGAGCGTCTCGGACACCGGCATCTCCTCGGGAAGCGTGACGAGGTGCACGCGCGTGCGCTTGGGGTCCTGGAGCATCTCGACGAGCCAGTCGGACTGTCGCTTTACGGGGCCGAGGCGGACCGCGTCGGCGAGACCCATGGGGGCCGAGAGGAACGTGAGCATGTGGCCGGCCGCGGGGGCGTCGACGATGATCGTGTCGAAATCACCCACGCCCCGTCCGTGGTCCCGGCCCTGCTCGAGGTACCAGATCTTCCCGAGCATCAGGATGTCCTTGAGCCCCGGCGCGGCCGCGGTGATGTAGTCGACGAAGTGCGTGCTCGTGAAGGCCTTGCTGATCCGCTTCATGTGGTACTGGACCTCGAGGTACTCGGCGAGCGCCGCCTCGGGGACGATGTTCATGCCGAAGACGCCGGGCGAGAGCTGGCGCGGCTCGTAGCCGAGGGCCGCCCCGCCGAACAGGCGGGGGAGGGTCCCCTTGCGGTCGACCTCCGCGATGCACACGCGGCGTCCGTGACGCGCCGCCACGACGGCGAGCGCGGCCGCGACCGTCGTCTTCCCGACGCCGCCCTTGCCGGAGACGATCAGGATGCGCGGCTCGAGGAACTCCTCAATCGACACCGGGAGATTCTGTCTCATCCGTCCTACAGGAGCACACCGTCCGGAGGGCAGCTGTCCCACGGGAGACAGCAGAGCAACTGAATCCCTGCCACCATGGGGGTATGGGTCGGTTTGCCGGTGGTGGCTCGACAGCGGTCGGTGGCGTCGCGCGGCGCGTGCGTGCGGCCCTCTTCCTCGGGGCGTTCGTCTCCGGCCTCGCGCTGACGCTCGTCTCGCCCGCCGCCGCGCAGGACTCGCCCGCCCCGGCCGTCGACGTCATCGAGATCGAGGGCGTCATCGACGGCCCCACCGCGGACTACCTCGTCTCGCGGCTCGACGCCGCGCAGGACGACGCGTACGCGGCCGTCATCCAGCTCGACACCCCCGGGGGCCTCGACATCGCCATGCGCGACGTGATCGGCCGCATGATGCAGTCCGAGATCCCGGTCGTCGTGTGGGTGGCGCCCCAGGGCTCCCGCGCCGCGTCCGCGGGGACGTTCATCGCCTACGCCGCGAACCTGACCTACATGGCGGCCGCGACGGAGCTGGGGGCCGCGACCCCCGTGAACCTCTCCGGCTCCGACCTGACGGGCGATGCAGCCCGCAAGGCGACTAACGACGCGGTCGCGTTCATCACGGAGCTCGCCCGCGAGCGCGGCCGCGACGTCGAGTTCGCGGAGGCCGCGGTGCGCGAGGCCGAGGCGATCGGCGTGACCGAGGCCGTCGAGCGCGGGGTCGTCGACGGCCAGGCCTCGTCGCTGCGGCAGCTGCTCGAGGCGATGGACGGCCAGACGGTCGAGGTCGCCGACGGGTCGGAGGTCATGCTCGAGACGTGGGACCCGGCCCGGGGGCCGACCGTCACGCTCAGGTTCCAGCAGATGGACCTGCTGCAGCGGCTGCAGCACGCGCTGACGAGCCCCGAGGTCGCGTTCCTCCTGTTGCTGACCGGTGCCTTCGGGATCATCTTCGAGCTCTACAACCCCGGCATCGGACTCGCCGGCATCCTCGGCGCGGCGGCCCTGCTCATGGGGTTCTACGGCCTCAGCGTGCTGCCTACGAACTGGCTCGGCGTGCTGTTCGTGATGCTCGCGGTCGGGCTCCTCCTCGTCGACCTCCACACCGCGGGGCTCGGCGCGTGGACCGCCGCGGGCCTCGTGATGCTCGTCGCGGGCGGCTTGCTCCTGTTCTCGGGCGCGGATCCCGCGCTCGCGCTCAGCCCGTGGGCGATCGTCGCCGCGGTCGCCGGGACGCTGCTGTTCTTCGTGTCGGTGATGACGGCCGCGCTGCGGGTGCGGCTGCGCCGCCCGATCACGGGCGAGGAGGCGATCGTCGGGACGATCGGCGAGGCGAAGACCGACATCGCCCCAGAGGGGACCGTGATGACGAAGGGCACGTTGTGGCGTGCGCGCACGATGGAGACGGGGATCGCGGCCGGCTCGATGGTCGAGGTGAAGGCGACGGAGGGCCTCGTGCTCCTCGTGGAGCCGCTGCACGAGCACGGCGAGATCGACGAGCGAACGGGCGAACGGCGCGTGTTGGTGACGGAGAAGGAGGAGTAGATGGCTCTAGGTGTGCTCGGTGTCGTCGCGTTCGTGGTCCTGATCATCGCCGCGGCTTCGATCCGCGTCGTGCAGGAGTACGAGCGTGGGGTCATCTTCCGGCTGGGCCGCGTCGTCGCCGGCGCGAAGGGCCCCGGCCTGTTCTTCATCGTCCCGATCATCGACAAGATGGTGAAGGTCAACCTGCAGATCGTGACGCTCGACGTGCCGCCGCAGGACGTCATCACGAAGGACAACGTCACCGTGCGCGTGAACGCCGTCTGCTACTTCCAGGTCTTCCAGCCGGTGAAGGCGATCGTCGAGGTGCAGAACTACCTGTACGCGACGTCGCAGATCGCGCAGACGACGTTGCGCGCGGTCTTGTCCAAGGTCGATCTCGACACGATCCTCGGCGAGCGCGACCGCCTCAACAGCGACCTCCAGCGGATCATCGACGACCTCACCGACCCGTGGGGCGTGAAGGTCAACCTCGTCGAGATCAAGGACGTGGACCTGCCCGTGGAGATGCAGCGCGCGATGGCTCGGCAGGCGGAAGCCGAGCGAGGCCGCCGAGCGAAGATCATCGACGCCGAAGGTGAGTTCCAGGCTTCGGAGAAGCTGGCGCAGGCCGCCGAGGTGATCGCCCGGCACCCCATCGCCTACCAGCTCCGCTACCTGCAGACGGTGACCGACGTCTCGGCCGAGAAGAACTCGACGCTGGTGATCCCGATCCCGATCGAGCTCCTGGCGCCGTTCCAAGCCGCGTTCGGAAAGGACATGTCGACGTTCGACGCAACGCCGGCGGCCCCCGGCGCGCCGCCTCCGGCGGCGCGGCCTAGCTAGAGCAGGAGCCGCACAGGCCGTACAGCTCCGCGGTGTGCTCCACGTCGGTGAAGCCGTGGTGCCGCGCGGTCTGCGCTGCCCACCGCTCGACCTCGTCGCTCGCGACCTCGACGGAGCTCCCGCAGGACCGGCACACGAGGTGGTGGTGGTGCTCCTCGGTGGCGCACCGGCGGTAGATCGCCTCGCCGTCGGCCGTTCGCAGCACGTCGACCTCGCCTGCCTCGGCGAGACCCTGCAGCGTCCGGTAGACGGTCGTCAGCCCGACGTTCTCGCCGGCGGCGCGCAGCTCGTCGTGCAGGTCCTGCGCGGTGCGGAACGCGCCGGCGCGGTCGAGCGCGTCGCGGATCGCCGTCCTCTGGCGCGTCGACCGCATCACTCGAGCGCCAGCAGGGCGATCATCACGAGCAGCCCCAGGACGAGAGCACCGACCTGCAGCAGCGACTTGCGCGGCTCCGGCTCCTTGTGCAGCTCGGGCAGCAGGTCCGTGCTGGCGATGTAGATGAACGCGCCGGCCGCGACCGGCAGCAGTAGCTGCCCGGACAGGGCCTCGCCCGAGAGGAGCGCGAACAGCGCGCCGACCACCGCGGTCGACCCCGTCAACAGGTTCAACCGGAGCGCGCGGCGGGGCGGGACGCCGGAGTGGACGAGGATCCCGAAGTCCCCGAGCTCCTGGGGGATCTCGTGGAGCACGACCGCGATCGTGGTCGCGATCCCGACCTCGGTGGAGACGAGGTAGCTCGCGCCGATCAGCGATCCGTCGATGAGGTTGTGGAGCGCGTCCCCGAACAGGTTCGACATCGCGACGGGGTGGATGACGTCGTCGCCGGGGAAGTGCGCGTGGTGCCAGTGGAGGACCTTCTCCAGCATGAAGAAGATCACGATCCCGCCGACGAGCCCGAGCGATGCCGAGAGCTCCAGCGCCCCCTCTTCCTCGACGAGCTCCGGGATGATGTGGAAGAAGGCGTCTCCCAGCAGCGCCCCGGCCGCGAACGGCACGAGGAACACGAGCGCCTTCTGCAGCGCCTTGTCGCGCAGCTGGAGCCCCACGACCCCGACGAGCGACATCGCGGTGACGAGGAGGACCGACCCGATCGCCGGCGCCCATGCGCTCACGAACGGTTCCGGGGCGAAAGAAGAGGGCCGAGGCGCATGCCCCGACCCTACATGAAAACGATTGTCAGTTTCGGTCTAGCGCTTGACGTCGAAGGCGTGCCCCATCGTGACCTCGCCGACCTCGTAGAACACGAGGCAGTTCGTGTCCTGGAGGAGCTTCTGCGCGTAGATCCGGGCGGCGACGGGCCCGGCCGGCGTGTACTTGGGCAGCTTCAGCGCGAGGGGGACCTTCCCGTTCGCGTCTGTGATCTTGTAGTCGATCATCAGCACGTCCTTGGCGAAGGCCACGATGACGACGGGCACGTCGGCCGCAGCCTCGACGTAAGGCCTGGGCATCGGGACGCCCTGGCCCAGGGGGTCCTCCTCGGCGGGACGGGTGACCGTCGTCGGGAACGGGACGGTATCGCCGGGCTTGAAGGGGCCCTTCGGGAGCTCGACGTCGAGCTTGAACGTCGTCAGGTAGACGAACTCGAGCTCCGAGGCCGCGGAGCAGGCCACCTCGGCCCCCGCAGCAGGTGCGACGGCCAGCAGCCCCGCTATGAGGCCGAGCGTGGCGATGAGACTCGTAAGCCGGCGCATATTTCCTATCTACCCACTTTGACGATTAGGTGGCAACTGGCGACAGGGGCGACGTGGCCTGCCCCTGCGGATGGTTCGGCCTTCTAGTGGTTGTGTCCTGCCATCAGGTCGAACAGGTCCATCGGGTCCTTGGGAGCGTTGACGACCGGCAGGATCAGCCTGGTCTGTGCCTTCTCCCAGTCGATCTTGAAGTAGGCGCACGGCGGGGCATCGCCCGTCGCCGGGTCGTACGTCGTCGGGTCGAAGTCGCAGTCCGTCGGCTTCGGCAGGTGCCACTCGAGGATCTCCGTGGCGACTTGGAGGCCGATCTGGTGGCCCTTCCTGAACGTGTAGTCCTGCGGCTTCATGACGACGGTCATCCCCGTCGACTTGCCGGGCTCGAGGTCGACCTCTTTGTGGAGGCCGTTGCGGTAGCGGCTGTCGAGGAACCCGCGGGTGACGGCGACGAGGGCCTCGGTGCAGTCGTTCGAGTCCGCCTGCACGCCCTCGGGGGTGCAGCTCGCCACGTGCGTCGCACCGAGCTTCGTGTGCGCAGCCGGGTTGATGTCGACGATGCTCGGCGTGACCGTGACGTAGCGACGGTGCACGGTCGACCAGATGCGCAGCTTGACCTCGCCGAAGATGCGCGTGTCCTTCTTCAGGACCGGCGACTCGAACCAGTACCAGTCGTGCTTGTCACGGGAGTGGTGGTTGGCGTGCGTCTCGGTGTTGATGCCGGCCGACGGGAACTTGGCCTCGGTGGGAGGCGAGCCCGGGAAGAAGACCGGCTCCGACGGGAGCAGCGCCCACGGGTACTCGCCGCCGAGGAACGCCTCCTGAGCGATCAGCTCGACGGGCTTCGTCTTGGGCATGCCCTTCTTGAAGCCCAGCGGGCCCTCGTAGTCGGACGTCTGGCTGATGACGCTCGGCAGCTTGTCGATGCCGTTGTCGACGCCCTTCAGGTAGTGGTCCATCCACATGTCGACGTGCTTGTCGTAGTCGCCGCCCGGGGTGCCGTGGTTGTGCCAGCGGGTGCCCATGTACAGCACCTTCTTCGGAGCGTTCTTCAGGGCGTTGAAGAGGTTCCAGGCCTCTTCCTGCTTGACGTTCCAGTCGCCCCAGTTGTGGCTGACCAGCACGGGGACGTCGATCTTGTGCGCGTCCTTGACGTAGTCACGGGCGAGCCAGAAGTCGTTGTAGGTCGGCGTGTCGTTGTCGTAGGCGCCCTCGATGTGGGCGAGCTCGTCGCACGGCTCGACGTCGGACTGGACGCGCTCGGCGTAGTCGGGGCCGTCCGGGTCGAGCGGCGGGGGGGCCGCGAAGCCGAAGTCGAAGCCGATCGGCGTGTCGAAGCCCTGCTCGTCGATGACGACACCGTTGGTCGGGCCCTCGTTGCCGAGCTTCTCGTTGTTGAAGGCGTAGCGGATGCCGCCGGAGTAGGCGTAGCTGTACCAGCGGGAGATCGCGGCCTCGGGGACGATCGTCGTGAGGTGCGGCGGGTTCATCGTCGCGGTGGCGGTGGCGGTCGTGCCGTCGTAGGAGCCGCCGATCATGCCGATCTTGCCGGTCGACCACTTCTGCTTCGCGATCCACTCGACGACGTCGTAGCCGCTCTTGCGCTCACGGTCTGCGCCGTAGTCGTAGCAGCCGCCGGAGTTCCCGGTGCCGACGACGTCGACCCACGCGCGGGCGTAGCCGCGGGGGACCCAGCGGGACGAGTCGCCGTTGCGGCCGAGCGAGGAGTAGGGGGAGATCGTGAGGATCGTTGGCGCCTTGACGATCTTGCCGTCGAGCGTGGGGTGCACGATCTCGGCGTAGAGCTTGCCGGCGCGCGTCGGGATGATGTACTTCTCGGTGGTCTCGCCGTAAGCGGGGGCCGCTGCGGCCCCGGGACCCGCCAGGAGCGTGCCGACAAGCGCGGCTGCCAGGGCGATCACGACTGCGTAGCGAGCTCGCATCCCGTCTGTCCTCCCGATCATGTGTCCAAATGTCCGTCTTGTAGGTCTTCGTTCGAACACCGGGGCCCCTCTGGATGTTCCTCCGGCGGTCGTGTCTTCTAGGTTCTCCTCACTTTGGACCGTTCCTGCGATCCGCGTGGCCCGTTGGAGCACGAAACCGCAGGTAGTTGCCCGTTTTGCTACCAAGCCGGCGATTTCTCCCGGAGGCCGGGAGCAAACGACGAACCCGCCCTCGTTGGGTCTGTACCTTGCAGTACGTGGAACCGCCGCGTCCGTACCGCCCCCTGCGGGACCTGATCCTCTTCCAGGGATCGGGGGCCGCCGGCGACGCCATCGTCGCCCTCGCGCTGGCCGGCACCTTGTTCTTCTCCGTGCCGGAGGCGACGGCCAGGGGGCGGGTCGCGCTGTACCTCGCGCTCACCGTCGCCCCGTTCGCCGTCATCGCCCCGTTGCTGTCCCGGGTCCTCGACCTCCACCGCGCGGCCCTGCGGTGGGCGTTGCTGATCGCCGCGGTGGGCCGCGGGGCGCTGGCGTGGACGATGGCCACGCGGCTGGAATCCCTCTACCTCTTCCCGCTCGCGTTCGGGATCCTGCTGCTGTCACGGGCCGCGACGGTGGTCCGCGGCGCGGTGCTCCCGCACCTGGTCCCCGAGGAGGAGTCGCTCGTCGCCGCGAACGCGTCGCTGACCCGTTTCTCCGCGGTCGCGGGGATGGTCGCGGTCGGCCCCGGGCTGCTCGTCGTCCGCTTCATAGGGGACGCGACCGTGCTGATCCTCGGGGCGGTCGTCTACGCGCTCGGCGTGCTCCCTGCGTTCCGGCTGCCGGCGCCGAAAGGGCGCCGGGAGGCCGTCGAGACCATGAGCGCCCGCGCGCTCGCACGCTCGGTGGAGGTGAGGCAGGCGACGGTCGCGTCCGCCGGCATGCGGTTCCTCGTCGGCTTCCTCGTGTTCCACCTCGCGTTCGCGCTGCGCCGCGAGGACACCACCTCGATCGGGCTCGGGCTGCTGATCGCGGCCGCGGCAGTGGGCGGTCTGGTCGCGGCCGTCGTCGCGCCGGCGCTGAGGCGGCGGATGCGGGAGGAGCCGATCATCGTGGCATCTCTGGTCGTCGCGGGGGCCGCGGGGCTAGCGGTCGGCCGCTGGTTCTCCCTCTACGCAGCGGCGACGCTGGTCTTCTTCATCGGCGTCACGTCCGGGACCGCGAAGCTCGCGTTCGACTCGATCGTCCAGCGCGTGACCCCGGAGGGCGGCCGAGGGTGGGCCTTCGCGCGGTTCGAGTCGATCCTCCAGCTGTCGTGGGTCGGGGGCGCGCTGCTCCCGTTGCTGCTCCCGATCCCCGCCGGGGCCGGCGTCGCGGGGGCCGGGGTGACCGCGGGCGTGCTCGCGGCGGTCTATGCGCTGGGGCGGGCGACGGTGAAGAGGAGGGGGCGCGGGGGCACGGGAGGCGAGGCCCCCGCCGAGCCCCCCACGCCGCGCTCGCACCGCCGTCCCATCCGCTAGTCGCCGCGGCTTGGTTCGTTCCCGCCCCGAAGGGGAAAGCCACACCCGAGGCGGTTACGGCCGCGGCGCATAGCATCTGCGGGGCGACTTCCAGACAAGGGGGCTCTACCGGTGAACATCATCTTCAACGGCAGCAAAGCACCTACGCTCGGAGCCGAGATCGAAGTCCAGGTCGTCGACGCCGCGGGCGCCCTCGCGACCGACACGGCGGCCACGAAGATCCTGGCCCAGCTCGGCGACAACCCCGGGTACAAGCACGAGCTCCTCGAGTGCTGCATCGAGGTCATCACCGGCGTGTGTAACAACGTCGGCGAGGTCCGCAAGGACCTGGGCGACAAGATCGAACGGCTGACCGAGGTCGCCGACGGCCAGGGCTACCGGATCATGTGCACGGGCACCCACCCGTTCTCGTCGTGGGCCGACCAGACCGTGTCGCCGGACCCCCGGTACCACCGTCTGATCGAGGACTGCCAGTGGACGGCGCGGCGGCTCTTGATCTTCGGGATCCACACGCACGTCGGCGTCGGCTCCGGCGAAGAGGCGATCGCGATCTCGAACAGCCTCGCGACGTACATCCCGCACTTCCTCGCGCTGTCGTCGTCGAGCCCGTTCTGGCAGGGCCGCGACACGGGGCTCGCGTCGATCCGGTCGAAGATCTTCGAGTCGCTCCCTACGGCCGGACTCCCGTACTTCATGGAGAACTGGGGCCAGTTCCAGCGGTTCATGCGCACGCTCGTGGGGGCCGGCACGATCCGCAGCATCCGCGAGGTGTGGTGGGACATCCGGCCGCACCCGGGCTTCGGCACGCTCGAGCTCCGCATCTGCGATGGCATCCCGACGATGGACGAGCTGTGCTCGATGGTCGCGCTGTCGCAATCGCTGGTCGTGTGGCTCGGCGAGCGCTACAACGCCGGCCTCCCGCTCCCGCAGCACAAGGCGTGGACGGTCCGCGAGAACAAGTGGCGCGCCGCCCGCTACGGCCTCGACGCGGAGATCATCCGCGACGAGGAGGGGAACCTGCTCTCGCTGCGCCGCTCGGTCGGCGACACGATCGAGATGCTCGAGCCCATCGCGGAGAAGCTCGGCTGCCACGAAGACCTGTGCCGCGTCAACGAGATCCTCGAGCGCGGCACGTCCGCGACGCGCCAGCGCGAGGTCTACGCGAAGAACCGCGACATGTCCGAGGTCGTGGACTCGCTCGTGGACGAGATGCTGTCCGGCAAGCCGCAGTCGTTGCCCGACTCGGACCTGGTGGGCGGGACGGTCGTGCACGGCGACCCCTTGCCCGGGGAGTAGATGCGGGCGCGGGGCGGCGCGCTCGCGTTCTGCCTGGCCGTCTCGGCGGCGGCCCCCGTTGCGCACGCCCAGGCGGCGACTTCGTGCGATGGCCGCGACGCGACGGTCGTGGGGACGGAAGGCTCCGACGTCCTCGACGGCACGTCCGGGTTCGACGTAATCGCCGGCCTGGGAGGAGACGACACGATCAAGGGGCTCGAGGGCACCGATTTCATCTGCGGTGGCGCCGGGCACGACACGTTGTACGGCGACGGCTCCGGACGCCCCGCGGGGGACACCTTCAGCGAGGTCGTTCTCGGTGAAGAGGGTGACGACGTCCTGTACGGCCACGGCAGCTACTGGACGGGGACGATCCACGGGGGGCCCGGCGACGACGTCTTCCTGCGCGGCCCGGTGTCGTTCGCGAGGTCCCCGGCTGCGGTCCTCGTCGACCTGGGCACCGGAGACGCGTTCGGAGAGGGTCACGACACGCTGCTCGACGTCGACGTCGTGTTCGGGTCGGCCCACGGCGACGACATGAGAGGCACGGACGCGTTCGACCACTTCGAGGGAGGAGCGGGGAACGACGCGCTGAGCGGAGCGGACGGGTCCGACCTGCTGTCGGGGGACGCGGGCGAAGACCTGCTCGTCGGGGGCGACGGCTCGGACTACAACCTCTTCGGCGGTGAAGGTGACGACGAGCTCTACGGGGGCCGCGGCCGCGACAGCCTCTACGGCGAGACGTTCACCGATCCCGATACGGGGTTCGGCGACGACCTCCTAATGGGGGGCTCGGGGCACGACGAGGCGGTGTTCAACGTCGGGGGCGCGAACGACGGCGTGAGGGTGGACCTGGCCGAACGCCGCGCGACCGGCTACGGCACCGACAAGCTGGTGGCGATCGAGGGCGTCACCGGCAGCTCCGGCCCCGACGTCCTCCTCGGAGACCGGGGGCCGAACGAGTTGGATGGCTTCTTCGGAGACGATGTGGTCCTCGGACGCGGTGGCAACGACGACCTCAACAGGGGGGGAGGCGGGGTCGACGCCGGGGACGTCGTCCGCGGAGGACCGGGCGACGACGAGCTCTTCCTCGACGACTGCTGTGCCGGGATAGCGCTCTACGGCGGCCCGGGAAGAGACCTGGCGAACTTCTGGTCGGACGACTACCCGCGTGATGCCGTGGTCGTCGACTTGAGGAAGGGCACGTACGCGTTCCCCGGCATGCGCGGACGCCTCGTGTCCGTCGAAGGTGCAGACGGCACCGCTGGGGCCGATCGCCTCCTCGGCGACGTGGGGCGGAACTTCATTGACGGGAGCTACGGGCGCGACGTGGTCCGCGGGCGCGGCGGTGACGACGTGCTATCCGGTGGCAAGGGCCGCGACCGCGTCTCGGGCGGGCGCGGCCAGGACCGCTGTGCGGACCGGCGGGACCGGCTGGCAGGTTGTGAGAGGACGCGGCGCTAGCCGCGCGACCAATCCCTCGGCGCGCTTCGTCTCGAAGCGCATGCATGAAGAAGAGAAGCCTGCTGGCAGCGCTCGCGTCCGTATCCGTCCTGTCGTCTTGCGGAGGTTCCGCCGACGCGCCCGACGCGCACACGAAGAGCGTGACCGTGCAGCACGTCGCTTTCGATCCTCCGGTGCTCGAGGTGACTCCGGGGACGGAGGTCACGTGGACGAACCGTGACGCGCAGGTCGTGCACACCGCGACGTCGGGCGCACCGGGTGACAAGGGAGTCCCCGGCCTCGACAACGGGACTCCTCCGAAGCCCGACGGAGTGTTCGACGGTGAGATGGACGGCGCTGGCGCGGCGTTCTCGTTCACGTTCGAGGAGGCGGGGACGTACGCGTACTTCTGCCGAGTGCACCAGTCGATGACCGGCGAGGTCGTCGTCCGTTAGCGGCGGCGCTACCGGAGCAGCCCCCGAGCCCCCCACACGACGAAGACCGCGCCCTCCCGGCGCGGCCCTGCCGCCTGGGCGGCCAGGGCGAAGTCGGCGAGGCCGTCGCCGTTCATGTCGCCCAACGGCGCGAGCGTGTCGCCGACCGCGTCGCCGTGACAGGGGCGGGGGTCTACGGGACTGCAGGAGCTCCGGGCGCCGATCATCCCGTCGACCCGGAAGGCGCGCGGCGAGCGCGTCGTGAGGTCGACCAACCCGCCCATGACGGTCCCGCCCGCGATCCCCTTGCCCGAGATGACGTACGCCGCGCCCGAGTACGTGCCGTTGCCGAAGTTCGACCGGGGGGCGCCGACGAGGAAGTCGCCGGTCCCGTCGCCGTCGACGTCGCCGGCGGCTGCGACCGCGTCGCCGAACCGGGTCGTCCTTCTCTCGGCTTTGATGCTGAAGCCCGGCAGGGTCCTTCGCTGCAACACGATCCGGCCCGGCTCGGCCCGTCCATAGACGACGTACGCGAAGGGATGGTCGCCGTCGGGGTAGTGAGGCGCCCCGACGAGCACGTCGCCGAACCCGTCGCGGTTGACGTCGCCGGCGGCGTCGACCGCCCACCCCGTCGCGCTTCCTTTGGTCGCGCCCCTGAGCAGCAGCCCCGCATCCCCCAGGCTCTGCGCGTCGACGCCCTCGCCGTCGCTCTTGCCGAAGACGACGTAGGCCGCACCGCGCGAGCGGTCGTACGGTGCCACGCCGATCACGACATCGGACAACCCGTCGCCGTTGACGTCACCGGGTCGGAGACGGACATCCTGTCCTCGCCGTTCGGCCATGGGGTGGCGATCGCGAACCCGCGGGCGGGTTCCGCCTCGGCGCCGACCGTCGCGAGGTCCACCGCCCCCCCGTGGGTCTGCCCGAACACGACGTACGCAACGGCGCCGCCTGGCGCGGCGAGTACGACGTCGTGGAGGCCGTCGCCGTTGACGTCGCCGGCTCCGTCGACCGCACGACCGGCGGCCGTGCCGTTCGAAGGCCCGTCGATGCGGAACCCGGTGTCGCCCTGTGTCCCCGTGTCGTACGCGGCGAGGTCCACGGCCTCGGTCGTCGCCTTGCCGAAGACGACGTAGACGCGGCCCCCCTCCGACCGCAAGTGGGTGTCTACCGGTGGGCCCACTCCCGTCTCGGCAGGCTCGGCCCCCGGCGCGCCGACGATGACGTCGCCGAGCCCGTCCCCGTTCACGTCGCCCGCAGACGCGGTGTACGACGCCTCGTCCTCCTCCGAGGCTCCCCGGATCACGAACCCGCCGTCGCCGAGCTCGTCGAGATCGACGTCCCCCAGGCTCGCGGACCCGAAGACGACGTAGACGACGCCTTCGGTCGGCTCCGTGAAGTAGTCACCCTTCGAGGCGAGCACGTCCGGCACGCCGTCGCCGTTGACGTCGCCTGCCGGAGCGACCTTCGTCGCGCCCCGGAGCACCGGCCCTCCGAAGGCCGAGAGGTCGCGCGAGCGCACGGACGCCGCGGTCGGACCCGCGGACGCGAGCGCGAGGGCGGCTGCGGCCGCTGCCGCGGAGGACCTAAGCCGAATCATGGTCAGGGGGTTCTCCGTCGCGGTGCATCTGCCTGTCCCGGCAATCCGCGCGCACTAGTCCGCACGAACCACTCCCGCAAGCACGTCCAGGCCCCCTCGGGCCGCACATACAAGAAGGAGTGATTCGATTGCGCGCTCACAAGTCGAAGCCCTGGCTTCGCATGATCGCCGGAGCGATGGCCCTGTCGGTGTTCGGCATCGCCTGCGCGGGCGGTGACGGCGGCACGACCGAGACCGCCGCACAGGCCGAGCCGTCGGACGACGCGATGGACATGGAGTCCGCCGCGGAGACGTCGAGCGACGCGCCGGCGGTCGACACGCCCGCCGCGACGCTCACGCGTGACCTCACGTCTCTGCTCGCGGGCCACGAGTACCATGCGGGCCTCGCGATCTACACCGCCGTGCAGGCGAAGGGCGACCTGAAGGACCCGACGGTGCAGGCCGCCGTCACCGCGCTCGACGCCAACACGCAGGCGCTCGCGGGCGCCGTCGGCTCGATCTACGGCAACGCGGCGGAGCAGCAGTTCCTCAAGCTGTGGCGCGCGCACATCGGGTTCTTCGTCGACTACACGCTGGGCAAGGCGACCGGCGACGCGCAGATGGCGCAGCTTGCGCAGCGCAACCTCGACGGCTACCGCAACGACTTCGGTGCGCTCATCGAGGGGGCGACCGAGGGCGCTTTGACGCAGCAGCAGGTCGCGGAGGCGCTCGTCCCGCACGTCGAGTCGACGTCCGAGGCGATCGACGCGGTCGTCGCAGGTGACGCCTCTGCCTTCGACAAGCTGCAGGAGGCCGCGCACCACCTCCCGATGATCGCCACCGCGCTGTCGACGGGGATCTCGTCGCAGCAGGGCCTCGAGGGAGAGCCGGACGACGGCGCCGCGCAGCTGCAGCGTGACCTCACCTCGCTGCTCGCCGGCCACGAATACCACGCCGGGATCGCGGTCTACACCGCAGTGGGAGCGGGCGGCGACCTGAAGGACCCGACGGTGCGCGCTGCCGTGGCCGCGCTCGACGACAACTCGAAGGCGCTCGCGGCCGCGATCGGCTCGGTCTACGGAGACGCGGGGGCCGAGCAGTTCCTCAAGCTGTGGAGGGCGCACATCGGGTTCTTCGTCGACTACACGCTCGGCAACGCGACGAACGACGCCAAGGCGATGGCCGCGGCGAAGAAGAACCTGGACGGCTACCGCCAGGACTTCGGCGCCTTCATCGAGGGCGCGACCGAGGGTGGGCTGACGCAGGAGCAGGTCGCCGGCGCGCTCGTCGTGCACGTGAGGTCGACGCTGGCCGCGATCGACTCGGTCGTCGCGGGTGACGGCAAGGCGTTCGACAAGCTGCAGGACGCGGCGCACCACCTGCCGATGATCGCAACGGCGCTGGCCGGGGCGATCGTGGAGCAGTTCCCCGACAAGTTCTAAGCGCAAGGTCTGCGAGGAAGCGCCCGGTCACCCCGGGCGCTTCTGCGCGTGACGTTCCCGCTTCTCCCTCGTATCCGGCTGTAGAAGCTAGCCACGGAGGTGAGTCCATGAAGAAGATCGCGGGAGCGCTCGTAGCGGCGGCGTTCGCGGTGTCGCTGGTGGCGCCCGCGGGGGCCGCCGGGACGAAGGCCGGTTGCAAGGGGAAGTGGACCGACGGCGGCGTCTGCTCGTTCGTCTACGAGGGCGGTGGGTTCCTCGTGCAAGCGGAGGGGACGGGCGGCGACCCGGCGACGATCGTGAGCGTGCAGCTGGAGACCGTCGGCCCCAACGGCGTCGGCAAGGTATTGGTGCTGTCGTGCGGCGTCGCGGCGAGCAACAGCGGGGCCCCCGCCGCGTGCGGCGGCAGCTCGACGGGCGGGATGCTCCCCTACCAGCCTCAGCCCGGTGACCAGCTGACGTGCACGGTGACCGGCAACGGCACCGGCAAATACCGCTGCGCGACCGGGATCTAGCTCCCGGCAAATATTACCAGGGCGAGTAACTCGGTCCGGGCTCCGCGACGGAATACATCGCGATGAGCATCGCGATCAATGTAGTTGCGAGGTGACATTCCTCGTCGCTGCCGCGAGCCGGACTGCTGCCCAGGGAATGTAGGTCGGTCTGGAGTGGTTATTGCTTGCGGAATTGGTGCAGACTCACAATTCCCGCGCCAAAGCAAGGTTTTTCCTTGCGTTCTGAGGAAATTGACCGATAATCACGTCATCCCCCCAGTCGCCTCGGCGGCTGGGTGCGAGGCCCGCCCGAGTGGCGGGTCTCTGCGTTTCTACCAGTCGGCGGGCTTTTGGAACGTCCCGTTTGGGTCGGTCAACGTCGCTGGGAATTGGCTGCCCTTAATAGCGCCCTTCCGCAACTGCTTGAAAAAGGTCGGCTGGAGCGCGTGACTCCGGCGATTGGGCGGGTGAGGGTTGACAACCCCGACCTTCAATCCGAGCTCCGACTGAGCTACTTCGATAGGAAGCTTCAGGTCAGAATCGTTGCTGACTACTACCGCTGTATCGCAATCCCGCTGAAACGCGTCCAACAATAGGAGCGTCGCGAGGTTCACATCGGACCCTTTCTCCTCGGTCTTGATGACCTCGACGTATGGGGATCCCAGCTTTGGTGGCTTGGCTCGCATCATGTAAACCGGATGCGTCAAAAAGTGGCCGTAATGGATCGTCAGATTCGGAATTGTCTCCAGTGCCCTTAGGTACACCTGCTGTCGAACCGGAGATTGGGGGTCGTCTCGGACGCTAACGCGGGCGGTGAAGTATCGGATGCGGTGAATATGGTCACTGGGGAGCAATCGCTTAGACAACGCGCCCAGATCGAGCCACTTATGCGGCGTCCCTCGTAGGGAGCCGTAATAGAGATTGAAACCGTCCACGTAAACGTTGGTCGCCATCGTCATCCTCTTCTTGCGCGGCGTGGATTGTATGGGCGGCCGGTTACTACTTGCTCGCGCGTGGTGCGCCGCGGCGCTGTTCTTGACGAAGCCGAAGAAGCGTCCGATCTGGTCGCCTGACCTCTTGCTCGCCCGTCGGGGGTGACGAACGCCCATACCTTGCCGCCGCGCTATTTCATGTCGAAACTCGTTCGCGTTGGGCTTCGCGCGCATGCGGTGCTCTTTCTTGTTTCTCACCTGATTGAGCCGGAGTTTGCTACCGATCCGCGCTTTCTCCATTGAGGCCTCTCCTGGACAGCGCACGCTGGTCCGCGTCCGACAGGAGGAAGGCGTCTGCTCGCATTGTCGAGGCGATGCTTCGGAAGTTAGGCGCGGGGGCCCAGGACCCTGAGGTCCCCGCGCCGCCGCGTCGTGCCCGTGGCGTCCAGCCACTCGCACAGCGGCACCGCGTACTTGCGCGTGGTTCCCAGCAGGTCGCGGATCTGCGCGACCGTCAGCCCGTCCGTCTCTCCTATCGCCGCGACGACCTTCGCGCGCGCGGTCTCCGCCTGCGCGGCCGTCAGGTAGAAGTCACCGACGCTCACGAGGTCGCCGGATTCGGAGAGGGCCCTTAGCAGCGCACGGTCCGCGCCGAGCTCGCTCGCGAGCGGCGGCGTGAAACCGGCGGCTTCGATCTGCTCCACGATGCGGTTGCGCGCCTCTTGCTCCGCCGGGCGCAGCGCTACCGCATGTCCCGCGAGCCGCACCATCGCACCCTCCTGCACGACGCCCTCGATCCCGTCGAGCAGGGCGTCGAACGCGTCCGGGCGCAGCGCGACGACGGGCTTCAGCAGCTCGCGCGGCATCCCTCGTTCGAGCGAATGCTCGTCGTGGTATTCGGCGAGCGCGCGGGTCACGGCGGCCGCGAGCTCGTCCCTTCGCTCCGCGGTGACGAGCCACCCGCCGAGCGCGACCACGCCCGCCCCGGGTGCGTCGGCTCCGCTACGGAGTGCCGCGTCCCCTGCATCGAGCCCGCCGGCCGCTCCCACGACCGCCTCCAGCGCCGCGGCCGCGTCGGCGTCCGCCAGCTCGGCGAGCAGCGATTGGCGCGCGGGGTCGGAGCGGCGCGCCTCGCTCGCGAGCGGGTCCAGGACCTCTCCGCCCCCGAGGGTCAGGACCCGCCCTGCGTCGCGGACGACGAAGCGGTCGCCGCGTGACAGCGGCAGCGGCGCCGCGAGCAGCAGCTGAGCGAAGCCCGTCTCGCCGGGCGCGAGCTTCGGCCCCCCGAACAGCTTGATCCGGACGGGGACCTCGGCCGATCCCGCGTAGAGGAGGTGCGCGCCCTTCTCGCTCAGACCGGCCGCGCTGCCGGTCACGGACTGCGGCAGGACGCGCAGCCGCACGTCGACGCGCCTCGTCGCGCGCCACCGGCCCGGCTTCACGACCGCGTCGCCGCGCTCGGCCCCCTGCCGCTCGAGGCCTGCGAGGTTCAGCGCGGCGCGGTTGCCGGGCCCGATCTGCGGGACCTCCTTCTTGTGGCTCTGGATCGTGCGTATGCGCGCGCGGCGGCCTTCGGGCGCGATCTCGACCTCCTCGCCGGCCGTCAAGGTCCCGCGGGCCAGCGTCCCGGTGACGACGGTCCCCGCGCCGGCGATCGTGAACACGCGGTCGACCCACAGCCGCGGCGCGCCGAGGTCGGGGGCCGGCGGAGACGCGGTGACCGCCTCGTCGATCGCGGCCACGAGGTCGCCGAGGCCGTCGCCGGTGACGGCCGAGCACGGCACGACGGGAACCCCGGCGAGGCTCGTGCCGCTCAGCCTCTCCTCTATCTCCTCGGTCGCCAGCGCGAGCGTCTCGGCGTCGACGGTGTCGGCCTTCGTCAGCGCGACGACGCCGGACGAGATCCCGAGGACGTCGAGGATCGCGAGGTGCTCGGCCGACTGCGGCATCCAGCCCTCGTTGGCGGCGACGACGAACAAGCAGACGGTGATCCCTCCGGCGCCGGCGAGCATGTTGCGCACGAAGCGCTCGTGCCCGGGGACGTCGACGACGCCGATCTCTCGTCCCGACGGGAGCGGGAGCCACGCGAACCCGAGGTCGATCGTGAGCCCCCGGCGCTTCTCCTCGGCGAAGCGGTCGGGGTCGATCCCCGTCAGGCGCCGGACGAGCGTGGACTTGCCGTGGTCGACGTGGCCGGCTGTCCCGATGACCTGCATCCCCGGGACGATAAGCCGTGGCGATCCGGGGTAAGGACCCATCTAGCGACACGCCGTTCCCCCCGAGGAAGAAGGACGCCGCCATGCCCACACTCGAGTTGACGCGCCCCGAGGCGCACATGCCCGCACGGCCCCAGCCGCGTGAGCCCGTCACGAACCCCGCGCCCGGCTCTCCCGAGCCCGGCCCCGCGCCGCGTCAGCCGGGGCCCGCTCCGTCCGAGGAGCCGGTGCCCGAGCAGGACGTCGACCGCGAGGACGCCGACACCACGGGAACCGAGAGTTGATCGGTGCGATCCTCGACGTCGACGGCACCCTCGTTGACACGAACTACCACCATGCGGTCGCCTGGTACCGGGCGTTCCGCAGCTTCGACGTCGTCGTCCCGGTGTGGCGGATCCACAGGCACGTCGGCATGGGCGGCGACCAGCTCGTCGCGGCGCTGACGGACGACGCCACCGAGGAGCGCCTCGGCGACGACATCCGCGCGGCCGAGAAGAAGCTGTACGCGGAGCTGATCGACGAGGTCGCGCCGATGGAGGGGGCCGCGCAGCTCGTCGCCGACCTGAAGGACCGCGGCCACAAGGTCGTCCTCGCATCCTCCGCGAAGGAGGAGGAGGTCGACCACTACCTCGACCTGCTGGACGTCCGCGACGTGGTCGACGGCTGGACCACGTCGGGCGACGTCGAGGCGACGAAGCCGAACCCCGACCTCGTCGCCGCGGCGATCGAGAAGGCGGCCGCGGAGCAGTCGGTGATGGTCGGCGACTCGATCTGGGACTGCGAGGCCGCGCAGCGCGCGGGGATCGAGACGATCGGCGTCCTGACCGGGGGCTTCGCGCGCACGGAGCTCGAGGACTACGGCGCGGCCGCCGTATTCGAGTCCGTCGAGGAGCTCCGCACGAAGCTCGGCGAGACGCCACTTCGATAGTTGCAAGACATCCGCTAGGAAAGGAAGGAACATGTCGCACCACGAGAGGAACGTCATCAAGCTTCTGAGCGAGGCGCACGCGAACGAGCTCGCGCTGATCCAGACGCTCGAGGCCCACATCCGCATCGCGCCCGAGGGCCCTTACCGCGACCGCCTCGACGCGCACATCGACGAGACGCGGAACCACGCCGAGCGCGTGCAGCGGAGGCTCGACCAGCTGGGGGCCACGAAGAACCCGCTCGAGGCCGGCGTCGCCGTCGCGCACTCGATCCTGACGAACGCGCTCGCGATGGCGAAGGCGCCGATCGACATGGTGCGCGGTGCTTTCAACGTCGAGGAGAAGGCGCTGAAGAACGCGCGCGACGAGATCGTGACCGAGGCCCTCGAGATCGCGCAGTACGACGCGATCGAGCACATGGCCCGCGCAGTAGGCGACGACGTCACCGCCCGCCTCGCGACCGAGATCCGCGGCGAGGAAGAGGCGATGCTGGACGACCTGCGCGCGCAGATCCCGTCGCTGGTCGCGGGCGCCGTCCGCGCGACCGTGCCGGCGGACGAGATCGTGCTGGACGCGGTCGAGCCGTGGCCCGGCTACGACGACATGACCGTGGACGAGATCAACGAGCGCATCGGGTCGTCGCCGGAGCTTGCCGGGCCGGTCGAGGCGTACGAGCGGGCGCACAAGAACCGCGTCTCGATCATCAGGGAGCTGCAGGAGGCGTAGCTCGTTGGGCTACAGGCCGGGGGCCGGTGCCGCTTCGAACATCGGGCGGTAGCGGCTCCCGGCCGCGTCGCGCAGCTCGTCGAGGTTCGCGACCGCGGCGCGCAGGTCGTCCGGGGTCGCCTTGACGGTGCCGCCCTTCAGCGGGACGGCCCCCACACCGAGGAACCCGCAGACCGACGCCAGCATCGAGCTCTCGTCTGCGAGGAGGTCCTCGTAGTACAGCATCAGCGTCGGACGCTCCAGCTCGAGCGCGTACTGCTGCAGGCGCCGCCGCGCTTCCTCGTAGCGGCCAATCCGGTCGACGAACTCGGCGGTGTCGATCTCGATCGGTGGCGGGACGTCACCCGCGCGGTAGACGTTCCAGTCGCCGGTGGCCCGGTTCACGAGCTCGGAGCGGAACCACGACACGACGGCCTTGACGACGTTGCGCCGCTGGAGCAGGAGGACGTAGGCGCCACACTCCCGGAGCACGTGCGTGAAGGCGTCCGGGTCGAGCACGTCCTGGAGCTTCGTCTTGAACCCGACGGCGGCCGCGCCCTCTGCCCCCTTCCCCACGAAGAACGACCGGGCGAACTCGAGCTGCGCCGCCGCGCCCTCGCCGCGCCTGCTCCCCAGCTCCTCGAAGCCCGCACGGACGTCCGGATGGCTCTGCAGCGCCTCCATCAGGTAGGTGCTGCCTGACCGTCCCAGGAAGAGGACGACGAAGGGCCGGGGGATCGGCTGCTCCTCTCTTGAAGGGGGCCGGCGGACGACGGCCGGATGATACGGAGAAACCCGCGGACTAGTTCTTTAGGACCAGACGCATCCTGCCGATAGAGGGAGCGGAGGCACCCGCCTCCACGACAGCGCAAACCGGCTGCGAAGCCGGGACGCAAAGCCAGGGGCCTCTCCCAGGCACCGGTCGCCTCGGCGAACGGCGCGGACCAGATGGGGAGGCAGCCCAGCCGCCGAATGGAGGAGGTCGTACTTCCGTGCACCGTGCCCGAACGTTCACTGCAGTCTCCCTCGCCGTCCTGCTCGCCGCCGCGGCCCCCGCAGCGGCGAAGTCCCCGCATTCCGAGCAGCGCGGAGGCAAGAAGCCTCTCGGCTCGATCGTCTCCTTCGATCCCGCGACCTCGGCGCTCGTCGTCGACGTGGCCGGTGACGAGGACCTGACCGCAACCGTCGCCGAGGACGCGCAGGTGAAGCTCGAGCACCGCGGGAGCCACCGGCGCAGCAAGGCTCACGGCAACCCCAGCAACGGCTCTCTCGAGGACCTCGTCGCCGGCGCCCTGGTGCTGCGCATGAAGGTCGAGGACGAAGAGGTCACGAAGATCCGCCTCCGCCCGGCCCCCGCAGCCGAGACCCCTCCCGCCGAGGGTGACCAGTCCCAGGACGGAACCGGCGGCGAGGACGACGTGGCCGGCGAGACGCCGGACGAGGACGAGATCCTCGACGAAGGTGACACCCCCGACGCCGGCGGCGACGACACGAGCACCGACGGCGAAGACGCCGACACCCCGGACGACGGCGAGAGCGGGGACGTCTAGGACGCCCTCCCTCCCCTGCCGGTGCCCCTGCCGTAGCGACCTTCAGGTCCTCGCTGCCGTAGTCCGGGCTCATAGAGAAGAGCGGCCGCCGCCCCCGGCCGCTCTTTTCGCGTTCCGCGCCCGTCGCGTCACCGCGCGACTGCATAGAGGGTGAATCTTTTCCGAAGGATCACTAACTACAGATATTCCCTGGAGATTCCAGGGTGAGAAGTAGGAAAAGCGGGCATCTACGGCGAAGGAACGACGCATCAGGCGGGCTGCACGTGCCGTGGCGGGTTCACGTGCGGGGCGGGAATTTCCATAAGACGCGGGGGTACAGCATTGCGCCTCGAAACAGCGCTGCGTGACGCGCGTCGCGCGTCCGAGAGCCCGGCTCATGTTCCCAACGGCGCCGTTCGGGTCGACGGCAAGTTCCTGACCCTCGACGGCGCGCCGTTCCACGTGAAGGGCGTGACGTACGGCAGCTTCAAGCCTCGTCTCGACGGCGCGCTCTACCCCGACCGGTACCAGATCAAGACCGATCTCGTCGAGATGGCCGCGGCCGGGGTCAACGTCGTGCGGACGTACACGCTGCCCCCGCCCGAGCTCCTGGAACTTGCCGCGGAGGCGGGCCTGCGGGTGCTCGTAGGCCTCGACTACCGCGACTGGCGATACGAGGAGGCCCCCTCGCGAGCCGCTCACCGCCGCGTCCTCGACGCCGGCCGCCGCGAGATCGAGCGAGCACTCGAGGTCTGCGCGGGGAGGCCCGAGGTGCTCGCGCTGTCGGTCGGCAACGAGGTGCCGTGCGACGTCGTCCGCGCTCACGGGATAGCGCGCGTCGAGGACGGTCTGTCGGAGCTCGTCGCCGAGGTGCACGCGGGGGACCCGGAGACCCTCGTCACGTACTGCAATTTCCCGACTACGGAGTTCCTGCGGATCGAGGGCCAGGACCTGACGTGCTTCAACGTCTTCCTCGAGCGCAGCGAGGACTTCCGCCGCTACCTGCTCCATCTCCAGACGATCTCCGAGGACCGGCCGCTGCTCGTGACGGAGCTCGGGCTCGCCGCGAACGTGCACGGCGAGGACGCCCACGCGCGGCTCCTCGGCGAGCAGCTGAGGATCGTCGACGAGTGCGGTGTCGCGGGAGCCACCGTCTTCTCGTGGACGGACGAGTGGGGGGTCGCCGGCGAGGACGTCGTCGGCTGGGAGTTCGGGATCACCGACCGCGAGCGGCGCCCCAAGGCCGCCCTGCACGAGGTTCGCAGGTGGACGGCGAGCGGTCTGCGCGACGTCCGCGACGTGTGGCCGCGGCTCTCCGTCGTCGTCTGCGTCTACAACGGGGCCGCGCTGCTCGCGAAGTGCCTGCACTCGCTCCAGGCCCTCGACTACCCGGACCTCGAGGTGATCGTCTGCGACGACGGCTCCACCGACGGCAGCCTCGAGATCGCGCGGGGGTTCCCGTTCGTCGTCCTGCCGCTCGAGCGCGTCGGCCTCTCACGCGCCCGCAACGAAGGGATCGCACGCGCGACCGGCGAGATCGTCGCCTTTCTCGACTCCGACGCGTTCTGCCACCCCGAGTGGCCCTACCACCTCGCGCTGTCGCTGGAGGAACAGGGAGTGCGCGCGACCGGAGGTCCGAACCTTCCCGTTCCCGGGGTCGGCGTCACGGAGCAGGCGGTCGCGCTCTCGCCGGGGTCGCCGATGGAGGTCCTGATCGCCGACACCCGCGCCGAGCACGTGCCCGGGTGCAACATGGCCTACGAGAGGGACGCGCTCGTCGCCGTCGGCGGCTTCAACCCGATCTACACGGCCGCCGGCGACGACGTGGACGTCTGCTGGAAGATCCTCGACGCGGGCTGGCACATCGCGTTCTCGCCCGCCGCGCAGGTCCGCCACCATCGTCGCGACACCGTGAGCGGGTATCTGAAGCAACAGCGCGGGTACGGGCGTGCCGAGGCCCTGCTGGCCCCACACCACCGGCACCGTTTCAACCGGCTCGGCCAGGCACGCTGGACGGGCGTCGTCTACGGGGGGCCGAGCTTCCTCCCGCGCTTGCTGCGCCCGCTCGTCTACCACGGCTACTCGGGCACGGCCGCCTACCAGCCGGTGGCGCGGCGCCGGTCCGAGTGCGTCCGCGACTGGGGCGTGGCGCTGATGCCCCTGCTGTTCCTCGCCATGATGGTGAGCGGCCTCGGGTCACTGGTGTCGCTGTGGTGGCTCGCGCCGTTCGCCGTCACCGGCGGAGCGATAGCGGGTTTCGCCGCATTCGTCGCGGCCGGCGTGAAGCCCCCGCGGACGCTTCCTCGCTCGGCGCGCCTGCGAGCCCAGGTGGCGCTCTTCCATGTCCTCCAACCCCTCGTGCGGACCTGGGGGCGCCTCAAGACGCGCGTCCCGCACGTCCCTCCGGCCGAGACCCCGTGGTCGGGCGATCGCGTCCGCTGGCTGCACGACCTCGAAAGGCATCTCGCCGAGACCGGCCACCGCGTCCGCTTCGGCGACGTGCACTCGCCCTGGGACCTCGAGGTGAACCGTTGGTCCCCGATCACCTGGCGCCTGACCGCCGCGGTGCTGTGGGGATGGACGCCGGTGGCTCGGGTTCGGCCCGGTGTGCGCGTGCGGGCTCTCGTCCCGGCCGTCGTCGCCCTGGGGATCGCTTCGGCGTGGTCGGGGTGGGGTATCGCTCTGTGGGGCGTGGCGATTGCTCTGGCAGCTCAGGAGGCGGTCCGTGTGAGGCTCGGCATCTCGCGTACGTTGCGCGCCACCACGCGGTGCGCCGATGCCTAAGCTGCGCCTTCCCGTGTGGCGTGAGGATCCGTGGAAGCGCCCGCCCGTCCCGCGGCGTCAGGACGACACCGCGCCGGTACGACGCCGCGCCACGTCGCCACCTCCGGCCCCGCGGGTCTACGAGCTGGCGCGCGAGACGGGCCGGTCGTCGGCGGAGGTCATCGGCAGGCTCCGCGAGCTCGGTCACGACGTCGGCTCGCATCTCGCGACGGTCCCTTCTTCCGCCGTAGAGACGCTGCGCAAGCCACAGGAGGACACGCCCCAGCCCGTTCCTGCGCCCGCCCGTCCCACCACGGAGGCGCGCGCCCGGCGACCACGGCGCATGCGCGGCGAGTGGGCCGTACCGCCACCGGGGCGTTCCGTCTTCGGACGCGTCCTGCGCTACTCCGCGCGGTCGTGGCCGCACCTGGCGTCCCTCTTGCTCCTCGACCTGATCGCGATCCCGCTCGCGCTCCTGACACCGGTGGCGCTGAAGATCGCGGTGGACAGCGTCCTCGGGTCGCGACCGCTGCCGGGTTTCATCGACGCGGTGGTCCCGGCCGCGGCGGCCTCCTCCGACGGCGCGCTCCTGGTGACGGCCGCCGTGCTGCAGGTGGCGGTCGTGCTGCTGGCGCAGCTCCAGGAGATGGCGCGCTACGTCCTCAGCACGTACACCGGCGAGCGCCTCACGCTCGGCGTGCGCTCGCGGCTCTTCATGCACATGCAGCGGCAGTCGGTCCAGTTCCACGACGCGCGCGGTACCGCCGACTCCGTGTACCGGGTCGAGTACGACGCGCCGTCGTTCCAGCACATCGCCGTCGACGGCCTCGTCCCGTTCCTCTCCTCCGGGCTCATGCTCGTCACGATGCTCGTCGTCATCGCGCGGCTCGACGTCCAGATCGCGCTGGTGGCCCTCGCGGTCTGTCCGTTCCTGGTGTGGTTCTTCCGGCGCTTCAGCGGGATGGTCCGCCCGCGCTACAGGGACCTCGCCGGCGTCGAGTCGGACGCCATGACGGTCGTGCAGGAGGTCCTGACCGCGCTGCGCGTCGTCAAGGCCTTCGGACGCGAGCGCAGGGAGCACGAGCGGTTCCTGCATCGTTCGCGCGAGGGCGTCCGGAAGAGGATCAGGCTGTCGTTCTCCGAGGGCGCGTTCGGCCTGCTCACCAACCTCACGACCGCGTTCGGCACCGCCGGCGTGCTGCTCATCGGAATAACGAAGGTGCAGAGCGGAAGCCTCACCCTGGGTGAGTTCTGGATGGTCGTCGCGTACCTCTCGATGCTCTACGCGCCGCTGAAGACGATCAACGCGACGTTCGCCGCGATGCAGAAGGCCCTCGCGGGGGCGGACCGCGTGTTCGAGGTCCTCGACCGGGTACCGGAGGTGACGGAGCGGCCCGACGCCAGGCCGCTGCGGCGCGCCGAGGGGCGCCTCGAGTTCGCGCGCGCGTCGTTCGCGTACGACCCGCGCCAGCCGGTGCTCGACGACCTCTCCTTCACGATCGAGCCGGGCACCCGCGCCGGCATCGTCGGTCCGACCGGGGCCGGTAAGACCACGCTGGTAAGCCTCATCACGCGGTTCTTCGACGTGACCGACGGAGCGATCCTGCTCGACGGGCGGGACCTGCGCGAGTACAAGATACAGGACCTGAGGAGACAGTTCGCGATCGTTCTGCAGGAGCCCGTCCTGTTCTCTACGACGATCGCCGACAACATCGCGTTCGGGCGCGCCGGCGCGTCGCACGACCTGATCGTCGAGGCGGCCAAGGCCGCGAACGCGCACGACTTCATCACGGCTTTGCCGGACGGCTATTCGACGCTCGTGGGAGAGCGCGGCGCGCGGCTGTCGGGGGGCGAGCGGCAGCGCATCTCGCTCGCCCGCGCGTTCGTCAAGGACGCGCCGATCCTGATCCTCGACGAGCCGACCTCCTCGGTCGACGTGCGGACGGAGGAGCAGATCATCGAGGCGATGGACCGCCTGATGACCGGGCGGACGACGCTGATGATCGCCCACCGCTTCAGCACGTTGAAGGATTGCGACATGCTGATCGCGATAGAGGACGGAGGGATCGCAGTGAATCCCGACCGCACGACCGCGGGAGGGTTCCCGGTGCCGGCCGCCACGGGGGCCGCGCCGGCGCGCGCCAAGACCGCACGGGCGCCGCGTCCCGTCGCGGGGGTCGAGCGTGCCTGACCTCCCCGACCTCAAGGACCCCCGCTACCGCGACGAGATCGGGTACTTCATCGCCTACGAGAGGTACTACTTCGCCCCCGGCGAGTACGAGGAGGCACGGCGCGACTACTCGCGGACGCTCCTGCGGGAGGTCCTCGACCGGACGGGCAAGGACGAGGCGTGGCTGCGCGACAAGGTCGTCGCGAGCATTGGCTGCGGGTGCAGCGGCGACCTCCTCGAGTGGCATCCCGCGGTCAAGATCGGGATCGACCCCCTGCTGTACGCGTACCAGAGGCTGGGGATGCTGGGGACGGACGCGCCGGGGACGCCGCGGATGATCGGGTTGAGCGTCTCCGCCGAGAGCACGCCGCTGCTCGACGACACCCTCGACGTCGCCGTCTGCCGCAACGTCCTCGACCACATCCCGCACCCACCCGCGGCCGTCGCCGAGATCGCGCGGCTCGTCAGGCCGGACGGGCTCCTGTTCCTGGGCGTCGACGTCGGCGGCGAGCCGACGCCCGACGAGCCGAGCGCGTTCTCATCGCAAGACGAGCCGATCGCCCTCGTCGAAGAGCGGTTCGACCTCGTCCGCGTCGACAAGGTCGACAAGCCTTACAGCGTGAACCGCGACTTCAGCATCCGCCTCGTGGGGCGGCCGAAGCCGAAGCCCCCGGAGACGCTCGACAAGGAGGCGGTGTTCGCCGACTACACCGCTCACTGGACGGGCGACGAGGAGGCGCAGGCGCGCTCGTGAAAGCGGTCGTCGCGGGCATGATCGGGTGCTTTCCGGTCGGGGGTGTGGCGTGGGACTACGGCCAGTACGCCCTGGGGCTGGAGAGGCTCGGCTTCGACGTCTACTACCTCGAGGACTGCGGGCTGGAGACATACGACCCGCGCACCGGCCTCTACTCGGACGATCCCTCCTACGGCGTGGACTTCCTCGGCGCGTCGCTGGAGGCGCTGTCGCCGGCTCTCGGCCGGCGGTGGCACTTCCGCGCGGCCGACGACTCGACCTACGGGATGCCGGCGGAGGAGATGGCCGAAGCCGTCGCCACGGCGGACGTGTTCGTGAACGTCTCCGGCGGCTGCCTCCTGCGCGACGAGTACCTCGCGTGCCGGAGGAAGGTGCTGATCGACACCGACCCCGGGTGGAACCACTTCGTGATCTTCCCCCGGCTGGACGCGCGCGCCGCTGCCGGGGGCCGCGGGTTCCGCGAGCACGACTTCTTCTTCACATACGCCGAGCGGATCGGCCGCCCGGGGTGCGAGCTTCCGGAGCTCGGCATCGCGTGGCATCCGACGCGGCCCCCGGTCGTCTCCGGATGCTGGGCGCCCGAGCCGCCAGGGCAGAAGTGGACGACGGTCATGAGCTGGGACAACTACCGGAAGCCCGTCGAGCACGGCGGCCGCTCGTACGGGTCGAAGGGGCCCGAGTTCGAGCGCATCGAGCGGCTTCCGGAGCTGGTCGACGTCGAGCTCGAGCTCGCGACGGGCGGCGTGCGCCCGCCGGTGGATCGCTGGCGCTCGCTGGGGTGGACGCTCGTCGACTCGCAGGAGGTCTCGCTGACGCCCGACGTCTACCGTTCGTACGTGCAGTCGTCCCGGGGGGAGTTCAGCGTCGCCAAGAACATCTACGCCGCGACGGGCTCGGGATGGTTCTCCTGCCGCTCCGCGTGCTACCTCGCGGCGGGACGGCCGGTCGTCCTCCAGGACACCGGGTTCTCCGAGTCGATCCCGGCCGGCAAAGGCGTGCTTGCCTTCCGCACGCTCGACGAGGCAGTCCGCGCGATCGAGGCCGTTGAGGCGGACTACGATGCACACAGCGACGCGGCGCGAGAGGTCGCGCTGCAGCACCTCGACTCGGACGTCGTCCTGTCGGACATGCTCGAGCGCTTAGGCCTGGGCTGATGCTCGACGACGTCGCGGCGGTCACCGGGGGGTGGGACTACTCCGAGCTGCCGGCCAACGTCGAGCTCGGCGAGTCCTGCTATCTCGAGCGCAGCGACGCCTTCGCCCGCTACCGGAGCACGCGGACGCCGGGTCTCCGGATCGGGAACCGCGTGCGCGTGTTCACCGGCACCGGCTTCAGCATCGAGTCGGACGGGTTCGTGGAGGTAGGGGACGACTCGGTCCTCGTCGGGGCCCGCTTCATGTGCCAGGAGGAGATCAGGCTCGGCAAGCGTGTGCTCGTCTCCTACAACGTGTTGATCGCGGACTCGGACTTCCACCCGCTCGACCCGGAGCTGCGCAAGGAGGACGCGCGCGCGAACGCGCCGTACTCGAACGCGCCGCGGCCCCCGTTGAGCGCGCGCCCCGTGGTGATCGAGGACGACGTACTCGTCGGGATGGGCGCGATCGTGCTGAAGGGGGTCCGCATCGGCGCGGGAGCGCGCGTGCTTCCGGGCTCCGTCGTGATCGCCGACGTACCGCCGGGGGCGACCGTCCTGGGGAACCCGGCGCAACCGGTGTCGTGACCGCGACCATCCTCGACCACGACTGGTGGCCGGTCCCCGTCCCGGGCAACGTCACGATCGGCGAGCGGAGCTGGCTCTACAGCTCGTACGCGTTCCTGCACTACGCGAGCCGCCGGCCGGCGGGGGTCGCGATCGGGTCGGACACCGGTGTGTACATCGGGACGATGTTCGACCTCGGGCCCGACGGCGAGTGCGTGATCGGCGATTTCGGCACGATCGTCGGGCCGACGATCTCGACCAACGCCCGCGTGGCCATCGGCGACTTCGCGTTCGTCTCGTACCACGTGACGATCGCGGACTCGCCGTACGCGGCGCCGCCGGGGTCCTATCCGCCCCGGGACTCCGCCGGCGGTGACGTCGTCATCGGCGACAACGTCTGGATCGGAGTACGCGCGACGATCGCGGGGCCCGTGAGCGTCGGCGAGGGCGCGGTGATCGGCGCCGCGACGTACGTGGACTTCGACGTCCCTCCGTTCGCGATCGTGGCCGGGCACCCGTCGAAGGTCGTCGGATGGGCGCGGTAGGCCGCCGGCGAGCTCTGGTCGGCGGGTGGTTCAGCTTCCCGTGGATGGGGGCCACCGCGGGAGACCTCATGGTCCGCGACATAGCCGTCGAATGGCTCGAGGACGCGGGGTACTCGTGCGACGTCGCGCAGTCGGACGCGTTCCCCGGCGGAGTCGACTGGCAGTTGGCGGACCCTGCCGAGTACTCGCTCGTGGCATTCGTCTGCGGCCCGCTCGGCAACGGGGAGCCCGCCACCGACTTCTTCGAGCGGTTCCGCGGCGTACCGCTCCTGGGGCTGAACCTGTCGATGCTGCACCCGCTGCACGAGTGGAACCCGTTCGACAAGCTGATCGAACGCGACAGCTCGGGGGCCGCGCGCCCCGACCTCGCGTTCGCGCACCGCGGGGGCCGCGTGCCCGTCGTCGGCCTGGTGCTCGTCCACCGGCAGCGGGAGTACCCCGGGGCGATGCACGCGGAGGTGGAGGCCGCGATCGATCGCGTGCTCGCGTCGCGGGAGCTAGCGGTGGTCCGCATCGACACGTGCTTCGACCCCGCGAACGCCACGGGCCTGCGCACGCCGGCGGAGGTCGAGTCGCTGATCGCGCGGATGGACGCGGTCGTGACGACGCGCCTGCACGGCCTCGTCCTCGCGGTGAAGAACGGCATCCCTGCTCTCGCGCTCGACCCGGTCCCGGGCGGGGCGAAGATCCGGCGGCAGGCGGAGGTGATCGGGTGGCCGCGCGTGCTGTGCGCGGACGAGGCGGACGACGAGGCGATCGCGAGCGGCCTCGACTGGTGTCTCGCGTCCGGGGGCCGCGCGGCCGCGGCGGAGTGCGCGGCGCGCGCCCTCTCCGGCACCGGCGCGGCCCGGGACGAGCTGCGGGGCTGGTTGGCGGAGCTGCACCCGGGCCGCTGATGGCGAAGGTGATCGTCGGCTCGTACATGGTGCGCTACCCGCTCGGCGGTATGGCCTCGTGGGTCCTCCAGTACCTCCTCGGGTTCCGCGGTCTCGGCCACGAGGTGTGGTTCGTGGAGAAGGCCGACTACCCGCTGGCGTGCTTCGACCCCCGGACCCGCGAGATGACCGACGACCCCAGCGCCGGGACGTCGTTCGCCGCCGAGCTGCTGGGTCGCTGGGACCTCGCCGATCGCTGGTGCTTCGTCGACTACCACGGCCGCTACCACGGCGCAGGCCGCGAACGGATCGAGGCGGAGTTCGACGGCGCCGACGTGTTCGTCGACATGGGGACGAGCGGCTCGTGGCTTCCCGAGGCCGAGCGAACCGCGTGCCGCGTCCTCGTCGACGGCGAGCCCGGGTTCACGCAGATGAAGATGGAGCTTCGCCGGAGGGCCGGCCTGCCGGTGCCGGAGTACGACCTGTACTTCTCGACCGGTCAGAACGTCGGCACGCCCGCGTGCTCGGCCCCCGACGGCGGCGTCGAATGGCGTCACGTCTTCCACCCCGTCGTCACGGAGCTGTTCGCGAACGACGCGGCCCCCGGCGACCGGATGACCACGGTCATGAACTGGCAGTCCTACGCGCCGCTCGAGTACGACGGCTCGGTGTACGGCCACAAGGACGTGGAGTTCGAACGTTTCGCCGGTCTTCCGTCGAGGACGGACGTTCCGCTCGAGCTCGCCGTCGCCGGGAAGAGGACGCCGCGAGACGAGCTGAGACGGCGCGGCTGGCATCTCACGGACGGCCATGCGGTCACCTCGACGTTCGACTCGTTCCGCGACTACGTCGTCTCTTCTCTCGGCGAGTTCGGCGTCTGCAAGAACGGGTTCGTCGCTACGCGCTCCGGGTGGTTCAGCGACCGGACCGCCGCGTATCTCGCAGCCGGCCGGCCCGCGGTCGTGCAGGACACCGGCTTCGGCGCACACCTCCCTTGTGGGGAGGGTCTGTTCGCGGTCACGACCGTGGACGAGGCCGCTGCTGCGATCGAGGACGTGGCGCGTGCGCCGGTCGCCCACGGGAAGGCCGCCGCCGAGATCGCTCGCGACCACCTGGAGGCGACGAAGGTGTTGCGGGAGCTCCTGGACCACGCGGGCCTGTGACGCGGATAAGCAAAGGGGCGGCCGTCAGACGGCCGCCCCTTTCGCTGGGAGGTTCTGTTGGTGCTGTGTGGCTTGCTTAGTCCTCGCCGTCCGTGGAGGTGTCCTCGTGGACCGACAGCTTGACCGGCTCGACAACGAGCGTGCGGTTGCCGACGGCCGCGATGGCCTGAGCAGGCGCCGCACCCGGGTCGCTAACGATGTTCGTGTTGAACGTGCCGAAGACCTCGATCTCGAGGATGTTGTCGCTGTTGGCGTCGTAGCGCGCCGGGTTGATCGAGATCCAGTTGAAGGCGTTCGCGTTGCGGGAGTTCAGGTACGACTCGATCTCGTTGTCGTCCTCACCCGTGTCGTCGAAGCCCGCGGTGCGCTGACGCTGCAGGCGGTTGCAGAAGACGACCTCGCCGGTGTCGTCGCCCTGCGGCGTGCCGAAGGTCGAGTCCTGGACGGGGACGGGCTGGCCGTCGATCGTGATTTGCATGGCGACCTGGCCGAAGGCCTCCGAGGTGCCGTCACCGAGCGTGGCGACGCTGGTGAGGATCGCGCACTCGGCGGTCAGCGAGAGGATCAGGTCGGTCGGCGAAGCGACCTTCATGTGCTCCCTGAGGAGGAGCTGGGTGTCCTCCGCGCCGATGACCTCGGTGGTGCTCGCCGAAGCGGCGATCTTGTCGGCAGGCATGTGCGTGGCCGTGGCCGTGTTGCCGACCGAGTAAGCGACGAACAGGGTCGCAGCCAGCAGTGCACCTACCAGCGGCGTAGCTGCCTTGCGCAGGACTTCCTGCATGTTCCGCCCTCCTTCTATGTGGTGCGGTTTCCGCGCCCCTCGCGAACGCGGAGCGAGTTCTTTTCTCGCCGCACCCGAAATTCGGGCAAACCAACCGAAATCCTGCTTGCTTTGCGAAAAAACTTCCAGAAAACTGAAGTTCCTTCTAAGAAGCCCCTTACCAAGGACCGATTCGCATCCGTACGGTTCCGTAGCGTGACTGAAGCGGGGTCGAGTTCCAGTTCTTCAGCAGCCACTTTCTGTGACTAACATGGGCCGGAGTTCCACTTTCGACCTAGGTGAGAGCCGCTACGAGCCCTTCCACTATGGCGGCGTCCGCCCGGGCGGACGCCGCCCGGAGGTCCAGGAGCAGCAGGCCCTCGTCGATCCGCCCCACGATCGGGACCGGGCCGTGCCGCAGCCGGGCGGCCACCTCGTCGGCCCCCCGCTCCGGGTGCCTCACCGCCACGGCCCACGACCCGAAGTCCGTCCCGGGCATCGACCCGCCGCCGGTCACGGCACGCGTCGGGACGGCCTCGAGCTTGGCGGCCCCCACCCGATCTGCCACCGCGGCCGCGATCGCGCGGGCTCGCTCTTCGAGCGCGTCGAGGGATACGGCGGCGAGCTCCCACAGGGGCAACGCCGCGGCGCGGCCCTCGACATGCGCGAAGAGCGTCGCCTGCAGTGCGGCGAGCGTCATCTTGTCCACGCGCAAGGCCCGCAGGAGCGGGTTCCTCGCGAGCCGGGTGACGAGGTCCGTCCGGCCGGCTATCAGGCCTGCCTGCGGGCCGCCGAGGAGCTTGTCGCCGGAGAACGTGACGAGGTCGGCTCCCTCGGCGACGGCCTCCGTCACGACCGGCTCGTCCGACGCCCCCCACGGCGGATCGGCCACCAGGCCGGAGCCGAGGTCGTGGACGAACGTCAGGCCGCGCCCCCGTGCGAGCCGGGCGAGGTCCCGTGCCGCGACGGACGCGGTGAAGCCGACCACCCGGTAGTTCGAGGGGTGCACCTTCAGGATCGCGGCGGTGTCCGGCGAGATCGCCCTCTCGAAGTCGGCGAGGTGCGTTCGGTTCGTCGTCCCGACCTCGACGAGCCGGGCCCCCGACGCGCTCATGACCTCGGGGATCCGGAACTCCCCGCCGATCTCGATCAGCTCGCCCCGGCTGATCAGCACCTCGCGTCCGGCACATAGCGTCGACAGGACGAGCAGGACGGCGGCCGCGCAGTTGTTGACCACGAGCGCGTCCTCGGCCCCCGTCAGCTCCGCGACGAGAGCGCGTGCGTGGGAGTACCTGCTTCCGCGCTCTCCCGCGGGCAGGTCGTACTCGAGGTTCGAGTACCCGCCGGCCACCGCGTTCACCGCGGCGAGCTGCTCCTCACCCAGCGGGACGCGGCCGAGGTTCGTGTGCACGAGCACGCCCGTCGCGTTCACCACGGGGATCAGGCGCCCCAGCCGGTCGGCGCGAGCGAGCGCCCGCGCCTCCGCGGCGACCTCCGCGGCCGTCGCCGCGTCGGCGCCTTCTTCTCTCACGCGCGCTCGCGC
>DASZDG010000025.1:0-26292 GCA_035942255.1 Actinomycetota bacterium | reverse complement strand
GCCTCCCTCCACACACTGGGATCAAGCGAGGCAAGCGCATTGTCGATCTCCCGGGCCCCGTCACTGCAGAGCGTGAAGACATCGTGCTGCTCCCAGTACGCGAAGAAATCCTTCGCGCCGGTCGGCGTGAGCGCCGGAGCGTCTTCCAGGCCGAGCTGCGCGGCCAACCCGCGTTTCGAGCTCCTGGTCATCGCAGGGAGGTCCGAAATGATTATCCAGGGGATTCCCAGGCGGTCTAGGAGGCGGGCATTGGTCCCGAACGCTTGGTCGCCGCCGACGTCGTGAATCGTGATGTTGTTCGAAGCTGGCGATCCCGCCTCGCCCACGGGCGGCGACTTCGACAGCCAGGTTTCCAGCACTCCCGCGTCCGTCGCACCTTCCGTCAGGATCACGCCATCCGAGAACAACAGTGCTCGCGTGTCAGCCGGGGTCATCATCTGGTGCAGCTTTCGCACCGCATCATCGTCGCCGACATCGGAGAGCCTCGTGGCGAGTGTTTTGTCCCCGCGCAATGCGAGCCGTACAACGCGCCGCATATCGTCGGGCTCTGCTGCTGGGACCATGTAGGGCGAATGCGTCACGAGGATCGTCTGCGCGGGCGCCGTCCGAGCAAACCGCAGCACCGCCTGCTGGAGGCGGGGATGGAGATTGGCTGCCGGTTCATCGAGGAAAACAACTGAGCTTCCGGTTCGACTCAGCGGGAGAAGGACCCGGAGCAACTCGCCGATACCCGTTCCGGCCCGGTGGATCGGGATTTCGAAGTCTTCGCGGACGACGACGGGGTCCACCACGAACACGCGGTCAGGGTCGTGCGGTGACTCAACGGGGCGGACCCTCACGTCGATCTCGGCCCCGGCGAGTTCGTGGAATGTCTTGAGCAGTTCCTGGAACCTCTTCCGCTCCGCCAACGATCCCGTCTTCAGGCGAAGAAGCTCATGGCCGGGAGAATCCTTCATGTTGTCGTCGCGCCGACGCAGAAGGCTGTCCGCAGGAACCCGACGCTCCCACGTTGTTCTTGTGTCCTCGAGCACGACGATCGCGGTCTCGAAGATCCTCGCCAGAGGAAGGGCGAACCCGAAGACGTAGTTGTTCGCAGTGGCGAGCCCGAAGGTGGCGTAGAAGTCGCGGACAGCCGAGAGGTCCTCGTCGATCGATACGGAGGCCGTCAGCAACTCCATCCGGCCTCCCTCGACAGGAAGGATCTTCGTGATGCTCGGCGGCTCCGACAGCTCGAACCCGTCAGCAATAGCAGCTGAAACGCGGAGATACCCACGATCACCGGACGCGCTATCAAGCTGGTCTCGACGGACGATCTTGTTCGTGTCGTCGCCTCTCAACATGATGCGGTAGGGAGTGCGCGCGTGCTCGAAGTCGTACCAGACGGCCCAGCGAGGGGGGATGGTCGCCTCCCGCGCCACAGTTACTGTTCCCGAGAACATCGAGATCAGCGCCTGCGTTGTCAGCTGCCTGAGGTACTCGTCGGCGCGCGCGAGGTTGTCGTGTTGTCGTACGTCGTCCGCAAACTGTGTCAGGACCGCGGCGCGTATGTAAGTAGCGATTTGCTCTTTCTCGAGCTGCTCGGTGAGTTCTACATCGAGGCTGACGCTGAAGCCGCCGCTGTCGTGGCGGTGAGCCGCGTCGGCGAAATCCTCGATGGCCGCGGTAGTTTCCTCCGAAACCCAGGACGCGAACCGGACTCCGGCATGCGCCAACTCGATCGCCCGGCGCACATTCGACTTCCCTGAGCCGTTGGGGCCGACGATGACATTCATCCCGTCGGTGTCGAGCTCCAGATCGAGGTCATCGAAGCCGAGAAACCTCTGGGCGCGAATTCTCTTGATGCGCATCCAGGCGACTCTAGCGATCGACCAGGTTGCCCTCGACGACCCGCTCGCTTTGCCTGGTCCTGGCGAGGGGTCCTTTTGTCCACTGGCGCAAGTCAGGACGGCCCCCGACTAGGCCCCTGACCTGCTCTTTCACCCCCGCGGCCGGTCCCATTTAGCTAGTCAAGGACCACTCCCAACTTCCCCTTCGAGGGGGGACCGATGCACCCCACGGGGGGATGCGGCCCCTGCACCCCGGCTGTCAGGGTCGGTTGAGCTTGTTGCTTGTTGTTGCTTATTGGGGCTGGGAGGCCGGGATGAAGTACCACCTTTCGGACACAGACGTGGATCGGCTGTGGGAGGACTACGGCGCGGACCCGAGCGCGGCGCACAGGGAGTCGCTGATCCGGCACTACCTGCCGCTCGTCGAGTTCCTCGCCGCCCGGCTCGGGCGCCACGTCCACGCTTCGTACCGCGCCGACCTCTACAGCTTCGGCGTCGAGGGCCTGATGGACGCCATCGACAAGTTCCGCCCGGAGATGGGCAACCGCTTCGAGACGTACGGGTCGTGCCGGATCCGCGGCGCGATGAGCGACGGGATCCGGAAGATGTCGTGGCTGCCGCGGGGGGCCGAGAACCGGTCGAGCCGGGTGATCGAGACGATCGTCCCCGTCGACTTCCAGGCCGCGCGCACGCACGTCGGGACGAGGCTGCAGGACTGCCTGAGCGACCGCACGGCCGGCGCCCCCTTCGACGACCTGCTGCTGGCGGCCGACCACGACGAGGTCGTCGCCGCGGTGGAGGCGCTGCCGGAGAGAGAGCGGATCGTGGTCGTCGAGCACTACTACGCGCAGAAGCAGCTGAAGGAGATCGGACGCGACATGGGCGTGACCGAGTCGCGCGTCTGCCAGCTGCACCGGCGGGCGCTGCGGCTGCTCGGGACGCTGCTCGAGGAGCCCGCGACGGCGTAGCGATAAGGAGTGGGCGCGGTGGCGGCTCGGTGGGGCGCCGGGTCGCCACCCGCTCCGACCTCCGTACGCGACGAAGGCGGCCTTCGGGCCGCCTTCGATCGCGTTCAGTCGCTCCCGCTCAACACTCGTCGGAGATCAGGCACCGGATGATGAGCGTCACCGTGTCGTACGCGTCGACCACCTTGTCCTGCACCTCGTCCACGTACCCGGGGACGCGGTTGAGCTCGTCCTGGACGTGCTGCGCGTTGCGCTGCAGCAGCTCGCACGTCGTGCTGAACGTGGGGTTCGAGCACAGGTCGGTCTCAGCCGCCGCGGGGGCCGCGCTCGCCACGAGGCCCCCCGCGCCGAGTACCAGCACGGCCCCAAACGTCACCAGCTTCCTCTTCATGTCCGCCCCTTTCATCTGGTCGCCCTTGTCAGGCGCATTCGTTGAACACGACGCAGCGGATGGTCGCGCCGACGCGGTCGTACACGAAGAAGGCCGTGTCCTCGACGAACTGCACGTACTCGGGAACGTGGGCCAGCTCTTCCTGGACGTGCTGGACCTGCCTGCCCACGGCCGCGCAGAGGTCCGGCGCCAGCGCGCACGTGAGCGTCGGCTGCGCGCTCGCAGGAGCAGCCGCTCCGATCGACAGGACCGTGCCGAGCACCAGCGCGGCCCCCAAAGTCGCGGTCTTTCGCAATGTGATCCCCTTCCAGTCGCCCGCACTTACAGCCGGCGACCCTACAGGAACCCGAGCAAATCGCCCAAGTCGCCCCGGCCTCAGGAGGCGTGAGCCGCGGCCTCGGCCGGGATGCGGATCGTGAAGCAGGCGCCGCCGCCGTCTAAGTTGCGCGCCTCGACGCTGCCGCCGTGCCCCCGCGCCACGGCCTCGACGATCGCAAGGCCGAGCCCCGCTCCGCCGGTGTCCCGCGCGCGGCTCCGGTCCTGCCGCCAGAACCGTTCGAAGGCGTGAGCGAGCGCGTCCTCGTCCAGGCCGTCGCCGCGATCCTCCACGGCGATCACCGCGTCGCCTCCGTCGCGCACCAGGCGGAGCGTCACCGGGGTCCTGGCAGGGGTGTGCACGAGCGCGTTGCGCACGAGGTTCGCGACGGCCTGACGCAGGCGCACCTCGTCCGCCGTGACGACGACCTCCTCGGCATCGACGGTGATCGTGCGTCCCGGGTCGGTGGCGCGCGCGTCGTGGGCGAGGTCCTCCAGCATGGCCGCCAGGTCCACGGGCGCCGCCTCGAGCGGCCTCACGCGGTCCGCGCTCGCGAGCAGCAGGAGCTCGTCGACGAGCACGCCCATGCGCGCCGCCTCCTCCTCTATCCGGCGCATCGACACCGCGAGGTCCTCCGGTCGCTCGGCGGCGCCGCGGCGGAACAGCTCCGCGTATCCCCTGATCGACGTCAGCGGCGTGCGGAGCTCGTGCGACGCGTCGCCGAGGAAGCGGCGCATCCTCTCCTCCGAGGCCTTCCTCGCCTGGAACGCGTCCTCGATGTGTCCCAGCATGCGGTTCAGCGCGCGCCCGAGCCGGCCCACCTCGGTCCCCGGGTTCCCCTCCTCGACGCGACGCGACAGGTCGCCGCCGGCGATCTCCGTCGCCGCGCCTGCCATCTCGTCCAGCGGGCGCAGCTCCTTGCGGATCAACGCCCGCGCGAGCGCGGCGATGGCCGCCATCAAGACGGCGGCTACGACGACCTCGATCCAGAAGAGGCGGCGAAGCGTGTCCTGCGCGTCCGCGAGCGGGATCGCGACCACGAGCACGCCGCCGCTCACGGTCGGCGCCGCGAGGGCACGGAACAGGTACGAGGGGTCCTCGCGCGCGGCCACCGTGAGGAGGTTGTCGTCGCCGCCCGAGACACCGAGGTCGCCCGGGAGCCGCGGGACGTACACGGCGTCGCCGCGGGAGAACCCGAACGAGGCGCTGGCGACGACGTTCCCGCCGGCGTCGCGGGCTTCGGCGTACGCGGCGATCGGGAGGTCGGGGGCGTCGCCGGTGTCGTCGAAGCCGAACTGCCGCGCCTCGGTCGACTCGACGAGCTCCCGGATCGCGATCGGCTGCGTCTGTCGCAGCTGCTCGTCCACGCGGTCGTAGAGGAAGCTGCGCAGCGCGCTGTACGTCGCGACGCCCGAGACGAGGAACCCGAACGCCACGAGCGCCGCGAGGATCGCGATCAGGCGCGCCCGCAGCGTCATCGGCTGCCGGACGGCAAGCGCAGCGAGTACCCCACGCCCCGCACGGTCTGGATCAACGGCGGCTCGGCGAAGTCGACCTTCTTGCGCAGGTAGCTGATGTAGGTCTCGAGCACGCGCGCGTCGCCACCGAAGTCGTAGTCCCACACGTGGTCGAGGATCTGAGCGCGGGTCAGGACCCGTCTCGGGTTCAGCATGAGGTAGCGCAGCAGCCGGAACTCGGTGGCCGTGAGCTCGACGAGCCGCCCGGCCCTCCAGACCTCTTGCGTGTCGAGGTCCATCACGAGATCCGCGAGCTCGATCCGGCTGTCGTCGCCGTCGCCGGGACGGGTCCGCCGGAGGACCGCGTGCACGCGCGCCAACAGCTCCTCCAGGCTGAACGGCTTCGTCACGTAGTCGTCGCCGCCGATCGTCAGCCCGCGCACCTTGTCCTCGGTCGTATCGCGTGCCGTCAGGAACAGGATCGGCACGCGGTGGCCGCTCTGCTTCAGCTGCTGCGCGACCTCGAACCCGTCGAGGTCCGGGAGCATGACGTCGAGGACCATGAGGTGCGGGGGGGCCGCGCGCGCCGCTTCGACGGCCTCCCGGCCGTTCGTCGCGACGCCGACGTCGAAGCCCTCGTATCGAAGCGCCATCGCGACGAGGTCCGTGATGTTCGCCTCGTCGTCCACGACCAGGACGCGTCCCTTGCCGGCCATGCCGTGACTATGAGACCGCACCCTGGGAGTTTCCTGAGAGACGTGTGAGAGGAGGCCGAGACCCCGCTCTCCCAGCCGATCCTCAGCGTGGGCTCAGGGCGCGCTCAGGCTCGTCCGGTTCATTGCTTCCGGCGGACCAGACACGAACGGAGGCGCACGATGACCGAGAGCATTCAGGAGTGGCTTGGTGGGGCGGAGCGCGGGAGCGTCCCGCCGGATGTCCCTCGCGGCCGGTGGCGGAGGCGCGTCGCCACGGGGGCGCTCGTCGCCGCGGTGGCCTTCGCCGGCGGACGCCTGTCGGCGAACGAGCCGTCTTCTCGACGGCGGCAGCCCTGAGCATCGACACGACCGCCGCGACGGCCACCGCCGGTGAGGAGCTGACGGACATCATCTCGGCGGCGACCGAGTCGGTCGTTTCGGTCGACACGGTCTCGTACGCGGGACCGTTCGGCGGAGAGGCTGCGGGCTCGGGATCGGGCGTGGTCGTTCGCTCGGACGGGATCGTCGTGACGAACGCCCACGTGGTCGCGGGCGCGACGGCGATCTCGGTGACGACCTCCGACGGGATGCGGCGGGAAGCGTCGGTCGTCGGAAGCGATCCCGAGCACGACATCGCGCTCCTGAAGGTGGGGGCCGAGGACCTGACGCCGATCACGATCGGGAGCTCCGACGCGCTGCAGCTCGGCGACGACGTCGTCGCGCTGGGGCACCCGCTCGGGCTCGGGACGACGGCCACGCGCGGGATCGTGTCGGGCCTCGATCGCACGATCCGCGTGGGCGACGGCGCGTTCGGCTCGAGCGAGCTGCGCGGCCTCCTTCAGACCGACGCCGCGATCAACCCCGGCAACTCGGGCGGCGCGCTCGTCGACTCGGAGGGACGGCTGGTCGGGATCAACACGGCGGCGGCCTCCGCGTCTTCGGCCGAGAACGTCGGCTTCGCGGTGGCGATCGACGAGGCGCTGCCGGTCGTGGAGCGGTTGCTGGAGGGGGCTGCCTAACCTCCTGCCGTCGTGGTCCCGGTGACGCCCGGGCGCGTCCACTGGGCTGTCGGCCGCCCGCCCTTCCTCGGTCCCACCGGTACCCCGTGCTCGTCCGTGCGCAACACGGAGTGGGTCGGGAGCTGCGGCCAGCCCTCGGGCGAGTCCTCCCACTTCTCCCGGCGTCCGTACGCGGTCATGTCGAGCAGCCCGAACGAGGGACTCATCACCTCGTCGCCCCGGCCGGTCGTCCAGTACGTCAGGTAGATCCCGTCCTCCCGCCGCAGGTAGCAGGAGATCCGGCCCGCGACGCCCACCGTGGGGTGGTCGAGGTGGGCGTTGGAGTACCACGGCGTCGTGTACCCCATGAAGTCGCGGAAGGCCGCGATCTCCTCGTACGGCCCGTCGCACAGGATCGCGAACGTGATCCCGTTGGCGTTGAGGTAGGCCGCGTCGGCGGCGTCTCCCATGTTCCAGGCGTTCCTGGTGCAGCCCTCGCACTGCCACTCCCACGGCTTCCCGTCGTAGAACATGTGGCTGTAGACGACCAGCTCGTCGCGGCCCTCGAAGACGTCGCCGAACGGGACCTCGCCGCTCGGGCCTACGACGGTGGTGTCCGGCGGCACCTGCGTCATAGGCAACCGGCGCCGGGCCGCGGCGATCGCGTCGCCCGCGCGGGTGTGTTCCTTCTCGCGCTCGCGCAGCTCGAGAAGCCGACGCTCGAAGTCGTCGTGGTCGGTGACGGGCGGGGCCGGCGTGGTCATGGCTTCCTCTCTCGGGTCTTGGGGGGTGACGATTACCTCGTCGCTCTCGTTACATGGACCGGCTCGAGAGCGCAAACTCATCGCGAGCGTTCATCGGCCCCAGAAGCGGAGGATCTCGGCGACGAACAGGTCGGGAGCGGCTTGGGCGGCCACGTGTTCCTGCCCCGCTAGCACCCGAAGCTTGCTGTCCGGCGCCGCTCCGTCCAGTGCGCGCATCGCCTCGTGCAGGTATGCCGGGCTGTGCTCTCCGACCAGCACGAGCGTGGACGGTGCGAGCTCGGCGAAGCGCTCGGGCCGGAATAGGTAGTCGACGATCTCCCGCCCCTCCCGAGGCAGGACCTCGACCCCGCGCAGGATGACCGGCCACAGCGGCAGGTCGTGTACCGCCGCTACTTCGCCGGCGGGAACTCCGGCGCTCTCGATCAGGAGCGTCTCCGCGGCTCGTTCGGTCTGCCCCCGGCCCACGAGGTCGGCGACCCGAGCGACGATGCCGGGCCACGCCGGGTCGTGAGCGACCGAGGGCTCGTAGACGACGAGGCGGTCGATCGGCAGGTCGAGCAGGGCAGCTTCGAGCGCCACCAGTCCGCCGTAGGAATGCGCCAGCACGTCGGCGCGGCCCCCACACGCCTCGATCACCGCGGCCAGGTCTGCGACCTCCTCCGCGAGCGAATACGAGGCCGGCCCGGGTTCGCTGGCGCCGTGGCCGCGACGGTCGACCGCAACGACGGAGGCGACGTCTTCGAGGAGTGGCCGCACCGCGTCCCAGTGGCCGTGATCCACCGCGATGCCGTGCAGACAGACCAGCGGCTTCGCGTCACCCGAGCGCCAGACCGCGATCCTGGTGCCGTCTGCAGAACGAACGTGATCGAGGGCCTTGCGAAGGCTCATTGCTCCCCCCCGTTCAGTTCGCCGGCGGCCAGGATGCGAGACTTGCGGGGCTCGGCTCTCCGGGGGCGTAGCTCAGTTGGTCAGAGCGGCGGACTCATCATCACCCCGCGAGCAGGTCCGGTGACTGCCAAGCGATCGGTCATGACTTTCTACGGATAATGCGTCGTCGTCGTTTTCCACACTAGCTCCACGTACTTCATCCCTGGGGTCCACTAGCATCAGCGGATGGCGAGGAGAGTGGGTGAGGTGATCCCGCCCGACGACACGGGTCGGGACACATTCCAGCGGTTCGCCTACCAGGCGCACATCGCCTTTCCATATTGTCTGTCCTGCTACTTCGAGCGCGGGGTCCTATCCGTCACGGCCGAGCACTTCGAAGACTTGATGGTTGAGGAGCAGGAGGTTCTTCGGTTCCTTCAAATCAAGACCCGCGATCCCTCTCGAGGCCTTTGGACCTTCGCCCATCTGGTCGAGGCCGGGGGGGCCCTGCATGGGCTTCTGCGTACTCACCGGGCCATGGCAATCGTGCAGGAAGACCGCGAAATTCGATACGAGATTGTGCTCGAGGGGGCTGGTCGTCGAAACGCATTCGAAGGACTCCGTCCGGGCGGGGCTGGCCCATCTGCGGACCATGTGCGGAGATGTTGCGAGGGACTCCGGATTGAAGAGAACGAGGCGCGGGATCTCCTTGCCCGCGTAACAGTGCGTGATGGACAGCCACTCCGCGATGTTATTGAGGCGCGAAATGTCGATAGCGTCATTCGTGCGGCCGGTCATGTTGCGGGCGAGACTGTTAGGCGGGCAGTTTCCGAAACGGTGGAGCTAGTCAAGACCGCCATGCTCGCCGAGATTCGTCCACGGGATTGGATTGCGGCCCTGACTGCTCCTGACACGCTGGAGGAGGAGGCAGCCGATCTCTTTGCGCGCAAGCGGATCACACGGGAGCAGCTTCACCCGATCCTCTCAGTGCTCGAAGGCGGAGACGCCCAGCTGCTTGAAGCCCTCACCGACGAGTCCTTTCTCTCGGCGACCGCACTGGAACGAAAGCTGCTTTCGGCGAACGCAAACGACGATGTCATCGAACTGGCCAAGGAGTATCGGGCGCGGGCAGCGATCCGGTTGGCGACGTTCCGAGCGACAACCCTCTTCGACACCGGACTAGTCGAGGATGACCTCGATCAGAGGCTCCTCGGACTTGCCAGAACAGTTGCTAGCGAGCAGGGCGAGGGCGGTACTGCGAACAGTGTGTGGGGCAGGTTGCACGAGAGGACGCACCAGAACCCTGCTGCCCTTGACCGACGGAGGGTGCTCGAAGAGGACCCCGTTCTCCTGATGGGCCAGATATGCGAGTTGAGCGATCGTTGCTTGTTCGATTGGCGCCCCAATGTCTAGCTGGCGATTCAATCCATCGGCCGAAGCTGAAGCTCGCCTCCTCCTCTTGATTGATGCGTTCTCTGGAGGTGTGCAGTCGCATCTGCAGGGGCGAACGAAACTCGCCAAGCTTGATTTTCTGTTGCGATATCCGCGGTATCTCCGACGAGCCCTCGAACGAAGAAAGGTAGAGGGTCTCGCGGACGACGATGACTCCCAGACGATCGAGGAGCGGATGGTCCGTTTTCGCTATGGGCCATGGGATCCTGCCTACTTCGCGATCCTGGGTTCCCTAGTCGGTCGCGGTCTGGTGGAGGTCGTGCACATGCCAAAATACCGAGGCTTTCGGACGACCGCGCTCGGCAAGCAGGTGGCGCGGGACCTATCCCAAACCGAGGCATGGTCGGAGATCGTTGACCGTACGCGACTTCTGCGCCGCGCCTTCGCAACCCATAGCGGCCAATACATGAAGCGGTTTGTCTACGAGAACTTTCCTGAGGTCACTCAAGCATCGTGGGGTGAACGCCTATGAGGCTTCGTCTGGAACATCTCCAACTGGTTGGAACCTCGAGAGAAATTGACTTCGAACCCGGCCTGAACCTGATTGTTGGAACTATCTCGACAGGTAAGACATCGTTAATGCGTTTGCTCAGCGTGCTGCTCGGAAGCAAGTATTCGGGGATCACTCCCGAGGTCGATCGGACGGTAACGCGGGTAGCAGCCGAGGTCGTGATTGGGGAGACGACTTACTCAATCCATCGTCCGCTGGTGCAAACCGATACTGCCAAGGTCGACGTCGCAGGAGGCGGCGAGGCGTTGCGACTACCGGCTCGCCAACCCGATGAAGGCTACCCCGTCACCTATGGAACCTGGCTGCTGGAACGGCTCGGCCTTCCGGATCTTCGAATTCCTACTGCGCCAACTCGGCCGGCGGAATCCGCCACTACCCCCGTGTCGATCGCTGACTACATGCAGTACTGCCAACTCAAACAGGATGAAATCGACATCGACATCCTCGGCGCTACGGAATGGTTCACTGACTACAAGCGGAGGGCAGTGTTCCGCATCTTGTATGGAACCTATGACGCAAGGGTCGCGCAGCTGCAGGATGAGCTTCGCGCGGTCGAGTCCGAGCTCCGTCAGCTGCGGCAGGGGCGTTCGGCCCTTGAAAGAGTTCTCGAAAACAGCGCCTTCGAGAACCGCGCGGAGATTGAGGAGGCTCTGCACGCTTGGGAGCACCGGGTCGAGGAGCTGCGCTCGTCGCGACGCGACATTAGAGATGAAGCGAGAACCTCCGATACGGCGGTTCGACTGAACGATCGGCTGGTAGAGCTTGATAAAGCGATCGCGGACCTTGCCGCGCAGCGAGACCGCGAACTAAGTAGTGCCGATGACCTTCGTGAGCTTCGAAACGAACTTGAGTCCCAAGCGGTCCGACTGACTAAGGCAATCGTGGCAGGTGAGCGTCTCTTTGACTTCGATTTCTTGCTGTGCCCCCGATGCGGATTGCGCCTTGGACGTTCGCGCGTAGACGAGCAACATTGCTACCTCTGCCTACAGCCCCTCGGCGAAACCACTACCCCGGAACAACTCGTTGGCGAACTAGATCGCGTAAATGCTCAGATTCTGGAAACCGATGAATTGACGGCTGCGCACACGCGGCGAGCCTTGTCGATCGATGCAAAACTTGTTGTGGCGCGAGACGACCGTGTTCGGATCGGGCAGGACCTAGACCGCCATCTTGAGGGGTTTATTTCAGATCGCGTCGAGGCGCTAGAGCAAGAGGCTGCCGCCCTTGCGGAGGCTGAAGCAAACGTCAACCGATACCGAGACTATGCATCGTTGCTTGGACGCCTGGAGTCCAACGAGCAGCGCCTGTCGGAATTGGAAGCGAGACGCCGAGACATCGATCTTGAACTGGCTAATGCTGAGAGGCTCGATTCGGCGACGGCCGCTCGTATGGAGCGACTTGAAGCCTGGTTCAAAGGCTTCATTGAGGCATTCGAGGTGCCGCGGTTTGGGGATGGCATTCGCGCGGCGATTGACCAGACGAACTTTCTGCCGATCGTCAATAGTCGGCATTTCGACGAGCTAAGTGCTGGCGTGAGAGTCCTTGTGAATATCGCCTATGCCCTGGCTCACCATCGAACCGCGCTCGAGCTCTCCCTCCCTTTGCCGAATCTGCTCTTGATCGATGGCATACACAAGAACATTGGGACCGCCGAATACGACGCGGCCCGGACGGAAGATGTCTGGCGTGTGCTGCAGGAACTGCACGCTGAATTCGCAGAGGACTTTCAGCTCATAGTTGCAGCTAATGACATACCGGAATATCTATCCGATCACGTGCGGTTACATCTGTCTGATGATAACCGTCTAATCCCCGAACAGGACCTACTCGGGGACGACTGATCCCTGCACTGAGTATTTCTCACTCTCACTGACCTACTAGCTCTCAAAGTCGGTTCGATGGCCGGTCCAGTAAGGCGGCTAGGGCACCACGACAGAGACGCAGGTAGCTTTGAGTCACAATGAGTACTTGACGGGGGCGTAGCTCAGTTGGTCAGAGCGGCGGACTCATAATCCGCTGGTCGCAGGTTCGAGCCCTGCCGCCCCCACTTGACGATAAAAGAGAGACTGCACGGATAAAAGAGAGACCGCACATGGCCGCCACCTCGTGTGGCGCTGTCTCGCACCCACGAGCAGCTGCGACCGGTGCGCGGGTTGTAGGACGAACCCTCACAACAGCTGTCAGACGTAACTCCGTATTGCGAGAACTGCTTACGTTGTTCTCGTCGTGTAGGTGCACGCGAGGCGTACCGTTATGTGTGCAAGCCAACGCAGGCGCGCATATCTGGTCTCTTCGAACGTGCACTCACCATTTTGCAGGTGATGATCGCGCTCTAGACGTCGCCGGGGACTCGTCTCCTCGCTGGAGGTCCTATCGCTGGGAGGCGAACATCGGCGCGAGTGCAGCAGCTCCGATGGAACCCTCGGTTCCGAGCCCCAGCTGAACGCAGACCGTCGGTAATAGAGGAGGACTCATGCACGCGTTGTTCGTCACCGCACACATCGAGGAAGGTCGCGACGAAGAAGAGGGGATCAGCTTTCTGGAATCAGATGTCTTGCCTCAGCTGAAGCAGCTCCCCGGTGTTGTCGGTGGGTACTGGCTCGCAACGAAGGACTCCGAGAGCCTGGCGGTAGTCCTCTTCGATAGTGAGGCCGCTGCCAAGCAGATGGCGGAGGTGGGTCTTCCCCAAGCTCCTCCGCCTCCGGGCGCAACTTTGGGCGCCATAGAGGTCCGGGAGGTCATCGCGCACATGTAACGAAGGCGGGCACAGCACTCCGGCGTCCGCTCGTTTCGTTGTCCTCCGTGCTTCACGACTTCCAAGGGGAGAAGAGATGAAAGCAGTTGGTCAGGATGAAGGCATCACGAGGAGCGAGGAAACCAGCCCACCGAGGATCCCGCCACGCTGGCTCGTGCACGGGGCCTGGCGCGTCCACCGAGGGCTCTACAAGCTCAGCGGTGGCCGCTTCCTGTGGACGACATCGAACAAGCGCGGCTGGGGCGCCCTGCGGCTCACCACGGTCGGTCGGAAGTCGGGCCAAGAACGCAGCGTGATCGTCGGCTACCTGGAAGACGGCCCGAACCTCGTCCTGCTGGCTATGAACGGCTGGGACGAGGGTCATCCCGCGTGGTGGCTCAACCTGCGTGCGCAGCCCGACGCCGTCGTGCGCTTAACCGGCCAGGAGCCTCAACCGGTGCATGCCCGGTCCGTTCAGGGTCAACAACGTGACCGGCTGTGGCGGCGCTGGGCGGCGGTCGAACCGAAGCTCGACGGTTACGCCAGCACCCGGTCAACCGAGACTCCGGTGATCGTCCTAGAACCGCGCGAGCCAACCGAACCGGCGTTCGCTTGAGGCCGGGGTGCTCGTGGTTCGCTGAGCGCAGGTTCGCGCTCCGCCACCGCCCCCACTCGACGAAAAAAGAGAGGCCGTCACTGCGCCTCTCCACTTCACATTAGACCGCGTAGGGGGACTTGCGGCAAGGCCCATGCCGTCGCGCATAATCGCCCGCATGTCTACGACAGAGCATGCCGTCGTCATCGTCGGAGGAGGTCCGACCGGGCTGACGCTGGGGGCCGAGCTCGCCCTCGCGCGGGTCGACGTCGCGATCGTCGAGCGACGTCCGACGCAGAACCTCCCCGGCTCCCGCGCGGGCGGCCTGCACTCACGCACGATCGAGGTCCTCGACCAGCGCGGCGTCGCCGATCGGTTCCTGTCGGAGGGGCAGGTGGCGCAGGTCCAGGGATTCGCGTTCAACCGCCTCGACATCAGCGACTTCCCGACCCGGCACAACTACGGGCTCGGTCTCTGGCAGAAGCACATCGAGCGCATCCTCGCCGGGTGCGTCAACGAGCTGGGCGTACCGATCTATCGCGGGCGTGAGGTGACGGGCTTCGCACAAGACGAGGCCGGCGTCGACGTCGGCTTGTCCGACGGTGGGTCGCTGCGCGCGGCGTACCTCGTCGGGTGCGACGGAGGGCGCAGCCTCGTCCGCAAGCTGGCGGGCATCGAGTTCCCCGGCTGGGACCCGACGACCAGCGCGCTGCTCGCCGAGGTCGAGATGCCCGAGGACCCGGAGTTCGGCATACGTCAGGACGAGCTCGGCGTGCATTCCTTCGGGAGGGCGGAGTACGAGATCCGCGACGGCGAGATCGTCTATGCCGAGACGGGGCCGGTGGGGATCATGGTCACCGAACGCCAGCCTCCGCCTGCGGGCGAGCCCACGCTTGACGATCTCAAGGAGGCCCTGATCGCGGTCTACGGGACCGACTACGGGATCCACAGCCCGACCTGGATCACCAGGTTCACCGACATGACGCGGCAGGCGGCGACGTACCGGAAGGGACGGGTGCTGCTCGCAGGCGACGCGGCGCACGTGCATTCTCCGGCGGGTGGACAGGGGCTGAACATCGGCGTGCAGGACGCGGTCAACCTCGGATGGAAGCTGGCGCAGGTGGTCGATGGGACGTCCCCACCCAGCCTCCTCGACACGTATCACGCTGAGCGCCACCCAGTCGCGGCCCGCGTGCTCCAGAACACGATGGCGCAGGTCGCGTTGATGCGTCCGGCCGACGCGCGCCTGGAGGCGCTCCGCGCGACCGTCGCCGAGCTGCTGAGGATGGACGAGCCGCGCAAGAGGTTCGCCGGGATGCTGTCCGGGCTGGACGTCCACTACGACCTCGGCGACGGCCACCCGCTGCTCGGGCGGCGCATGCCCGACCTCGACGTCGAGACCCCCGACGGCCCGCTGCGGGTGTTCACCCTGCTGCACGACGGGCGGCCCCTGCTGCTCGACTTCGCCGCGCGTGGCGGGTTCGACATCACACCGTGGGCCGATCGCGTGCGGATGGTCGACGCAACCTACGACGGTCCGTGGGAGCTGCCGGTGCTGGGAGCCGTCTCGGCCCCGGCTGCGGTGTTGGTCCGGCCCGACGGATACGTCGCGTGGGTGGGAGAGCTCGCCGACCCCGGGCTCGCCGACGCGCTCACCAACTGGTTCGGGCCGCCGGCCGCCGCGTAGCGCTACGGGTGCGTCGAGCTCTCGTCGTGGCTTGCGCGACGCGATCGCCGGCTGATCGTCAGGTCCTCAGGCGGGGCTTCACCAGCCGGACCACGCGCGGCCCCACGAGCAGCAGCACTAGCAGCAGCAACGCGATCGGAAGGACGACCGCGGCCGCGAGGACGATCCCGGACGCTATCCCGGCGCTGACCGAGGCCGCGGTGTCGAGTGCGCGTTCGAGCGTGGACTTCTCGGGCGGTGGGGGAGGAGGCTCGCCCTCGAGCGCGACGTCGATGGACGAGAACGCCGCACCGGCGTCGACCGAGGCCGCCTCCCGCCGGGCCTCGCCGAGCTCCTCGCGCACGCGGACGAGCTCGTCTCTCACGTCGCGCCGCACGGTCGCGTCGTCCGCTTCCTCGATGCGCTGCAAGAGTGCCGCCGCGCGCCGCCGCGCCCGCTCCACTCGACCGCGCGCCGCCGCGGCCTCCGGTGAGACGTCGGCCCCCTCGAGCTGCTGGCGCGTGACGTCGCCGACGCGCTCGAGCTGCCCGACGGCCTCTTCGAAGCTGCCGGAGGGCACCTTCACGAGCACTTTGCCGGCGCCGTAGCCGTCGGTGTCGACGATCGAGGACACGAGGTACCCGCCGATCCGCGGCGAGGTCGCGATGTCGACCACCTGCTGCGCGGCCGAGCCGAGGCCGTCGCGCGGGACCTCCATCTCGATCGACGCGCTCTTGACCACCGCCGCGGGAGTGCCGGGCCCCGCCGTGAGGTCGTCCTCGGGCGCGCCGATCGGCTCCTGGACCGACACCGCGGCCGAGTCCTCGTCGTCGCCTCCGCACGCCCCGGCGATCGCCGCCACCGCCACCAGGGCCACCGCCATCCGCCTGACGTCCATACCGTCCCCCTTCGGTCGTCTGCCCCTGCGGCGCCGGAGGGGCTACTACAAAGGTAGTAGCTACTACAGCGATAGTAGCAGCGGCTTTTCGGGATGTCCACGACGGGCGTTACCGCGGCGCCGGTCGGGACGTCATCCGGATGGCAAGGCAACCTCCCACAGCGGAGAAGACCGAAAGGAGCAGCATGCGGAAGAGGGCGATTGTCGTGGCAGCAGCGGTGGCGGTGCTGGCGGCGCTCCCGGCGAGCGCGACCGCGGCGGAGGCGGATGCAGGGTGCGGCGGAGAATGGACGGGATCGGCCGAGTGCACGTTCCTCTACGACGGCGGAGGCCTCAGCGTGACGGGGGGCTTCCGGTCGAGCTCGCCGGTCGGCGGCGTCACCGTGACGATCGAAGCAGAGAGCCACGCGGGTGTGCGCGTCGCGGTCCTCGCGTGCACGACGGGCCCCCTCGGCGGCGTCGGCGTGTGCGCGACGTACAGCGACGGGAGCATGACCGTCGACATCGAGGAGGGGCAGACCCTCTACTGCAAGGTCGACGGTGGCGAGTCCGGTACCTACGCCTGCGCCAACTACACGTTCGAGACCTGGTAGGCCGCACCGCCGTCGCCTGACGGGTTCGGACGCGCCGTTCGGCTACGCTCGGCTGGCTCCGGGAGCGCCGGGCGTAGCCCCCGGCGGTCCCCCGAACCGCGACGAAGCGAGGTGGTTCCCATCAGCGGCACGTTCGGCATCCCCCGGCCCCCCGCCCCGCGCAACGAGCCCGTAAAGGACTACGCCCCCGGCTCCACCGAGCGCACCAGCCTGACCGCGCGCCTCTCGTCGATGGCGGACGAGCGGATCGACATACCGATGGTCATCGACGGCCGCGCGGTGACGAGCGGGGACATCTACGAGGTCGTCATGCCGCACGATACGAAGCACGTGCTCGGCGACGCGCACCAGGGGAGCGCGCAGCACCTCGAGGACGCGGTGAGCGCGTCGCGGCGCGCGCACCGGGACTGGTCGGAGCTGCCGTGGGAGGACCGGGCCGCAATCTTCCTGCGCGCCGCAGACCTGCTGGCCGGTCCGTGGCGGGACACGATCAACGCGTCGACGATGCTCGGGCAGTCGAAGACCGTCCACCAGGCCGAGATCGACGCCGCCTGCGAGCTCATCGACTTCTGGCGCTTCAACGTCGAGTTCGTCGCGCGCATCTACGCGGAGCAGCCGCTGTCGCCGCCCGGGATGTGGAACCAGACGGACTACCGGCCGCTCGAGGGCTTCGTCTTCGCGGTGACGCCGTTCAACTTCACCTCGATCGCCGCGAACCTGCCGACGGCCCCCGCGTTGATGGGCAACACGGTCGTGTGGAAGCCCTCGCTGACGCAAGCGCACTCCGCCCACTACACGATGAAGCTGCTGGAAGCGGCGGGGCTGCCGCCGGGCGTGATCAACATGATCCACGGACCCGGCCCCGAGATCGGAGAGGCCGCGCTCGCGCACGAGGAGCTGGCCGGGATCCACTTCACAGGCTCGACGCCGACGTTCAACTGGATGTGGCGCAAGGTCGGCGAGAACGTCGACCGCTACCGCAACTACCCGAGGATCGTGGGCGAGACCGGGGGCAAGGACTTCATCGTCGCCCACCCGTCGGCGTCGGTCGACGCGCTCGCGACTGCGATCGTGCGCGGGGGCTTCGAGTATCAGGGGCAGAAGTGCTCCGCGGTCTCGCGGGTCTACGTCGCGTCGAACCTGTGGGAGGCGCTCCGGGAGCGGCTGGCGGACGAGGTGCCGGCGATCCCCATGGGCGACGTCACGGACTTCGGGAACTTCATGGGCGCGGTCATCGACGACCGGGCGTTCGACAAGCACTCCCGCGCGCTCGAAGAGGCGCGCTCGGCCCCCGGGCTCGACATCGTCGCCGGCGGTGAGGCCGACGGCTCCACCGGCTACTTCGTGCGGCCGACCGTGGTGCGCACCGAGGACCCCGGGACGCGCCTGCTGCGCGAGGAGCTCTTCGGCCCGATCGTCACCGTCTACGTCTACCCCGAGACGGAATGGGGGCAGACCCTCGACCTTGTCGACGGCGGCACGCCCTACGCACTCACCGGCTCCGTGTTCGCGACCGAGGAGGGCGCGATCGTAGAGGCGAAGCAGAGGCTTCGGTTCGCGGCCGGCAACTTCTACGTCAACGACAAGCCGACGGGGGCAGTGGTCGGCCAGCAGCCGTTCGGCGGAGCGCGGCGTTCGGGGACGAACGACAAGGCGGGGTCGATGTGGAACCTGATCCGGTGGGTGAGCCCGCGCTCGATCAAGGAGACGTTCGTGCCGCCGACGGAGTACCGCTACCCGTTCATGGACTCGGAGCGCACGGGGCCGTAGCGGCCTACGGGTCCAACACCTCGCAGCCCTCGTAGCTCTCGCCCTTGCGGCAGCGGTCGACTCCGGCGCCGCCGACCAGCGCGTCCTGGCCGCCCCCGCCGTTGAGGTCGTCGTCACCCGCGCCGCCGTCGATCGAGTCGTCCCCCGCGACCCCGAAGACCATGTCCTCCCCGTCGTCGCCGGCGACGGTGTCGTCGCCCGGACCCGGGTTCACGAAGTCGGCGCCGGGGCCTCCGGAGACGTGGTCGACGCCGCTGCCGCCAAGGATGTAGTCGTCGCCGTCTCCGCCGCTCGCCTCACCCGCTCCGCCGCCGGTCTCGGACTCGTAGCCGAGATAGATGCGGTCGTCCCCGCCGCGGCCCTCGATCACGTCGTCGCCAGCGAACCCGCTCAGCTCGTTGTCGCCGTCGGTCCCGCGCAGCACGTCGTCGAAGTGCGTCCCGCCCAGGTGCTCGATTCCTACGAGGGCGTCCGTCCCCTCGCCGCGCGCGGCCCCCGCAACGAGGTCGGCCTCCACCCCGACCGGAGAGGTCATGAAGCCGGCGCCGTCCTCGCCCGGCCCCCCGGAGATCACGTCGTCGCCGGACCCTCCGCCGAGGCCGTCGTTACCGCCGCGTCCCTCGACGCGGTCGTCTCCCGGCCCTCCGCCCACGGAGTCCCGCGCCGAATGGCCGATCACGACGTCGTCGCCGTCGCCGCCGTTGAGCGTGTCGCGGCCCGCACCGCCGCGGACGACGTCTGCGCCCTTGCCGCCGCACACCGTGTCACCCCCGTCGAGCCCGAATATCCAGTCGCGCCCGGGCCCGCCGACGATGACGTCGGCGCCGGAGGTGCCCACGAGGCGGTCGCGTCCGGCCGTCCCGACGATCGTCGCGGCTCTGAGCTCGCACCGCGGAGGTGCCGCGGCGGCGACGGGGGCCGCGGGCACGACCACCGTCAGCACGATCAGGCCTACCCGAAGCGACAACGCTCTCTCCCCGTCCTCGACGCGCACCGGTGGGGCGAGAAGCGACTCGCCCCGCCGGTAGAACGCCTGTGCAGGGTGGGAGGTTCCGTGCTTACGACACCGGCTAGTCCGGCCTCAGCGCGTGCAGCGCCAGCAGGAACCGGCGGTGGGCCCGCTGGGTCGCCGCCAGGGACTCGTCCGCGAGGATCGCCTTGGCGAGCTGCGAGAGACCCGGGGTGGTCCGCGCCAGCCGCTTCGCCGTCTCCGCGTGCGCGGCCGCCAGCTCCTCCAGCAGCCGCCGGTAGTCGGCGTTCGTCGCCTTGCGAGCCCCGAAGTCGGCGATGAACCGGCCGGCCAGCTCCGCGACCTCGGCCCCCACGCGCAACCTCGCCAGCGCGGGGACGCTCGTGTAGAGGTCCTGCTCCCACCGGACCATCTGCAGCGTGTCCGCGGGGTCGCCGCCGTCGAGGCGGATCATCGTCGTCAGCGAGTCGGCTGCGTTCACGAGCCCGCCGTGGGCGACCGCGATGGACCCCGCGCGGCCCCCGTCGAGCTGCGCGCGGAGGTCTCCGAGGTAGCGCCGGATCCCGAACACGTCCTTGCGCTCGGCATGGAGCGCGACGAGACGCTTCAGCGACGCCTCCAGGCCCGGCATCCACTCGCGGAGCAGTGCGACGTAGGACTTCTCGCTCAGCGACCGCCGCTTCGCGACCGCCTCCATCTGCTCGCTCGTGGCGCCCTTCTCGGCGAGCCCCAACGCCTCGAAGCGGGCGACGAGGGACCGGTGCCTCTCGACCTTCTCCGCGAGCGTCTGTGCCATCGAACCGACGCGCGAGCCGAGGCCGAACCCGCTGACGGGGACGCCGTTGACGACCTCGAGGAAGTGCACGGGCAGCACCATCCCCTCCTTCGCCCGCCGCGGAGTCGCCCAGCGCAGCCCCACCCACCGGTTCTCACCCGGCAGCACGTTCCTGAGGACGATCCTTCCCTCGGTGCCGCGGAGCTTTTGCGTCCTTCCCCCGACCTCTCTCACCGCGATCTCGCCGATGAGCTCCTCCGTCTCCGGCGGCACGAACCACTGGAGCTCGAAGTCGCGGGTGACGAGCGCGGCGTTGTGTGCGATCGCGTAGAAGTCGTCGCCGAGCCCCTCGCCGCGTGCGGCCGTCGTCGACAGTCCCATGTTCCGCTGCGCCTTGTTGTTGTCGTCGAGGATGCGGAGATCGGTCAACGTCGACCATCCCGGCGTGTTGCCGACGAGGCTGGGCGCGATGTAGGGGTCGTTCGGCCCGGTGATCTCCACGGCGAGGCAGAGGTGCGTCGAGGCGACCGCGTTCAAGTGCCACTGGCATGCGTCGGTCGTGATCGGGCCCAGGTCCGCGGGTGTGAACGTGACGGTGGGGTCGGGGTCGACGAACGTCACGTCGGGGTCCAGCGAGGAGGCGTCGACGTAGTTGCTCCCGGTCCCGAGCTTCGACACGAGGAAGTGCGCGGTGACGAGCTGGTCTCCGGCCGCCGGCAGCGCGTTCCGGCGGATGCGGCAGAACGCCCAGTTGTCGCCGATGTTCCCCGCGCCGTTGCCGGCGTCCTCGTTCTCGGGCTGGCCTGCCGGGAAGCTGCCCGGAAGCGTGCCCCTCCGGTTCCAGACGTCGCTCGTCTGGTAGAAGACCGGGTGGGTCGACGGCTCGATCCCGTCGTCTCCCGACACCAGCGAGTCGGTCCAGTCGCGCACGTAGAAGTCGTTCGCGGGCTCGACGTCGATCCACTTGAAGAAGAACGGGTCGATCGAGACCCCCACGGGGTTGTTCGCGAGGTCCAGGAGCTGCTGTGTCGCGAAGTCCGCGTTGCGCAGGTAGATCACGGCGTTCGGGAAGTTCGCGAGATCCGGCGTGTTGTTCGCCGCGAAGGCTCCGTAGAAGTTCTTGCCCTGCGACACGAGACCCATGTAGTCGCCGATGGGGTTGTTGCCGACGTACGTCCCGTTCGCGTCCGGGACGTCGGCAACCGTGAAGTCCGTCGCCGGTGTCGCGAACGCGTCTGCCGACAGCTCGAGGTGCGTCCGCCAGCGATTGCCGGTGCCCGGGTTCCCGAGCTGCTGGTACGAGAACGCGACCTTCCCGTGGACGTTGACCGCGACACCGGGACAGGTCGCGGACGCTACCGTGCGCAGGTCACCCGACCACGTCAGGCCACCGTCGGTGGAGCGACGGAGATGAGCCGTGTAGTTCGCCACCGGCGAGCCGTCGCACCACGCGAGCCACACGATCCGCCAGTCACGCGGGTCCACGGCTATCGCGAGCTGCGACCCGCTCCGCTGGGTGCCGAGGAGCGCGGAGAAGTCGGCCTGCGAACCGGTGACGACGTTGACGCCGGAGATGCCGGTGACGGGATCGGCGATCGCGGTGAAGGGCGTGGCACCCGAAGCCCAGTTGTCGTCGCGCACGACGACCAGGTCGCGCGTGCGCGTCGATCCCGGTCCTACGGCGGTGTACCGGAAGAACGCCCCGTACACCCGGCCGATCGCGTGGACGGCGGTGCGCACGGAGGGCCCGTCCTGGTTCACGGGCGCGCCGGCGTCGAGGATCTGCGTCACGAGCCCGGCCGGTGCCGCGGCGGTCTCCGCGTCCTGCGACGTCTCCGAGCTCGCGGTCTGCGACGTCGGAGCGCCGGGATTCCAGTTGTGCGCGACGAAGACCTTGTCGAGGCTGCCGCCCCTGAGCGTGCGGATCGCAGCCACGTAGGGCTGGTCCTCGTCGATCCTGCTCAGCAACGTCGTCATCGCGCCGGCCGCCGTGACGTCCGTCTTGCGGAGGACGTCCATCGTCGTCGTCCCCGAACGCAGGGTGGCCGCGTACACGGTGGACGACGCGCCGGCGAACCGGAGCGTGACGTCACTGGTCGAGTTGCCGCCGGGCAGGATGACGTTCAGGACCCACGTCGACCCGCCGTCGGTGGACACGAACACGGGGCCCGTCCCGGAGAGCGCAGGGTCGGGAGTGAACGCGGTGACGACGATGAGGTTGGAGTCGGCCCCGCTGACCGACACGTTCGGCTCGCTGTCGCGAGCGGTCTCGCCGCTCATCGAGTTCGGGATCACGTTGACTACCGTCAGGGGCATCCGGCCTCTCCTTCGCCTACTCGCCGACCGCGCTACCGGCTCTTGCGGGTCAAGCCGCGTATGCGCTCTGCGTCCTCCACGGGTTGGACGTCGATCGGCTCGAGAGCGGTGAGGCCGGGTGCCCACAGCCCGGGTCCCCCTCGTTCCTGCTGATCGCGCCTCAGGACGAATATCGCCCGGAGGCCTTTCTGCAGCTTGGGGCAGTCGATCCAGATCTCGTCGGTGCTCGTCGGGAACAGCACGACGAGCCGGCGTTCGGGATCGCCCTTGAAGACCTCCTCGACGTCGATCATGGCTTCCCACCATTGCGGAGCGTGCTCGGTGTCGATTTTGGTCTTGGCGCGCTCACCCGCCGGCCGCGTCTCGACCACGACGCCTGCGACGACGACCTCGGCCCCCGAGATGCGCTCGCGCAACAACGTCTCCTCCTTGTGCCTCACGGCCTCGGCGAACAGCGAACGCGCCTTGTCGGTGCTGCGTATCCCGCCGACGCGCGCGGTCTCCACGACGCCTATCGTCGTCCCGTACGTCCAGCTCCGCACGAGGAAGACCGCGTGCTCCCCGCGGCGCGCAGGGCCCTTGAGGATGATCGTGACGTCGCGGCCCCCTACGTCCGGGAACGTCCGCGGCGCGGCCAGCACCTCCTCGACCGCGACGACTGCCGTGGCGTCGCCAGGGGGGATCCCGTCCGTCGCAGCCCCCATCTGCTTGACGCGGCCGCGCAGCGCGACGGGGCCGTCCCGGAGGAGGCGCGCGGCCGCGGCGGGTGTGATGTCCGCGAAGGTGGGGCTCATGACGGATCGCGAGGCACCGGCGGCCGGCCTTGTCGTGCCAGTGCGTACACGGCGCCCACCCAGCTTTCCCGCTTGCCTCGCGTGGTTACGGCCAGTCGATTATGCGCGCACCTTCGAGACGCCCGCAAGGGGGCGTTCTGCGTGAGGGGGCCGCGCTCAACTCGGCATTAACCTCGCGCCGGACGCGCTAGACAACGGCAGGTGAGCGATGTCACACTCGGTCTCGGCTCGGCCTCTGTTCTTGCGGACGAGGAGTGGGGTTCACATGTATTCGCTGATCCGTCTGTTGCCCACGCGGGACCTGGTGCTACAACAGGTCCCGGCCCTCGCCTCGTCTCTCCTCATCGCGGAGCTCTTCTACAAGTTCCACAGCTTCACGCTGGAGTGCGTCGCGTTCCTCGCGACCTGGTTTGTGCTGGATGCCGCGACGCGCCTGCTCATGGGCCGCGGGCGCGAGCGCGGGCCCGAGATCTAGCCGCCTTCGCCCGGGTCCGCCCGGCATCTCCCGCGCGCCGGTTACCGGCCCCCGCGGGATGCGCGAGCATGCCTCGATGACGGACTCACCCGATCTCGGCTTCGTCCACCGCTACGAGCGCGGCGAGGGCTCGCTCACGCTGCTGCTCCTGCACGGCACCGGTGCCGACGAGAACGACCTGATCCCGCTGGGGCGGGCAGTCGCGCCGGAAGCGAGCCTCCTCAGCCCCCGCGGGCAGGTCCTGGAGAACGGGATGCCCCGTTTCTTCCGCCGTCTGGCCATGGGCGTGTTCGACGTCGAGGACCTGAAGCGCCGGACCGCCGATCTCGCGCGCTTCGTCGATAGCGCGTCCCGGCAGTACGGGTTCGAGAGCCGCGACGTCGTCGCGCTCGGCTACTCGAACGGGGCGAACATCGCCGCGAGCCTGCTGCTGTCGGACCTCGGGGGAGTCGGCGCGGCCGCGCTCCTGCACGCGATGGTCCCGTTCCGCCCGGAGTCGCTCCCGGACCTCTCCGGCACGCCGGTCCTGCTGACCGGCGGGATGCGCGACCCGATGATCCCGCGGGACCAGACCGAGGAGCTCGCGCGGATGCTTGGCGAAGCCGGCGCGGACGTAGAGCTCGAGCTCGCGCCCGGCGGCCACGAGCTGACGCAGGACGAGGTCGAGAAGGTCCACCGGTGGATCGCCCGCCTGCCGCGCGATGCAGCTTAGGGAGATCGATCCGGCGCGGCTCGAGGGCCGCGAGCCCTACTTCCTGATCACGTCGCTCGTCGTGCCGCGCCCGATCGCGTGGGTCTCGACGCTCTCGGAGGGCGGCGTCCTCAACGTCGCGCCGCACAGCTACTTCAACGCGATCTCGAGCAACCCCTGGATAATCCACTTCACGTCGACCGGAGAGAAGGACACTCTTCGCAACGTGCGCGCCACGGGCGAGTTCGTCGTCAACGTCGTCACGCGCGAGCTCGTCGAGGAGATGAACTTCACGTCCGCCGACTTCCCGCCGGGTGAGAGCGAGTTCGAGTGGGCGCGCCTCGAAGCGGCCCCGTCCAAGCGCGTGGCGCCGCCGCGCGTAGCCCGCGCCCGCGTCGCGTTCGAGTGCAAGGTCAACGACATCGTGTCGAAGGGGAACGGGCACATGGTGTTTGGCGACGTGCTGCTCGCGCACGTCGACGAGGCGTTGTTCGTCGACGGGCGTGTCGACCCGCACCGGCTCCAGCCCGTCGCTCGCCTCGGCGGCGCGCTCTACTCCGACGCCGCCGCGGGGATCTTCAAGCTTCCGCGGCCGACGTGGGAGCAGATCCGCAACGGCGAGGTGACCCGGCCGGACGCGCCGGCCTAGCCTTTCGTGTCGAGGTAGTGGGCCGGAGCTCGCGGAATGGCCGGTGCGTGCGGTGCACGTGGTGCATGGTGTTGCCCCAATTTAGTGGACATGTGCGAGTGGTGCAGGGCTCGATTCTAGGTTGCTCCTTTCGTAGTCGTCTGGGCTGAGATAGCCAACGGAAGAGTGGCGTCTCTTGGGGTTGTAGAAGCCCTCGATGAAGCTGAAGATCTGGAGCCGCGCTTGGGTGTGGTCCTCGAATCGCATGCGGCCCAACAGCTCTCGCTCGAGGGTCGCGAAGAAGCTCTCGATCATGGCGTTGTCGTAGCAGTCCCCGACGCTTCCGACCGAGGCGTGGATGCCAGCTTCGGCGAGGCGGCCGCCGATCGTGAGCGATGTGAACTGGCACCCCCGATCGGAGTGAAAGATGAGCCCGCAGCGAGGCCGGCGGTGCTCGATCGCCATATCCACGGCGCGGGCCACGAGCGTCGCGGAGAGATCGTCTTGGACGGCATAGCCGACGACCTTGCGGGAAAACACATCCAGCACCGCGGCGAGGTACGTGAAGCCGCGCCTGGTGGGGACGTAGGTGATGTCGGCGACCCACAAGCGGTTGGGTTCGTCGGCCGCAAAGCGGCGCTCTACGAGGTCCGGTCGCGGGTGGGCCCTGGGGTCGGGGCGAGTCAGGCCCCGGCGCCGGCGTCGGTGACATCCCTCGATCCCCGCCGCCGTCATCAACCGGGCGACTCGTTTGCGGGATGTCGCGATCCCGTGTTCGAGACGGAGCTCTGCGTGGATGCGAGGCGCCCCATAGGTGCCCCGACTGCCGGAATGGATCGCTTTGATCAAAGACGTCATGCGGCGGTCGTCATCGGTCCGGGCGCTGTCGGGGCGCGACTGCCACGCGTAAAACCCCGATGTCGACACCTCCAGGACACGGCACAACGTCGCGACGGTGTGGGTGGCCTTCTCCACCTGGATGAAGCGGAAGATCGCTAGGCTCGGGAGCGATCCCGGGCGAAGAAGGCGGCGGCTTTTTTTAGGATCTCGACCTCTTCTTTCAAGACCCGGTTCTCTTTGCGCAGGCGCATCAGCTCCATGCGCTCCGATTCACCCACCGGACTGGCGTCAGCGGTCGCGGCCTT
>DASZDG010000024.1:0-4437 GCA_035942255.1 Actinomycetota bacterium | reverse complement strand
TCGGTCATCAGCACGACCGCCGCGCCCGCGTCGTTCATGCCGGACGCGTTGCCGGCGGTGACGGTCCCGCCCTCCGTCTTGAAGATCGGCTTCAGCTTCGCGAGGCCCTCCTCGCTGGCCTCCGGGCGGAAGTGCTCGTCCCAATGAAACTGAACCGTCTCGCGCTTGACCTTCCCCGGGACGGGGACGACCTCGTCGTCGAACCGGCCGGCCTCCCACGCCGCCGCGGCGCGCCGGTGCGACTCGGCGGCGAACGCGTCCTGGTCAGAGCGGGAGATCGACATCCGCTCGGCGAGGTTCTCCGCCGTGACCCCCATGAGGATCTCGTGGAACGGGTCCTTCAGCGACCCGTGCTAACGGGTGCCGGAGGGCAGCGTCGACGGGCCCATCTTCGACCCCCAGCGCGCATCCGGCATCCAGTACGGGCCGCGGCTCATCGACTCCGCCCCGCCGGCGAGCGCGACCTCGGCGTCGCCGGAGAGGATCGCCTGGGCGGCGGAGACGATCGCCTGCACGCCGGTGCCGCAGAGGCGGTTGACGGTGTAGGCGGGCTTCTCCTTCGGGACGCCGCTCTCGATCCCGACGACGCGCGCCATGTACGGGTCGCGGGTGTCGGTGTGGATGACGTTGCAGAAGACGACGTGGTCGACGTTCTCGGGCTTGATGCCCGCGCGCTCCATCGCCGCTGTGGCCGCGATGGTCCCAAGCCGGGTCGGAGGAACGTCCTTGAGCGACTTTCCGTACGAACCGACGGCAGTCCGTGCGCCGGAAGTGATGACGATGTTGGTCATGAGGGCGCCGGAGTGTACGGTCATCGCATGGCCACTGCTGCTGTCCGCACCCTCCAGAACTTCATCGACGGCGAGTACGTCGAGGCCTCCGGCGACGAGACGTTCCAGGTCGTCGACCCCGCCACCGGCGAGCAGCTCGCCGAGGAGCCGCTGTCGAGCGCCGCCGACGTCGATCGCGCCGTCGAGGCGGCCCATCGCGCCTTCGAGTCCTTCGGGCAGACGACGCCCGGCGACCGGGCGACGATGCTCCTGAAGATCGCCGACGCGCTCGACGAGCGGGCCGAGGAGCTCGTCGAGGCCGAGGTCTCGAACGCCGGCAAGCCGATCGAGGCGTTCCGCAACGACGAGGTGCCCGTCGCGTCGGACTGCCTGCGCTTCTTCGCGGGCGCCGCGCGCACGATGCAGGGCCCGACGTCGGGCGAGTACCTCGAGGGCTACACGTCGATGATCCGCCGCGAGCCCGTGGGCGTCGTGGGCCAGATCACGCCGTGGAACTACCCGCTGATGATGGCGATCTGGAAGATCGGCCCCGCGCTCGCGGGCGGGAACACGATCGTCATGAAGCCGGCGGAGACGACGCCGCTCTCGACGCTGCTGCTCGCCGAGATCTGCGCCGAGTTCCTCCCGAAGGGCGTGTTCAACGTCGTCACCGGCGCCGGCGCGACCGGCGAGGCGCTGGTCCGCCACGAGAAGGTCGAGATGGTCGCGCTGACCGGCTCGGTCGAGTCGGGCAGGAAGGTCGCGGCGGCCGCGTCGGACACGCTGAAGCGCGTGCACCTCGAGCTGGGCGGCAAGGCGCCGGTCGTCGTCTTCGACGACGTCGACATGGAGACCGCGATGGAGACGATCGCGGGCACCGGCTACTACAACGCCGGGCAGGACTGCACGGCGGCGACGCGCGTGCTCGCGGGCAAGGGCGTCTACGACGACGTCGTCAGCGGGCTGGCCGAGCAGGCGAAGGGGCTGAAGCTCGGCGACGTCCGCGACCCGGAGACGACGCTCGGGCCGCTGAACAGCGCGCGCCAGCGCGAGCGGGTCGAGGGCTTCCTGGAGCGCAAGGCCGAGCACGTCGAGATCGTCACCGGCGGCCGCGAGCCGGACCTCCCGGGCTTCTACCTCGAGCCGACGGTCGTCGCGGGGCTCGAGCAGGGCGACGAGATGATCCGGCGCGAGATCTTCGGCCCGGTGATCACGGTCCAGCCGTTCACCGACGAGGACGAGGCGATCCGGTGGGCCAACGACACGCCGTACGGGCTGGCGTCGTCGGTGTGGACGCGGGACGTCGGGCGCGCGCTGCGCGTCGCGCGGGCGCTGCGGTTCGGGTGCGTGTGGATCAACGACCACATCCCGCTCGCGAACGAGATGCCGCACGGCGGGTTCAAGCAGTCCGGCTACGGCAAGGACCTGTCGATGTTCGCGCTCGAGGACTACACCGAGGTCAAGCACGTGATGGCGTCGCTCGGCTGAGCGACGGAGCGGCTCTCGGGGCCTACGTCGCGTGGCAGGAGTCGCGGCCGGGCAACGTCTCGCTCGGGACCGCGAAGGTGCTCGACCTGCGCGCGGGCCGGGTCGTGCGGACCGTCCGCGCGGCGCCCGGCGGTGCGCGCGGCGACATCCTGGAGTGGTTCGCGGTCGGCCCTGACGGCTCGCTCGTCGTGAGCTACCAGAGGGACGAGACGGGGCATGGGCTCGCGCTCCTGCCGCGGGGCGGGGGCGGCGGCGCCCTCGACGTGCGCCCGCCGCGCGGGACGAGCGGCTACGAGCCCTCGACCGTCGCCGTCGCGCTACGGGGCCGGCGGATCGCGTTCGTCGGGGAGACCGGCCGCAGCGAGTTCGGCCTCGTCGTCGCCCGGCGCACGGGCACGCCGGCGCCGCTCGCGCGCTTCACCGGCGCCCGCCCGGTCGTCGGCGACCCCGCATGGAACGGGAGGTACGCCGCCTGGGCTTCGCGCCGCGGGAAGACGACGATCTGGCGTACGGTGACGCGATGAAGGAGCTCGCGGAGGCCGTCCTCCAGCTGCGGGGCTTCCCGCCGGACGCCATCAACGTCTACCTCGTCGGCGACGTCCTGATCGACGCGGCGACGCGGCAGGGAGAGCGGCGGGTCCTGCGCCAGCTGCGCGGGCGCACGGTCTCCGCGCACGCGCTGACGCACGCCCACGCCGACCACCAGGGAGCGAGCCACGCGGTGTGCACGCAGCTCCGCATCCCCTACTGGGTCGGCGAGGCCGACGTCGAGGCCGCCGAGGGCGGTCCGGAGGCCGTCTCGCGCCGCCAGCGGCCCGGCTTCGTGAACCGGTTCCAGAAGCGCTTCTGGACGGGTCCCGGCCATCCGGTCGACCGCGCGCTGAAGGAGGGCGACACCGTCGCGGGGTTCACCGTGCTCGAGGTGCCGGGCCACTCCGCCGGCCACGTCGCCTACTGGCGCGAGAGCGACCGCGTGCTGATCCTCGGCGACGTCGTGAACAACATGAACCTGATGACGGGCCGCAGAGGCCTTCAGGAGCCACCGGCGGCGTTCACGCCCGACCCCGTGCGCAACCGCGCGTCGATCCGGCGGCTCGCGGCGCTGCGCCCGTCGCTCGTGTGCGCCGGCCACGGCCCGCCGCTGCGCGACGGCGATGCGTTCGTCGCGTTCGCCGAGTCGCTGCCGAGCCCCTGAGACGCCGCCTGCGCCGAAGCAGCGAGAAACCGGGCCAGGTGGTCGAACAGCGGAACGTCCGTCATGACCTCGAGGTAGCCGAACTGACCCGAGGGGTTGACCTCCAGGAAGTTGTACTCGCCGGTGGCCGAGACCCTGAAGTCCACGACCCCGAAGGAGAGCCTCAACGCCCGGAACAGCTCGTGCAGCAGAGCTTCCTCGCGCTCCGGAAGCGCGAGCGGCCGGTGCTCGACCCTGAGGTCGATCCTGGAGTCGACCGGGTTCGCCCCGGCTGCCGAGTCGATCCAGAACGCGTACTGCTCCGATCCGATCACGACCACGCGGACGTCGCCCCCCGGCTCGATGTACCGCTGCAGCAGCGTCGGGCAGGTACGGATGCTGTCGAGACGATCGACGTCGCCCGCGGAGACGAGGAGGGTCTGCGTGGCGAGGCCGCGCGTCGTGCCGATCCGCTTCGTGATGACCGGGCCGCCCGCCGCCCGCATGAACTCCTGCGCCCGCGCCACGTCGTTCGTGACCACCGTCGGAGGCCCGACGAGACCGACTCGCGCAGCGGTCGCGAGCTGATGGAGCTTGCGCGACGCGAGGATCTCGTCGGTGGGATGGTTCACCCAGGCGGCCGGCAGCGACCACAGGAGGCCCTCGAGGAAGTGGTCGCACTCCACCTGGAGGAAGTCGACGTCGAACAGGTAGTACTCGCCGGGCACCGCGGAACGTCTCGGCCTGCGCCACCAGACCGCCCCGACGCCCGCCAGGTCCTCATCGCCCAGGTACGCCGCGGGGCGCGTCCCCGTCGAGCCGTGAACCAGGGCGCCGCGCCGCTCGACCGGGAACGTCGACATGTCGAGTAGCGTCGCCTCGCACCCGTGAAGCCGGCGGAGACGATCCTGCATCAGCAGATCGTCGGGATCGTCGCGCTCGGCGACGATCAGCACCCGAGGGGACGGCGTCATTCAGTCGTCTTTGTGGCTGACGATCCCCCAC
>DASZDG010000023.1:0-32793 GCA_035942255.1 Actinomycetota bacterium | reverse complement strand
ATCTGGGTCTCGCCCGTCGAGGTGAACCCGAACGACTGGACGCGCAACGTGAGGGTCGCGTTGTAGAGCACGCTCGGCTCGGCGGGCCGCGTGACGATCGCGAGGATCGTCGCGACGAGTACGGCCGCGGCGACGATCCATCGCCGTTGCCAGATCATGCGGACGTAGTCGCCGAGCGCGACGCTCCGGCTCAGCCGGGACTCTGCGGTTGCCATGCGCCTATTCGGCTGAGGCTTCCGGGCTCGCGTCCTCCACCAGGCCCATGGCGTCCAACTCTGCGATCAAGCTCGTGACCTGCATCGCTACATTCTCCACCGGAACACCGTACTCGTCGGCGATCTCGTCCGCGAGCCGCTCGACCGTCGCAGTGCCGTCCAGAACCTGCCAGACGACGGCTGCGGTCGGGTTGAGATGGTGGACCAGCGACGAGTCGTGGTTGTAGAGGATGAAGCCGTCGCCCATGTCGAGCTCCAGAACGTCCGAGCGCTTGCGCGGCCGGTAGGTCAGGGGGACGGTGATGGCGTCGGGCGCGGGGTCGCGTGCGACCGCGTCTCGGTTGTCGCTCACAGCATGTACCTATCCGCTACCTCGGGGGGCAGAAACACGAACCGGGAGCTCCTCGCCATGATCTCGAGGTCGAAGCGGAGCGACCGGTTCGTGAGGTGGTACAGGTCGAACTGGTGCGCGAGGTACTTCGCCTCGATCGAGTTGCCGTAGCCGACCTTGACCGTGCCCCAGCCGGTCAGCCCCGGGCGAACCCGGTGGCGGACGTCGTAGTGCGGCACGTGCGTCCTCAGGATGTCGACGAAGAAGGGCCTCTCGGGCCGCGGCCCGACGAGGCTCATGTGGCCGAGCAGGACGTTCACGAACTGCGGCAGCTCGTCGATCTTGAACCGGCGCAGGAACGAGCCCACCTTGGTCGTCCGCTCGTCGTCGGACGTCGCCCACGCGGGGCCGGAGGTCTCGGCGTCGGGCCGCATGCTCCGGAACTTCAGCAGCTTGAACGTCCGCCCGCCGAGGCCCACCCGCTCCTGGGAGTAGAAGACCGGGCCGCGGTCCTCGATCCACACCGCCAGCGCCACGAACGGGAGCAGGACCGCCATCACCGCGACGCCCGCAAGCGCCGCGACGACGTCGACGGCGCGGTGGGCCGCGGAACGGATCCGGCCCCCGCGGGGCGGCTCGGGCTCGCGGTCGAGGAGCTCGAGCCGGCAGCGGTGGCGTGCGACCGCGGAGAGCGGGAAGACGTGGACCCCGGCCTCTTCGAGACGGCGGAGGTCCGCGAGCAGCTCGGCATCGCACTCGAACGCGTCCGGGACAGCCACGATCGGGGCGCGGGGGCCGCGGCGGGGGGCCGCGAGGAGGGCCCTCACGCCGTAGTGGTTGAGCTGGGGGAAGCCCTTCTCGGCCCGCAGGTACGAGGGCAGCTCCTCGCCGAGGACGAGGATGTCGGGGCGGATCCACGGGGGCCGCGCCCGGCGCGGGAGGAACGGGGCAACGCCGGCTTCGGCGACCACTCCCCCCGGGGTCCAGACGACCCTGAGGTCGCGCTCGGAGGAGGTAACGGAGCCCGCCGGAGCAGCGTCCGGGAGGACGATGACCTTGCGCTCTTCTACCGAAGGGTCGACGGTCCCCGGTGCCTGCATTTCGGGACTGGACGTCTCGAAAGCCAACTGTCCTCCTGCGAAAAATCCTGCGCCCTGGCTGCTTGCTTTACTCTCCGCTGCCGCACCGACGCGATCCGGTGTTGGAAGATAACCCCTCCCCGGGCGCTGGCTCGACCCGGCGGCTACACAGTAAGGCTTTCAGCCAATTCCTTCCACTGTTTTTTCTTGGGATTTTCCGCGAATCCGCAGGTAGATGACAGGTTCGCGGCGATCGTGCCCTATGCGGTCGCCTTGAACCACGCCACGGTCTGCTTCAGCCCCTCGTCGAGGTTCACCTGGGGCGCCCACCCCAGCTCCCGCCCCGCCTTCGACGCGTCGACCACGATCCGCTGCAGCTCCCCCGGCCGGGCCGCGGCGTACACCGGCTCGAACCGCGAGCCCGTCAGCTCCGCCAGCTTGGCGTACAGCTCGTTGACCGAGACCTCGCGGCCGCTGCCGACGTTGATGAGCTCGCCGCTCCCGCGGTCGCGCGCCGCGACGAAGGCCGAGACGACGTCCTCGACGAAGGCGAAGTCGCGCGTCTGGGTGCCGTCGCCGTAGATCGTGCACGGCCGCCCGGCGAGCATCTTGCGGGAGAAGATCGCCACGACCTGGCCCTCGAGGCCGACCTCCGAGGCCGGCTCCTGCCGGGGGCCGTAGACGTTCGAGAGGGCAAGAGCGGTGTAGTCCAGCCCCTGCACGGCCTTGAAGTACCGGAGATAGTCGAGCGCGATCTTCTTCGACACGCCGTAAGGCGACTCCGGCATCGACTCCGGGAGGAAGACCTGGTCCTCGGTGACGGGGAGCCGGGACGGGTCGGGTTCGCCGTAGATGCAGCCCCCCGACGACGTGAACACGACCTTCCGGGCGCCGACCTCGGCCGCCGACTGGAGGACGTTGAGCGTGCCCAGCACGTTCACGGTCGCGTCGTGCAGCGGGTCCGACACCGACTTCCGGACGTCGACCTGCGCCGCGAGGTGGAAGACGACCTCGGGCTTCTGGCGCCGGACGAGCTCGCCGAGCGCGTTGGACGTGACGTCGACGCGCTGGAACGTGAACTTGCCCGTGCGCGAACGGCGCGCGTCGGCGAGGTTCGCGAGCGTCCCGGACGACAGGTTGTCGATCGCGAGGACCTCCTCGCCCTCCGCCAGGAGGCGATCGACCAGGTGCGAGCCGATGAACCCGGCGGCTCCGGTTACGAGAACGCGCAACTTCTGCTCCTCATCTCTGCTGGGCTGTGGATGGTTCTCCGACTGTCTCGTGGTCTCCGACCGCCGCCCCGTCGAGCGACGCGCCCGCTGGGACCGTCACCCCTTCGCCGAGGACCGATCGGTGGACGACGGCGCCGTCTCCGACCGCGACTCCGGGAAGGAGGACAGATTCGGTCACTCGTGCGCCCGCCCCGATCGTCACGCCGCTGCCCAGGCACGAGGAGGATACCCGTGCCCCCTCGGCGGCGCGGGCGCCGTCCGAGGCGACGGCGTCACCTTCGAGAGCGAGGCCCGCCGTCGGGAAGCGGCCCGCGAGCGCGTCGAGGTTCGCTTGCAGGTACTTCTGCGGCGTCCCTATGTCCATCCAGTAGCCGGTCGCGGCGGTCGCGAACAGCCGCGCCCCCTCCTCGACCAGCGACGGGAACGTCGCGCGCTCGATCGACCACACCTGTCCGGGCGGGATCCGGTCGAGCACCGAGGGCTCGATCACGTAGACGCCCGCGTTGATGAGGTTCGTGGGCGCCTCACCGGGCGGGGGCTTCTCGATGAAGTCCTGGACGCGGCCGTCTGCGTCCGTCGGCACTACGCCGTAGATCGACGGGTCCTCGACCGGCGTCAGGACGATCGTCGCCTCCGCCTCGCGCCGGCGGTGGAAGTCCACGACCGCACCGAGGTCGACGTCCATCAGCACGTCGCCGTTGAACGCGAGGAACGTCTCGCCGCCGGTGAACGCCTCCGCGTTCTTCAGCGCCCCCGCCGTCCCGAGCGGCTCGACCTCCTGGCTGACCTCGAGGTTGAGCCCCCGCTCGCGCCCGGAGGCGACGAGGTAGTCGAACGTCTCGGCGAGATAGGACGTGAGCAGCACGACGTCGTCGATGCCGTGCCTTTGCAGGAGGTCGAACACGTGGACGATGTGCTCGCGGTTCGCCACGGGGAGCAGGTGCTTGGGCCGGGTGTACGTGAGCGGGCGCAGGCGCGTGCCGAACCCGCCGGCGAGGAGCAGGGCCTTCAAGGTCTCTAGAGCGGATTGCCGGCGACGCGCCGGAACGAGAGCCCTATGACGGCGATCCCGAGCGCGACGACCGCGACCCCGATCCACCGCAGCGCCGGGACGTGCTCGTGCAGGACGAACCGAGCGAACCCGACGACGAAGATGTACGAGATGCCGACGAACGGGTAGGCGACCGAGAGAGGGACCCGCGAGAGCACGACGAGCCAGAACAGCGACGAGATGCCGAAGAGCACCAGGCCCGCCCACAGCCGGGGCTCACGTATCGCCTTGCCGATCGTCTCGAGCGGCTGAGCCACCTCTGCGCCGCCGATGCGCCCGATCTGGTCCATCGCCGACTTCAGCGTCAGCTGTCCCGCGACGGCGAAGCCGACCGAGATCACGAGGAGGACGATCGAGATGACCCCCGAGGTCCGCGACTGGGGGGCCGCTACGACGGGGATCGCTTCGGGGGGAGGTACTTCCAGAGCCATGCCGGGGAGTCTAGGGGAGGTTGGGACCCGTCAGCCGCAGGCGACCTCTACGCCCGTCGCCTCGGTCCAGGTGATCACGCCGTTCTCGAACTTCCCCGTGGCGGCGTTCGCCGACGTCACGAGCTCGTCCGTCGGGTACCCGCACGGGCCGGAGGCCTCGCCGATCTTGCGGTACCTCGTCGCTACCCGGCCCCAGAGCGCGTGCACCCGGTCCGACCCCGGGTTCAAGTACAGCGTCCCGTTCTCGAACCTCTGCCGGCGGCCGCCGCCGGGCAGCGCCTTGGCCTTCTGCTGCCGCCCTACCGGCAGGCCCAGCGGGCCCTTGACGCCGTCCTGGCGCCGGTAGGCGGTCCGGAACGCGCCACGCAGGGCGTGGGCGCCGGTCTTCCTCGACCACACGAGGTCGCCCTTCTCGTACGACGCGCCGCGGTATGCCCCAGGCCCCCACACGTCCGACGTCGGAAGCCCCAGCCCCGACTTCTCGCGGCCGAGCTTGTCGTACGCGCTCAGCACCGCGCCCCACTGCCACAGCGCGCGGTCGAGCGACTTGTTCCACGTCATGCGCCCGACCTCGAAGTCCTGAGCCCAGCCCCGCGGCTTCTTCCAGCCCTTCGGCACCGGATAGGGCGCGTTGCGCGGCTCGCCCGGGGCACCGTCGAGCGCGCGGTACTTCTTCTTCATGTTGTCGCCAACCTCGTCGGTGATCTCGACCCAGAACAGCGTGTCGAGGAGCCCCATGTCGACGCGGAAGTCCCATCCGTCGACGCGTACGGTCTTCTTCGAGCCGCGGATGCGGACGCCGCCCTCGTTCGTCGCATCGTTCACGACCGTCACGCGGCCGGAGACGCCGCGGGGGCCGACGACCTTGAAGCCCTCGAGCCGGCCGATGCCGTACTCCGCGTTCAGCTTGTCGCCGAACTGCGACCACGACAGCTTCTGCGCGTCCCACCGGTAGTTCGGGTTGCTCGAGACCTTGTCGGGCTTGTCGGGGACGCCCCGCAGATACGGCAACGGCGTCCCGCCCCACACGTTCTCGTTGTTCTCGGTGTGGCCGCCCGACGACGACGAGTACAGCGCGTTGATCGGCTGGCCCGCGTGCAGGACGACCTCGTCCTTGGTGTCGTTCACCGCGCCCTGCCAGTCGTCCCACCACTGCCCCGACCCGAGCCGCTTCCCGTCGCCGCTGTAGACCTGGTCGAACGTCGAGTCGAAGACGGCGCAGTCACAGGGGTAGCGGTCCTGCCCCGGGTACCGGACGAGCTTGTCGTACGCGTACGTCCGCGCCGCGACGGCCTGCGTGCGCAGCGCCGCGTGGGGCCACGACGCGGGCACCTCGCCGAGGCCGTACAGGTACTTCTGCATCGAGAGCTGGACGACCATCCGCGTGCAGTAGCCCGCGCTGCACGAGTCGGTCTCGTAGGTCCCGAAGTCGATGCGTCCGTGCGCGTAGTCGTTGCTCTTCGCGGCGGGGTCGATCCTCGTCCCGCTCTTCTCGTAGGAGAGGACGAGCCGCTTCGACGGCGAGCCGAACACGCTCTTGCCGCCGTCGTTCACGCGGTTCCCGTTCTTGTAGAGGCGCATCCCGCCGGTCGAGCTGGCCTCGACCTTCCACGTCGTGCCGGCGCCGCCCTCCGAGAGGGCGGCCGACGAGCCTTCGACGCGGAAGACCGCGCGGCCCCCGCCGTCGCGATGCGCCTCGGACGTCACCGAGATCGCGTCCTGTCCCTGGAGGAGGCCGACGCGGATGTGGCCGGGGATGTCGACCGCCGTCACGCGCGACCCGGAGTAGTAGTGCTGGAGGATCTTCTTGTGGCCGTCGCCGCGCTGGGCGCGCCCGAGCGTCCCGTACTGCGACATCCCGATGCCGTGGCCCCAGCCCCCGCCGGTGATCGTTACCGTCCGCTCGGCGAGCGCGGGCGACGCGGGTACCAGCGCGGCTACGAAAGCGAGCGCGAGAGAGGTTCGGGCGAGGCGCATCGGTACATGTTGCCCCGAAGCGGACATAACGGCCATCCGTAAACGTGCGTACACCGGTCCCACACGAGGATCGTCGGCACTCATCCCTACAGGATTGACCGGTACGCGGAGATAGTCGCGGTCGCCGTCCCCGCCCAGGTGTACCCGAGGGCCTGCGCCTTTCCGGCGAGCGCATACGACGCTCGCGTTGCTTCGTCGGTCGCGAGCGTGCGCAACGCGCCTGCGAACCCGTCGGCGTCGTGAGGGTCCACCAGCCACGCGGCGTCTCCGAGCACCTCGGGGGCCGCGGAGTAGCGCCCGACCACGGCGGGCGTCCCCGCCGCCATCGCCTCGAGCGGCGGGAGGCCGAAGCCCTCGTAGACCGAGGGATAGACGAAGGCACTCGCCGCGGCGAGCAGCCCGGGCAGCGTCTCGTCGCCGACCCATCCGATCGGGATGACGCCGGGGGTCTCCGGGAGCTCGGGCCCCCACCCCTTCGGGCCCGCGATCACGAGGCGCCACCCGTCGAGCTCTCCGGCGACGGCGCGCCATGCGCGCAGCAGCGTCGCCAGGTTCTTGCGCGGCTCGATCGTGCCGACGGCGACGACGAAGGGGCCGGGGATCCCGAGGCGGCCCAGCGCGGCCTCGCTCAGCGGGCGCGCGCCGAAGAACACCGGCGCGACTCCTTCCGGAGTGACCGCGAGCCGGTCGTCGCCTACCTGGAAGCGTTCCGCGACCTCGGCCGCGATCGCCTGCGTGGGGACGATCACCTTTGCCGCGCGCCGCACCGACCACGGCACGAGATCGCGCAGGCGGTGCCCGCCCGGCCAGGTGTCGTCGCGGAAGAACGAGAGGTCGTGGACGGTGACGACACCCGGCGTCCCGCGCAGCGCCGGCAGCACGAAGTTCGTCGCGTGCACGAGGTCCACCGGCCCCGTCAGCCGTTCGATCGGGGGCCGCCCCCAGCGGCGCCACGCGCCGCGGGCGGCGCGCGCCGGGACCCTCCAGCGGCGCACTCCGTCGATCCGCGGCGCGCCCCAGGACACGGCGAACCGCACGACGTCGATGCCGCGCAGCTCGAGCTCGCCCGCGAGCTCGCCGGCGTAACGACCGACGCCCGTCGGCGCGTCGAGCAGCGGCGCCGCGTCGTAACCAACCCGCACGGCGGTCATCGTAGGGGACAATGCCGCGGTGACCCCCGTCCGCGTCGCTCTGACGATCGAGCAGTGCTGGCACGAGGTCCCCGGGGGCACGGCGGTTGCAGCTCTCGGGATGGCGCGCTCCGCCGCGGCCGCGGGTGCGGACGTCGTCGGCGTCGCGGCACGTCACCGGCGGCCACCTCCCGACCCGTGGGCCCCGCCGTTCGAGGTGCGCAGCCTCCCGCTGCCGCGGATCGCGCTGTACGAGTCGTGGGACCGGCTGCGCGCACCTGCGGTCGAACGCGCGACCGGACCGGTCGAGGTGATCCACGCGACCGCGTTCCCGATGCCCCCGCGCTCCGCGCCGGTCGTGCTGACGATCCACGACCTCGCGTGGATCGACAACCCCGCCCACTTCACGCGCCGGGGGCTGAGCTTCTTCCGGCGCGGGCTCGACCTCGCGCGGCGCGACGCGGACCTCGTCCTGTGCCCTTCCGAGGCGACGCGGCGCGACTGCGTGCGCCACGGGTTCGCCGCCGAGCGCGTGCGGGTGGTACCGCTCGGCGTGGACGCGGCCCCCGCGGCCCCCGAGCGCGTCTCCGACACCAAGCGGCGCTACGGCCTCGTCCGCCCGTACGTCCTGTGGACCGGCACGATCGAGCCGCGCAAGAACCTGCCGGGTCTCGTGCGCGCGTACCGGCAGCTCGACCCCGGAGTGGACCTCGTGCTAGTCGGGCCCAAGGGATGGAACGAGGACCTCGAGGCGGTGCTGGGGAGCGATCGCGCGGGCATCCACCTGCTCGGGTTCGTGCCCGCCGCCGACCTCCCGAGCCTGTACGCGGGGGCCGCGGCCTTCTGCTTCCCCAGCTTCATGGAAGGATTCGGGTTCCCCGTCCTCGAGGCGATGGCTCAGGGGACGCCCGTCGTGACTTCCGCCGGCACCTCGACGGAGGAGCTGGCCGAGGGGGCCGGAGTGCTCGTCGACCCCCGCGACCCGTCGTCGATCGCCGCCGGGCTCTCGGAGGTACTGGGCGATCCCCAGCGGCGGCAGGACCTCGCCGCGGCGGGGCTGGAGCGGGCGGCGCAGTACACGTGGGAGCGGACGGGACGAATGCTCGTCGAGACGTACGAGGAGGTGTCGTAGTGGCGGAGCCGAGGAAGGTCGGGATCAACCTGCTGTGGATGGTGCCCGGCGTCGTCGGCGGGTCCGAGACGTACACGACGCGCCTCCTGAGCGGGCTCGCCGAGCAGTCTTCTCCCGACCTCAGCTACACGCTGTTCACGCTCCCTCAGTTCTCGAGCGCGCATCCCGAGTTCGCCGCGGAGTTCGAGCTCGCGTTCGCGCCGGTCACCGGCCAATGGAAGTCGTTCCGGGTCGCGGGCGAGAACTCGTGGCTCACGCTGCAAGCGCGCCTGAAGAAGATCGACCTCATCCACCACGCCGGCGGGACCATGCCGCTCGTGCACAGCGCGCGCCCGGTGCTCACGATCCACGACCTCCAGTACCTCTTCTACCCGGAGTACTTCACGCGCACGAAGCTGACGTGGCTGCGGCAGATGGTGCCGCGCTCGGCGGAGGCCGCGCGCGTCGTGCTGGTCCCGAGCGAGTTCACGCGGCGCACCGTCATCGAGCGGCTGAACATCGACCCGTCGGTCGTGATCGTGGTGCCGCACGGGATCTCGCCGCGCGAACCGCGGGGGCCGGTCCCCGACCTGCGCGACCGGTACGACCTGCACGGGCCGATCTTCCTGTACCCGGCCGCGTCGTACCCGCACAAGAACCACCTCCTGCTGCTCGAGGCGTTCAAGAAGTTCCTGTCGGTCCATCCCGACGCGCTGCTGGTGCTCACCGGAGCGAGGGCCTACATGGAGTCGCTGACCGCGAAGCAGATGGAGGCGCGCATCGAGGAGGAGATAAAGACGCTCGGCATCGAGGCGAGCGTGAGGCGTCTTGGGTTCGTCCCGGCGGACGACCTCGACGCGCTCTACCAGGAAGCGGTCGCGACGCTGTTCCCGTCGAAGTTCGAGGGCTTCGGGGCCCCGGTCCTCGAAGCGATGAGCCGCGGGTGCCCGGTGGTCGCGTCGAACGCGACCGCTCTGCCCGAGGTCGTGGGGGACGCGGGGCTGCTCGTTTCCCCCGATAACGCCGACGAGTGGTTCGAGACGATGTGCACGCTCGTCGACGACGCGGAGCAGCGAGCGCGCCTCGCGAAGCTCGGCCCGGAGCGGGCGCGGGAGTTCACCTGGGCGCGCTCGGCGTCGATCCTCGAGGACGCATACCGCCACGCCCTCGGGACCACCTTATGAGGCTCGCTTTCCTGGTTCCCCACTTCGCCCCCGACACCGCGCCGACCGGCGCGGTCGTCACGCGGATCGTCGAGGAGCTCGGCGCCCGCGGCCACCGCATCGACGTCGTCACCGCGCTGCCCTGGTACCGCGAGCACAGCGTCGAGCCGGGCTACGGAGGGCGTCTCGTCCGTCACGAGGACACGCCGTGGGGACGGATCACGCGCGTCCACCCGTTCCCGGCCGGCGACAAGCGCGCGATCCTGCGCCGCGCCGCGGCGTTCGGCGGGTTCAGCGTGCTGAGCGCCGGCGTCGGGTCACGCGGCCCCCGGCTCGACGGCGTCCTCGCGCTGTCTCCGCCGCTCACGCTCGGCGTCTCGGGGTGGGCCGTCGCGCGCCGTCGCAACGCGCCGCTCGTCTTCAACGTCCAGGACGTGTTCCCCGACGTCGCGATAGAGCTCGGCGTCGTCAAGGACCCGCGGCTGATCGCGGCCGCGCGCTCGCTCGAACGCTGGTGCTACGCGCGGGCCGACGCGGTGACCGTGCTGTCGGACGACCTGCGCGACAACGTGGCACGGAAGACCGGCGACCCCTCCAAGGTGGTCGTCATCCCGAACTTCGTCGACACCGGCGCGATCGTCCCCGCCGAGCGGGAGAACGATTACCGCCGCGAGCTCGGGCTCACCGGCAAGACCGTCGTGATGTACGCGGGCAACGTCGGTCTCTCGCAGTCCCTCGAGCTCGTGCTCGCGGCCGCCGGCGCGCTGGAGCACGAGCGCGACCTCGTGTTCGTGATCAACGGGTCCGGCGCGGGCCGACCGGCGCTGGAGGAGGCCGCGCGGGGCCTTCCCAACGTCGTGTTCGTCGACCCGCAGCCGGCCGAGCGCCTGCCGGAGGTCCTCGCGGCGGCCGATGTGCACCTCGTCCCGCTGAAGCGTGGCCTCGCGAGCTCCAGCGTCCCGTCGAAGACCTACTCGATCCTCGCCGCGGGACGGCCGCTGATCGCGAGCGTCGACGTCGGCAGCGAGGTGGCGCGCGTCGTCGAACGGTCGGGCGCGGGGCTCGCCGTCCCGCCGGAGGACGCGGAGGCGTTCACGAAGGCCGTGCGGCAGCTGACGGAGGACCCCGGGGAGGGGGCCGCGATGGGCCAGGCCGGGCGGCGCTGGATCGAGAGCTGGGCCTCGCCGGCGAAGATCGCGCAGGCTTACGAAGAGCTGTTCGAGGGCCTCGCATCCCGCCGCCGCTGACGTCTCACGAAGTGGCGCCCCCGCACGTTCTATGACCGTGAGAAGTGCTCTCCCCCCGTTCCAGACGTTGCTCGACGTGCACAAGGACGACGTCTACCGGTTCCTGGTTAGCCTCGTCGGCCGCACCGACGCCGACGACTGCTTCCAGGAGACGTTCCTCGCCGCGCTGCGGGCCTACCCGTCGCTGAGCGACAGCCGGAACCTACGGTCGTGGCTGCTGACGATCGCGCATCGCAAGGCGATCGACGGGACACGGAAGCGGCGGCGGAGCGCGCCGCTCGAGGACGCGCCGGAGAGGGCGGTGCCCGCGGCCGACCCCGACCCGGCGTTGTGGGCACAGGTCGGGGAGCTGCCGGCGAAGCAGCGGGCCGCGGTCGTGTTGCGCTTCGTCAACGACCTCCCCTACCGGGACATCGGGGCGATCCTCGACTGCAGCGAGGCCGCTGCCCGGCGCAGCACGCATGAAGGCGTGAGACGACTACGTGAGGTGATCGAACGATGAACGAGTTGCGCAAGCAGATGAGGGCGGAGAGCGCCCCGGTGACGCCACCGCCGGTGGACCGCCTGGTGGCGCGGGCCGAACGAGAGGGCCTGGTGGACGTTGCATACGGGATGGTTGCGTCTCCGATCGGGGACCTGCTGGTCGCGATGACGGAGAAGGGGCTGGTGCGGATCTCGTTCCCGACCGAGACCGAGGGCGTCGTGCTGGACGAGCTCGCGCGGAGGCTCTCGCCGCGGGTCGTGAAGTCGCCGCGCAAGGTCGCCCGGGTGGCGCGGGAGCTCGACCAGTACTTCGCCGGCCGCCGCAAGGTCTTCGAGGTCCCGCTCGACTGGTCGCTCGCGGGGCCGTACGCGCGGAGGGTCCTGCGGGCGACCGCACGCATCCCGTTCGGGAAGGTCTCGACCTACCGGGAGGTCGCCGCGAAGGCCGGCAACCCCGCCGCGAGCCGCGCGGCCGGCAACGCGCTCGGCTCGAACCCGATCCCAGTCGTCGTCCCGTGCCACCGCGTGCTCAGGACCGGAGGGAGCCTGGGCGGCTACGGCGGGGGCCTGGACGTGAAGGAGCTCCTCCTGCGCCTCGAGGGCGCCCTGTGAAGAGCCGTCGCGGGTTGGGCCGAAAGCCTCTCTAGCGGCGGCGCGCCCTTCGGCAGGCGCCCGAATATCCCCCGCGATCGCCGCTTCGGCCGCGCCGTGACCGAGTAGGAAGGTGCGATGAGCACCGGCGCTCCTCCCGTCGCGGCGGCCGACCGCGTCACGAAGACGTACGAGACCGCGCTGCGCTCCACCCGCGCGCTCGACGAGGTCAGCGCCGCGTTCCACGGCGACCGCCTCACGGCCGTCGCCGGGCCCTCGGGCAGCGGCAAGTCCACGCTGCTCCGCATCCTCGCCGGCCTCGACGTCCCCTCGGACGGCGACGTCACGGTCTGCGGCACCGCGCTGACGCGCCTCGGCCCCCGCGGCCGGCGCCGCCTACGGCGGACCCGAGTCGCGTTCCTCTTCCAGCGCCCGTCGGACAACCTCGTCTCGTACCTCACTGCGGAGCAGCACCTGACGCTTGCCCGCGAGCTGCGCGGAGAACCCGGGCGCGACCCCGGCGACGTGCTCGACCAGCTCGGGATCTCCCACGCCGCGGGGCGGCGGCCGCACGAGCTCTCGGGCGGAGAGCAGCAGCGCCTCGCCGTCGCGCAGGCCGTGGTCGTGACGCCCGCGCTGTTGCTTCTCGACGAGCCGACCGCCGAGCTCGACCGCGAGAACGCGGAGAACATCGTGGGCCTGCTGCGGGCGGCCGCGACCGGCGGCACGGCCGTCGTCGTAAGCAGCCACGACCGCGTCGTGACCGACGCGGCGGACGAGGTGGTCGAGCTCGTCGACGGGCGCGTGCGGTCGTGACGGGCCCCGCCGTCCTCGAGGTCCGTGGGCTCACGAAGACGTTCACGCACGGGCTCGAGCCCGTGCACGCCCTGCGCGGCGCGACCCTCGCCGTCGCGAGCGAGGAGGTCGTCGCGCTGGCCGGCCCCTCCGGCTCCGGGAAGACCACGCTGCTGATGACGCTGCTCGGATGGGACCTGCCCGACGACGGGGACGTCGTGTGGGTGGGGCGGACGCTGCCGCACCTCGGCCCCCTCGACTGGGGAGAGGTCGCCCTCGTCGGACAGAGGCTCGGGCTCGTCTCGGAGCTGACGATCGAGGACAACGTCGAGCTCCCGTTGATGATCGAGGGCGTCGCACCCGGCGAGCGCGCGGACCGCGTCGACCAGGCGCTGGAGAGCCTCGACCTCGGTGAGATCGCGGACCACTACCCGGCGGAGGCGTCGCTCGGCGAGCAGCAGCGGGCCGCGATCGCACGCGCGCTCATAAGGGGGCCGCGGCTGCTGCTCGCGGACGAGCCGACCAGCCACCAGGACGCGGAGCGGAAGCGCCTCGTGTTCGCGCGACTGTCAGAACATAAGGCGCGTGGAGGCTGCTGCCTCGTCGCGACGCACGACCCCGAGACGCTCGCGTTCTGCGACCGCGTGCTGCGCATCGGCTCGGGCGCGCTCGAAGACGGAGGCGGCGCGTGAGGGTCCCGCTCCTGTGGCGGCTCGCCCCGACCACGTTGCTGCGCTTCCCGCGTTCGGCGGCGGCGGTGGCGTTCAGCGCCGGCGTCGTCGTCCTCGCGACGATCCTCGGCCCCCTGTTCCTCGGCTCCAGCGAGCGCGCCGCGATCCAGGGCGAGCTCGAGCGGCGCGGCCGGTGGGAGGCGGGGCTGCAGATCCAGTGGCGGACGTTCAGCGGCGCGCCCACGAAGGAGGCCCGGGCCGCCCTGCTCCGGCTGGGGCTCGAGGGCCGCGCCTTCTTCGAAGAGGCGGCGGCGGGAGCCCCCGGCATCGGACGCCCCGCAGTGAGCTTCGTCGGCTCCGAGGCCCAGGCCCTGACCGCGAGCGGGACCGAGCGCGTGCGGCTCGTGCATCGCAGCGGATGGACGGACAACGTCACGGTCGTCGAGCGCGGCGACGGCGACGGTGTCTGGCTCCCGGACGTGACCGCCGAGGCGCTGCGGGCACAGCCCGGCGACGAGGTGACGATCCGGACGGAGAGGGATCGTGTCTCGGTCCGGGTCGGGGGCATCTACCGGTTCCTCCCCGACGAGCCGCAACGCGACTTCTGGGCTCCGCTGGAAGACGTCCTGTACAAGTCGACGAGCTCGGACACGTTCCCGCCGGCGTTCGTGCTCGCGCCGCCGGCGCTCGTGGCGGGGTCGGACGAGTTCACGCAGGTTCGTTGGGACCTGCCGCTGACGTCGGAGGGCCTTCCGCCCGAGACCGTGCGGGGCGCCGCCCGCGCCTTCCGGCGCATCACGAGCCAGACGCTCAGCCGGTCCGGCCGTCTCGCGGACGCGATCGAGAGTGCCGGCATCTTCGGCTTCGACCCTCGCATCGACTCGCTCCTGCCGGGCATCGTCGACAACGCACAGGACCGTCTCGACGCGTCGCAGGCGCCCGCGTCCGTCGTCACCGTCACGACGCGGATCCTGGGCGCGGGGCTGATGGTCGCGGCGGGGCTGTCGCTCGTCGCACGGCGGCGTTCGGAGGTAAGGGCGCTGATCGCGCGCGGCCTCGGCCCCGGGACGCTCGCGCTGCGGTTCCTCGTCGAGGGACTCGGGCCCGTCGTCGGGGGCGCGGTCGCGGGCGTGCTGGCGGGGTACGCCGGGGTACAAGCGCTCGGCGCCGGGGGCCTCGAGTGGTCCTACGTCGGGGGCCTCGCGGCGGACATCGCGATCGGCGCCGCCTCGGCGATCGCGTTGTTCGCGCTGAGCACGGGGGCCGCGATCGTGCGCGAGGAGAGGTCGTTCGGCGCGCGGCGCACCGCAGTCGCGCGCGCTGCTCCGCTCGTCGCGGCGGCCGCGGTCGCGGGCTGCGGGTGGTGGGCCTACAGCTCACTCGACACGGTCGCGGTCGACCGCGCCGCCGGGCCGTTGCGCGGCTCGATACTGCTCGCGCCGATCGGCGTGATCGCCGCGGCCGCCCTCGCCGGAGGCGTCGTCCTCCGGCTCGCGCTCCCGCCGGTCGCGTCGTGGGCGCGGCAGCGGTCGCCGGGGATCTTCCTCGCGGCCAAGCGGCTGACCGCGGGCTCCACGATGACCCACACGCTCGTCGTCCTGTGCGGCTCCGCGCTCGGCGTGATGTTCTTCGGCCTGACGGTGGCCGGGTCGGTGCGGACGACCGCGGTCGCGAAGGCGAAGACGTTCGTCGGCAGCGACGTCTCGATGCTCGTCGCGCCGAACCCGCCCCCGTTACCCGAGCTGGACTTCCCCGCCACCCAGGTGACCGAGGTGTCGACGTTCGTGGAGGGCACGGGGCTCGCGCTCACGGTGCTCGGCATCGACCCCGCGACGTTCGAGGGGGCCGCGTTCTGGGACGGCGAGCTGTCGGACGAGCCGCTCGGCGACCTCGTGGCGGCGTTGCAGGAGGACGGCGGCGCCGCGATACCCGTCGTCGCGGTCGGCTTCGGCGGCCGGCAGCCCGCGATAACCGGCTCCGCGACCCCGCTCGACGTGGTCGGGACGGCTCGCGCGTTCCCGGGCATGACGGCGGGCCAGCCGGCGCTCGTCATGACCCAGGACGCGCTCGAGGGCCTGCTCGAGGGGGGCAGCGGCGGGAGCCGCGCCGACCAGGTATGGGCCAAGGGCCCCCCGGAAGAGGCCGCGGCCGCGCTGGGGAGAGCGGGCCTCGTGGGAGCGGATCCGATCACCGTCGACGAGGTGCTGGACGTGCCGACGCTGCAGTCGCTCGTCTGGTCGCTGGGGCTCCTAGCCGGCGTCGGAGCGCTCGCGTCCGCGACGGCGGTCGCGGGGCTGTCGCTGTACCTCCAGGCGCGGCACGCGGCGGCGCAGGTCGCCGCGGCCATGACGCGCCGGATGGGCATCCGGCGGCGCGACGAGCTGATGTCGTGGGTGGCGGAGGTCGGCGGAGCGGGAGCGGCCGCGTTCGTCGTGGGGGCCGCGACGGGGCTCGGGACGGCGGCGGTGGTGCACGAGCGGCTCGACCCGCAGCCCCACCTGCTGCCGGACCCGATCTTCGTGGTGCCGTACGTCGTCGTCGCCGTCACGGGGGCCGGGGTGCTGGCGGTCGCGGGCTACGTCTCGCGGCGCCTGCAGAGACGGATGGACGCGGCCCCCGTGGGCGAGATCATGCGGGTGTAAGCGCTATTCCGAACACTCCGGAGGCGGGTCCGACGGCGGGGGCAGCGGGATCGGCTCGATGCGGACCAGCCTCTGTGTCTCGAACGTCTCCCCCACGATCACCGCGACGTCGACGTTCCCCGGGAGGTCTCGCTCCTGCACGCGCGCCCCGGGCAGCGCCGCGGCGATCAGCTCCGCGCTCTCGGCGGCCCCCAAGCTCCCCTCGTCGTAGCGAACGATCGTCTTCTTGAAGTCCTGCCGCGGCGCGTTCGTGACCTCGACGACGTTCGGGCTGCTCTCGCCGAGTGTCGTCGCCGCGACCAGCTCGGCCGCGGCCGCGTCGGCCGCACCCTCTACGCCGCTGCCGTTGTAGACGCCGAGGTCGATCGTCGCCGGGTCGACGTCCGGCACGCCGTCGGCCTCGGCGGGGGACTCGTTCGCGGCCACCGCGTCGAACATGACCTCCATCGCCTCCTCGTCCGGAAGGACGACCGACCCCGCCTCGTTCATCGCGGTCCCGAGGTTCGGCACGATGTACGCCTCGTACGTCTCCGGGTCGAACGACCGGAGCCTCCGCCCGATGTTCAGCAGGCGCGTGAGCTTCGTGCCGTCGTCGAGCACGAGGTTGTCGCCGACGGCCCGGTAGAGCTTCACGAGGCGGTCGGGGCGGAAGAACGTCGAGCTCGACGTCACCTTGTCGAGCGCGGCCGACATGAATTTCTGCTGGTTCGCGATCCGCTCGAAGTCGCCGCTCGCGTAGTTGCGGGACCGCACGAACCGCAGCGCGCGGTCGCCGTCGAACTCGACCATCCCGACCTCTTCCTCGGTCACCTCGATACCGGTCTTCGGGTCGAACGGGATCGGCTCGGTGATGCAGATCTTCACGCCGCCGATCGCGTCGACGACCTGGCGGAACCCCGCGATGTTCACCTGCGCGTAGTGGTTGACCTCGATGCCGGTGACCTCCTCGATCGTGCGCACGAGCGGCCCCGGCCCCTCCAGCAGCGCCGTGTTCACTTTGTTCGAGAACCCGCCGTCGATCGGCACGTAGAGGTCGCGCGGGAACTGGATCATCGTCACGCGGTTGTTCGCCGGGTCGACGTGGGCCAGGATGATCGTGTCCGCGCGCTCCCCGCCCACCTCTTCGGCGCCGAGCAGGAGCTGCTCCTCCTCGGTGAGGCCCGCCCTGGAGTCGGACCCCACCAGCAGCGCGTTGAACGGGTCCATCTCGTTGCTCTCGGCGTCGACCTCGTCTATCGGCCGCTGCACCACGTCTTCGAGGTGGTCGTAGAGGTACTTCAGCGTCCCGGTCGCGGCGAGCAGCAGGAACGACGCGGCGAAGCCCGCGATCTGCCAGCGCCGGCGCTTCCTCCGGCGCAGGCGCGCGCGCGTCGTGCGGTCCATCGCGTCGGCCGCGAACGGATCGGGGTCCTTCTTCCAGAATCGGAGCTTCACGATCGTTCGATTATCTGTGCCGGCCCGCGCCTAACCGCGTAGGCCGAGCGATGAAGTTGTGAAGATCGCGTCGGGAGGGAAACGTTGCGGCCTACGACTTCCCCGGCACGCCGGGCTCGGTCATCGGCATCCCGTCCAGCACCTTGTCGAGCTCGTCGGCGGGCAGCACGTCATGCTCGAGCGCGACCTGCCTGATCGTCTTGCGCTCGGCGTACGCCTCCTTCGCGAGCTTCGCAGCGGCCTCGTACCCGATGTAGTCCGTCAGTGCGGTGCACAGCATCAGCGACTGCTCCATCAGCTCCCGGCACCGCTCCTCGTCGACCTTGATCCCGTCGACCAGCCGTTCGGTGAACGCCGTGACGCCGTTCGCGAGGATCGTCATCGAGAACGGGAGGTTGAACCCGAACAGCGGCCAGAAGACGTTGAGGTCGAGCTGCCCGCCGTGCGCCGCGAGCGAGCACACCTCGTCGCAGCCGATGACCTGGAAGCAGACCATGTTCATCATCTCGGCCATCGACGGGTTGACCTTCCCCGGCATGATCGACGAGCCCGGCTGCACCGGGGGAAGGATGATCTCGGCGATCGCGCTGCGGGGGCCGGACGCCAGCAGGCGGAAGTCCGATGCGATCCGCGATATCTCCACCGCGGCGTTGCGGACCGCGCTGGAGAAGTGCGCCATGTCGGCGCCCGACTGCGTCAGCCGGAAGAAGTTCTCGCCCCCCCGGAGGTCGAAGCCCGTGAGGTCGCGCAGGTGCTGGATCACGCCCTCGATGTACTCGGGCTCGGCGTTGATGCCGGTTCCCGCCGCGGTGCCCCCCAGGTTCATCTCCTCGAGCGTCCTCCCGGCGTCGCGGATCCGCTCGATGGCCTTCTCGACCGCCGCGGCGTAGCCGGAGAACTCCTGGCCGAGGCGGATCGGCACCGCGTCCTGGAGGTGCGTCCGCGCCGACTTCACGATCCCGTCGAACTCGCGCGCCTTGCTCTCGAGGCTCCGGTGCAGGCCCTCGAGCGCGACGATCAGCTTCGGCAGCACGCGCAGCGTCGCGAGCCGCACGGCGGTGGGGTTCGTGTCGTTGGACGACTGCGCGAGGTTCACGTGGTCGTTAGGGTGGACGCGGTGGTCCTCACCCAATATCTGCGACGCTCGATTGGCGAGCACCTCGTTCGCGTTCATGTTGTGCGACGTCCCGGCACCCGCCTGCCACGGGTCGATCACGAAGTGCTGCTGGAGCTGCCCCGACAGCGCCTCGTCGGCGGCCGCGACGATCGCCTCGCCGATCTCCTTGTCGAGCCGGCCGGTGTCCATGTTCGCGAGCGCGGCGGCCTTCTTGATCATCACCATGCCCCACACGTAGTCGGGCTGCGGCGCGAAACCGGAGATCCGGAAGTTCTCGCGGGCCCGCTGCGTCTGCGCGCCGTACAGCGCGTCCGCGGGCACGCGTACCTCGCCCATCGTGTCGTGCTCGATCCTGAACTCACTCACGGGTGTAGAGCCTCCTTGCTCCGGGAGAAACGCGTACGTCAGTCGTTACAGAGGATCGGCACCGCGCACGAGCGCATGGACGTCGCCGTCCGCGCGAGCGCGACGCCGGTGAACAGCGTGCCGAGGGTGAGGGCCGCGGCCCACCACACCACGGGGATGCGCCAGTCACGCTCCTGTGGGACGGGCGGGACGTGGGGCGGGGCCGCCATGGCGACCTCGGCCAGCACGAGCCGGGCGTCCTCGAGCTGCCGGCCCCGGACCATGACCGTCACCGGCGCCCACGGCTTCGACGCCCCGTAGAGCCACGCGCTCGGCGCCCCCTTGTCGCGCACGATGCGGCCTTCGACGCCGGCCTCGCCCAGGAGCCCGACGAGCAGGTGTGCCTCGATGTCGTTGCTCGCGCGGACCAGCGTGACCCAGCCCGAGCCGCCTCCGCCGCCTCCACCGTCCTCCCGCGCGGGGGGCGGTGGGTTGCCGCCGCCGGTGACCCTCGTCGGGGTCGGCAGGAGCGTCCCGGAGCCGGTAGCCACGACTACCGCCTGCCGAAGATGCTGCGCGCGATCACCACGCGCTGGATCTGGTTCGTACCCTCGTAGATCTGCGTGATCTTGGCGTCGCGCATCATGCGCTCGACCGGGTACTCCTTGATGTACCCGTAGCCGCCCAGCGCCTGCACGCAGTCGGTCGTCACGCGCATGGCGACGTCGGACGCGTAGCACTTCGCGATCGCCGCCCAGTAGGAGACGTCGGAGGCCCCCTCGTCGACGGCGACGGCGGCGCGGTAGACGGCGAAACGAGCGGTCTCGATCGCCATCGCCATGTCGGCGAACATGAACTGCATCCCCTGGAACGCGGAGATGGGCTTTCCGAACTGCTCGCGCTCGTTGCAGTAGCCGACGGCGAAGTCGAAGGCCCCCTGCGCGATCCCGAGTGCCTGCGCGGCGACGGTCGGACGCGAGAAGTCGAGCGTCCGCAACGCGATCTGGAAGCCCTTGTCGACCTCGCCGATCACGTTCTCGCCCGGGACCCGGCAGTTCTCGAGGATGACCTCGCGGGTGGGCGATCCCCTGATCCCCATCTTGTCTTCCTTGCGCCCGAGCTCGAACCCGTCCATGTCCTTCGAGACGAGGAACGCCGTGATGTTCTTCCCCTTGGGGGCCTCGGGGTTCGTCACCGCGAAGTACGTGTAGAGGTCGCTCGAACCCGCGCCGGTGATGAATCGCTTCGAGCCGGTGATGATCCAGTCGTCGCCGTCCCTGACCGCGCGGCTCTTCATGCCCGCGGCGTCCGAGCCCGAGTTCGGCTCGGTGAGGCAGTACGACATGCGGTGGTCGCCGTTGGTGATACCGGTGCAGACCTTCTTCTTCATCTCCTCGCTGCCGGCGAGGAGCACCGGGATCGCACCGAGCTTGTTCACCGCCGTGATCAGCGCGACGCCACCGGAGACCCGCGAGACCTCCTCGACCAGCAGGCACAGCTCGACCGCGCCCCCGCCCGCGCCGCCGTACTCCTCGGGGTAGGAGACGCCGTGGAAGCCGTTGCGGACCATCAGCTCGTCGACGTCCCAGGGGTACTCGTCGGACTCGTCTATCTCCGCGGCCCGAGGCCGGATCTTGTCCTCGACGACCTGGCGGACCGATTGGCGGAATGCCTCCTGTTCCTCGGTAAGCCTGAAGCTGAGTCCTTCGCTCATGGCTCCCATCGTAAGCCCAGCCCACGTTCGCCGAGGCGCCCCGGGGGCCGAAACTGACCCGCCGGTCTAGTCGTTCGGTAAGCTGCGGCCTCCCGCCCGCAGCCGTCTAGGAGGCACCGTGCCCGGAACCGTCGAGCAGCTCAGGAGCGCCATCCTCGAGGGCGCGTCCGGCGAGGACATCGCCGCGATCGAGGCCCCCGAGTCCGTCCGCGCCGTCTTCACCCGCAAGGACGAGCAGGACATGTTCGAGGGGATGGAGTCGTCGTCCAAGGACCCCCGCAAGTCGCTGCACGTCGAACAGGTGCCGCTCCCGCCGCTCGGGCCCAACGAGTGCCACGTCGCGGTGATGGCCTCCGCGATCAACTTCAACACGGTCTGGACCTCGATCTTCGAGCCGGTCTCGACGTTCGCGTTCCTCGAGAGGTACGGACGCGAGGGCGAGCTCGGCAAGAGGCACGACCTCGACTACCACGTGGTCGGGTCCGACGCTGCCGGCGTCGTCCTTCGCACGGGGCCGGGCGTCACGCGCTGGAAGCCCGGCGACCACGTCACCGTCCACTGCAATTACGTCGACATGGAAGCCCATCAGGGACACGACGACTCGATGATGGACCCGGGCCAGCGGATCTGGGGGTTCGAGACGAACTTCGGGAGCCTGTCCGAGATCGCGATGGTCAAGGCGAACCAGCTCATGCCGAAGCCCCCCCACCTGACGTGGGAGGAGGCGGCGTGCCTCGGCCTCGTCTCGTCCACGTCGTACCGCATGCTCGTCTCGCCGAACGGCGCGGCGATGAAGCAGGGGGACGTCGTCCTGGTCTGGGGCGCGACCGGGGGCCTCGGCGGCTTCGCGTGCCAGTACGTGCTGAACGGCGGAGGCATCCCGGTCGGCGTCGTCTCGTCGCCGGACAAGTGCGAGCTCCTCAACGAGATCGGCGTCGAGCACGTCATCGACCGCAAGGCCGAGGGGTACGAGTTCTGGGACGACGACGAGCCCAACCAGAGGGAGTTCGGCCGCTTCGGCAAGAAGATCCGCGAGCTCGTCGGCGAGGACCCCGACATCGTCTTCGAGCACCCCGGGCGGCAGACGTTCGGCGCGAGCGTCTTCGTCGCGAAGCGCGGCGGCAAGGTCGTGACGTGCGCGTCTACCTCCGGCTACCAGCACCTCTACGACAATCGGTACCTGTGGATGAAGCTGAAGTCGATCATCGGGTCGCACTTCGCCAACTACAAGGAGGCGTGGGAGGCGAACCGGCTCGCGTCGCTCGGGATGATCCACCCGATCCTGTCGCAGACGTACGCGCTCGAGGACACGGGCGAGGCCGCGTGGCAGGTCCACCAGAACCTCCACAAGGGCAAGATCGGCATCCTCGTGCTGTCGCCGGAAGAGGGCCTGGGCGTCAGCGACGAGGCCAAGCGGGCGCGTCACATCGACAAGATCGAGCTCTTCAAGCGCTTCTCGGACTAACGGGTTTGCTCTAACGGGATCGCAAGCGATCCCGTCCTATGCGGACTCCCTGCCGCGAGACGTCGGCGCCTGCGGCGCCGGGCTACTCGACTACGAGCGTGCCCTTCATGTCCTCCTTGTGGGGCTCGCAGAAGAACTCGTACTCGCCCGGCTCGGCGTCGAACGTCACGCGGGCCGACTTCGAGCCAGGGACGTCGAGGCTGACGTCGAGCTCGTCGATCGTGAACGTGTGCAGGGTCGAGTCCTGGTTGTCCACGAAGACCGCGACTTCGCCGGCCGTCGCCTGTAGCGAGTTGTCGCTGAACTCGAGGCTCTTCGTGGCGAGCTCGATGTCACCCTCCTGAGCCGTCGCGCTGTCGTAGGTCACCGTCGAGAAGACCGAGATCGCAGTGCCGACGAGGAAGACCGCGACCGCGGCGCGCGCGATCGAACGAGGCGCCGGCGACACGCCCATCGAGCCCCTCAAGACCGCGATCGCGGCGACGATCGCGACGAGGCCCGCGAGGACCCCGGCAAGGTTGAGGATGAAATCACCGGCCGACGCGGGCACGGCGAAGCTCGGGAACGTGAACGGGGCGCTCAGCGCGAGGTGCGCGACCGACACGACGAGCAGCAAGATCGCCGGACCCTTGGTCGCGCGCTGCAGCCACGCGAGCCCGCCGATCATCAGGAGGCCGAACACGATCAGCGGCGGGATCACGCCGGCAAAGAGGTTGACCAGGGCGATCACGACGACCCCCGCGATCACCGACCACCTCAGGAGCTCGACCCAAGCGACTCCGCCGTCCTCCGGGGGCCTTGCCTCTGCGACGACCTCGACCTCGTCCACGCCGACCGCCTCCTCTCCTGAGCCGATTGCCTCCCTCAGCGTCGAACATGGCGGAATCGACCCTGAATAGCAACGACCTTGAGCATCGCTAGGCTCCCCTGATGCGCGTCCCCCTCCTGCGGGCGCTGTCCCAGCGTGACTTCGCGATCCTGTGGGCGGGCCAGACGATCTCGCACGTCGGCGACGGCATCTTCACGGTCGCGCTCGCGTGGCAGGCGCTGCGGCTGTCGTCGGGAGCGGGGACGCTCGGCGCGGTGCTCGCGATCCGCAGCGTCACCCGCGTGGTGATCCTGCTCGTCAGCGGGCCGCTCGCCGACCGCTACCAGAAGCGCCTGCTGATGCTCGCGGGAGACCTCATGCAGATGGCGGCGGTCGCTTCCATCGCCTACGTGGCGGCTACCGGGGACGTGCGGGCCTGGCAGCTCGCCGCGGCGGCAGGCGTGACGGGCGCGGGGAGCGCGGTCTTCCTCGCCTCGTCGTCGGCGATCGTCCCCGAGCTCGTGGAAGAGGAGCACTTCCAGTCGGCGAACTCGCTGCGGGCGACGAGCTCGCTGCTCGCGATGGACCTCGTCGGCCCGGCGATCGGCGGGATCCTCGTGGCCGCGGTCGGTGTTGCCGCCGCGTTCGCGATCGACGCGGCGACGTTCCTCGCGAGCATCACCGCCCTCCTGTTCGTCCGCCCCCGGCGGCGCGCGAGGGAGCAGCCGAGCGGGGGCGTGATCGCGGAGGCCGTAGACGGACTGCGCTACGTCCGCCGCACACCGTGGATCTGGGTGACGCTCGTCGCCGTCGGCACGATCGGCAACTTCGTCAGCTACGGCCCCCTCGTCGTGCTCGTGCCGCTGTTCGTGGAGAACCACGTCGGCGGCGACGCGGCGACCCTGGGGTTCGTCCTGACGGGCTACGGCGTCGGAGGCGTCATCGGAGCCCTGACCGTCGGGTCGTCGCGCCGCCCGCTGACCAGCACGGTCCCCGCCTACGCCGGGTGGATCGGCGGCGCGATGTTCTTCGGGCTGCTCGCGTTCGCGCCGAACGGGGTCGTCGCCGGGGTCATCCTCGCGGCCGGCGCGTTCTGCGGCGAGATCGCGGAGGTCGTGTGGGCGACCCTCCTCCAGAAGTTCGTGCCGGGGTACCTGCTGGGCCGCGTCACCTCGACGGACTGGCTGGTGTCGCTGAGCCTCAGCCCGGTCGGCGTCGGCCTTGCCGCTCCCGCGGCAGCCGCGTTCGGCGTCCGTACCACGCTGATAGCGGGCGCGGTCGTTGCGACCGCGGCGATGCTCCTGGCGTTGTCGTGGCCGCGGACGCGCGAGATCGAGCCGGTGCCCGCGGCGGGCTGAGCCCTACGCGGGCACGCGGAAGATCAGCGCGTCGCCCTGGCCCCCGCCGCCGCACAACGCCGCCGCACCGAGGCCCCCTCCCCGACGCTTGAGCTCGTGCAGCAGCGTCACCGTGAGGCGCGCGCCGGTGCAGCCGATCGGGTGCCCGAGGGCGACCGCGCCGCCGTTGACGTTGACCTTCTCCTCGGCGGACTTGTCGCCGTTGAAGAGCATGCGCGTCGAGTGGATCGCGACTGCGGCGAAGGCCTCGTTGATCTCGACGAGGTCGAGGTCGCCCGCCGAGAGCCCGGCCTTCTTCAGCGCCGCCTGCACCGCGAGGGCGGGCACGGTGTGGAGGTACGGCGGCTTGTCGGCCGACATCCCGTGGGCGACGATCTCGGCCATCGGCGCGATGCCGAGGGCCTCGGCGCGCTCCGCGCTCATCACGACGACGGCCGCGCCGCCGTTCGAGATCTGCGACGCGTTGCCGGCCGTGATCGTCCCGTCGGTGCGGAACGCCGGCCGGAGCTTCGCGAGCGACTCGGCCGAGGACTCCGCGCGCACGCCCTCGTCGGTCTTGAACTCGATCGGGTCGCCCTTCCGCCGCGGGATCGAGAACGGGACGATCTCGTCGTCGAAGCGTCCCTCGGCGATCGCCGCGGCGGCGCGGTGGTGCGACCGCAGGGACCATTCGTCCTGCGCCTCGCGGGATACGTCGAACTCCATGTTCACGTCCTCGGACTGGTCGCCCATGTGCTTGTCGGTGAACGCGTCCCACAGACCGTCGAAGATCATCGAGTCGACGAGCTTCCCGTTGCCCATCCGGTATCCGTAGCGCGCCTTCGGGAGCAGGTACGGCGCCTGGTCCATCGACTCCATGCCCCCGGCCACCACGACGTCGACCTCGCCGGCGCGGATCAGCTGGTCCGCCAGTGCGATCGCGTTCAGGCCCGAGAGGCACACCTTGTTGATCGTCAGCGCGGGCACCGTGTCCGGGACGCCGGCCTTGATCGCGGCCTGACGTGCGGTGATCTGGCCGGCTCCGGCCTGGAGCACCTGACCCATGATCACGTAGTCGACCTGGTCGCCGGAGATACCCGCACGCTGGAGCGCCGCCTCGATCGCGCGGCCCCCGAGGTCCACCGCGGGGACGTTCGCCAGAGCACCCCCGAGCTTGCCGATCGCGGTGCGGGCAGCGGAGACGATTACGGAAGATGCCATCGGAGACTCCCTTGTCTTCGTCGGGTCGCTGTGGAGAGACAACCATTCTAGAGTCCGCCGTATGCCCGGCACGAGCGTCAGGACCGAGCGGCGGGGCGCGGTCCTCGTCGTCACCATCGACCGGCCCGAGGTGCGCAACGCGGTCGACCGCCCGGCCGCGGACGCCCTGGCGGACGCCTTCCGGGCGTTCGACGACGACGCCGGGCTGAGCGTCGCGATCCTCACCGGTGCCGGCGGCCACTTCTGCGCCGGCGCCGACCTGAAGGCGATGGTCGAGGACCCGGCGCGGGCGAGCCGGGTCGAGCCCGGCGGCGACGGCCCGATGGGGCCGACGAGGATGGTCCTCGGCAAGCCCGTGATCGCGGCGATCGAGGGGTACGCCGTCGCGGGAGGGCTCGAGCTGGCGCTGTGGTGCGACCTGCGCGTCGCGTCGGAGGACGCGGTGCTGGGCGTGTTCAACCGCCGCTTCGGCGTCCCGCTGATGGACGGCGGCAACGTCCGGCTCCCGCGGATCGTCGGGCTCGGCCGAGCGCTCGACATGATCCTGACCGCGCGCGCCGTGGATGCTCCCGAGGCTCACTCGATCGGGCTCGTGAACCGCCTCTGCCCACCGGGCCGGGCACTCGAGACCGCGGTCGAGCTGGCCGAGACGATCGCGTCGTGGCCGCAGGGCCCGCTGCGCAACGACCGCCTCGCGGCGACAGAGGGGTTCTCGCTCCCGCTCGACGAGGCGATGGCGAACGAGTTCGAGCGCGGGGTCGCGTCGCTCGCGGCGGGAGAGACCGTAGAGAGCGTCCGCCGGTTCGGCGCCGGCGCGGGCCGGCACGGCGAGGGCACCCGCTAGCATGCCCCGCATGCTCGGGAAGATCGAACACGTCGCGCTCGCCGTCGCGGACCTCGACGCCGCGGTCGAGCACTACGAGAAGGTGTGGGGGCTCACCGTCTCCCATCGCGAGCGCGTGGAGGACCAGGGGGTCGAGGAGGCGATGCTGCCGCTCGGCGAGAGCTTCCTGCAGCTGCTCGGCCCCACCTCGCCCGACACGACGGTCGGCAAGTTCGTCGCCCGGCGCGGCGAGGGGCTGCACCACATCGCGTACGAGGTCGACGACCTCGAGGCCGCGCTCGCGGAGCTGAAGGACAAGGGCGTGCCGCTGATCGACGAGGTGCCGCGCCGCGGGGGCCGCGGGCACATGGTCGCGTTCGTCCATCCCAAGGGGAACCACGGCCTGCTCGTGGAGCTCATCCAGAGACCGACGCACTAGCGTGTCGCAGACGGACGCCCCGGCGATCCTCTCGCCGTGGCGGCGGCCGGAGTTCGTCAAGCTGCTGGCGATCTCGATCACGGTCGCTCTCGGCTTCGGCATGGTCGTGCCGGTCCTGCCCCTGTTCGCTCGGTCGTTCGGCGTCGCGCTCGGGACGCTCGGCCTCGTCAACGTCGTGTTCGGCGGCACGCGCTTCGCGTTCGGGATCGTCGGGGGCCTCGTGGTCGACCGCTTCGGCGAGCGTGCGTGCACGATCGCCGGCCTCCTCATCGTCTCGCTCTCGTCCTACGCGGCCGGCCTCGCCGGGTCGTTCCCCCAGCTCGTCCTCGCGCGCGGGTTCGGGGGCGCCGGGTCGGCGTTGTTCATCAACGGGCTGATGAGCCGGATCCTGCGGATCATCGAGCCCGAGGCGATGGGCCGCGCGACCGGCGCGTTCCGGTCCTCGTTCCTCGTCGGGATCGGCGCGGGCCCGATCTTCGGCGGCGTGATCGCCGACCGCTTCGGGCTGGCGGCCCCCTTCCACTTCTACGCGACCGGGCTCCTCGTGTCCGCTGCGATCGCGTGGTTCGTCATGGCCGGCCAGGAGGGCATCGGGACCGGCGAGCGGAAGTCGCCCCTGGCGGCGCTGCGCGAGGCCGGCCCTCTGCTGCGCGACTACCGCTACGTGATCGCGCTGCTCGCGACGTTCGTCGGCTGGTGGACGATCTCGGGCCCCGCGCAGGTCGTGGGACCGATCTTCGCCGAGGACGTGCTGGGGCTCTCGAGCGGCCAGATCGGCCTCGCCGTCACCATGCTGTCGGTCGGGGAGATCCTCATCCTGCTCGTGGCCGGCAAAGCCGCGGACATGTTCGGCCGCCGCGCGGTCCTCGTCCCCTCGCTCGCGGTCGCCGCAGTGGCGACGGCGATGCTGGGCCGCATCGAGGCGGCGCCGTGGGCGTACTTCCCGCTGATGATCGCCATCGGCGCGGCGATCGCCGCGGGCGGGACCGCGTCCGGCGGCCTGCTTGCGGACTCGATCCCGCGCTCGGGATCGGGGGCCGCGGTCGGGGTCAACCAGATGGCGGGCGACCTCGGCTACCTCACGTCGCCGTCCGCGATCGGCGCGATGGCCGACGCGACCTCGTTCCGCTCCGCCTACCTCGTCGCAGCCCTGCCCGCGGCGGCCGTCTTCCTCGCCGCGCTGAGGCTCCCCAAGGGGATCACGAAGAAGCCGGAGCAGCCTCCGCCGGAGCCGCAGCAGCCCGTCGGATGACGCCCCGCTGACTTGACGCCGAGCTTGACCGCTGCTCGGCCGGTTTGTACGGTTCGCCCCGTTTCGGCGATCGAGTGGAAGGAGCGCAAGGGATGCGAGTCGTTCGCATAGCGATGCTCTCGGCGGCGCTGTCCGTGTTGGGCCTCGGGTTCGCAGCACCGGCGAGTGCCTGCCCGGAGATCAACAACGGCTGCTCCGCGGGGAGCTGTCACCTGAGGTGGGAGGAGCCGAGCCTCGAGGGCCCGTGGGTCGCCCCGTACTTCGAGTGCTACTACTGATCGCCTAGTTGGCGTCGAGCCCGGGGAGGCCCATCGTGTCCGGGTCGTCCGGGTCTTCCTCGGGCTCCTCGGTCGGCGAGGGCGTGGGGCTCGGCTCTTCCTTCGGCTCCGGCGTGGGCTCTTCCTTCGGCGTCTGGTCCGGTGCCGGCTCCTGCTGGTCTTTCGCCGCCGCCTTCGCCTTCGGCCGCGACGGCCGGGGGACGAGCTCGGCGACGGTGTCCTTGACGGCCTTCTCGGCCACCTTGGCGGTCGTCAGCGCCTGCCTCACCGTGTGGGCGAGGTCGTCGGGGAGCAGGCTCAGCAGGTGCTCGACCTCGCCGGCGTCGACGTCCCCGCTCGTGAGCTGCTGATAGGCGGCCAGAGCGGCGGGAGTGAGGACCCTCGTGACGCCCTTGAAGCGGACCTTCTCGGCGTCGGTGGAACGAGCGCGCTGGGCGCGGGCCGGAGCAGCGGCACGGGCCACCGAGCCGTCGCGGCCGCGACCGGCGGACCCGGCAACGGCCTGGCCCTTCGATCGATCCTCGAGGAAGTTGGCGAACGCCATGCCTGCGGCCGACGTCGCCATCACGGCGGCGCCGAGCATCGCGACGGCGAGCGAGCGGGCGAGACGCATGCGCGTGATCCGCTCGCGCCGGGCGGCACGGGCGACCTTGACCTCGTTGACCTGCTCGATCAGGGCGACCTCGTTGTCGCGGACCTCGGCCTCGACCTCGGCGAGGAGCCGCTTCGCCGCGTCGACCTCACCCGCACGCATGAGCGTCGCGGAGAACGAGAGCTTGTCGTCGACGACCTCACGCGTCTCCTGAGCGAAGTGCTGCGCCGAGACGGCGAGCTCGAGCTTGGCGTCCTCCTCGTGCCGCGCGTCGTCCGCCACGAGCTCCTTGAGCTCGCCGGTGACAGCGCGGAGGTCCCGAATGAACTGCATACCGGTGGGGTTCGACCACGGGCGTCACTCCCCTGCCAGCCCGCCGGTATCAATCCGTCCGATTTCGACCAAATTCCAGCCGTAGCCCACCGCGGCCCGTGATGTCAGGGTCGCGGTGGCTACACTCCGCATATGTCGACCCAGGAACTACCCCAACAGCAGCAGGCACGCGACATCGACCGGCGCCTGGAGACGCTCGCGTCGTTGCGCGACGAGGCCCGGCGCGCGGGCGGCGACGCGGCCATCGAGCGGCAGCATGAGCGAGGCAAGCTCACCGCGCGCGAGCGGATCGAGAAGCTCTTGGACGCGGGCTCGTTCGTCGAGACCGACATGCTCGTCCGCCACCGCTCGCACGGCTTCGGGATCGAGAACAAGCGCCCGTTGAGCGACGCGGTCGTGACCGGGTGGGGCACGATCGACGGCCGCAAGGTCTTCGTGTTCGCGCAGGACTTCACGGTCTTCGGAGGCTCGCTCGGCGAGGTCATGGGCGAGAAGATCTGCAAGATCATGGACCTCGCGCTCGAGACGGGCGCGCCGGTGATCGGCCTCAACGACTCCGGCGGCGCGCGGATCCAGGAGGGGGCCGCGTCGCTCGCCGGCTACGGCTACATCTTCGACCGCAACGTCCGCTCGTCGGGCGTCGTCCCGCAGATCTCGGCGATCATGGGCCCGTGCGCGGGCGGCGCCGTGTATTCGCCGGCGATCACCGACTTCACGTTCATGGTCGCGGAGACGTCGCACATGTTCATCACCGGCCCCGAGGTCATCAAGGCCGTGACCGGTGAGAGCGTCTCGCAGGAGGAGCTCGGCGGCGCGATGAGCCACGCGTCGAAGTCCGGCGTCGCGCACTTCGTCGCAGGCACGGACGAGGACTGCCTCGCGCAGGTCCGCTACCTGATGTCGTTCATCCCGTCGAACAACTTCGAGTCGCCCCCGTACTTCCCGCCGGCCGACGACCCGATGCGCTCCTGCGACGACCTGCTCGACCTGATCCCCGACTCGCCGAACAAGCCGTACGACATGCACTCGGTGATCGCGTCGGTCTTCGACGACGGCGAGTTCTTCGAGGTCCACAAGCACTGGGCCCAGAGCATCCTGTGCGGCTTCGCCCGGCTCGCCGGCCACCCCGTCGGCATCGTCGCGAACCAGCCCCAGGTCCTCGCGGGTACGCTCGACATCACGTCGTCGACGAAGGCCGCGCGGTTCGTGAGGTTCTGCGACGCGTTCAACATCCCGCTGGTCACGTTCGTGGACGTCCCCGGCTTCCTGCCCGGCACGGAGCAGGAGTACGGCGGGATCATCCGCCACGGTGCGAAGCTCCTGTACGCGTTCAGCGAGGCGACGGTCCCGCGCATGACGGTGATCACGCGCAAGGCGTACGGCGGCGCGTACGTCGTCATGAACTCGAAGCACATCCGCGCGGACGTCTCGTTCGCGTGGCCGACCGCACAGATCGCGGTCATGGGGGCCGAGGGGGCCGTGAACATCATCCAGCGCAAGGACATCGCCGCGGCCCCCGATCCCGACACCCGTCGTGCGGAGCTGATCGCGGACTACGAGGAGAAGTTCTCGAACCCGTACATCGCCGCGGAGCGCGGGTACATCGACGACGTGATCGAGCCGCAGGACACGCGGCGCAAGCTCGTCCAGTCGCTCGAGATGCTCCGCTCGAAGCGCGAGACGATCCCGCAGCGCAAGCACGGCAACGTCCCGCTGTGACGAGGCGGCGCGGCCCCCGCAGGCCCCCGAAGTTCGAGATCGTCTCCGTCGACGGCAACCCGACGGACGCGGAGCGCGCCGCGATCGAGGCCGCGCTGCAGAAGGCGCTCGAAAGGGAGCAAGCAGCGATCGAGCCGTCGCTATGGCTGCGCGCCGGCCGCTCGCAGGGCCGGAGACTCGGCATGTACGACTACCGCGATCGCTTCGAGCGCGACGACGCGTGGAGGCTTTCGGTGCGGTTCCCGCCCGGGGGCCGCGAGTACCCGGGCCTGAACGGGCGCGGCGACGCGAAGTAGCAGGTACTCCCCCTCCGCCGGAGAAGTTGTCCGGATTGTCCCTTTCTCTAGGAGGCGGAGATGCGAATCAAGCGAACGGCAATGGCAGTGGCGCTCGCAGCCACGGTAGCGATCCCGTTCATGGCGGGGCCGGCCCAAGCGAACCGCGGCCTGCGGGGTTGCATCGCCGCCGAGTTCTGGAACGGCCTCGAGGCCACGATCGCGTGCGTACCGGAGGCCCAGCAGTGCATCGCCACCGAGTTCTGGAACGGCCTCGAGGCCACCCTCACCTGCGTCTAACCCACCTACCCGAAGGAGTAGTCACATGAGATCGAAGCGCGCCCTCGCGGGCATCGCGTTCGCGGCCCTCGCGGCCATCCCTCTCACAGCCGTCCCCGCCCAGGCGGGCGCGCTGACGAGCTGCATCAACTCGGAGTTCTGGAACCAGAACCTCGCCTCGTGTCCGGGAGTGTTCACGAGCTGCGTGAACTCGGAGTTCTGGAACCAGAACCTGCTCTCCTGCGTCTAGCTCGCCGGCTCAGCCCGACATCGTCAGGCCGCCGCTGACGCTCAGCACCTGACCCGTGACGAACGTCGCGGCGTCGGTCAGGAAGTACTCGACCGCCGCCGCGACCTCGTCGGGCTTCACGAGACGCTTCAGCGGCGTCGCGGCCTGCAGCTTCTGAAACATCTTCTCGCCAATCTCGGTCTGCCGGATCGCTGCGGTCATCGGCGTGTCGGCCGGGCCGGGGCAGACCGCGTTGACCGTGATCCCGTAGCGCGCGAGCTCGCGGGCCGTGGACTTCGAGAACGCGATCACGCCCCCCTTCGCCGCGGAGTAGACGGCCTCGCCCGACGACCCGACGCGGCCGGCGTCCGACGCGACGTTCACGATCCGCGCGTACCCGGTCTGCGCGGCCCCCTCGATCAAGAGCGGCGCGATCACGAACGTGCAGTTGAGCACGCCCTCGAGGTTCACGGCGATCAGCGACCGCCACGTCCCCGGGTCGGTCTGCAGGAAGAAGCCGGGTAGATCGAACCCGGCGTTGTTCACGAGGACGTCGATCCCGCCCGCTCGCTCGCGGGTCCTGGCGACGGCGTCGCGGACTGCGTCGAGGTCCGAGACGTCGCATTCGACGAAGAACGACCCGTTGCCGAGCTCCTCCGCGGCCCCCGGGCCCGCGGCCGTGTCGACGTCGGCAACGACGACCGTCGTGCCGTTGCCGGCGAGCCGGCGAGCGATCGCGAGGCCGAGGCCGGATGCCGCTCCTGTGACGAACGCCACTTGAGGGCTCACGTCGCGTCCCTAGCCCCGCGAACCGACTGGTACACGCGGTACATCCGGTCCAAGCGTGGTGTTGCCCCAATTTAGTGGACATGTGCGAGTGGTGCAGGGCTCGATTCTAGGTTGCTCCTTTCGTAGTCGTCTGGGCTGAGATAGCCAACGGAAGAGTGGCGTCTCTTGGGGTTGTAGAAGCCCTCGATGAAGCTG
>DASZDG010000022.1:0-79788 GCA_035942255.1 Actinomycetota bacterium | reverse complement strand
GTCGATCGCAACGTCGTGCCCTCGGGCTGACCGATCAGGTCGTCGTGGGCGACGGGGCCGGCATGGGTGTGGAACTCGCCGCCCGCTGCGAGCGTGCCGAGATACCGGCGTCCCTTCCGGTCGAGCAGCAGCGCCTTCTCGCCGGCGCGGAAATCGCGGGTCACCGATACACGCTCACCTGCGGCTCGCTCACCGGGTTGCTTTCGCGACGAGCTTGCAGAACGCGCAGACGTCGCCCGGTGTCGGTGCACCGCATTGCGAGCACGGTCGCAGCTCGGCCTGGTCGAGCGCCGACTCCGGCGTGAACAGGTGCGACGCCCGGCTCAGGAAGCCGAAGTAGAAGGCGTTCTTCGACCCCGGCGACTGCTCCTCGATCTCGTTCAGCGCCTCCTTGTAGCCGAGGTGCTTGTTCCCCGCGGCCATCGGGCACTCCTCGACGATGTAGTCGATGCCGCGCAGCAGCGCGTACGCCGCGGTCTCGCGCTCGGCGATCTTGACGAGGGGCTTCACCTTACGGACCAGGACGACGTCGTCACTCTCGCCGAGGATCCGCTCCTCCAGGACCGGCGCCTGGCGGCCGAGCTGGTCGACGTTCCAGTGGAGGACGTTGCCGAACAGCGTCGCGACCTCGTCGTCGAGGTTGTGGCCGGTGACGAGGACGTCGAAGCCCTCCTCGAGCGCGGCCCGGTTGAACTCGTAGCGCTTGTTGAGGCCGCACCCCGAGCACGGGACGCGGCCCGTGAGCTTCGAGAGCTCCGGGACCGTGAAGCCGTGCTCCTCCCCGAGCGAGCGCACGATCAGCTTCGCGTCCCGCCCCTCGGCGAACGCGATCGTCGCCTCCTTCGAGCGGCTGGAGTAACCGCCGATGCCGAGGTCGAGGTAGAAGCCGGTGGCGTCGTAGCCGAGGTCGATCAGGACGTCCCAGAGCGCGAGCGAGTCCTTCCCGCCGGAGACCGCGATCAGGAGCCGGTCCTCCGGCGAGAACATCGAGAACTCCTTGACGGTCTTCGCGACCTGGTTGCGGACGTGCTCGACGAAGTGGTCCTTGCAGAACCCGGCGTTGTGCCGCCGGACGTCGACGACCGCGTGTCCGCGACAGACCTTGCACTTCACGGCCTCAGCCCCCCGACAGGACGGGACGGACCTCGATCTCGTCCTCCTCGGTCACGGCCTCGTCGCGTGTGAGCAGGGTCGCGTCGCGGATCACGAGGACGGCCTCGGGGACGATCCCCAGGTGGGACAGCAGCGCGGAGACGGTCTGGGGCCCGCTCACGTCCACGACGCGGTCGGGGTTGCGGAGCTTCACCTTCATCGCTTCAGGTTAGTCCGGCGCGGGGGCGGCGTCAGCCGAGCGTGACGGGGCGCTGCTCGAGCTCGACCTCGACGGTGCCCTCTCCCGTGGCGTCGACGATCTCGAGCTCGACGGTCTCGCCGGGGTCCTTGTCCCTGAGGACGTCGATCAGGTCGTCGGCGCTGCGGATGTTCTCGCCGTCGATCTCGACGATGACGTCCCCAACGCTCAGCCCGGCCTCGTCCGACGGGCTGTCCGGGACGACCCCGAGCACCAGCGCGCCCTCCGTGTCGCTCGGGAAGCCGAACTCGAGCGCCGCCGACGGCGACGCGTCGCCGAGCGTCACGCCGAGCCAGGCGCGTTCGTCCGGCGGATCGCTGAGGATCTCCTCCACCACCGGGAGGGCGTCGTCGATCGGGATCGAGAAGCCGATGTTCTCCGCCGCACCGGCCTGCACGGCCGCGGTGTTGATGCCTACGAGCCGGCCCTCCGTGTCGATGAGCGGCCCGCCCGAGTTCCCCGGGTTGATCGCCGCGTCGGTCTGCAGGAGGTTCTGGAGGCTCTCGGCATCCCCCGACGCGTTCGACGCCGTGATGCTCCGGCCGATCGCCGAGACGATCCCGGCGGTGACGGTCGCGCCCCCGAGCCCGAGCGGGTACCCGATCGCGACGACGTCGTCGCCGAGCTTCAGGTCCGCGGAGCGGCCGATCTCCATCGGCACGAGCCCGTCCTTATCGATCCGGATGATCGCGAGGTCCTGCTCGGGGACGCCGCCGATGACCTCGCCCTCGACGTCCTCGTGCTCGTCGCCGCTGAAGATCCGGACGTTGACCTCCGCGGCCCCCTGGACGACGTGGAAGTTCGTGAGCACGATCCCCTTCTCGTCGATGATCACGCCCGAGCCCGAGCCCCCGCCGGAGTCGAACCCGGTGACGTCGAACGATTTAACCCGCACGTTCACGACCGACGGAAGCGCGGCTTCCACGATCTCCGACAGCGGCGAGTGCGGGACCGTCCGGTCCCGCTGGGCCAGCGTCACGGCCGGCTCCGGGGCGGCCCCCGCCTCGCCGTCCGGGACGCTCTCGATCGAGCAACCCGCAGCTGCGAGCGCGACGAGGACGAGCGACGCGACGGTCTTGCGGGGGTCCTGGCGATTCATGCGGACGAGGATAGGCCGGTCACGAAAGAAGGTGCGCGCCCGCGAAGAGGCCGGCTGCTGTGGTCGCCGTAAGGGGAAGCTCCGGCGGCCTCAGTAACCGGCCGCCGTCCAGTGTGCCCGACCCGTCCGCGGGGGTCAAGACATGAGGATCAGGCGGTTTGGGCGGCCTCGACCTCGAGCTCGCCACCCATGTGGCCCCCGAGCGCGAACACGACCAGGTACTGCCCCGGGTCCAGGCGGATGGGCTCGGTGACATCGTCCGCGACCTCGGTCAGCCCCTGAAGGCCCCAGATCGCACGCTCGACGACCGGGCCCTCGTAGAGGACCTCGCGGGTGTCGGGCCGGACGAGGAACCACTGCTCCGGGTAGACGCCCGCGGGGGCCGACCACGACCGCTGCACGCGGAACGGAAGTGTCCTCCCGTCGCGGACGGGGATGCCGGAGTCGCCGTGCGACAGCTTGACCGGGCGCACCGACGACCCCATGACCTTCCTCTGGGTGCCGCTGATCTGGGCTTCCATCGCTGCGAAAGATATACGCGCCCGGGCCGGGCGGCGGCTAGAGGACCCGCAGGCCGACGATCTTGGGCGTCCCGTCCCGCTCCGCCCAGCGCGACTCGACGACTACCTCGTCGCCTCCGCCCGAGTACCTGATCTGCACGAGGGCTTCGTCACCCGCGACCTCGACCGACCCGACCTCGCACGACTCGAGCGGCTTCGGCATCTTCTGCATGACCTCGCCAGCCGGGCCGTACGCCTCTTTGTCGAGGTAGCCGCCGGCGGTCTTGAGATCGCCCGCGACCGTCGCCTGCCCGTGTGCGTCCGCATCCTCCCTGAGCCGTGCCTCGTCCATCACCGGTCTCCTCTCGTCATTCGGTTCCCGCAGCCGCCTGCAGCAGCCGTTCGTAGACGGCGGGGTCGTCCTTGTCTACTACGGGGAACCCTTCGCCGTGCTCGCCCTCCCAGTGCATCTCGACACCCGGGTTGTGGACGTCCTCGCCGCCGGGGAGGAAGACGTGCGGGCTCCCCGCGACGGCGTCGTTCTCGGCCAGGCCCCGGTCGGCGGTGAGCGCGCTGCGGGCGCGGCCGTCGTCGAGCGCGCGGGCGAGCTCGTCCACGTCCAGCCCCGGAACGCCCACCGCCACGTCCAGGATCTCGTGGCGCATCGACACGTTGCGGCTCTCGCCGAAGAACGCGCGCCGCAGCGCGCGGTCGAGGCCCTCCGCGACGGGCAGGCCCTGTTCCTTCGCGGCGTACACTGCTTCGAGGGCGGGCAGCGTCGTCACCGCGTACTCGTGGTCGGGGCGCTGCCACATCTGCCATCCCGCGTCCGGCTCCAGCGTTCCCGCCACTGGTATCTCCGCGTCGAGGACGTTCTTCGGTGTCGGCTTCCGGTTCACGATCTCGAGCGCGAACGCGCGCATGTCGAACGCCACCGCGTCTTGCAGGCCGAGGCGCGCCCGCGTCTCGTGGAGACGGTGCACCGCGACGTGCGCCCACGGACATGCGATGTCGGCGAAGACGACGATGCGCCCCGGCGGTACGTCGATCATCTCCAGAAGGTACCCGTATACGAACCCGTCTCCGCGTGATCTCTAGACGCCTTGCGGGACTTCACCTTCAGCGCCGTTGGATGAGGCGCCCCCGTTACCGTCGAAGCGTGCCGCTGCTAGGGACGGGTAGAAAGTGGTCAAGGGATTGTCCACGGCATCAGGGTCGTTCAAGACCTGACGCGCCTGATTGGCAATTTCGGCGCGGTAAACGTCGAGCTTAGGAACGAGGGTAAAAATACTTGTTGTATCGATCCTGATCGTCCGGAATTGGTCTAGGTCGAACGGAATCCGGTCTGCCGCCCGAATAAGCTGAACCGTCGGGAGCCGCGAAACGTGACGCAGGGAGAGCTCATAGAACACGTTGGGGTTGTGAAAGGACAGGTCTGCCACAACCAGCCGAGCCTTCACTACGTACTCCAGAATCTGCGTTGTGATCATTCCCGGTTTGCCGATTTGATCCGCGCGAACGACTGATAGCTCGAATTCCGAAAGCGCCGGCTCGACGAGTGAGCTAAGGAAGAGGTCCGAATGTTGGCGCTCTTCGGAGTCGGGGTCGCCAATCGGCGTTACGTAGAAACAAATCTTCGACCAATCCGTAGCTCCGCCTGTCCGGGGAGCCGTGGGCAGAACCGCTCCATTCGACGTCGTCGCTGGGCCCGACGTCGTCGCGGGCGAAACCTCTTCCAAAGCATGGCCGATTGCCAACAACCGCTCGGCGCCGGCCACAGTCTGCAGCAGCCCCAGGAACTTAGCGTTGACGATGAACGTGTCGACGCACTCCTGAACCTCTTCCGCGGAATAGCCCTGATCCACTAAGAAGTCACGTAGCACCACCTGCGCAGGGAGCTTGTTCCCCATAAAGCGGTCGTAGAGGACCTTGAACGGTGGGACGCTCTCGACGGCAAGGCGGAACCGCGCCTGCAGCTGCTCGCGAGGAGCCACGTCCGCGCTCACGGCGACACGCCCGTCAGGCGTAAGTTCAAGGTGCTCCGCCTTATAGCTCCCTTTTGTTAAGCCGTACTTCCCGGAGTTAGTGATTAGTTGACGAGTAGGTCCACTGTCCGGAGATTTCCCGAGCTTGTGAAAGAGGGTAAGCCGACGAATCGGCTGACCCGCCGCGATCCGATCGATGGCCTGAGCAAGCACTAGAGCCTCTTCGAAGGTCGACGCGGGAAAGGTGCGAACCTTTCGGCTCCGGCTCCCGGATTGCCTTGCCGTCTTCTTCTTCTTCTTTGAACGCGTCGCCTTGGACGTCTTCTGGGGCGGCCCGCCATTGGACGCATCATCGACCACCGGCGGGACGGTTAGACCGGTCTCGTTGGGTTCACTCGCTGAATCAGTCAGCCGAGCTTCGGGTCGCTCAGAGTCGTCCATTCATGCTCCCATGCTGGAATTACAACTTTGTAATATACCAGTCTCTGCGCCGCAGCGCTTAAGGCGCTGCATAGGCTCGGGCGATGTGCGTCTTCTGCGACATCGTCCGCGGTGAGACGCCCGCGCACGTGGTGTTCGAGGACGACCTCACGCTTGCGTTCCTCGACGTCCGGCCGGTGTTCGAGGGCCACACGCTGCTCGTCCCGAAGGAGCACCACGAGACGCTCGGCGAACTGCCCGACGCGCTGATCGCGCCGCTGTTCACGAACGCCCGCACGCTGTCGCTCGCGGTCGTCGCGGCGATGGACGCTGTCGGAACGTTCGTCGCGATGAACAACAAGGTCAGCCAGAGCGTCCCCCACCTCCACGTGCACGTCGTGCCCCGGCGTCCGAAGGACGGGCTGCGCGGCTTCTTCTGGCCGCGGCGCAAGTACAGGGACGAGGACGAGATGAAGTCCGTCGCCGGCGCGATCCGCGCCGCCGTGGGCGCGTCCGAGTGAGCCTCACGTTGCGGTCGCGCGACGGGCTCGCTCTGGAGGCCGCTCTCGATGCCCCCGCGGCCCCCAAGGCCGTCCTGGTCCTGTGCCATCCGCACCCGCAGATGGGCGGGACGATGAACGCGCCGTTGCTGCTCGCGCTGCGCGACGAGCTGGTCCGGCGTGATTGGGCCGTCGTCCGGTTCAACTTCCGGGGGATCGGCTCGTCGGAAGGCGAGACGTCGACCGGGATCGCAGAGGTGGCCGACGCCGCGGGGGCCGCGGACTACGCGTCGGAGCGATTCCCGTCCCTCCCGCGCGCCGTCGCCGGCTGGTCGTTCGGCGCCGCGGTGGCGGTGCGGCTCGCGGCGGCCGAGCCGGTGTTCGTCGGCTGCGTCGCGATCGCTCCCGCGGTGATCGAGCGGCCGGGCGTCACGGCGGGGCTGCCTCCCGCAGACGAGCTGGGACTGTCGACGCCTCTGCTCGTGGTCGCCGGGGAGAACGACAGGCAGGTGCCGGCCGATGAATGCTCGGCGTGGGGTGAGGGGGCCGGCGCCCGCGTCGAGCGGATGGCCGGGGCCAACCACTTCTTCTGGGCGAAGTACGACAAGCTGTCGGGGCTCGTGGGCGACTGGCTGGACGAGAGGCTCGAGGAGGCGGATTCGTGAGGCTGGGAATCGACTGCTCGCAACATCAGATGGCGTGGGACCAGCTCCTCGAGCGGGTCCGCTTCGCCGAAGACGCCGGCTTCGACGGCGCCTGGGTGTTCGATCACTTCAAGGCGATGTACGGCGATCCCTCCGGCCCCTGCTTCGAGGCATGGACGCTGCTGTCGGCGCTGGGAGCCGCCACGTCGCGGATCAGGCTCGGCGCGCTCGTGACCGGCGTGACCTACCGCCACCCGTCGATCCTCGCGACCGAAGCCGTGACGGTCGACCACGTGTCGAACGGCCGGCTCGAGCTCTCGCTCGGCGCGGCATGGTTCGAGCCGGAGCACCGCGAGCTCGGGATCGACTTCCCGCCCGCGGGCGAACGGGGCCGCCGGCTCGAAGAGGCGCTGCACGTGACGAAGCTCCTCATGACCGAGGAACGTGCGTCGTTCGACGGTCGCTACTACCGGCTGGAGGACGCGTCGTACAACCCGAAGCCGGTGCAGAAGCCGCACCCGCCGCTGTGGATCGGCGCGGGAGGCGAGAAGGTCATGCTGCCGATCGCGGGGCGCCACGCGGACGTCTGGCACTCGTTCGGCTGGGTCACGGAGCTCGACCGCAAGTGGCGGATCGTCGCGGAGGCCGCCGAGGCGGCGGGCCGCGACCCGTCGAGCATCACGCGGTCGACGAGCCTGTCGATCTCCGAGCCGTGGGACGAGGTGAAGCGGACGGCGACGGCGCTCCGTGACGCCGGGGTCGGGTACCTGGTCGTGAGCTGGCCGGGCCAGGGCCGGACGCGGGTCGAGGAGTTCCTGGAAGTAGTGGGGCCGGAGCTCGCGGACTGATCGGTACACGCGGTACGCGCCGTACGAGCGTGTACCGCGTGTACCGCGTGTACCGGGATCCTCTCGAGGATTAGATGCGGCCCCGGCGGGCTTCGTAGATCAGGATCGCTGCCGCCGCGGCCAGGTTGAGCGAGGACGCGGCGCCCACCTGCGGTATCCGCACCGCCAGGTCCGCCGCGTCCACGACGTCGGCCGGCAGGCCCCTCGCCTCGCTCCCGAACAGCAGGAGGCATCGCTCCGGGAAGGTCGCCTCCCAGTGCGGCACCGAGGCCCGGGCCGACGTCGCCACGACCGCCAGACCTGCGGCGCGGCTCCACGCCAGCACCTCGTCCAGCGTCGCCGTCGCTACGGGCGTCGAGAACACCGTCCCCATCGACGCCTTGACGGCAGCGGGATCTCCCGGATCCGCGGAGGCCCCCGCGACCGCGACCGCGTCGGCCCCTGCCGCGTCTGCGGTCCGCACGACGGTCCCGAGGTTGCCCGGGTTCCCGACCTCGTCCAGAGCCACGACGAGAGGCGATCCCCCGAGCTCGACGTCCGCGAGCGCACGTACCGGCGTGCCGACGATTGCGCCGAGGCCGGCGGGGTGCTCTCGGTCGGCGATGCTCGCGAAGGCGTCGCCCGTGACCTCCACGACGCGCACGCCTGCCGTCGCGACGGCCTCACGAGCGGCCGGGCTCGTCAGCAGCTCCGGCGCCACGACGAGCATCTCCAGCGCGGCCCCCGACTGCAGCGCCTGGAGAACCGGCGCGATGCCCTCGACGAACACGACACCCTCTGACTCGCGGTGCTTCCGATGGCGGAGCTTACGGATGCGTTTCAGGAGGGGGTTGCCCGGGCTCGTGATCAGGCCCGACATCGCTAGGGAGCGTCGGGAGACAGCTGCCTCAGGAAGTCCTCGCACCGGGCGGCCTCGTCGGCCTCACCGATGGCCTCCGCGGCCTTCCCGAGCCCGGCGAGCGACCTCAGGAACCCGCGGTTCGGCTCGTGTGCCCACGGGACGACGCCGCTCCCCTTCCACCCGGCCTTGCGGACTCCGTCGAGGCCGCGGTGATAGCCGACGCGGAAATACGCGTAGGCGTCGACGTACCTGCCGGAGGCCAGCGCCTCCTCGCCGAGCACGGCCCACGCGGTCAGGCATGCGGGCCACTCGCGCGCCACTTCGGACGCGACGGTGGGGTCGGAGGTGGAGCCGAGCTTCTCCAGCGAGCCCGCGGGCTCCTCGAGCAGGATCTTCGACGGCTCGCTGATCGGTATGGGCGCCATGGCCCCCGAGGTTAGACGGTTCCGGGGGCGGAGCGGAGCATCGCCCACTCGAAGACGCGGGTCGCGTCGAGCGGCGAGTCGAGCAGGTCCTGGACCGATGCCTGGAAGCGCGCCAGCGCGCTCTGGAGGTTGGCCTCGGCGGCTGCACCGAACAACGCGAGAGACGGCGAGGCGGCGGGAGTTGCCGGCGCTGCGGATGCGTTCGTCACGTGGTCCCCCTGTCCGGTGCGCGAAAAGCGACACTCCGAATACTGGGAGATCGGCAGAAACCGGACAATACGTAATAGCGCGGAGAACAACCGCGAGCACCCGGAGCGATCCGTGCGGTGGGGGGGATTTGAACCCCCACACCCTTGCGGGCACCAGCCCCTCAAGCTGGCGTGTCTACCGTTCCACCACCACCGCTCGATACGAAGGCCCCGATCGCTCCGGGAAGGATCGGGGCCGGTGGAGATTATAGGTGGCTACTCCGGCCGTTCGCCCAACGAGACCTCGACCGCGTCGAAGCCCCCCATGACGTCGAACTCGATCTCGTCCACCCACGGCTGTGCGACCCAGTGCGTCACGAACGAGCCGATCGGGACGACCGGGAGGCTCCGCAGGATCGCCTTCTCGGCCTCGATGTAGGTCTGGACGCGCACGGCCTCCTTCTCCGTGCGCCGCGCCTTCGCCAGCAGCGAGTCGACCTTCGGTGAGGCGAACCCCGAGTGGTTGTCCGGCGCGTCCGACTCGAAGAGCCCCGACAGGAAGACGTCCGCCTCCGGGTACTCCGCGATCCACCCCAACCGGTAGGCGGACTGCTTCCCGTCGCGCAACAGCTTGAGATAGCGCGGGAAGCCGTAGCCCTCGATGGTCACCTTCAGGCCGACGGCCTCGAGGTCGCGCTTGACGAGCCGCGCCACCTCGCCGTGAGGGTCCTCTCGGTTGAACTGGATCGAGACGCGGCGCGCCCGAGGGGGCACGCCGCGCAGGAGGTCCTCGGCGATCTCCGGCGAGTACCGGCACAGCGTGAGGCAGATGTTCTCGTGGAAGCCCGGCATCCCTACGGGGACGATCCCCCGCGGGAGCGACATGTTCCCCTTGTAGACGCTCTCGGCGATCTCCCGGCGGTCGATCGCGCGGCTGATCGCCTTGCGGATGCGGATGCTGTCGAGCTCGCCGGAGCGCAGGTTCAGCCCGAAGTAGTAGCCGGCGAGGAACGGCCGGTACCCCTCCTCGCCGAAGCGCTCGCGGGCTGCCTCGAACTGGCCCGACGGCACCTCCGCGACGTCGACGCGCTCGTCCACGAACAGCGGCCACGACGCGGCCGCGTCGGGGGACGGGACGAACCGGATGCCGTCGAGGCTCGGAGTCTCCACGAAACCCGGGAAGTCCTCGAGGATCACCGGCTCGCCCGGCACCCACTCCGCCGCCATCTGGAAGGGCCCGTTTCCGACCGGCGCAGCGAGGAAGGAGTCGTAGTTGCGGACCGGGCCCGCCGGTAGCGGCACGAGCCCGGGGTGCGTGAGGACGGCCGGGAAGCCCTGGAAGGGCTCGGAGAGGGTGATCCGCAGCGTCAGTCCGTCGGGGGCCGCGATGCCGGAGAGGTGGTCGGAGTCGCCGAGCGCGTTGACCTCCTGGAAGCCCGCGACCCTCTCGAGCGTGTAGGCAAGGTCGGAGGCGTTCGTCTTCTTCGCGATGCGGTCGAACGCGAAGCGGAAGTCCGCGGCCCGCACCGGAGAGCCGTCGTGGAACGTCATCCCCTGGCGCAGCGTGAACGTGTAGACGCGGCCCCCGCCGGACACGTCCCACGACTGCGCTGCGGCCGGTACCACCTTCTCCGTCACGGGGTCCCAGCGGGTGAGGCCCTCGTAGAGCTGGCGGGCGACGAGCACCGAGCCCGGGTCCTGGATGCGCATGGGGTCGAGCGTCGACGGCTCGCGGATCGCTACCGTCAGGACGTCGTCCTCCGGCGCGAACCCGCCGGGCTCCGAAGGCGACGCGCCCTCCCCCAGGGGGGCCGCGGTCGCCGCGGGGTCGTCCGAGGAGCGGGCCTCCGAGCGCGGACCCTCCCCGACGTCTCCTCCGCCGGTGCACGCGCCGGCCAGCATCGGCACGGCAAGCGACAGGACGGCCGCTCCCGCGGCCCGGCGAAGCTTCATCGAGGGGGAGGTTCTAGGAGAGGCGCATCGCCAGCAGGATCGTCGTCCCGGCGAAGACGAGCGCGGTGATGATCGTGATGCGGTCGAGGTTCTTCTCCATGACGGTCGAGCCCATCGCCTGGCTCTGCATGCCGCCGCCGAACATCTCGGAGACGCCTCCGCCGCGTCCGGCGTGCAGCAGCACGAACACGATCATGGTCACCGAGGCGACCGAGTGGATGACTACGAGCAGCGGGGTCATGGAAGCACCTCTTCGGGGTCTGGTTGCAACAGATCGGCCACCAAGGGTAGCCGAACCGGGCCGGGAAGGGGCCGGAGGCTCCTAGGTGCCGGGGGGGCCGAGCCGGTAGATCGTGAGCGGGCCGCCCGCGGGCTGGCTGAACACCGGCACGGCCTGCCACTCCCTCCGCAGGTCCCACTTCAGCGACGAGCGTGAGATGCCCTCGGCGCGGCGGGCCATCCACTCGAACCAGGCCGGAAGGTTCTTCTCCTTCACGAGGACCTCGCGCGTGAGCTCCGGGTAACGCGGCGTCGGCTTCCCTTCTTTCTTCGCGGCCCCCCGCTCCGCCGCCACGTGATGCCGCCCGTTGACGGTCTTGTGGTGCTTGCGGATCTCCGTGGGCGTCCAGAACTCGGCGTTGTTGCTGGAGGTGTCGCCGAGCACGATCGCGAACCCGTTCATGTCCTGCGTCGCTACGTGGGCGCCCACCTGAAGTCCCAGGACCGCCACGAGCAGGCCGGCCATCAGGTACGGGACGCGCCCCGAGGGGGCCGCGAGCGTCCGCCCGTCGGCCAGCGCGATCAGGTGCGACACCCGCCGGCTGATCTGCCGGCCCGGGCGCAGGAACGCCATGGCGCCCTGGTCGAGCGCCCGCGGCTGCGACCTCATCAGCTCGTACATCTTGAGCAGGCCCGACGCCACCGCCAGGGGCCGCGCCGTGAGCGTCGCCGCCCTGCGGTCGGCCTCGCGCTCGCGGTCGGACGCGAGGCGGCGGTACGCGACGTGCGCCAGCGGGTTCCACGCGACGAGGTCGCGCAGGAGGCCGGCGGCGAACACGACGCGGACGTCGTGCGTCTCGAGGTGGGCGACCTCGTGCGCGAGCACGCCCTCGAGCTCCTCGCGGTCGAGGTCGAAGATCACGGCCTCGGAGACCAGGATCCTGCCCTTGCGGCCCCCCACCGCGAACGCGCCCTGGACGCCGTCGGGCAGCACGAGGACCCCGGGCATCTTCGCCAGCGACGAGAGCCTGACGGTCTCCTCAAGCGCGGGGCCGACGACCTCGAGGTGGTCGTCGTCGAGCGGGCGCGACCGGGCGATGAGCCGGCGCACGAGCAGCACGCCGACGACCCGGCGCACGAGCATGAACGACGTGACGAGGCCCCCGGCCAGAAGGATCCACGGCCCCGCCGAGCCCGACAGCGCGTACGGCGTGACCGTGTGCGTCGCCTGGTCCTGGAACAGCAGCAGGTGGAAGAGGCTGCCGGAGCGGTCGACGAGGGCGGAGCCCGCGGGCCTCAGCACGGCGATCTCGGGGAGCAGCGCGTGCTCGTAGAACAGCGCGGCGACGAGCGGGAGCACGAGCGGGAGTCCCAGCAGCACGCCGGACAGCAGGCCGCCCGGCCGGTTGATCAGCCGCCGCAGCAACAGCGCGGCCGCGAGCGTCACGAGCGAGACGGCCAGGATCACGACCCAGGCCGAGTCCGTCTCCAGCGCGAGGACTGCGGGGGCCGCGGTCGTCACGTTACTGAGGCGCTCTCCGCTGGTCGATGGCGTCCCGGAGCTTCGCGATGACGTCCTCGTCCTCGTTGCCGACCTTGTCGACGAAATACGCGACGGCGGGATCCGGGAAGTGCTGGACGAGCCAGTCCACGACGGACTTCACGGTCGAGCTCGCGTACTCCTCGCGTGAGACCAGCGCGGAGTACCGGTGCGCCGGCTGGTCCTCGACCCTCCGCAGCAGGCCCTTGTCGGTCAGCCTGCCGAGCGTCGTCATCACGGTCGTGTACGCGATCGGCCTCGCCTCGTTCAGCGCGCGGTGCACGTCACGCACGGTCACCTCCCCGGCGTCCCAGACCACGTCCATGATCTCGGACTCGAGGGGGCCGAGGACGTCGGCGAGCGTGTGCTTCCTTCGAGCAGCCATGTAAGAGAGACACCTCAATTCCCGTCGGAGAACTACGGCAATAGTAGGACCGGCGTCACGCTTTCGCCAGCGATACGAGGTTCGGCATGATCTGCGGTCCCAGCAGATGGCCGATCGCTCCCTCGCGCGACGCGGTCTCGCCGTAGCTCTGGACGCCGTCCGGGCTGACCCCGCCGCCCGAGACGAGGAGCGGGACCGGCCCGTCCGTGTGGGCCTTGCGTGCGCAGCTCGTCGAGTGGTCCGCGGTCACCGCGACGATCGTGCGGCCGAGGTCGAGCTCCTCGAGCAGCGGGGCGAAGAACAGGGAGTCGATCTCCTCGATGCTCGCGATCTTGCCCGCGTGGTCGCCGTCGTGGGCCGGGACGTCGGGGCCCTTGATGTGGATGTAGAGCCCGTCGTAGCCCTCGATCGCCTCGAGCGCGAGCGCCGCCCACTGGCCGTACTGCTCCTGCGGCGGGATGCCGGTGGGGGCCTCGACTATCCCCATCCCGGTGAGCCGCGCGATCCCGAGCTCCACGGGCATCTCCACGAAGCAGCCCATGCGGGGGCCGAACTTCTCGTGGAAAGGGACGAGGTCGGGCAGGTGGTCCCCGCCGTCGCGCGTCAGGATGAAGTTGCCGGGCATCTTCCCGGCGGCGACGCGGGAGCGGTTCGTCTCGGACGCTTCGAGCACCTCGTACGACGCCGCGAGCCACTCGTTCGTCAGCCGCGCGGCCCTCTGCGCGGGCTCGTCGTTCTCGTGGCCGGCGACCGGCGTGACGTGCACGACGTGGTTGTCGAACGTCTCCTTCGCTACGCCGAGCGCGCCCTGGCGGCCGTACGCGGGATCGGAGTTCTCGACCTGGGCGGAGAGGGGGCCTTCGTCCGAGCGGATCACGAGGACCCCGCGGTGGCCGATCGTCGCGCGGAACTCGAACGTCGCGCCCGGGATGCGGACCTTCTGCTGGACCTCCTCCGCCAGAGCGTGCGCCTCCTCCGACGACAGGTCGCGGCCCACCCTGCGGTCGAGGATGGCCCAGCCATCGGCTTCTCGTTCGACAGTCGCGAAGTTCACGCGATAGGCGAGGTCGCCGTCCTTGACGTCGAGTCCCACTCCTACGGACTCGAGGGGGCCGCGGCCCGTGTGGTGCTCGTGCGGGTCGTAGCCGAGGATCGCGAACACCGCGATGTCGGACTCGGGCGCGATGCCCTCACCGACCGTCGTGACGTAGCCGTTGCGCCCGTCGCGCGCGAGGCGGTCGAGCAACGGCGTGCGCGCGGCCTCGAGCGGCGTGCGGCCCCCGAGCGCCGGAAGCGGGTCGTCGCCGAGCCCGTCCAGAATCACGTAGCAGATGCGCTTCAACGCCATGTGCGGAGCTCCCTCTCTCAGCCGACTGCTTTGACGATCGCGGCGAAGTCACCGGCGTCGAGCGAGGCTCCGCCGACGAGGCCGCCGTCCACGTCCGGCTGGCCGACGATCGCCTTCGCGTTGCCCGGCTTCATGCTGCCGCCGTAAAGGATGCGGACCGCGTCGGCCACGTCCTGGCTGAAGGCCTGCGCGAGAACGCCCCGGATGAACCCGATCGTCTTCTGCGCGTCGTCGGGCGTCGCGGTCTTCCCGGTGCCGATCGCCCAGATCGGCTCGTAGGCGATCACGACCTCGCGGGCCTGCTCGGCGCGCAGCCCCTTCAGCCCCTCGCGCACCTGCGCCTCGACCTTCTTGTCGGTGCGGTCGTTCTCGCGCTCGATCGCGGTCTCGCCGCAGCACATGATCGGGGTGAGGCCGGCGGCGAACGCGGCGCGGACCTTGCCGTTCACGTCCTCGTCGGTCTCGCCGAAGATCTCCCGCCGCTCCGAGTGGCCGAGGATCACGTACTTCACCGCGAGGGCCTTCAGCATGTCGGCCGAGACCTCCCCGGTGAACGCGCCCTCCTTCGCCGCGTGCATGTTCTGGGCGCCGAGGCCGATGAGGTAACGGTCGGAGTCGATGAGCGTCTGGACCGTCCGCAGCGCGGTGAACGGCGGGCACACGACGACCTCGACCGCGTCGTAGTCGTGGCCGGCGAGCTCGTGGTTGAGCGCCTGCACCAGCCGCATGGCCTCGAGATGCGTCTTGAACATCTTCCAGTTGCCTGCGATCAGAGGCGTTCTCATGCGGGTCGTCCTTTCGCTCGCAGCACCGCGACGCCCGGCAGCTCGCGCCCCTCCAGGAGCTCGAGCGACGCGCCGCCGCCGGTCGAGAGATGCGACACGGCGTCCTCCATCCCCAGCTGCTTCAACGCGGCCGCCGAGTCGCCGCCGCCCGCGACGGTGTAGGCGCCGTTCTTGGTCGCGGACGCGACGGCCTCGGCGACGGCGCGGGTCCCTCCGGCGAACTCGGGGATCTCGAAGATGCCCATGGGGCCGTTCCACAAAGCGGTCCGCGCGGCCGTGATCGCCTCGGCGAAACGAGTCGACGTCTCCGGGCCGATGTCGACGCCGAGGCGGTCGCCGATCGCGTCCAGTGGGACGGTCTCGCACCCCGCCGGAGAGTCGGGCGCGTCGGCCGCGACGACGTCGCTCGGCAACAGGATCGACACACCCCTGTCGGTGGCCTTCCCGAGCACGTCCCGCACCTCGTCGACGCGGTCGTGCTCGACGAGCGAGCGGCCGACGTCGTGCCCCTGGGCGACGAGCAGCGTGAACGCCATCGCCCCGCCGATGCAGATCGTGTCGACGCGGTCGAGGAGGTTGCCGATCACGCTGAGCTTGTCGGAGACCTTCGCCCCGCCGAGAACGGCGACGAACGGGTGCTCGGGCGAGTGCAGCAGCCGCTCGAGCGCCGCGACCTCCTCGACGAGGAGATATCCCGCGGCGGCCGTGAGCAGCTCGGCCACTCCCGAGATCGAGGCGTGGGCGCGGTGAGCGGCGCCGAACGCGTCGTCGACGTAGGCGTCGGCGAGGGCCGCGAGGGCCGCGGCGAGGTCGGGGTCGTTGCGCTCCTCCCCCTCCTCGAACCTGAGGTTCTCGAGCAGCACGACGTCGTAGTTGCTGGCGCACGCGAGGCGGGCGCTCTCGCCGATCACGTCGCCGGCGACCTCGACGTGACGGTCGAGGAGCTCAGAGAGCCTGTTGCCGACCGGCTTCAGGCTCAACTCGTCCACGACCTTCCCCTTGGGGCGGCCGAGGTGGGAGCAGACGGCGAGCCGGGCGCCGCGGTCCAGCAGGGCGCGCAACGTAGGGAGCGCCGCCCGGATCCTGAGGTCGTCCGTGATCCGGCCGTCCTTCAGCGGGACGTTGAGGTCGCAGCGCACGAGCACACGCTTGCCGTCGACGTCGAGCGAGTCGATGCCGGGAAGGTCGGTGGGGATCTTCGGAGCCGGGCCCATGGGGGCCGAGTGTAGAAGGTCGGGCCGGGCGGTTCCTCCGCCTTACGTACGGGGGGCGTAGCTGCAGGCGAAGTCCCCGCGGGCGTCCCTCATCAAGCCGCCGCACCCCCTGCGGTTGAAGCGAACGACCACGGGCCGCGTACGCGTGGGGACCAGGAACAACGTCTCGGGATGCGCGCCCGGAGCCACCTCATAGAAGATCGTTCCCTTGCGCCTCGCGCCCGGAGCGATCTCGACGTCGAGGAGACGCGACGGCGATCCCGCGGCGCGGATCGCCCGGAGCCAGGGGAGGTACACGTGTCCGTCCGAATCCGTGAGCCTCTGCTCCCGCGCCTCGAACCTGATCGAGTGCCGGCGTCCGTTGGTGACGTCCATCTCCACCCCGCACCAGTCCGCCGGCGTCTGGATGACGTCGCCGCGCACGCGGATCGGCGAGGCACCACAGGCCAGCGAGAGGAGCCGGACCTCGGTCCCGTGGCCGTCGCCGAAGGTCGGGTAGTCGCTCTCCCCCCGCGGCGCGGCGAGGATCGGTTCGTGACACGCGATGCGTCGTGCGTCGAGGCTGGTCCGCACGCGCTCGATCGCGGGGCCGCTGATCTGCTCGATCCGCCGGGTCGCCGACTCGTCGACGGTCTCGACCCTGAACGTCGCGGGAACCGACGCGACGGGCTCGGCGTTCGGGTGATCCCCGAGCCTCTCCGTGAGCTCCTCGTAACCCTCCTCCGGCGACACGTAGCGGACCTCGACGACTCCTGGGTCCGCCTCGAGCTCGTGTCCGAGAGCGTCGACGTCGACCGTCGAAGCGTGGTCCTCGAGGAAGACGACCACGTGCACGGCGGGGCCGAGACGGCACGGGTCGGCGCTCTCGGCGGCGGCGGGGCCCGGACCCGAGTCGGTATCGCGGCCGAGCGTGCCCAGCGACGCCGACGCTCCGGCCAGAACCACCGCAAGGCCGGTCGCCGCCGCGGCGGCCCTCGTCCTCCTCTGGCGGCGGCCCCTCCTCACGACCGCACCCGCGTCGAGCGGACGGGACGGGTCCGCCGCCGCCTCGGCCAGCATCCTCTTGAGATCGTCAGATTGCATTAGGGGCCTCCTCGCGGGTTGCCAGTGACTCGGACGAGCGCAGACGGGCGATGCCCCGGCGCGCGAGTGACTTCACGGTCGGTTCCGGCGCTCCCATCAGGTCCGCGACCTGCGCGAACGGGAGGTCGCAGAAGTAGTGGAGCAACAGCGCCGTCCTCTGACGCGGGGGCAGGCTCGCGACGGCCTGCCGGACGCTGAGGACGACCGCCGGGTCGGGGGCCGCGGCCTCCTCCGGGGGCCGGGCCGCGAGGCGGTCGCGGGCACGCCGCTCGGCGGCGCGGCGCCGGAAGTAGGAGTTGGCGAGGTTGACGGCGACGCGGCTCGTCCAGGCCTCGGGATGGTCCATGCGCCGGACCTTGCGCCAGTCGCGGCAGACGCGGGCGAGGGCATCCTGCGCCAGCTCCTCGGCGAGTGCGGCGTCGCCGCAGTAGAGGCTGAGCAGCCCCACGACCCGCCCGTGCTCCCGCCGGCAGAACGCGATCAGTTCTTCGTCCTGCCCTGCCCCGCCTCGGTCGTCCACCGCCCCTCCCGGTCGTTCGGGTAATTGTCCCTTCAACGCACGAAGGGGGCCGGCAGGATGCGCGGCCGGGCCCAGGGGCATCGTGAACGCGTCGACCTCCCCCGCGTAGGGGGAAATAGACGATCCGAGACGTGAGCTACATCGTCGTCGGGCTGAGCGTCGAAGCGCGACGCCACACCCGACATCGACGAGTCCCTATGGGGTTACGAGACCGTACGCCTTGCCTCGCCGCCGTACGACCCCGAGATTCTCCAACCACCCGAGTCGATGCTTGACCTGCGCCGTCGTCTGCCATGTCACACCGAGCTTCGACCTCAGTACCTCCAAGGCCTGGCTTTCGTCCAGGGGCGCTTCACGGAGGGCTTCCAGAAGCTCGGAGATCCCAGCGATAGTCGCCTCGATTTGGCCCAACAAGACGGCATCGTCGCCGGTCGAGAGATACGTCGCTCCTGCCTCAGTTAACTGAAGTCGCTCGCCTAAGACCTCAATTAGGCCCATCCTCCGAGGCACATTCCAGTACGAACGCGCGGCGCCTTCGCTCTGCACGTTGGCAAACGACTTGATCATCCACTCGACCGCTGAAGAGACGGTCGGGTCGCTTTCGACTACTTCCCGCAGCATGCGTTGCAGGCTTCGTAGCCACCCTTTTCGGCCGCCTGGCAGGGGCCAGATCCAGACCCCACGACCACCGAGATCCCCGACGATGCTGGCTCCGGGTGCCTCGACGGCAGCGACGTCCTCCTGCTCAGAATTGAGGCCGATTGCTCCCTCATCGAGTTCAAGAACCGTGACGTCTCTTGCTACGACGCCGATCCGGTATTCCACCAGGAGGTTCACGAGTTCGTCACCCGATACGAGCGAAATCGGCGCGCGGTCGCTCTTAACAGCCTCGATCTTTGATGCAGGCGTGAAGTCCGAGAGCGTAATGATCAGCCCGCGCTCATGTGTGCCCAACCCGCCCCGCAATTCCCTCACAACATGGTCGGGAACGTTCTTTCCCCAGCGCTTCACTTGGATTGCCGTCCGAACGTCGGTGACGCCCCCGACGGCAAGACGGCCGCGGACGTCCACGCCACCGTCGCGCGAGTAGCTCGTAACCTCGACGTCCTCGAAGCCGATAGCGGTGAGGAGTTGAGCTATCAGCTCCTCGAACGCACGCGGATGCATCGACCCCAAGGCATCGCGGAGACGCGTCTTGACCGAAGCATTCTGCTCCTCGATCGAGCCGTGCACGGCAGCTGAGGACCTTCGCAGGCCATAAAGCCCACGTCCGAACGCCTTGAAGCGCCCGGGTCTTCCGCTGGTATGTAAACCCCTGACCTCGGTCGACAAGGCCGCGGACATCGAAGCCTCAGGGGTCACCCCTAGCGGGGCCCATAGTCCGCGCTCCAGCGCGATTCTCGTTATCTCCCTGTAATGGAGAGGCCGACCGTCAGCGTGATCGCGGAGAACCTCCTCTGCCACGTCGCGAAGCGACGCCAAGACTCACCCCCTTGGGTCTTGGTTTTGTCAGTCGGCAGCCGCGACAGCAGAGCTAGAGCTTGCTCGCCACCAGGGCCGTCAGGTCCACCAGGCGGTTCGAGTAGCCCCACTCGTTGTCGTACCAGCCCAGGACCTTCACCATGTTCCCGTTCACCATCGTCGACGCGCCGTCGATGATGCACGAGTGCGGGTTGCCGACGATGTCGCTCGACACGATGGCGTCCTCGGTGTACTCGAGGATCCCCTTCATGGCGGCGGAGCCCGCGGCCTCGCGGTAGGCGTTGTTCACGTCGTCCTTCGACGGCTCGCCGTTGACGACCGCGACGATGTCGGTGATCGACCCGTCGGGCACCGGCACGCGCAGGGCGAGGCCGTCGAGACGGCCCTTCAGCTCGGGCATCGCCAGCGACGCGGCCTTGGCGGCCCCCGTCGTCGTCGGGATGATGTTCACCGCGGCCGCACGCGCGCGCCGGAGGTCGTCACGCGCGAGGTCGAGCGTGTTCTGGTCGTTCGTGTACGCGTGGCACGTCGTCATGAAGCCCTTGTCGATCCCCCAGTTGTCCTGCAGGACCTTCGCGAGCGGGACCACGCAGTTCGTCGTGCACGACGCGTTCGAGATGATGTGGTGCTGCGACGGGTCGTACTCCTCGTGGTTGACCCCCATCACGATCGTGATGTCCTCTTCCTTCGCGGGGGCCGAGATGATGACCTTCTTCGCGCCGCCCTCGACGTGCTTGCCGGCGTCGCCGCGCTTCGTGAAGAAGCCCGTCGACTCGATCACGATGTCGACGCCGAGGTCGCCCCACGGGAGCTGCCCGGGGTCCCGCTCCGACAGCAGCTTGATGTCCTCGCCGTCGATCGTGAACCCGCCGTTGCTGACCTTCACCTCGCGGTCGAAGCGCCCGTGCACCGAGTCGTACTTCAGGAGGTGCGCCATCGTCTCGGCGTCGCCGAGATCGTTCACGGCCACGACTTGCAGGTCCGAGCCGGTGGCCTTGAGGGCCCTGTAGAAGTTGCGGCCGATCCGGCCGAAGCCGTTGATCCCGATTCGCGTCGTCATCGACGATCCCTCCCGGAGTGTGGGGTCGAAAGTGGGTGAGCGCCCATCCTAACGGCGCCTCGTTTCAGCGGAGCGAGGAGAGGACCTCGGCCAGCCTCTCGGGGTCGTGCGCCCCGCTCTCCGACGCCACGTCGGCCCCCACGACCCGCACACCCAGGCCCTTCAGCGAGCTCACCTCCACTCCGTCTACGGGGAGCGGCGGCGACTGGACGAGGACGACGTCGACGGTGTCCGGCCCCGCGTGGGCGAGCAGCGACTCGACGTGCGCGGCGGCGTCGAGGCCCTCGGTCTCGCCCTTCTGCATACGCGCGTTGCACACGAAGACGCGCGTCGCGTCCGTCTCCTGGAGCGCCATACGCACGCCGGGCACGAGGATCGTCGCGATCAGGCTCGTGAAGAGGCTTCCCGGCCCCAGGACGACCTGGTCGGCCGCGCGTATGGCTCGGACGGCTTCGGGGTTCGCGCGGGGGCTGCGCGGCTCGAGGAACAGCGCCTGTATCGGGTCCTTCGTCTGCGCGACCGCGACTTGCCCGCGGACGACGCCGTCGCGCACCTGCGCCATCAGCGCGACTACCTCTCCGGTCGCCGGATACACGCGGCCCTCGCACCCGAGCATGCGTCCCGCGGCGGCGACGGCCTCGGCGAAGTCGCCCTTCATCTCCGTCAGCGCCGCGATGATCAGGTTGCCGACCGTGTGGCCGGTCAACGCGCCCTCCTGGAACCGGTGCTGGTACAGCCGCGCGCGGTCGTCGTCGCCGGCGAGCGCGACGAGGCAATTCCTGATGTCGCCCGGGGGCGGGATGCCGAGCTCACGCGTGAGCTTGCCCGACGATCCCCCGTCGTCGGCGACCGTGACGACCGCGGAGATGTCGTCCGCGTAGTGGCGCGCGGCCATCAGCGTCGCGGCAAGGCCGTGGCCGCCTCCGATCCCCGTGACCCTCACGGCGCGGTCACCGACGGCGGCCTCTCGACGTCGCGGTGGATGACCTTCGCCGGGTAGCCCTTGTCGTTGATGAACGTCCCGAGCTCCTCTGCGAGCACGACCGAACGATGCCGCCCGCCGGTGCAGCCGACGGCGATCGTGAGGTAGTGGCGGCCCTCGCTCTCGTACCCGGGCAGCAGCACGCCGAAGAGGTCCTTCGCCTTCGTGAGGAAGTCCTCGGTCACGTCCTTCTCGAGCACGTACTCGCGGACCGGGGGCTGGAGCCCCGTCAGCTCCCGCAGGCCCTCGACCCAGTGCGGGTTCGGCAGGAAGCGCACGTCGAGCACGAGGTCCGCGTCGAGGGGGAGCCCGAACTTGTAGCCGAACGAGATGATCGTGGTCTTGAGGCCTTCCGCCGGGTGACCGGCCTCGAAGTACGCGGCGAGCTTGCGCCGGAGGTCCCGGACCGTGATGTCCGACGTGTCGATGATGAGGTCGGCGCTGCCGCGCAGCGACTGCATGAGCTTGCGCTCGCGCTGGATGCCGATGGCGACCCGGTCCTCGAGCGCGAGCGGATGGCGCCGGCGCGTCGCGTCGAAGCGCCGCACGAGCGCGTCGTCGTCGGCCTCGAGGAACACCAGCCGGAAGTTCCCGACGTCGCGTCGCAGCTCGGCGAGGGCGTCCTTCGCCTCGCTGAAGAACGTGCCCCCGCGCGAGTCGATGACGATCGCGATCCGGGCGATGTCGTTGCCGGGCGCGAACGCGAGCGAGAGCATCTTCCCGATCAGGGCCGGGGGCAGGTTGTCGATCACGAACCAGCCGAGGTCCTCGAACGCCTTGGCGGCCTCGGACATGCCCGCGCCCGACAGCCCGCTGATGACCGTCACCTCGACGTCGGTGCGGACGAGCTCGCCGGTCACGACGCCTTTCTCCCCGCGAGCGTCTCGAACACGGCCTCGGCGACCGCGTCCGGAAGCCCCGGCACCGCGCGCAGCTCCTCCAGGCTCGCCTCGCGCACGCGCTTCACCGAGCCGAAGTGCTTCAGGAGCTTCTTGCGGCGGACCTCGCCGAGGCCCGGGATCCCGTCGAGGGCCGACTGCGTCATCTTCTTCGTGCGCCGCAGCTGGTGGTACGTGAGCGCGAACCTGTGGGCCTCGTCGCGGATGCGCTGCAGGAGGTAGAGGGCCTCGGAGCCGCGCGGGATCAGGATCGGGTCGGCCTTTCCCGGCACGAAGACCTCCTCCATCCGTTTGGCGAGCGACACCGTCGTCACGCCTTCGACCCCGAGCTCCTCCATCACCTCGACGGCGCGGTTGAGCTGGCCCTTGCCGCCGTCGATCACGACGAGGTTCGGAGGGTAGGCGAACTTCCTCGGCTTGGCTCCGGGTTCGAGCGAAGCCTCGCTCTCCTCGAGGTAGCGCGCGAACCGCCTGCGGATGACCTCTCCCATGTTCGCGAAGTCGTCCTGTCCCTGCCCCCACTTGATGGCGAAGCGCCGGTAGTCCGATCGCTTCGGGAGCCCGTCCTCGAACACGACCATCGAGCCGACCGCCTCGGTGGGCCCCGTGTTCGAGATGTCGAAGCACTCGATCCGCAGGGGGGCTTCCTCCATCCCGAGCGCTTCCTGGAGCTCGTTGAGCTGCAGCGACCGCGCGGCGAAGTCGCTCGAGCGCTTGAGCCGGTGCTGCGCGAAGGCGTGCTTGGCGTTCTCGGTGACGGTCTCGAGCAGGATGCGCTTCTGCCCCCGCTGGGGAACGCGCACCTTCACGTTCGTGCCGCGCAGCTCCGCGAGCCACCGCTGGATCAGCTCGTGGTCCTCGGGCTCGACCGGCACGAGGACCTGCGGGGGCGGCTCGGAGTCCGCGTACAGGCGCTGCAGGAACCCCTCGACGAGCGCGGGCGTCGAGAGGTCCTCGACCTTGTCGACGACGAACCCCTTGCGGCCGGTGACGCGGCCCCCTCGCACGAAGAACACCTGGAACGCGGCCTCGAGCTCGTCCTCCGCGAACCCGATGACGTCCATGTGCTCCGCGTGCGCAGACACCATCTGCTGGCGCGCGATCGCCTTGCGGACGTTGTCGAGCTGGTCCCGGTACTTCGCTGCGCGCTCGAACTCCTCCGCGGACGCGGCGCCCCGCATCTGCTCCTCGAGCCGCTGGATCACCGGCTTCGTGTTCCCGTCGAGGAAGTCGCAGAGCTCGAGGGCGATCTGCCGGTGCTCGGGCTCGGACACCGCCTCGACGCACGGCCCGGCGCAGCGTTCGATGTGGAACAGCAGGCACGGCTTCCCGCGCCGGCGGCAGCGGTCGAACACGCCCTGGCTGCACGTGCGCATCGGGAACGTCCGGAGCAGGAGGTCGAGCGTGTCGCGGATCGCGTACGCGTGGGCGAACGGACCGTAGTAGCGGACGCCGGTGCGCTTGCGCTCCCGCAGCACCCGCGCCCGCGGGTACTCCTCGTCGAGCGTGATCGCGAGGTACGGATAGGTCTTGTCGTCGCGGTAGCGGACGTTGTACCGGGGGCGGTGCTGCTTGATGAGGTTGAGCTCGAGGTGGAGGGCCTGGACCTCGCTCTCGGTGACGATCCACTCCACGTCGGCGGCCGCCTCGACCATCGCCCTGGTGCGGGGGTGGAGGTCGCTGGCGAAGTAGTTCGAGAGGCGCGAGCGCAGCGACTTCGCCTTGCCGGCGTAGATCACGCGGCCCTGGGCGTCCCGGAAGAGGTACGCGCCGGGGCTGGCGGGGATGGTCCCCGCGGGAGGTCGCTGGAGCGTGCGCTTGACGGGCATGCCCCCATTGTCGCGGGGCCGCGGGGCGTTACGGGGCTACAGCCGGTCCCGGATCCAGCCACCCGAGAAGACGTCCTGCCACGAGTCGACCCCGTCGTCGTCCGGCTCGGGGGCTGCGTGGGCCGCGGGCCCGCGGTCCGCCCCGGCCTCGTGCTCGCCTCGCTGCGCCGGCTCCGGAAGGGGGTGGTCCTTCGCATACGCCCTCAGCGCCTTCACCAGCGCCGCGATCTTCGGCGACAGGTCGGCCTCGGTCGCCACACAATCCATCTTCGTGATGACCGGACGCACGTCGCGCTCGAACGGGAAGCGCTCGTGGTCGCTCGGCAGCTCGTACTTGCACGGCCACGACTCGGCCACGTTGTCGAGGACCAGCCCGATCCGGATCCGGTAGAACTTCCGGCCGTCGGGCGAGCGCCACGGGACCGACGCGTCCTCGACCGCGTGGAGGAAGCCGGGCAGGTACCTCAGGGTGTCCTCGATCTGCTCCCGCTGGTCGAGCTGGAACGCGACGAGGTCGCTGAGCGCTCCGATGCCGGACTCGAGGTCGTCGCCGCGCCGCGCCAGCAGCCTGATCCCGGCCCGCGCGAAGCGGTCGTTCTGCGCGAACAGCGCCCGCAGCTCCTCCGGCTCGTCCCCGATCCCGGCCGCGACCTTGTCGGCCGCGCGAAGCGCAGCGGCGAACGCGTCCTTGGTGCGGAGGAACTCGGCCCCCGCGCGCGTCGAGCTCTCGAGCAGCCGCTGCTGCTCCGGCGCGACGTCCGCGAATGTGTCGGCGAGCGTGCCGAGCGCGCCCAGGATCGACGCGATGTCGTCCCCTCGGCCGCGCAGGCCGCCGGCAAGCTCCTGGAACACACGGCGCGACGCCTCCGGCGGCACGTCCGCGAGCACGCGGTCGAGCGACGAGAGCAGCCGCTGGAAGTCGACCGGCAGCTCCGTGCGCGAGCGCGGGATCCGGTCGCCGTCCTCGAGCATCGCCGTCGATCCCGTCCCCGGGGTGAGGTTCACGAACTGCTCACCGACGGCGCTCTTGCTCTGGATGCGCGCCACGGAGTCTGCGGGGATCCTCGCCTCCCACTCGCTCTCGATCAGCAGCTCGATGTCGACGCCGTCCTCGTTGAGCGTCATCTCCCCGACCTGCCCGACGAGGACACCGCGGTACGTCACCTCCTGGTTCGTGAACACGCCGCCGGAGTCGGCGAAGTCGGCGGTCACTTCGAAGCGGCCCCCGGTGATGTCCGGCCCGACGACGCTGGTCACGACCCACCCGACGGTCAGCACGAACAGCAGCACGACGACGGCTAGGTTGACGGCGAGACGTGGCGTGAGCCTCATGATCCTTCCCCCGGCACGTCGCCCTTCTCGCCCTTCGTGTTGCAGGCCGCGAGCGCCTCGCACAGCACGGCCTCGGCCTGGATGTAGTCGCCTTTGCCGGTCCCGCCGGGTCCCCCACCCATGCTCTTCGGGAACAGCTCGAAGAACGTGCGGAGCTGGGCGATGTCCACCCGCAGCTCACCCTGCGCGCTCGCGAGACCCCCGAGGATCGGGCGCAGCGCGCGGAACTGCCGGTTGATCGCGTCCTCGTGCTTCGCGAGGAAGCGCGCGTTGACCGAGCCGAAGCGGCGCAGCGACGAGAACAGGCGCTGCAGGCCGTCGCCCTGCTCGGCGAGCAGCGCGTTCGCGTCCTCGAGCGAGTCGAGGAACGACCCCAGCGTGTCGCGGTTCGCGGCGAGCGTGCTCCCCGCCGACGCGAGGCCGTCGATCGCCGCTTCGATGTCGAACCTGCGGCCGGCGAGCACCGACGTGAACTTCTCGAGCTCCTCGATCGTCTCGCCGAAGCGGCGCCCACGGTCTTCGAGGATCAGCGCCTGCGCGTGCGTGAACGAGTTGAGGTCCTCGAGCCCGCCTCCGCCGACGAAGGCGGAGACGTCTCCGAGGAACGTCTCGATGTCGACGATCCGGTCGGTCCTCTCGACGGGGATCGTCGCCTGTGCCGCGCCGAGGTACGGCGGGGAGTGGGGGCCGGGGACGAGCTCGACGAACTGCTCGCCGAGCAGCGACGTCTGGCGCACGACGGCGCGGAGGCCCTCGGCGGGGATGCGTTCGCCCTCGTCGATCGACATCGTCACCCGGGCGAGCATCTCGCCGCCTTCCATGACGAGGTCGATCTCCTGGACCGACCCCACCTCGACGTCCGCGACCTGCACCGTGCCCTTCTCGACGAGGTCGCCGACGTCGCGGAAGTACGCGACAAGCTCCGGGCTCGGGTCGGTCGTGAACAGCGCGCACGACGACGCCGTAACCGCAACGAGCATTAGCGCGAGGGCACGGGTTAGTCGTTTCACCTGGGATCGCCCTCCCAGAACCACTTGCTGAGCATCCGGACGAAGCGCTTCTCTCCGATCTCGGCCGCCACGCTCTTGACGAGCGCCTCGGTCCGCGCGCTCACCGGCTGCTGCTTGCGCACGCAGATCGGGATCAGCTGGCGGACGAGGAACTCGAGCTCGTCCTCGTACGAGTCGGGGATGTGCGAGTTCACGGTGATCAGCAGGTCGTCGACGGTCGCGCCGGGCGTGAGGATCAGCACGGTGCGGACGATCTCCCGCAGCCGCTCGCACGAGATCGTGTCGCGCGAGTCGATCCGGTAGTTGTACTCGGCCCCCTCTGTGCCCGGCGGCGCCTGCCGGCCGGAGTACGCCCAACGGCCGCGGCCCGACGCATCGGTCTCGCCGAGCGCCTGAGCGATCGCGTTCGTCCAGCGCGCGCCCCGCTCGAGATCGCCCTGGTGGCGCAGCACCGCGTCGACGATCTCGCGCAGCCGCGAGAACGCGACGCCGACGTCGTCCCCGCTGCGCTCGATGAGCGACGCGGCCTCGCCGGACAGGAACGCGAGGTTCTCGATCGTGCCCTCGAGCTCCGCCTGGTCCGAGGCAAGCGACTCCGCCACGGCGCGGAAGCGCTCGTTGACGAGCCCGATCTCGCTCGAGCGGTTCGCGAGCACGAGGAACAACGAGTCCAGGTTGCCGATCAGCGCGCGCAGGTCCTGCTCGGACGACGCGAGCGTCTCCAGCCCGGTGGCGCCGCCCTTCAGCGCATGCGCGAGGGACTCCGACCGGCCGGCGAGGGCCTCGTCGAGGTTCCGGACGAGGCTCGCGAGCGGGCCGTTGCGGTCCCCCGGCTCGGGCTCGAGGGCCGCGAGCAGCCCCTCGAGCTGCGTCAGCACGTCGTCGAGCTCCGCGGGGATCGTCGTGCGATCGAGCGCGATGTGGCCGCCGTCTTCCATGACGGGGCCGCCGTCGTACGGAGGGTGGAGCTGCACGTAGCGGTCGGCGATGACGGTGATCGGCACGACCGAGAGCTCGGCATCCGCGGGGACGCGCACTCCCTCGTCGATCTCCATCGTCAGACGCACGCCCTCGCCGCGCGGCTCGACGCCGGTGATGTCGCCGACCTCGACCCCGCGGACCATGACACGTCCCCCTTCGAAGAGGTTCGGGGCCTGCTCGAGGTCCGCGGTAACCGTGTAGGTCGGCTGCTCCGAACGTGTGAGCACGTAGGCGCCGCCCGCCGCGGCCAGCACCGCGATCGTCGTCAACAGCGACAGGATGCGCGCTCTCACGGCAGCCTCCGGAGCTCTTGCTCGTCGTGCGAGCCCGGCTCGGTGTTGTGGACCGGCAGGCCCGGCTGGTCCGGCGATCCACCGGGGACGCAGGTGTCCGCGGTGGTGATCGAGCAGACGTGGCCCTCGACGAAGCGGCCGAACCGGAGCGGCTGAGCGAACATCTCCTGCGCGGTGTCGAGCTCGGAGAGGGCGGCCTCGATGGTCTCGAGCTCACCGGACGCGAGCGCGAGCACCGAGTTCAGGTCCGCGGTGCCGACCTCGATCGAGCCCTTCGACGCACGGATGAGCACGCCGAGGTTGCGCGACAGGTCCTCGGTGGCGGCGAGCAGCGACGAGATCGTCGCGCGCCGCTCCGCGAGCACGTTGAGCACGTCGGCGGAGCGCAGCAGGATCCCGTCGATGTCGCCGCCGGACGCGCTGAGCGTCCCGGTCAGCTGCGCCGACTGCCGCAGCAGGGTCTTCAGCGGCCCGCTGTTGCGCGCGAGCACCTCGCCCGCGTCGCCGGCCGCGTCCAGCGCCCGGCCCAGCTCCTCCTTGGAGGCCCCGATCGTCTCGTCGAGCGTCACGATCAGCTCCCGCAGCGCGTCCTTGTCGATCCCCTCGAGGACCGCGGTCCCCTCGTTGGCGGCCTGGTAGATCTCGAACGGGATGCTCGTCTGGGCGAGCGGGATGACTCCGCCCTCCTGGAAGTACCCGTCGGTGGCGGAGTCGACGTCGCCCCCGGCCGCGGCGGTCTCGAGGAAGGCCCGCGGCATCTGCAGGTCGACGAACTTCTGGCCGAGCAGCGTCTTCAGCTTGACCTCGAGCGAGCTCTCGACCGGGATCCGGACGTCGTCCTGCAGCTCCATCTCGACGCGCGCCGCGTCGCGACGCAGGTCGACGCGCTTGACGGTCCCGACCTTCACGCCCGCGACGCGCACCTCGTTCCCGGGCTGGAGCCCGGCCGCGTCGGCGAGGTCTGCCGACAGCGTGTAGACGCCACGCAGCCCCTGGAACCGGTTGATCGAGAACGCGCCCGCCACTCCCGCGGCGATCAGCACGATGCAGGTGATGCCGACCAGCCAGGGGCGCCGCTCGCGGAACGTCTTCGTCACGGCATCCACCGCCCGCCGCACTCGCCGGTGTCGTCCTTGCAGACGTGGACGAGGTGCAGGTTCGCCCACTGGCCGTAGGAGTTCACGCGCTCGACCGCGACCAGCATCGGGGGTAGAGCCCGCAACGCACCGCGGAGGTCCCCGCGCTTGTCGTCGACGGCGTCGAGCAGGATCGCGAGGTCGTCCAGCTCCGCCTCGATGTTCGTGTCGTTTCGTGCCACGACGCGGTTCAGGCGAGTCGCCGCGTCGTCCAGGTTGACGAGCGCGGCGGACAGGTCGTCCTTGCTAGCGTCGAGGTCGCCGAGGAAGGCGTTCAGGTCGGCGAGCGTCGCCTGCAGCTGGCCTCCCCGGCCGTTCAGCTCGTCCGTGACCTCGTTGAGGGCGTCGAGCATCACTGCGAGCTCGCCGTCCTTCGACGCGAGGCTCGTCGAGATGTCGCCGACGTTCGCGAGGAACGACTCGACCTCGTCGGCGCGGCCCGAGAGCGCCTTCGTCATCGCGCGGGTCACGACGTTGATGTCGTGCGGGTCGGTGGAGCGGATCAGCGGCCGCAGACCGTTGAAGAGCGCGGACAGGTCGAACGCGGGCTCCGTCCGGTCGAGCGGGATGACGTCACCGGGCTCGGTGAGCTCCCCCGACGACGCGCTGGGGGCCGAGAGCGTGATCATCCGCTGTCCGACGAGATTGCGGAAGCGCACCTGCGCCTCGAGGTCCGCCGGCAGCTCCGTGCCCTCGTCGATCGTCATCGTCACGACCGCGATCCCGTCGCGGATGCCGATCTCCTCGACGCGCCCGACGGTGACGCCCGCGGCCTTGACGACGTCTCCCCGGAGCAGCCCGGTCGCGTCCGTCAGCTCCGCGCTGATCTCGTACGGGCTCGCGAACAGCCGGAAGTTCCCGATGATGCTCGCGAGGTAGGTCGTCACGAGGATCGTCACGATCGTGAAGACCAGGAGCTTCAGCGCGACCCACCGGAGGCTCTGGATCACAGGCCACCCCCGACCAGCTCGGGCAGCGCCTCACGCACCGGCTCGTACAGGACTTGCGCGAGCGGGCGCGGGACCTCGCGTCCGGTGTACGCGCGCACGAGCTCGGAGAAAGTCGCGTCGGAGACGCGCCCACTCACCCCGGCGAGCGGGTCGTTCGCGGAGTCGCCGAGCGGGCCGGTGCCGGTGCCGTACAGCCCCCGCGACTCGAGCCCGGGGGCCTGGTAGACCTGCCAGCACGTGAGGTCGCTCTCGTAGAGCCCCTCGCACGGCTGCTTCAGGCCCGAGTTCCAGACGGTCGTGAACGCCTGGAGCTGCACGACGATGTCGGTCAGCGCATCGGAGCGCGCCGCGACGATCTCGGCGACGGTCGCGCCGTCTTCGACCAGGCGTCCCAGCCCGGGCTCGATGCGCTCCTGGAACGCCGCGAGGTCGTTGAGGAACAACGGGAGGGACTGGAGCGACGCGCGGTACTCGGGGGCCGCCCCCACGAACGCGCGGTTCGCGTCGTCGAGCGACTCCATGAACGACAGCACGTCGCCGTCGTTGTCGTCCAGCCATTCGGCCGTCTGCCGCAGCTGCACGAGCGCGAGGTCGAGCTCGTCGCTCCGTGCGTTCACCGCGCGGAGCGCGACGATGCCGCGGTCAAGCGCCTGCCGCGCGTCGGCTTCGCTGCCGGTGAACCCCTCAGCGAGCGTGGAGAAGACAGTAGTGAGGTCGCGCAGCGGGAGCCGGGACAGGAGGTCGTGGCCGAGCTGCAACGACCGCTCGAGCTCCAGCGGCTCCTTCGTCCGCTCGTCGGGGATGACGCTGCCCTCGGTGAGGAACGCGGTCGCCTCCGCGCCGGATGGCGGGATCAGCTCGACCCACTTCTCGCCGAAGACGGTCTTGGACCGGATCTCGGCAACCGCGTCGGCGGGTATCTCCAGGTCGTGTTCGATCAACAGGTCGACGCGTGCCGTCCCGTCATCGGCGAGATCGATGTCACGGATCCGTCCGACGAGCACGCCGCGGATCTTCACGTCGCCCCCGACGCGCAGCTGCTGTCCGACGCCGCGCCCGGAGAAGACGGCGCTTACGGGCACGCCGGTCTGGAACCCGCCCTGGAGGAAGAACCACGTGAGCGCGAGCGCGCCGGAGAACAGCCCGACGGCGACGAGGCCCAGCAAGGCGTTGAGTTTCGAGGCGCGGTCCCTGCGCCGTGACGGCTCGTTCATCACTCCCCTAGAGCCGAGTGGAATGCCCGATTTGCGTAAACCCATCTTCGGCCCGTGCGCCCGCCGGAACCATAGGAAGAACTACGTAGCCGAAGACTGAAGAGGCGCCCCCGAAGGGGCGCCTCTTCAATTGCTGGTGATCGCCCGCTTACGGAGCGAGCGGGTTGTCGCCCTGGCCCTGGCCGAGGACGATGAAGTTGCAGGCGCTCCCGTCGATTCCCGTGAAGCGCAGCTGGGACGTGAGCGTGAGGCCCGTGCCGAACGTGATCGCGAGGTTCGGGTTGTCCGTGTTCACGGTGAAGTTCGACAGCGGCAGGTTGTGGTTCCCCAGCGCGAGCGAGGTCACGCGGATGGTCCCCGTGCCGGTGACGATCAGGCCGGTGACGATGTCGCCGCCGCTGAGCTCGACGACGTTCTTCAGCGGGCCCTGCGCGGGCTCGGTCGAAGCGGTGCAGTCACCGGCGCCCAGGAGGCCGCCACCACCGGCGTAGTTGCGGACCGCGATGGCGCCGTCGCTGCCCTCGGCCTGGAGGAGGCCCATCGGGCCGATGGCCTCGGACTCGACCTCGGTCCCGTCGGAGTCCTTGATCTTCGCGGTCGCCGTGCCGCCGGCGAGCTTGACCCGGGATACCGCCGCTTCCACGACAGGGGCGCCGACGATGAACACGATCAGCGCGATGCCGATCGCGGAGAAGAAAGTCTGACGCTTGTCGCGCCGGGATACCTCGAGCATGTCCACGGGCCCTCCTTGGGCTGAGAAAAACGAATGTCGTGGACTAACTTAGAGAAACCCGGCGCGATAAGTACCCCCATTGCGCAAGGTACGTAGGCACGCGCCTATGTGGCCTCGTCGCCCAGCAGGTCCGGACGCCGCCGCCGCGTGATGAGCTCGGACTGCTCGCGCCGCCAGCGCTCGACGGCACCATGGTCGCCCGACAGGAGCACGTCGGGCACGCGCCGCCCGCGGAACTCGGCGGGACGCGTGTACTGCGGATACTCGAGCAGGCCACCCGCATGCGACTCCGAGCCGAGGGACTCGGCGTTGCCGAGAACTCCCGGCACGAGGCGCGAGATCGCCTCGATCACGACGAGCGCCGGAAGCTCGCCGCCGGCGAGGACGTAGTCGCCGATCGACAGCTCCTCGTCCACGGCCCCCTCGACGACGCGCTCGTCCACCCCCTCGTACCGCCCGCAGACGAGCACGAGGTGCTCGAGCGCGGCGAGCCGCGCGACGCCTCCGTGGTCGAGCCGCTGCCCCCGCGGCGACAGGAGGACGACGTGCGAAGCCGGCCCCCGAAGAGCGTCGATCGCCGCGAACAGCGGCTCCGGCCGCATCACCATGCCCGCACCGCCGCCGTAGGGCTCGTCGTCGACCGACCTGTGCCGGCCGAGGCCGTGCTCCCTCAGGTCGTGCACCCGGACCTGCAGCAACCCGGAGGCCACGGCCTTCCCCAGGAGGCTCGTCTCGAGCGGGACGGTGAACAGCTCGGGGAAGAGCGTGACGACGTCGATCGCCGGCGCGGTCACAGCAGGCCCTCGGGCGGGTCGACCACCACCCGCCCCGCCTCGACGTCGACCTCGACGACGATCTCGGACACGAACGGGACGAGCCGCTCGCCGTCGGGGGTGTCGAGCACGAGCAGGTCCTGGGCCGGCCCCGGCTGCACGTAGGCGACGGTCCCGAGCGCGGCCCCCGTGCCGGCATGGACCGCGGCGAGCCCCTCGAGGTCCTGCTCCCAGAACTCTCCGCCCTCGAGCTCGCGGACCTCGGACTCGGGGACGTAGAGGGCGCCACGGAGCCCTTCGGCCTCGGTGCGGCCGTTGACGCCCTCGAACTTCACCAGGAAGCGGTTGCGGTGGTCCCGCGCGGACTCGACCGTCAGCGTGCGGCCGTCCTCGTGGTGGAGGCGCGCTCCGGGGTCGAAGCGGCGCGGGTCGTCGGAGATCCGCATGACGTAGACCTCACCGCCGAGGCCGTGCGGCTTGCCGATCTGCCCGGCGAGAAGGAGCCCTGGCGAAGGCGTTAGTCCACGACCTCCACGGAGACCGAGCGGCCGTCCCGCTGGCCCGCGGCTCGGGCGAGCGCCCGCAGCGACCGGATGATGCGGCCGCGCTTGCCGATGATCTTGCCCATGTCCTCGGGGTGGACCGTCAGCTCGTAGACGATCTCGTCACGCTCGCCGTCGGCCTCGGTGATCATCACCTCGTCGGGGTGGTCGACGAGCCACGGCGTGACGTACTCCAGGAACTCCTTGCTCACGGCGTCGCTACTCGGACTTGCCGTCGGCTGCGTCGCCCTCGCCGCCCGAGGCGCCGCCGGTCTCGCTGAGCTGGTCGTCCTCGGTCGGCGTGGCCTCGATCCCCGGGGTGTCGGCCTCGTTGCCCTCGTCCCGCTCGCCCTCTTCGACGGATGCCGCGGGGGTCGCCTTGACCGAGCGGGCAGGCGTCGCCTTCTTCGGGGACGTCGCGGCGGCGGGCTGAGCGGGGGCGCCCCCGAGCGGCGCCTCGCCCGTGAACGTCGACCACGCGCCGGTGATGCGGAGCAGCTGGCGGACCTGGTCCGAGGGCTGCGCGCCCTTCTGGAGCCAGTAGAGGGCCCGGTCCTGGTCGATCTCGACGACCGACGGGTCCTGGCGCGGCTGGTAGTGGCCGATCGCCTCGATGATCCGGCCGTCGCGGGGGCTGCGGGAGTCAGCCACGACGACCCTGTAGGACGGCTGCTTCCGCTTGCCGACGCGCATCAACCTGATCTTGACCACTGGATCGAGCTCCTTGGGGTTGTTCGATAACAGAACGGAAAGACGGAATCGTAGCAGGTCAGGGGCATCTTCCCCCCTACAGCCGCTCCCGCAACGCCTCGGCGCGGGCCTTGCTCCACGCCCACCCGATCCTCTCGAAGCCCGCCACGGCCGCGTCGAGTAGGTCGCGTGCCCTGGCACTGTCGCCGTCGCCGCCGCGGCCCGCGAGGAACTCGGCGTAGTACAGGGACGAGTCGGAACGAGCATGGACGAGGCCGAGCTCCTCGGCTTCCTCGATCGCCCGCTCGAAGTGCCCGGGGGCCGCGTCGTCGAGCCCTGCCCCCGCGGCGGCGAGCGCCCGGAGCAGCTCCAGCGACTGGGCGTCGAACCGCATCACCGGCCCCGCCTCCCGGAGCTCGCCCGCGAGCTCGTAGAGCTTGGCGTCGTCCCGGCGCAGCCCGAGGACGGCGCGGCCCTCGATCAGGAACAGGAGCACCGACCAGAGCCCGTTCGGGTTCGGGCGACCCGGTTGAGGAAGGAGCCCCTCGAGCTCGGCCAGGATCGCCCGTGCCTCGTCGGCGCGGCCCGCCGCGGCATAGATCATGAATCGCAAGCCCTGCGCGAATCCCCACAGCGCGCTCGGCGGCTCGGTCGCGGCCGCCTCGTCCGCCAGCCGCACGGCCTCGTCGAGGTTCCCGCGCCTCCACTCGGCCTCCGCCGCGAAGCTCGTCGAGTAGGCCTCGAACGGGAGCCCCGACCGGCGGCACAGCTCGTAGTCGCGCTCGGAGAACGCGACGAAGTCCGCGGGAGTGGCCTCGCCCCGGCACGCCTTCACGAAGAACCCGGCGCGCTCCCCGAACATCTGCGCCGCGAGGTGGCCGAGCCGGCGACCGACGTCGATCGCCTCCTCCGCGAGCTCCCCCGCGCGGTCGAGCTCGCCGCAGAAGTAGTGCGCGAACGCGGTGAACGCGACGCAAGCCCCGTAGTTCCACTCCTCCGCCGTGCCGCGCAGCAGCGCCATCGCCTGCTCGCCGGTCTCGATCCCCGCGCGTGTCTGGTTGTAGGCGAAGTGGTGCGCGGTCTTCACGGTGAGCGAGCTGCCGATCAGCAGCGGGTCGTCGAGCTGGCGCGAGATCGACTCCGCCGCGTCGATCATCTGCATCGCGCCGTCGTAGTCGCCGGCCCAGCCGAGCCCGATCGCGGCGATCCCGTGCAGCCGCGCGCGGTCGCCCGTCATCCCCTCGCCGATCGCGGCGAGCCCCCGCCCGGCGATCTCGAGCGCCTCCGGCCAGCGCGCCGCCCACCCGAGCTGCAGCCCGATCTCCGGCGTGACGGCGGCGACCGATGCGACGTCGCCCGCCGCCTCGTACAGCGCGAGGGCTTCGCGCCACGCCGATAGGCCCTCGTCGAGGTGGCCGAGGCTCCTGCGGGCGAGCCCGACGCGGTAGAGGATCGCGGCGCGCTCGGAGTCGGACTGCGACGCGCGCAGCTCGCACGCCTCCTCGAAGTACTTCAGCGCCTCCCCGAACGCGGCGCCGTCCATCGCTCGGTCCCCCGCCATCACGAGGTACTCCTGCGTCTTGGCGGGATCGGCGGCGACACCTGCGTTGTAGAGGTGGTGGGCGATCTCCGCCGCGTGCGACGCCAGCTCGTCCGCGTAGACCTTCTCCATCGCCTCGGCGACGCGCAGGTGCAGGCGCTGCCGGCGCGGCAGAGCGATCGCGCCGAGGAGCGTCTGCCGGATGAGCTCGTGGACGAACACGACCTTCGCGTCGCGCCCCTCCGCGCGCGACATCACAACGTGGCTTCGTTGTGCCTCATCGAGGCAGTCGAGCAGCTCGTCGCCGTCGCGCTCGCCGTCGCCCGCCACCGCCTCGAGCAGCCGGAAGTCGAAGACCCTCCCGATCACCGCGGCGGCGGTCAGTATCTTGGTCGTCTCCGGCGCCAGACGCTGGAGCCGGCGCCCGATCACCAGGCGCACGCCCTCGGGGACCTCGAGGTCCTCGACGCGCAGGTCGGCGCGCCAGCGTCCGTCGTCGTCGCGCAGCCGGCCCTCCTCGTCGAGATGGCGAAAGACCTCCTCGACGAAGAACGCGTTGCCCTCGGTCTCCCTGTAGATCGCGGTCGTCAGCGACGGCGGCGGTGTCTCGCCGGCGAGCTTCGAGAGCATCGCCCCGACGGTCTCCTCCGGAAGCCGCGTCAGGCTCATGCGCGTCACGAGGCGGCGGCGCAGCAGGTCCTCGAGCGTCTTCGCCAGCGGCCGGTAGACGTCGAGCTCGACGTCGCGGTACGTGGCGATCACGAGCACGGGCATGTCCGGGAGCTCCGGCGCGATGTGCTCCATCAGCTGCAGGCTCGCGTCGTCCGCCCAGTGCACGTCGTCGAACAGCACGACGAGCGGCTTCAGCGCGCTCGCCCGGCGGATGAAGTCGCGGATGCTGTTGAAGAGGTAGCGCCGCTCCTGCTCGGGTGGGAGCTCGAGCGGGGGCGGGATGTCGTCGTAGCCGTGCCGGAGCTGCGGCAGCACCTTCGCTATCTCTCCTGCCGAGGGACCGAGCGCCATCCGGAACGTGACCGGGTCGACCTCTTTGGACGCGGCCTCCAGCACCTCCACGAACGGGCCGTACGGGGACGGCGACTCCATCTCGTAGCACCGGCCGGTGACGGTCCTGAAGCCGTGCGCGTCGGCGTCGCGGATGAGCTCCTCCGCGAGCCGCGTCTTGCCGACGCCGGGCTCGCCCCCGATCACGACCAGGCCCCCGCGACCATCTTCGAGCCGGTCGAACCAGGCGCGGAGCTCCGCGCGCTCCTTCTTGCGCCCGACGAACGGCGTGAGCCCGGAGGTGTCGGCGACGGGGTCCTCGCGCCATTCCGCGCGGTAGAGCCGGCAGGGCTCCGGGAACCCCTTCAGCGCGACCTCGCCCCGGTCCTTCCACGTGACGCCGGGGACGGTGCCGGCGAGGACCTTGACGACCTCGGCGACGAGGACCTCGCCGCCCGACGCGGCCCCGCAGATGCGCGCGGCGGCGCTCACCGCGGCCCCGAACAGGTCGCCGTCCTCCACGATGACCTCGCCGGCATTCAGCCCGATGCGCACCGCGGGAAGCTCCGACGTCGACGCGTCGGCGGCGCGCTCGAGCTCGCGCTGCATCGACGCCGCGCACGAGACGGCCTTACGGGCGGAGCTGAACGCGACCATGAGCCCGTCGCCGAGGGCCTTCACCTCGTGGCCAGCGTGCGACTGGACCTGCGTGCGGATGATCTCCTCCTGGCGGCGGAGGACGCGGCGGGCGGAGTCGTCGCCGGCGCGGGTGCCGAGGTCGGTGGACCCCTCCACGTCCGTGAAGAGGACGGTAGTTGTGCCCTCGCGCAGCTCGCTCATCGGAGTGGGGTCCGCCCGTCGCTAGATGATCACCGGTGCCGACAATGATGCGCCAAACGGGGGCCGCGCGCTAAAGCGTGTCCTCGCTTCCGCCGACAATGCGCTAGCGCATGTGCTAGCATCAATTGCGTGGTCGAGAAGCGGCTCCGGCGCCTAGAGAAGCTAGAGGCTCACCTCAAGGACTGCTCGCCGGAGGTGCTCCAAGCTGCGCTCCGCGCGTTCGACTTCGTGCGCGTCCGCCAGAGCGGGTCACACGCGACATGGCGCCACGAGTCCGGCGTGAAGATCACCGTGCCGATCCACCGTCCGGTGAAGAGGTTCTACGTGGAGGAGACGATCAGCGTCTGCCGGGACCTCCTGAGCGCCGAGGCCCGAGGGGAGGGTGAAGAACGTGATTGACGAGAACGACTACAAGCCGGAGGTCCTCGAGCTGTTGCGCCAGCCGTGGACGATCGAGATCCGCCCCTACAACGACGGGGGGTACTTCGCCCGCGTGGTGGAGCTTCGTGGGTGCATGACGGAGGCGGACACGCAGCTCGAAGCTCTTCAGCAGCTGGAAGAGGCGCAGGCGGAGTGGCTCGCGGCTGCCGTCGAAGCCGGCGACTCGATCCCGAAGCCGTCCGGCGACAGCGAGTTCTCCGGGAAGATCTTCGTCAGGACGTCGCCCCACCTGCACCGGAAGGTCTCGGAGGCCGCAATGAGAGAGGGCGTGTCGATGTCGCAATGGGTCTCGGAGGTTCTGGCCCGCGCGGTCTCCTACCAGGAGATGCCGCAAACTTCGGTAGCCGCGGCCGCTGCTGTCATTGAAGACGCAGTCCGAGCGGCAGTCGCCCGCGTGAACGAGGGGGATGACGCAGCGCGGCGCCGCCCGGCGTAGTCGCTAGAGGCCCATGCCCGGCGGGAGCTTCATCCCGCCCGGCAGGCGCATCTTCCCGCGGCCCCCGGACATCGACTTCACCATCTTGCGCACCTGATCGAACTGCTTCACGAGACGGTTCACGTCCTGGATGGTCGTGCCCGAACCCCTTGCGATCCGCTTGCGCCGGCTCCCGTTGATCACCGACGGGTTGTTGCGCTCCTGCATGGTCATCGAGCGGATGATCGCCTCGACCTTGGGCAGCTGCGAGTCGACCTCGTCGCCCCCGATTGGGAGCTTGCCCATGCCCGGGAGCATCCCGAGGACCTGCGACATCGGGCCCATCTTCTTCAGCGCCTGCAGCTGGTTGAGGAAGTCGTCGAACGTGAACTCCGCCTTGCGGAGCTTCGCCTCCATCTTCTTGGCCTCGGCCTCGTCGAAGACCTGCTCGGCCTTCTCGATGAGCGTCATCACGTCGCCCATGCCGAGGATCCGTGACGCCATCCGGTCGGGGTGGAAGGGCTCGAGGTCGTCGAGCTTCTCGCCGACGCCGGCGAACTTGATCGGGCGCCCGGTCACGTATGCCATCGACAGGGCCGCGCCGCCGCGGGCGTCGCCGTCGAGCTTCGTCAGCACGACGCCGGTCACCTCGACCTCCTCGAGGAAGGCCTCCGCGACGTTCACCGCGTCCTGACCCGTCATCGCGTCGCACACGAGCAGGATCTCGGTCGGCGAGACCTCCTTGGAGACGCTGCCGAGCTCGGCCATGAGGTCGGGGTCGACGTGCATGCGGCCCGCGGTGTCGACGAGGAGGTCGGTGTGGCCCTCGGCGCGCGCGTGCGCGAGAGCTCGCGCCGCGACACCCGGAGCGTCGAGCGTTTCTTCCTCCGAGTAGACCGGCACCCCGACCTGCTCGCCGAGGATGCGGAGCTGGCTGATCGCGGCAGGACGTCTCAGGTCGCACGCCGCGAGCAGCGGCCGCCGGCCCTGGCTCTTCAGGAGGCGAGCGAGCTTCCCCGACGCGGTCGTCTTACCGGAGCCCTGCAGGCCCGCCATCAGGATCACGCGCGGGGGCCGCGGCGACGGCTCGAGGCCCACGGTCTCGTGGCCGAGCACGTCGATCAGCGCGCCGTGCACGAGCTTGATCACCTGTTGCGCGGGCGTGAGGCTCTTGTGGATCTCGGCCCCCGCGGCGCGCTCACGTATGTCGGCGACGAACGCCTTCACGACCTTCAAAGAGACGTCGGCCTCGAGCAGCGCGAGGCGGATCTCGCGCAGCACCTCGTCGACCTGCTTCTCGTTCAGGCGCCCGCGCGACCGGAGCCGCGTGAAGATGTCGTCGAAGCGCCCGCTCAGGGAATCGAACATCGCCTCAGGGTAAGCGAGGCACGGCGGCTACGACGGCCGCTATCGAGGCCGCAAGCGTGACCGCGTGCAGGGTCACCGCGCCGCGCTTCGTCCTCGTGAAGATGCGCTCCCGCGGCGTCGTCGTCCGCAGCCACAAGAGCTCGATCGCCGACAGCATCCCGACCGCGGCCGCGAACGCGGTCGCCGCCGCGGCCCCCGACAGCTCCTGCACCTCGAACCAGCGATACGCGAGGAAGACGGTCAGCACCTTCAGGGCGAGACGCGAGCGCTCACGCAGGTCCAGCGGGGGCCGCAGCGCCTTCTTCTCGCGGTCTCGCTGCCACGCGTTGCGGTCCCTCATCCGAGGTAGAGGAAGAGCCCGATCGCGACGAGACCGATCCCGAGCAGGACCTGGCCGACGAGCAGCATCTCGGACTGCTCCCGGCGCCACAGCGTGTACCTGTCCACCACCGCCCACCCGAGCGCGACGATGCCTGCGCCCACCATCACACCGGCGGCGAGCTCGTCGCGCTGCACGACCAGGTACGCGCCGAAGCCGATCACGACCACGACGATGCGCAGGAACATGCGGTAGCGCTCGTCGACGGGGGGCTTCCGTTGCTCGGGCTGCGGCTTCACCATGGCGACGCTCCGATCAGAGATAGCGCGCGAGTCCGTCACGCAGGCGGATGGGCTCGACGCCCAGGCGCTCCCTCAAGAGCGTCGTGTCCACGATGCCCTCCTGGATCGCGAACTCGATGCCCTGCGGCGTCATCGGGGGGCTGGGCAACAGCTTCAGCGGCGCGGTCCCCGCCTTCGCCAGCCACGCCGGCACGGGGAGGACGCCGCGCTTGCGGCCGGTCACGTCGAGGAGCGTGTGGATGATCTCGTTCATCGTCATGACGTCCGGCCCGCCGATCTCGTAGACCTCGCCCCATCCGTTGCGCTCGAACACGCGCCGCGCCGCAAGCGCGATGTCGCCGACCCACACCGGCTGCACGCGCTGGGGCGCGATGCCGAGCTGCGGCACCACCGGCGAGAAGCGCGCGATCGCGACGAACTTGTTCAGCGCGCGGTCCTCCGGGCCATAGGCCCACGAGGGCCGCAGGATCGCCCACTTCAACCCGCTCGCGCGGATCGCCTCCTCCGCACGGCCCTTCGCGCGGTACCAGGCCTTGTCGCTGCGCGGGTCGACGTTCGCGCCGCTGATGTAGAGGTAGTGCCCGACGCCCGCGGCCGACGCCTCGGCGAGCAGGTTCTCGGTCCCCTGCCGGTCGTAACGGTCGTACGTGAGCCCCTTGCGCGGGACCTCGACCGGGTGGTTCGGGAACTGGACCGCGCCGATGACGGCGTCCGCCCCGGCGAGCACCCCCGACAGCGACCGCGGGTCGGTGACGTCTGCCCGCGTCGCGCCGGCCCCGTCGAGCTCGGGGATCGACGACACCGACCCCGGGTTGCGCGTGAGGACCGTCACCGCGTGGCCCGCGTCCATCAGGGCCCGCGAGATGTGCCGGCCGATGAAGCCCGTCCCGCCGGCGACGACTACGTTCACGCCAGCAGGGCGTCCACGAACGTCTTCGGGTCGAACGGCTCGAGGTCGTCGATGCCCTCGCCGACGCCGATCAGCTTGATCGGGATGTCGAGGTCCTGCTCGATCGCGAGTGCTATGCCGCCCTTGGCCGTGCCGTCCAGCTTCGTCAGCACGACGCCGGTCACGCCCGCGGCCCCCGCGAACTCGCGCGCCTGGACGAGACCGTTCTGCCCCGCGGTCGCGTCGATGACGAGGAGGGTCTCGTGCACGGTCCCCTCCTTCTCGATCACGCGGCGCACCTTGCCGAGCTCGTCCATCAACGGCGTCTTCGTGTGCAGCCGCCCGGCGGTGTCGACGATCAGCACGTCGACGCCGCGGGCGCGTGCGTGCTGGAACGCGTCGAACGCGACCGCGCCGGGGTCGGCTCCGTGCTGGTGCTTGACGAGCTGCGCGCCCGAGCGGTCGGCCCAAACGCCGAGCTGCTCGTCGGCCGCGGCACGGAACGTGTCGGCTGCGGCGAGGCTCACCGAGCGGCCGCGCTCCTTGAGGTCGCGGGCAAGCTTGCCGATCGTCGTCGTCTTCCCCGTGCCGTTGACTCCCACCACCAGCCACACGGACGGCGCTTCCGGAGCGAGGTTCAGCCCCCGGTCGCGATCGAGGTCGAACAGCGTCACGAGCTCCTCGGCCAGCAACGCCTTGACCTCCGACGCGTCGGTCACCTTGCGCTCGCGCGCCCGCGTCTTCAGGTCCTCGGTGATGCGCGTCGCGGTCTCGACGCCGACGTCCGCCTGGATCAGGGCGGCCTCCACGTCGTCCCACGTCTCGTCGTCGGGGGCGCGCCCGAACGCATCGGCGAGCCGGTCGGCGAAGAACTTGCGGCTCTTCGCGAGGCGGTCGCGCAGCGTGGGCCGCGGCGCCTCGACGGGCAGTGGCTCCTCGGGAACGGCCTCTACGGGCGGAGCCTCGATCGGAGGCGCCGCCTCGACGGGAGGTGCAGTCGGGACCGGCGGAGCGACCCCTGCCGGCCGCTCCTCGACGGCGACGCCGCCACCGGGCTCGTCGCGCGTGTCCAGACGCGGCGGCTCGTCACGCGGCCCCCGGCGCGACACAAAGACCGCACCGCCCACTACGAGCAGCAGAGCGAGTCCGATCAGAAGCTCAGGAACCATTCCCTCGGGCATGCGGGCAAGGCTAAACGCACCGGCCCGCGCTACGAGACGGTGACGTCCTCCATGCGCTGCGCCACGACGTGCGAGACGCCGTCCTTTGCCATCGAGACGCCGTAGAGGACGTCGGCGGCCTCCATCGTGCGCTTCTGGTGCGTGACGATCAGGATCTGCGCGCGCTCCTCGAGCTCCTCAACCAGTCCGAGGAAACGCTGCAGGTTCACGTCGTCGAGAGCGGCCTCGACCTCGTCGAGCAGATAGAACGGCGACGGGCGCGACCGGAAGATCGAGAACAGGAACGCGAGCGCGACGAGCGATCGCTCGCCACCCGAGAGCAGCGACAGCTTGCGGACGTTCTTGCCCGGGGGCCGCGCCTCGATCTCGATACCGCTCGTGAGGATGTCGTCGGGATTCGTGAGCTTCAGCTGCCCCGAGCCTCCGGGGAAGAGCCGCTGGATCACGCCCTCGAACTCGGCTGCGACGTCGGTGAACGCCTGCGAGAAGACCTCGACGATCGTCTCGTCGACCTCACTCACTACCGCCATCAGGTCGCGCTTCGACGATCGCAGGTCGCTCATCTGCGTCTCGAGGAACGACTCCCTCTCGGCGAGCTCCTCGTACTCCTCGGCGGCGCGCGGGTTCACCGTCCCGAGGCGCTTCATCTGGCGGTCGAGCTCGTTCACCCTCGTACGCGCCTCCGCCTCTGCATTCGGATCCAGGCGTCCCAATGCGGTCAGGTCGTCGGCCGTCAGCCCCCACTCCTCCAGGGCACGCTCGGCGACCGCGGCGGCCCGTGCGCGCGTCTCGGCACGGCGCACCTCGGCGGCGTTCCTGCGCCGCGCCAGCTCCTCGAGGCCTTGCCCGAGCTCGCGCTCGCGCGCTCGCAGCGCCTCGAGTTGCGTCTCCCCCGCTCGCTGGCGTTCGCGGGCGCGATCCGCGCGCGCGTCGGCATCGCGCGCCCACGCCGCGGCCCGAGCGGCCGCGTCCGTCGCCGCGTAGGCGACCTCCTCGGCGCGCCGGCGTTTGCGGTCGAGCGCGGCGCGCAGGTCCTCGAGCCCCTCGAGCGCGGCCTCTGCGTCGGCGATCCCGGTCTCGGCCTCCGCGACGCGCGCCCGTGCGGCCCCCGCGCGTTGCTCCGCGCCGCGCGCCGCTACCTCCTGCTCCGTCGCCTCGGTCGCGAGCGCGGTCGCCTTCTCCCGTGCGATCGCCAGGCGGCGCTCGGCGGCCTCACGACGCTCGCGCGCGACCTCTACGGCGGCCTTCCTCTCGGGGAGCGCCGCTCGCTCCTCGGTCGCGGCCCGCTCCGCGGTGGCGAGCGCATCGCGCGCCCGTGAGAGCTCCTCGTCGAGGGCCGCCAGCTCGACCTCGCGCGCCTCGTGCCGGCGGCGCCTGCCCGCCAGGCGGTCGGCAGCCGCGGACAGCAGGGCATCGAGGCGGCGCAGCTCTTCGTCCTGACGCGCCACTTCCTGCCAACGGCTCTCGGCCTCCGCTTCGGCGCTCGCGAGGATCGCCGCGGCCTCGTCCTCGGACGCCGTGGCTATCTCCGCAGACGCCTCGGCTGCTTCGAGCAGGGGCCGCAGTCGGCCTCGGAGCTCTCCGGCGTCGGCGAACAGCTCGTCGACCTCGCGCAGCGCTTCGAGCCGCGCGACCGCGGCCGCCCGGCCGGCCTGCGTGGCGCCGAGCGACGACTTCAACAGGTCGGCCTTCTCGCGCGCCTCCTCGAGGGCCATCTCCGCGGCGGCCGCGGCCTCGGTAACCCGATCGAGCTCGGTCTCGAGGTTCCGGACCTCAGTCAAGGCGGCCCCCGCCTTGGCCGAGTCCGAGACGAGCTCGCGTTGAGCGACCTCGCGCCTCTCCTCGACGGCTTTCACGCGGGCCTGGATCGACCCGAGCGTGGCGCGGCCCGCGGCCTCGCTGCCCTCGGCCCGTACGAGCGCCTGCGTAGCGGCGGTCTCCTCCGAGCGCGCGGCGCTGAGGATCGTCTCTTCGCCCGCGGCCGCCTCGGCGGCCTCGGCCGCCTGCGCCCCGGCAGCGACGGCACGCTCACGGGCCTCCGCAGCAGCGGCCGCCAGGGCCTCGGTCTCGGCCCCCCAGCGCGACCGCTCGCCCTGGAGCAGACGGATCCGCTCGCGGTAGCCCTCCTCGGTCTCGGCGGCGAGCCGGGCGGCGATCGTCTCGGCCCGCTCGCTCGCCAGCCGACCGAGCGCCCGCAGCCGGTCGGACGAGCGGTGGATCCGGTGCGCGATCGAACGGGCCTCGTCGGCGGCCTCAGCGAGCTCCGCGCGCTGCGACGCCGCAGACTCGAGCCGCGCCCGCACGCCCTCGAGCTCTTCGCCCAGGAGCTCGGCCCGGCGGACCTCCGAGGTCAGGTCGAGGCCGGCCTCTTCGCCGGCGAGCCGGGCGAGCTCGGTCGCGGCCAGCCGCTGCCGGAGCCCGACGTGCTCGGCCACCAGCTCGGAGTGCATCGCGGCCACGGACGCCTGCCGCTTCAGCGGCCGGATCGACCGCCTCAGCTCCGTCAGCACGTCGTTGAGCCGCGTGAGGTTGTCCTCGACCCGTTCGAGCTTCTTCAGCGCCCGGTCCTTGCGGCGGCGGTACTTGCCGATCTGGCCGGCCTCCTCGATGAACGAGCGGCGGTCCTCGGGCCGGGCCTGCAACACGGCGTCCAGCTGACCCTGCCCCACGACCGTGTGGATGCTCCGGCCGATGCCGGTGTCCGACAGGAGCTCGGCCACGTCGAGCAGGCGGCAGGGAGCGCCGTTGATCCGGTACTCGGACGCGCCGCTGCGGTCGGTGGAGCGGCTGATCGTGACCTCCGAGAGGTCCAGCGGCAGCACGCCCGACGCGTTGTCGAGCGTGAGCGCGACCTCGGCGATGCCGAGGCGGGGGCGCCCGGCCGAACCGGCGAAGATCACGTCCTCCATCGAGGCGCCGCGCAGGGTCGTGGGGGCCTGGGATCCGAGGACCCAGGTCAGGGCGTCGGCGATGTTGGACTTGCCGGACCCGTTGGGGCCGACGATGACGTTCACGCCGCGCTCGAACTCGAGCACGGTGGGATTGGCGAATGACTTGAACCCGGACAGCCGCAAAGCCTTGACGAACATGCCGCTCAACCTAGCAGCGGGCGCCAGGCCCGAACCGGCTTTCTTGCCGGTCTAAGGCGCGGCCCGGGGGCTCCAACCTGTGCCCGCAGACCCCCGGCTGCAACTGGCGCATGTGGTGCAACTGGTGCGTGCACCACATGCACCAGTCGTCCGGAGACCTCGGCGTGCCCAACGGCCAGAGCGGCGTGCGGCCGCGCAGCAAGAGCCTTCTATTGATCCGACGCTAGGCAGCCCGGAGGCGGCGGTGTCCCGGAGCGAAGGCTTAAAGGTTGCGCCTGAGCGGAGCGGCGCCGCCGCCGGAGGGCCGCCACAGGAGCGAAGGACTCACTTGATCTTGAACGTCTTCTCATTTTTCGGGGGCTCCCGGTCGACCTGCACGCCCTGCACCCGGGCCCCCTTGGGCCCCGCCCGGCACAGCCCCACGACCCGGTAGACCTCGTCGCGCGGCCCCTCGAGCACGGCCTCGACACGCCCGTCGTTGAGGTTGCGGACCCAGCCGGTCACACCCTGTTCGTTCGCCTTGTCCGCGATCGCCTGCCGGAAGTTCACGCCCTGCACGTCCCCGGACACGAACACGTGGACGCGAGTCCTATCTTCCACTTCGGTTCCTCCTGCTCACGACTGACATTGCGGACAGAAATACGTGTACGAGTCGCCGTACCGCTCCTTGACGACGTCGTTGCGACACCGGCGGCAGAACTCGCCCTCGCGGTCGTAGACCTTCAGCTCGAGCTGGTACTGCCCCGGATCCCCCTGCAGGTCCGTGAACGGCGAGTCCCCCCACGAGGTCCCCCGCGCCTTCACCGCGTCCTGGAGGATCTCCATCAGCGCCCGGTACAGGCGGCGCACGTCCTGCGACGACAGCTTGTTCGACGGGTGGTCGTAGCGCAGCCCCGACGCGAACAGGATCTCGTCGGAGTAGATGTCGCCGAGGCCGACGATGAAGCTGTCGTCCATCAGGAGCTCCTTCAGCCCCGTCTTGCGCTCCTCGAGCAACGACGAGAAGTGGTGCCACGCGAGCGGCTGCTCGAGCGGGTCGATCGCGCCGCCGGTGTCGGTGAGCTCCGCGACCTCGTCGTTCGGCGCGACGTAGACCTCACCCTCCTTCGACGGGTCCGAGAAACGCAGGTGCCCTCCGATCGTGAACGCGATCACGATGTGCGTGTGCGTGGCGACCTCGTCCGACGCGCTGGTCTTCAACAGCTGTCCGGCGCGCCCGAGCTCGAACACGAGCGTCCGCGCGTTGTCGAGCTCGAGCAGCAGAGCGCGCCCGCGCCGGTCGATGCGCTCGACCTTCGCCCCCAGCAACAGGTCCTGGAAGTCCTTGCGGCGCCCGTGACGCGAGATGACCTTCATCGCGTTGGTCCCCGGCCGGACCTCCACGTCCTTGATCCGGCGGCCGACGATCTCCTTCTCGAGGTCGCGGCGGAGGACCTCGATCTCAGGAAGCTCGGGCATCCGAAGCACCTCCTTCCAGCGTTCCCGCCTCGATGGCGGACAGCGCCCGGCGGGCGGCATCCTGCTCCGCCTCCTTCTTGCTGCGTCCCCCGCCGGTCCCGAGCAGGCGCCCGGCGACGAACACGTCGGCCTCGAAGCGCTTGTCGTGGTCGGGCCCCGAGCCCGTGACGCGGTACGAGGGGAGAGAGTGCCCGTCGGCGACCGCACGCTCCTGCAGCGCCGCCTTCGGGTCGAAGCGCGTCCCCGCGGCCACCGCGGCCGCGATCCGCTCTTCGAAGATCGGCACGATCGCCTCCTTGACGGCGTCCAGCCCCCGCTCGAGGTAGACGGCGCCGATCACCGCCTCGAGCGCGTCCGCGAGCAGCGACGCCTTGTCGCGCCCGCCGCCCATCTCCTCGCCCTTGCCGAGCTTGATGTGCCGTCCGAGGTCGAGCTTGCGAGCTATGTCCGCCAGCGAGTGCGTGTTGACCACGGACGCGCGCAACGGCGCCATCGCGCCCTCCGAGAGGTCGGGATAGCGGTCGAAGATCAGGTCGGTGACGACCGCGCCGAGGATCGCGTCGCCGAGGAACTCCAGGCGTTCGTTGTGCTGCGCCGCGCTCTGTTCGAACGCGTACGAACGGTGGGTCAGCGCGAGGTCGTAGCGGGGCCCGCCCCCCTCGGGGACGCCCAGAGCCGCGAGGCCTATCGCCGCTCTACTCCGTCTCGACGGCCTGCCGCCCTGCGTAGTGGCCGCAGTTCGGGCAGACGCGGTGGGGCAGCTTCGGCTGGCGGCATTGGGGGCACGACGCGTAGGTCGGCGCCTCCGTCTTCCAATGGGCGCGCCGCATCCTCATCTTCGACCTGGTCTTGCGCCTCTTGGGTACCGCCATCGTTCCTCCTCTACTGATCCAGCTTCGTGCGCAGGGCCTCGAGCCCCGCCCACCGCGGATCGACGTCGTCGGGGGCACAGGTGCACTCCCCTTCGTTCTCAGCGCGCCCGCCGAGGCGGCCGCTAGCGTTCAGGTTCTGGCCGCAGCCGGCGCAGTACCCCTTGCAATCAAGCGAGCAGACCGGGTTGAGGGGGAGGTCGAGGACGATCGCGTCCCTCAGCATCGGCTCGAGGTCGATCTCGGTGCCGGTGACCTCGTAGGAGTCCTCTTCGCCCTCGTGGCCGGGCCCGGTGAACAGCTCGCAGACGGACACAGTGATGTCCGACTGGAACTCCGTGAGACAGCGGGAGCACTCGAGCGTGACGTCGGCACGGGCACTGCCCGTCACGAGGATTCCCTCGACGACGCTCTCTGCCCGCAGCGCCGCCTCGACCGGGGAGGACGCGACCCGCGCGAGGGCGGTGGCGGCACCGGGAAGGGGCGCGGCGATCCGGACGTCCCGGTACTCACCGGGGCGGCCGAGGATGTCGATGACCGAATAGGTAAATCCCTGCACGCGCGCGACTCCTGATATCCGCGTGGAAAGTGGCCGGCGCGAGCCCCGCGCCGGGACCGAGATGATATCAGAACGACCCGTTTTCCCAGGTTGTTCCAGGTATGGAGGGGTAGGCCCGCCCGTCGCCGTAGGCGACGACGCCGCGCGGCTGGGACTTTCCCATCGGACGGCGCCGCTTGCGGCGCCGTTAGAGCTAAATGCTGGGTTGGCTCAGCTCCGCAGCGTCGAACGGGGCCTCGTTCGAGCCGCCTTCGGGGGCGCCGTTCATCACCTGCGGCGTCCGCTGCCCCCGGAGCTGCTCGCGGCCCTTCGCGACCGTCGCCAGCGTCTTGTTCAGCAGGATCTCGAAGGCGGCGAGCTTCTGGTCGATGTAGTCCTCCGCCTCGACCCGGAGCTTGATCCCCCGCTCCTTGGCCTCGTCGACGATCCGCTCGGCCTCGCGCTCGGCGGCGTGGACGATCTCGGTCCGGGACAGGAGGCGGTCCCGCTGCTCGCGGGCCTCGGCGACGATCCGCTCGGCCTCCTTGCGGGCCCGGGACAGCAGCTCGTCGCGGTCCCTCGTCATCCAGCGGGCCTGGCGGACCTCGTCGGGGACCTCGTCCTTCATCTGGGCGAGCATCTCCAGGAGCTCGTCCCGGTTGATCACGGCGGACGAGGACAGCGGCACGGACTTGGCCTCCTCGATCAACACCTGCATCTCGTCGATCCGTTCGATAAGGTCCATTTGAGGTCGCTACCTTTCCAGCTGCATGTCTGAAGGTTGGTCTGTTCGGCGCCTACAGCATGCCACGTCGGCATCCCGTCAGGGGCTGGTCAGGCGCCGAATCTCTCCTTCAGGGCGGCCGCCACGGGGGCCGGAACCAGCCCCTCGACCGACCCGCCGTAGCGGGCCACCTCCCGGACGAGGCTGGACGACAGAAAGGCCCACTCGGGCTTCGCCGAGACGAAGAGGGTGTCCAGGCCGGGCGACAGCGCCGCGTTCATCTGCGCCATCTGCAGCTCGTACTCGTAGTCGGAAACCGCCCGCAGCCCCTTCACGACGACGTTCACGCCGCGGTCGCGCGCGAAGTCGACGAGGAGGCCGTCGAACGACGCGACCTCGACGTTGTCGAGATGGCCGAGCACCTCCGTCAGCAGGCGCGTCCGCTCGTCCGCATCGAACAGGGCGTGCTTGGACGGGTTGACGATGACGGCGGCGACTACGGTGTCGAAGTGGCGTGCGGCCCGCTCGATGACGTCTACGTGCCCGTTCGTGGGCGGGTCGAACGACCCGGGACACAGGGCGGTGGTCATGCTCCGGGCCGGTGGATCAGGAGTCCTCTTCCTCGTGCCCGAACACGAGAATGCGCGACTGCCCGTACTCCCGCTCCCACAGGAGCGCGAGGCCCAGGGGCTTCAGCTGGCCTTCCTTCGCCGGCCGGTGCACGACGATCCGGCCCTCGTCGGAGAGGAAGCCGTTCATCACCAGGGCCTCGAGGTCGGCGCGCACGTTCGCGAGCGGCATCGAGTACGGAGGGTCGACGAACACGAGGTCGACGCGGTCGTCGGTGCCGAGCTGCAGCGTAGACGTGACGTCGGCCCACGTGACCTCCGCCTTCGAGCCGAGGCCCGTCGTCTCGATGTTCTCTTCCAGCTTCACGATCGCGTCGCGGGCGCTCTCGACGAAGCGCGCCGATGCGGCGCCCCGCGACAGCGCCTCGAGCCCGAGCGATCCCGAGCCCGCGTAGAGGTCGAGCACGACCAGGCCCTTCAGCTCGCCGAGCGAGGAGAACACGGCCTCCTTCATCCGGTCCGTCATGGGCCGGGTGCCGAGGCCGGGCGACTTCAGACGCCGGCCCTTCGCCTCGCCCGCGATGACTCTCATGGCCACAACCTAACCAAACGAGGGCGACGGCACCAACAGGCTTCTACCCGGAGTGCACGACGTCCAGCGCCTGGTCGGGGAACCGGGCGTGCATCTCGCGGGCGAGCTCGGCGTTCTCGTACGCCCGCAGCTCGGGGTCCTCGTCGAGCATCGCGACCGCGATGTCCCGGGCGCGCTGGACGACGTCCTGGTGCTCGAGGACGCGCGCGAGCTTGAGCTGGGGCATGCCGGACTGCCGTGCGCCGAAGAGCTGGCCCTCGCCACGATGCCGGAGGTCCACGAGCGCGAGCTTGAAGCCGTCGCCCGTCGAGACCACCGAGTGCAGCCGCTCTGCCGCTAGCGTGATCGCGGGGTCCTTCCCCGCTTGTGTCAGGTCGAGGTCCGTAGCGAGGAGGCAGTAGGACGCGTGGCCTCCGCGGCCGATCCGGCCGCGGAGCTGGTGGAGCTGCGCGAGCCCGAACCGATCGGCGTCCTCGATCAACATCACGGTCGCGTTCGGGACGTCGACGCCTACCTCCACCACGGTCGTCGCGACGAGCACGTCGACCGCTCCGTCGCGGAAGTCGCCCATCGCGTTCTCCTTCTCCGCAGGCTTCATGTCGCCGTGCACGAGCCCGACGCGCAGGTCCGGGAATACCTCCTTCGCGAGACGGGCCGCCTCGGCCTTAGCACTGCGCAGCTCGGTTTTGTCGGACTCGTCGCGCAGCGCGTAGACGACGAAGGCCTGTCGGCCGCTCCCGACCTCGCTGCGGATGAGGTCGTACGCTTCGCGGCGTCCCTCGTCGCCCACCGACAGACGCGTCTCTATCGGCTTCCGGCCTTTCGGAAGCTCGTCGAGGATGGACACGTCCAGGTCTCCGTAGATCGTGACCGCGAGCGTGCGCGGGATCGGCGTCGCGGTCATCACGAGGATGTCGGGCTCGCCGTCCGATCCCTTCTCGCGCAGGGTCTTGCGCTGGTGGACGCCGAACCGGTGCTGCTCGTCGACGACCGCGACGCCCAGGCGGCGGAACTCCACGGCCTCCTGGATCAGCGCGTGCGTCCCCAGCAGGAGGTCGACCTCCCCGGCCGCGACCTCCGCGAGGATCGTGCGGCGCTGCGCCGCGGGGGTCGAGCCGGTCAGCAGCCGCACGACGGGACGGCGCGACACACCGGCGAACAAGTTGGCACGCTCGGCCCCCCCGAACGCGCGGTCCAGCAGCTCCCCCACCGTCAGGTGGTGCTGCTCGGCAAGGACCTCCGTCGGCGCCATGAACGCGGCCTGGTAGCCGCCTTCGATCGCGACGAGGCACGCGTACAGCGCGACGACGGTCTTGCCGGACCCGACCTCGCCCTCGACCAGGCGGTGCATCGGGTGCGCCTTGCCCATGTCGCGGGCCACGTCCTCGCACGCGCGCCGCTGCGCCCCCGTCAGGTCGAACGGGAGCTCGGCGACGAACGTCTCCGCGAGCGAGTCCGGCCCGGGGGCCGCGTGCGCGATGCCGCGCACCGTGCGCTCGAGCTTGCGCTTGCGGTAGACGAGGCCGAGCTGCAGCGTGAAGACCTCGTCGAAGACGATCCTCCGGCGGGCGCGGAGCACGTCGTCCTTCGTGTCGGGGAAGTGGATGAGCCTCACGGCGTCGGAGCGGCTCATGAGCTTGAGTGACCGGAACAGCGGCTCCGGCAGGGGGTCGAGGATCTGGCCGTGCTGATGGAGTGCCTCCCACATCAGCTTGCGGAGCTGGTCGCTCGTGAGGTCGGCGGTCGCGGGATAGATCGGGATGATGCGCCCGACGTTGAACGGCTCGGCCCCCGTGCGCACCCTCTCGAACCGCGGCGCGCTCATCTGGAGGCGCCCCCGGAAGAGCCCGAGCTTGCCGTAGAAGAAGGCGACGGTCCCGGGCGTCAGCGCCCGCGTCACCCACTCCTGGTTGAACCACGTCACGTCGATCGACCCGGTCTCGTCGGCGATCTGGCCCTTGATCATCCGCTTGCCCGACCGCGTCCGGAACGGCGGAGCGATCTTCTTGACCGTCGCGTGGACCTGGACCTCGCCGTCGTGCCCCTCCGCCGCGAGGCGCTTCAGGTCGGCGATCGTCCGGAGGTTCGTGCGGTCGACGTGATAGCGCGGGTAGTGCTGGAGGAGGTCCTGCACCGAGCGGATGCCGAGCTTCTCCAGCGCCTGCGCCCTCTTGCCCGTCACGGGGAGCGGGACGGCCGAGCGGCGGGACGCGTACAGCTCGAGGCCCTTCGGGCGGGCTCGGACGGTCTGGCTCATCGTCCGAGGTTAGACCGGGCTCCGCCCCGGATTTGGTAACCTCTGCGGCCTATGGCTTCCGTTTGTGACATCTGTGGCAAGACGCCGGGGTTCGGGAACAACATCTCCCACTCCCACAGGCGGACGCGCCGGCGCTGGAACCCGAACGTGCAGAAGATGCGCGTGCTCGTGGGGGGCGCCCCGAAGCGCGTGGCCGTCTGCACGAAGTGCCTGAAGGCCAACAAGGTCACCCGCGCCGGCTAGCGCCGCGCTCTCGCCGCCCCTACGTCCTTCCTCGGTTCGTCCCAGCCGCGCCTGGGTAATCCCCGCGCGGTGCCCGACCTGAAGCAGATCCCCGCCGAAGCGAAGCGCCGCGTCGAGACCGCGCGGGCGTCCTACGGCGTGGTCGACATCGCGGTCAGGACCTTCAAGCGCTTCTCCGAGGACGATGGCGGCTTCTACGCGGCCGCGCTCACGTACTACGTCTTCTTCTCGATGTTCCCGTTGCTGATGTTCGCGACCGCGGTGCTCGGGTTCGTGACGGACGTCTTCCCCGAGGTGCGAGAGGACCTTCTCGAGAAGGGCTTCGACAGCTTCCCGCTCGTGAGCGACCTCATCACCGAGGACACCCTGGAGACGATCGAGGGGGCGGCCGGGCGGCTCGCGCTGCTCAGCATCGTCCTCGCCCTCTACTCCGGGAGCGGCGCGATCGTCGCGCTGGGGCACGCCCTCAACAAGATCCACCGTGTGGAGGAAGAGGGCAACTTCCTCGTGAAACGCCTCGACGCCCTGAAGTGGCTCGCGATCTTCGCGGCGACGGTGCTCGGCTCCCTCGTGATCGCCGGGTGGGCACGCGTCGTCCCGGGGTTCGGCGCCGAGGTGGTCGGGTTCGGCGTGGGGTTCGGCCTCAACCTCGCGATCTTCCTGACGGCCTTCAAGTTCCTGCCGCACTTCCGCAGGAGCTGGGCCGAGGTCCTGCCGGGCGCGTTGATCGCGGGAGTGGTGTTCGAGCTGCTGAAGTGGTTCGGCACCCTGTACCTCGACCGCGGCGCCGCCGCCAGGTCGGCTACGTTCGGGGCCTTCGCCACCGCCGCAGGGCTGCTGGTGGCGAGCTACCTCCTCGCCCAGATCACGCTCCTGGCCGCTGAGGTCAACGCCGTCCTCGCGGAGCGCCGAGTGACGCGACAATCGCTCACGACAGGATAGGAGGGGACAGTGGCCGAACCACCGAGGGCGCAGGATCTCTACCGCGGCAACGGCGCGGGTACCGAGAAGTCCGCGGGACAGCTGATGAAGGAGGTCACGGAGGACCTCTCGACGCTGATCCGCAAAGAGGTCGAGCTCGTGAAGCAGGAGGTCGGCCAGTCGGTCGCGACGAAGGTCAAGGGCGCGGTCGTGATCGCGGTCGCCGGCGTCTTCGCCTTCTTCGCGTTGATCTTCCTCCTGCTGGCGATCCGCGACGGGTTCGACGAGATCCTGGTGACGTGGCTCGCCGACCTCGCGACGGCAGGCGTCCTGATCCTCTTCGCGGTCCTGGCAGGGCTCGTCGCGAAGAAGAAGCTGACCGCGCCGATCTCGGCCGACATGACGAAGCAGACGCTCAAGGACGACGTCGAGATGGTCAAGTCCTTGGGCAAGCGATAGCCACGAACGGACGGCAGAGGAGACCACCAATGGGCAAGGACGCCCGCCAGACAATGGGCGAGATCGAGGCGACGCGCGAGGACCTCGCGCGCAAGGTCGACGAGCTCGTCGACCGCGCCAAGGTAGAGGCCGGCGAAGTAGGCAAGAAGCTCGCGGTGGGTGCCGCCGCGCTCGCGGGGCTGTTGATCGTGGGCCTCATCGCGAAGCGCCGGGTGCGCTGACCCGTTGGAGGACGCAGAGCCCTCTACGTCGCTTCCCTCCTCCGCCCAGCCGTTCCCGGCGCCGCTGCGGATCGGCGGCTACGTCCGGTGGACCTGGAGGCTCTTCCGCTCGACGTTCGTCCGGCTCGTCTTCGTGTTCGTAGGCGGGGTCGCGCTGCTGAGGCTGCTGCAGTTCCTCGTCGGCGTCGCGGTCGGGGGCGTCGCGGCGGACGACGACAGCGTGGGGGCCGCGGCCTTCCTGCTCGCGGCGACGGTCGTGATCGCTCCCGTGGTCGGCAGCATCCTCGTCGCGATCGCAACGCCGGTCTTCGCCGGTGAGCTCGGCGGGCTCCGTGTCGGATCGAGCACGGGCTGGCGCAACGTGCGGGCGCGGCTCGGGGCGGTCGCCGTCGGCGGGCTGTACGTAGCGATACCGGTCCTCGCGCTGTTGCTGTTCTTCGGCGGGATCGTTCGCATCGTCGTGCTGCCGGCGGTGCTCGGCCCCCCGATCCTCGTCCACGCGATCGCGTGGGAACGCAAGGACTTCCGCGACGCGATGACGCGCACGATGAACCTCTTGTCGGGGCAGTGGGGCCGGGTGCTGTCTGCGCTCCTGCTGCTCGCGCTGGGGGCCGCGCTGCTACAGCTCGTGGTCCGGGGCGTGGCGGCGCTGCCGCAGGCGGGCGCGGACTTCGACCGGGCCGAGGTGTTCCTGCCCGCGCTGCTCGTGGAGGTGGTGACGAGCGGCGTAGTGTGGCTGTTCACCGCCGCGGCCGCGACCGTCGCCTACTTCGACCTGCGGGCGCGCTTCGAGGAGCTCGACCGGGCCGGGCTCGCGACGGAGGCCCAGGCGCTCTCCCCCGCTTCCTAGGGGAACAGCTCCCAGCCCGGGTTGACGGGTCCGTAGCCCTTCCCGATGCGCAGCGAGCGCTCGATCGCGCCCGAGATGAACCGCTTCGCCTCGTGCAGCGCGTCGACGGTGGTGTCTCCGTGCGCGAGACGAGCGGCGATCGCGGCCGAGAGCGCGCAGCCGGTCCCGTGGGTGTCGCGCGTGTCGAAACGCACGCCCCTCAGCTCGAGGAACTCGGAGCCGTCGAAGAAGAGGTCGACGCTGGCGTCGTCGCCCCCGGGGCCGCGGCCCTCGAGGTGCCCGCCCTTGACGAGCACGGTGCGGGGGCCGAGCGCGTGGATTGCCCGCGCCGCCTCCTTCATCTCTTCGATCGTCGTGATCTCGTCCGCGCCCGCAAGCGACGCGGCCTCGTGCAGGTTCGGCGTCACGACCTCGGCGAGCGAGAGCAGCGACGTGCGGACCGCCTCCACCGCGTCCTCGGCGAGCAGCCGGTCGCCGTGCTTCGACACCGAGACCGGGTCGACGACGAGCCGCCGGATCTCGAACGCCTCCACCGCCTTCGCCACCGCCTCGACCAGCGGGGCCGACGCGAGCATGCCGGTCTTCGCCGCGTCCACGCCGATGTCGGTCGCGACCGCCTCCACCTGCTCGACGACGAAGCGTGGGTCGACCTCGTGGACGCCCGTCACCGCGACCGTGTTCTGCGCGGTGAGCGCGGTGATCGCGCTCATGCCGTGGCAGCCGAGGGCGAAGAACGTCTTGAGGTCCGCCTGTATCCCGGCCCCACCGCCGGAATCCGACCCCGCGATCGTGAGCGCGCGCGGCAATCCCGTCACCGGCCGCGCAGGTGATCCCATCCTCGCCTCCCCACCTCTTCCAGGTCGTCGTCGCCGAGCCGCAGCATCCCGTCGCCCGTGACCTCTCCGACGACGGTGACGAGCCCCGGCGGGAGGTCCTCCGGCCGCGCCGTGGCGAGCAGCTCGAAGTCCTCGCCCCCCAGGATCGCACCCATGAGGAGGTCCTCAGCGCGAGCCACATCTAGCTCGGGAAGCACCCGCAGGCCCGGATCCAGCGGCACCGCCTCCGGGTCGACGCGGCAGCCCGTCCCCGACGCCTTCATCAACCTGACGAGGTCGATCGCGAAGCCGTCGGAGACATCGATCATCGCGGTGGCGCCGTGGCGCGCCAGCTCGCGTCCCTCGTCCGGCCGCGCCCGGGGACGCAGATGACGGGTTATGAGAGCGGGAGCCCTGTCGCCGAGCCCCCGCCGGAGCAGCTCGAGGCCCCCCCACGAACCGCCGATCGCGCCGGTGACGCAGACGGCGTCTCCGGGCCTCGCGCCGGCGCGCGTTACGGGCATCGGCGCGACGCCGAGGACGGTGAGCCCGGCGACGAGGACGGGGGCCGAGCTGACGTCTCCGCCAACGAGCGCCAAGCCCCACTCGCCCGCGGCGTCCGTCATCCCGCGCGCGAGGCCCTCGACCAGCGTCACCTCGGTGGCCGGCGGAAGGGCGAGGGTCGCGACGCCGTGCGTAGGGCGCCCTCCCATAGCGGCGACGTCGGAGACGTTCACCGCGACGGCCTTCCAGCCGATGTCGTAGCCGTCGCAGTACGAGAGGTCGAAGTCGACGCCCTCGACCATCGTGTCGGTGGTCAGCAGCGCGCGGCCCTCCGCCGGCGCGATCACCGCCGCGTCGTCCCCGGTCCACAGCTCGCCCGGCGGCGCCTCCGGGAGGTACGACGTCACGAGCGCGATCAGCCCGGCCTCGCCAAGCTCGGATACGGTACGGGCGTCCCTAGTCATGGCCGGCGGCGAAAGGCGGCGACGTGGCGGTACTGAACACGATCGAGCTGACGGGCGTGTCCGCCGAGAGCTGGGGAGACGCGGCACGCGCCGCGCTCGCGGAGGCGTCACGCACGATCAGGCGGATCAGCAAGCTCGACGTGGTGTCGACGAGCGCAGTCGTAGAGGACGGTGTGATCGCCGAGTACCACACCGAGGTCCGGATCTTCTTCGAGATCGAGAGTTAGTCCGCCCTCGGCCCGGCCTTCACGACCTCCGCCGGGACCGAGTCCACGAACCGCTCGAAGTTCTTCACGAACATCTGCGCGAGCTCGCGCGCCTTCTCCTCGTAGGCCTCGGGGTCGTCCCACGTCGACTGCGGGTCCAGCACGTCGTCGGGCACGCCGGGGCACGTGACGGGGACCTCGAGGTTGAAGATCGGGTGCGTCCGCGTGTCGATCGCGTCGAGGTCGCCGGACGTCGCGGCACTCACCATCGCCCGCGTCGCAGGAAGGCTCATCCGCTCGCCGGTGCCGAACGGGCCGCCGGTCCAACCCGTGTTGACCAGGAAGACGCGGGCGCCGTGCCGCTGGATGCGCTCGCCGAGCATGCCCGCGTAGACGCTCGGCCGGAGCGGGAGGAACGGCGCTCCGAAGCACGTCGAGAACGTCGCCTCGGGCTCGGTGCCGAGCCCGGCCTCGGTGCCGGCGAGCTTCGCGGTGAAGCCCGAGAGGAAGTGGTACATCGCCGCATCGGGCGACAGCTTCGAGATCGGGGGCAGCACGCCGAACGCGTCCGCCGTCAGGAACACGATCGTCTCCGCGTGTCCCGCGCGGCCCTCGGGCACGAAGCCGGGGATGAACTCGAGGGGGTAGGCGACGCGCGTGTTCTCGGTGATCGACGCGTCGTCGTAGTCAACCGCGCGGGTGGCCTGGTCGACGACGACGTTCTCGACGACCGAGCCGAACCTGATCGCCTCCCAGATCTGCGGCTCGTTCTTCTTGGACAGCCGGATGCACTTCGCGTAGCAGCCGCCCTCGAAGTTGAAGACGCCGTTGTCCGACCAGCCGTGCTCGTCGTCGCCGATCAGCCGGCGCTCCGGGTCCGCCGACAAAGTGGTCTTCCCGGTCCCGGACAAGCCGAAGAACAACGCGACGTCGCCCTCGCGTCCGAGGTTCGCCGAGCAGTGCATCGGCAGCACCCCGGCCTCGGGGAGCAGGTAGTTCGCAGACGTGAAGATCGACTTCTTGATCTCGCCCGCGTAGTGGGTGCCGCAGATCAGCACCTGCTTGCGCTCGAGGTCGACGCCGATGAACGCGTTCGAGTTCGTCCCGTCGCGGTCGGGGACCGCGTCGAACGAGGGGGCCGACAGCACGACGAACTCGGGCTCGAACCCCTCGAGCTCCGAGAGCTCCGGGCGCCGGAACAGCTGCTTCGCGAACAGCGCGTGCCACGCGAACTCTGCTATCACGCGCAGGCGGATCGAATGGTCGGGATCCGCGCCGACGTAGCCGTCGATCACGAACAGGTCGCGGCCCTCCATGTGCGCCCTGACCTTCTCGTGCAGCGCGTCGAAGACCTGGCGCTCGACGGGCTGGTTCACCGGCCCCCACTCGATCTTGTCCTTGGAAGGGCCATGCGAGACGAAGAACCGGTCCTTCGGCGAGCGGCCAGTGCGGTCGCCCGTCGTCGTCACCAGTGCGCCGGACTGCGCGAGCGTCCCCTCTCCGCGGGCTACGGCCATCTCTACCAGCGCGGGCGCGCTGGGATTCGGGTGGACGGTGCCGGGGCGGTCGATCCCCGCGAGAGACGCCGATGACATGAAGAAGCTCCTTCGAAGAAGTGGGAGGTGAAGGGGCGAGCCTACCGGAAGGCCGCAGGGGTGGCCCTGCTAGACTCCCCGAGCATTCGAACCAGGTAATCGATCGTTAAACGGAAGGAGCGACGTGCCCGCCGTCCAGGCTTACATCCTCATCCAGACCGAAGTCGGCAAGGCCGCCCAGGTGGCGCGCGAGGTGCGCGACATCGAGGGCGTCGACGCGGCCGAGGACGTGACGGGGCCCTACGACGTCATCGTTCGGGCGAGTGCCGGGAACGTCGACGACCTCGGCAAGCTCGTCGTGGCGAAGATCCAGGCAGTCGAGGGCATCACGCGTACGCTCACGTGCCCCGTCGTCCACCTCTGACGATCCCGGCCGCATGAGCGGCTCCACCGAACGTTCCCGGCGCGGGTTCGCTACCCGCGCGATCCATCGTCCGCCGCTCCCCGAGCAAGACGGCGATCCGCTCGCGCCCCCGCTGGACCTCTCGTCGACGTACGCGTTCGAGGACACGGATGCGTTCGCGAAGGCGTCGGCGGAGCGCGTGGGCGCCGGCTACGTCTACACGCGCTGGGCGAACCCGACCGTGGACGCGTTCGAGGCCGCGGTCGCGGACCTCGAGGGCGCGGAGGACGCCGAGGCGTTCTCGAGCGGGATGGCCGCGATCTGGTGCACGTTCATGGCCCTGTGCCGGCCGGGCGACAGGATCGTCGCCGCGCGGCAGCTGTACGGAGGCGCTTACTCCCTGCTGAGCTCCCGCGTGGCGGACTTCGGCATCACCGTCGACTTCTTCGACGTCGACGACCTCGCAGGGATCGAGGCCGCGCTGCCGGGGGCCGCGATGCTGTACTGCGAGACGATCGGCAATCCCCGCATCGTCGTCGCGGACCTCCCCGCGCTCGGGCGCGCGGCGCGCGGCGCGGGCGTCCCGCTCGTCGTCGACAACACGTTCGCGAGCCCGGCGCTGTGCCGGCCGGTCGAGCACGGCGCGACGCTCGTCGTCCACTCGGCGACGAAGTTCCTCGGCGGGCACCACGACCTCGTCGGAGGGATCGCCTGCGGGGATCCCGCGACGGTCGACCGCCTGCGCGAGGTCGCGCGCGACACCGGGCCGACGCTCGCCCCCTTCAACGCGTGGCTGGCGCTCAGGGGCATGGCGACGCTGCCCCTGCGCGTCGAGCGCTCGTCTGCCTCCGCGCTCGCCGCGGCCGAGATGCTGACCGCGCACGATGCGATCGAGAGGGTGGACTACCCCGCGCTGCCGGACGACCCGTCGCACTCGCTGTGCCGTGCGCTGCTCGGGGGCCGCGGTGGAGGGACGATCGGCTTCGTTGTCGCCGGGGGCCGCGAGCGCGCGGGCCGCTTCCAGGAGGCGCTCGACGTCGTGATGCCCGCGGCGTCGCTCGGAGGCATCCACTCGCTGGTGGTCCACGCGGCGAGCATCACGCACACGCAACTGAGCGCAGAGGAGCTGCGGGCGGTGGGGATGGACGAGGGCTTCTGCCGCTTGTCGGTGGGGCTCGAGGATCCGGAGGACATCGTCGGAGACCTCGCGCAGGCCCTCGACTCAATCGCCTAGGGGATGATGTTGAGGTAGTCCTCGACTCCCTCGAACTCGCTCCTGATCTCGCGGCTCAGCAGGTCGTCCACCAGCTCGTCGACGCTCGCGCCCTCGTGGCAGATGCGCACGACGTTCTCGGTGATCGGCATCCACACGCCGGCGGCCTGGCCGAGCTCGAAGATCGGCTTACAGCTCTTCACGCCCTCGGCGACCATGTTCATCGAACCGATGATCTCGTCGATCTTGCGGCCCTTCCCGAGCTCGATGCCGACGAAATGGTTGCGCGACTGCGGGCTCGCGCAGGTGGCCATGAGGTCGCCGACCCCGGCGAGGCCGAGCATCGTCAGCGGGTGGGCGCCGAACTTCACGCCGAAGCGCGCCATCTCCGCGAGGCCGCGCGTCATCACCGTCGCCTTCGTGTTGTCGCCGAAGCCGAGCCCGTCCGCCATCCCGGCCGCGATCGCGATCACGTTCTTCAGCGCGCCGCCGAGCTCGCAGCCGACGAGGTCGGTGTTGCGGTAGCAGCGGAACCGCAGGGACTGGAATACCTCCTGCAGGCCCGTGGCCACACCCTCGTCTCGGCACGCGATCGTGGATGCCGCGGGGTAGCCGCGCACGATCTCCTTCGCGAGGTTCGGCCCGGTGAGGACCGAGATGCAGGAGTCGCCGATCCCCTCGACCTCCTCCATCAGCACCTCGGACATCCGCTTGCGGTTGTCCACCTCGAGGCCCTTCGTGAGGCTCACGTAGCAGGCGGAGCGGTCCGCCACCGACGCGACGTCCTTCAACACCGCACGGAACCCGTGCGACGGAACGGCCATCACGACGACCTCGGCCCCCGTCACCGCCTCTTCCAGGTCGTTGGTCGCGCGCAGGCTCTCGGGGAGCGGCGCGTCCGGGAGGTACTCGGGGTTCTCGTGGTACACGTTGATCGTCTCGGCGAGCTCCGAGCGGCGCGCCCAGAGGACGGTGTCGTACGTGCCCTTGGCTGAGACGAGCGACGCGGTCGCGGTGCCCCACGAGCCGGCGCCGATGAAGGCGATCTTCACGCGGCGGCCCGCTTCGGCCTGCGGCGGTCCGGGAGCTGCGGACGAAGCCCCTCCAGCAGGTGACCGATCGAGCTCATCAGCTTCTCCCCCGTCTCGGCCCAAGTGTCCGGCGACGTGGGGTCCCCGTGCACGTCGAGCGGTGTCCCGACCGCGGCGAAGATCTCCTGGCGCGGCCGCCAGTTCTTCGCATAACCCTTCGGCCAGACGTTCTGTGTCCCCCAGACCGCGCACGGGAGCAACGGAGCCCCCGACTGGAGCGCGAGCCGCGCGGCCCCCGTCTTCGCCGCCATCGGGCTCAGGTCCGGTTCGTCCGTGATCGTGCCCTCGGGGAACACGACGACGATCTCGCCGCGGCGCAGCGCTTCGAGAGCGTGGTCCAGCGCCATCGGGGCACTTGCAGTACCGCGCCGGACCTCGATCTGCCCCAGCCCGCGCAGCAACCAGCCGATGCGCCGGTCCTGGAAGAGCTCGGACTTGGCTAGGAAGCGGGGGCGGCGCTTGCGACTGTCGACGACGTAGGCCGCGGCGAACGGGTCCATGAACGAGATGTGGTTGACGGCGAGGATCGCGGCGCCCTCACGCGGGATGTTCTCCGCACCGGACACGCGCCACCGGAACCAAGCCGCGAGCAACGGCTTCAGCCACGCCTTGGTCATCACGTAGATCGGCTCCACGGCCCCCCGATCCGCCGGACGAAGTGACTTCACCAGAGCCTGCACCGGCATCTCCGGCCGCGGGCGCCGCCTATCATACGGACCCTCGTGAAGGGACATCATCTGACGATCGCCCAGATCTCCGACATGCACTGTGGGCATCCGATGTTCGACGGCGACCTCCTCGACCACGCGATCGACGAGATCAGCGAGCTGAAGCCGAACCTCGTCGCCGTCGTCGGTGACCTGACGTCGGAGGGATACGGGCCGCAGTTCCGCCAGGCGAAGCGTTACCTCGACCGGCTCTCGCATCTCGAGATGATCGTCATCCCCGGCAACCACGACCTCATGAACGTCGGGTTCCTGCACTTCCGCGACGCGTTCGGGAAGTCCGACCGGGTGGTGAGGCTTCCCATGACATCGCCGGACGGGCGTGAGCCGCAGCGATGGGCGACGGTCGTCGCGGTGAACTCGTCCAAGCCCGACCTAGCCGAGGGCGAGGTCGGCCACATCCGCTACGACTGGATCCGCGCCGCGTACGAGTGGCCGGACGACTACCGGATCTTCATCCTTCATCACCACCTCGTCTCGGTCCCTGGGACCGGCCGGGAGCGGAACATCGTCTGGGACGCCGGCGACGTCCTCGCGCTCCTCACCGAGCTCGACGTCAGCCTGGTCCTCGCCGGGCACAAGCACGTCCCGAACGTGTGGCAGTTCGGCGAGATGCTGCTCGTGAACTCCGGAACCGCGTCGAGCCACCGCGTGCGCGGGTACACGCGGCCCTCCTACAACGTGATCGAGATCGACGACGAGAAGGTGCGGATCGTGCAGCGATATCCGGGGCTGGGCGAGACGGTCGCGGCGACGTACGCGAAGGCCGAGCGGCGGCTGAAGCTGAACCCGCAGCTGGCCGGGATGTTCAACCGGGGGGCGTGGAACGTTTGAAGGAAGGATGGGCGCTGTGATCATTCGGCTGTTCGACACGACGGTCGATCCCGGCGACGTGGGGCGCGCGACGGAGCTCTTCCGCGCCGACGTCGCGCCCGCGTTCGACGCGTTCCCCGGCTGCCACGGGATCGAGCTGCTGGTGGGCGTCGACGAGCACTCCGGGGACCTGGTGGAGCTGTGTGCGATCTCGCGCTGGGACTCGAAGGACGCGATCGACGCGGCGGTGGACAGCGACGACTACAGGAGGGCCCTGGCGGAGTTCCGGAAGCTCTTCCAGCAGAGCCCGATAGTGCGTCACTTCACTACCTAGCCCGCCGATTGGGAGCGCCGGCCGACGTTTGTTCTAACGGCGCCGCTAGCGGCGCCGTCCTGTGCGGGTTCCTCGCCTCTTGACTTCGTCGCCTTCGGCGCCGGGCGCGAACGTACCGGCTAGGTGGCCTCTGCTGCTTCGGCTTCCCGCGCGGCTTGGAGGGCTTGTTCGGTTGCGTAGGCGGCTTGGGCGTGGGGGTCGTCGGGCTTTACCCGGGCCCGTTGTTTGCGCGCCAGGCGGTCCATGACCTCCAGGGCCTTCGGCTCCTCCTCCGCGTCCCGTAGCTCCACGACCCCGGCCTCGACCGCGCGCCGCAGGTAGTCCTCGCCCTTCTCGGAGCGCACGAGGATCATCGTCCAGCCCTCCATCCCGAGGCCCCCGCACGACAGGTCCGCGTGCTCCGCGGCGAAATCCGGGCAATGGTGGCACCACTCGTTCGCGAACGGGCGGGCGTGCTTCAGCGGGATGTCGACGTCGCGCCCGTCCTGGAGCGTGAGGATGACCTTCCCCTTGACGTTGACCTTCTTCACGTCCTCCAGCGGGATGCCCATGTCGTGCTTGACCTTGCCGACCATGAACGCGTCGTAGTCGAACGTCTCGCAGCACATGAGCCCGAACACGAGGCCCACCCGGCGCGTCCACCGCTTGATCCCCTCGGCGGCCAGGCTCCGCACCGCCGTCGACTCGCAAGAGACGCCGACGAGCGCGATGTTCTTCAGCTTCATCTCGGCGGCCTTCTTCAGCGCGAGCGGCGTCGCGCAGTACGTGTAGCGGGACCCCGCCTTGGCGAGCAGCTCCTCGCGGCTCGTCACGATCGCCGGCTCGTCGAGCCAGGGGACGTCCTCGGAGGGCGAAGAGACTGCGGCTCCGTCCAGCTCCCCGGTGTCCAGCCCCCACGAGACCAGCGCCGTCACCGCGCCTCCGTCCTGCCCGCGCTCGAGGATCGGCGCGTACGTCGCACGCGCCAGCGTCTTCCACCGGTAGGTCCCCTCCGGCTGCGCGTCGTCGCGCCTGCGGCCGTGCACGTTCGTCTCGATCACGTCGATCTTCGGGTCGAGGCGCAGGCACGCCATCGCGCACAGCGAGCAGCCCTCCTGGCCGTGGACGCAGTTGTCGAACGGCGAGTTCAGGTCCGTCTGGACGGGGTCGAAGTCCTGCAGCTCGAGGACGTGGTGGGGGCACGCGACGATGCACGCCGAGCACCCACAGCAGATCTCGGTCGCGACGATCTCGGCATAGAGGTGCTGCCAGTGCTTCCGCTCTGCCGTCACCATCGCTCGGCTTCCTCGTCGGTGGGGTGGGCCGGGTGAATCGTACGGCCGCGCGGAGCTGCTTCGGCGCGGGCGACGTTCGTCCGGATCGCGCGCTATGCGGAAATAGCCCACTCGGGCTATTTCGTCGCCGGCCGGTGACACGTACGGTTACCCCCGCCAAGTTGAGGGTTAACAAGGATGGCGAGACCACCTCGCCGTCTCCTGCCGTGCGCGCCGGCCGGGACACGCCCCTCGCGCCAACCTCACTCGATCCAGGAGGACGACTTGAAGAAAGCTACGTTCGCGCTCGCGGCCGGGGTCGCCGCGATCGCGGGTCTCACGATGGGCCAGTCTCTGGCGGGCCCACCTGCACCCCCGCCTGCACTCTCGTGCGGCCCCGGCGAGATGATCGGCTACTTCCACCAGGACGTCAGCGCCCTCGACGGCGGTGGGTCCGTCTCGCCGCGTCACGCGCTGGCGGCATTCCTCACAGAGGAGCTCCCGGGGCTCTCCAACGCCCCGTTTGACGAAGGCCCGGGCGGTGAGTCCGCGCAGGGCTTCGCGTACGCACAGGGCGCGGACCACAAGATGCTGGTCGCGACGATCCGCCTCGGCAACGGCTGGCACGTCGACGGCTTCTCCGCCTGCGACGAGACGGTTGTCGATGCGAAGGGAGGGAACTAGCCGATGAAGCTACGGATGCAGGTCTTCTCCCTCGCGATGATCGCCTTGGTCGCTGCGATGTTCGCCGGAGCGTTCGTCGCCAGCGCCCACACCGCCAGCACCTGGTACGGCCCGAAGTGGGGCTCGAACCACCTGAATCCGAAGTGGCGGTTCGCCAACGACGTCCCCACGGGGACGTGGCTGCGGGACCGCATCAAGGACGGTGCCGGTCACTGGAACAATCAGGGCCAGCCGATGTCGTTCAACTTCGAGCAGAACCAGAACGACTACGCGGCGTTCCCCTTCATGTCGTGCCCGAAGAACGCCGACGGCACGCCGAACGCCGAGAAGGACGCGATCCACTGGGGCTACATCGACGGCCCCCTCGGCACGGCCGGGCAGGCGTACGTCTGCTCGTTCGCCAACGCCGGAGGGACCGACGCGAACAGCATCGCGAACTTTCAGATCCGGTTCGACGGCGGCGAGAACTGGTACACGAACGACACGGGCACTCCGTCGTGCGGGTCGACCGCCACGTGCGAGACCGACTTGGAGAGCGTATCGAGCCACGAGTTCGGCCACGCCACGGGACGCGTCAAGGGGGGCGACGGCTTCGGGCACTTCACCAGCGGCAACGACGGCTGGATCTGCAACGACAACGCAGACCAGCATCACACGATGTGCAAGTCCGGCATCGCGAACACGACCTACGACCGGACGCTCAACACGCACGACAAGGACACCTTCGACAACGCGTACTAGAAGGCGCGCCGAGTAGGGGTTCCAGGACGTTTAGAAGGCTGGGGAGCCATCTCGCTCCCCAGCCTTCGCCGTTTCGAAACAGGAGGGGATGATGAGAAAGATCTTGGCAAGCGGGACTGCCGCGGCGGTCCTGTTCGTGGCCGGCATAGCCGTCGCGGACGCCGGCAAGAACCACGGTGACGGGCCTTCGAACCGTCTGGCGTTCCAGGTCGCACGAGCCGGGGACACGACGACGAGCGACGAGTTCGTGCGCGTGACCGGGCTGACGCTTCCGATCGCGAACGCGAAGGGGCCGGTCGCGGTCACGTTCAACGGCGACCTCGCCGGCGCTCCGGCCGAGATCAGGGTCCGCGTGGGGACCAACGGCCCGGTGCTCGGGAGCGGCCCTGCTCACTTCGACCCCTCGTCCGGCACCACCTCGTTCTCTTTCACGTTCGCCGCGAACCTCGAATCCTGCGCGCAGCTCGAAGTCGAGTGGCGGTCGTCGACGGGCGAGGAGGTCGAGCTCAGTCACGGCAGCGTGGTCGCGGAGTACCGGCGGCTGAGAGGCGACAGGGTCTGTCTGTAGCGCCCCCGCCGCTGGATAGGCTGCCGCCGTGGACGCAGGCATCCTTCCCGTCAAGCCGCTGGCGCGGGCGAAGTCGCGCCTCGCGCCGGAGTTCGACGGCGCGCAGAGGCTCGAGATCGCGCGCGCTCTCCTCGACGACGCGCTCGCGCTCTGCCTGTCGGTGGACCTACTGCGGTGGTGGGTGGTCAGCGAGGACGACGAGGTGCTGGCGCCGGCGAGGGATGCGGGGCTGGACACGGTCCCCGACCCGGGCGGCGGCCTGAACGGCGCGATCGCGGCGGCCGCGGGGGCCGCGTCGGAGGCCGGGGCGGAGTCCGTCACGATCATCCCGTGCGACGTCCCCCTCGCCTACAAGGGCGACCTCGTGGACCTGCTCGACACCGGCGCGACCTCGGACATCGTGCTCGTCCCGTCGGGCGACGACGGCGGGACGAACGCCCTGTTCCTGACGCCGCCGGACCTCATCGAGCCGGCGTTCGGCACGGGCAGCCTCCAGCGCCACATCGCGCTGGCGGAGCGCCGCGGCTACCGCTGCTCGATCCTGGCGCTCCCCCGGCTCGCGCTCGACATCGACACGCCCGCCGACGTCGACGCGTTCCTCGCGAAGGCGGGATCGTTCGGGGGCAGGACGGCGGAGGTCCTCAGGAAGCTGCGGGCGGAGCAGGCGCCTTAGACGACGGCGAGGGAGGTGGCGGCGGGGGCTGCTTGGCGGCGGCGTCCTCCGCGGCGATCTTCTCGGCCCGCTCGATCGCCTGCGACTCGGCCCTCCCCACCAGCTCTTCGAGCCGGGCCGGCGTCGGGACGCGCACGGTGCCGTCGCCCTGGAGGAACAGCGCACCCGCGAGGGCCGCGAGCCCGAGCACTCCCAGCACCACCGGCTGGGCGTTCGACGGGCGCCGCGGAGCGTCGATCTGCCCGGCCTGCCGGCCCGCGTCGTAGCCCGACGATCGTCCGAGCCCGTATCCCGCGAACATGAGCAGCCCGGCGGCGGCGAGCACGAGCAGGATCTGGACGAACCGGATCGTGCGGCGCTGGCGCCGCAGGCCGACCGGGCCGCGGTGGGTGCCTCCACCCATGGACCTCTTCATGCCGCCGACGATACCGGGCCGCCTCCGCAGTGGTTTCATCGCAGCGTGAGCACGAATGACGTCCGCGTGGCGATCTACCGCTCGTTCGTGGACCGCGGCCGCGCGCCGCTCCCCCACGAGATCGCCGCGAGCCTCGGGATCGGCGTGCGCGAAGTCGAGAGCTCGCTCGAGGAGCTCGCGAGCGACGACGTCCTGGTGCTGCTCCCGGGGACGCACCTCGTGTGGCTGGCGCATCCGTTCTCGGCTGCTACGTCGCCGTTCCGAGTGACGTCGGGCGACCGGACCTGGGATGCGATCTGCATCTGGGACGCGCTCGGCATCCTGGCGGTCGCGGGCGTCGACGGCGACGTGACCACCGCGTGCCCCGACTGCGGCTCGCCGCTGGAGGTCCTGGTGCGCGGCGGCGAGGTCGAGGCCCCCGCCGAGTACCTCGTCCACTACGGCGTGCCCGCGGCGCGCTGGTACGAGGACGTCGGCTACACCTGAGCGAACATGCTGCTCTTCCGGTCGGAGGAGCATCTCGAGCGCTGGCTCGGCGAGGGCCGCGGCCCCCGGGGCGAGCGTTTCGACCTCGCCGTGCAGTGGGACCTTGCGCAAGCGTGGTTCACGGGCCGCGACCGGCCGGAGTGGAAGAAGCGCACCGCGGCGGGGGCCGAGGAGGTCTTCCGCTCGGCCGGCCTTACCGGGCCCTTCTGGACGCTGACGTAGACGCGAACCTTTTCCCGGCGGGTTGCGTCCACCGGAGGTGATGCGACGCGTCGCGGTGTGCACGGTGGCTCTCCTTCTCGGTGCCTGCGGGGGCGCGGAGCGCGTGACGATCGCGGAGATCTCGAGGGAACCGGAGTCGTTCGACGTCGCAGACCGCGTGCTCGTCCGCGGATATGCGCTCGGTGACGGTCGCGGCTCGGTCCTGCTGTGCAGCGAACTCTCCGGCGACCGGCCTCCGAACGCGGACGGCCCCTGCATCGAGGCCGAGGGCGTCCCTCTCTCGGACGCCGGCGGCGACCACCACCTCGACGGCGTCTGGTGGAGCGAACGGCGCGACCTCGACTGCCTCGTCGTCCGCGGGATGCCGACGCACGCGCGGCCCGAACGCCTCGTGGTTTCGTGCGTCCGGGAGGGCACTCGCCCGTAAGGCCGTGCAACGAATCACCGGGGGCGGCGTTCTAACGGACGTAAGGCAACTGCGTCGGAAAGGTCTAGAAGGTCCGGAAATTTCGCGTTCTTGCAGGACTAGTCCAACCAAACCAGGGGAATCAATGGCCCTGTAAGGCCGCAGGACCGTCCAGCAGCGTGGCGAACCGAGCAAAACAGCGGTGGCACGGACCTGGGGAGGAACGACATGAGGCAGATCAGGATCCAGAAGGGACGCAGACCGCGCTAGCTACGTCCACCTAGAAAGCAAAGAGCCCCGGGATCCCCCGGGGCTCTTCCTTTTTGAACGTGTGTCTACTTCTTGCCGGAGACGAAGCTCTTGAACGAGGCACCGGGCTTGAACGCCGGCACCTTCGTGGCCTTGATCTTGATGGGCTCTCCGGTCTGAGGGTTGCGAGCGGTCCGGGCGGAGCGGGCGCGGCGCTCGAACGTGCCGAAGCCGGGAAGCGTGACCTTCTCGCCCTTCTTCACCTGCTTCTGGACCGTGGTGACGATCTCGTCGACGACTCCGGCGACGACTCTCTTGCTCTCACCGGTCGCGTTTGCTACCGACTCGACGAGCTCTCCCTTGTTCAAAACCATCCTCCTTCTGGAATGCGAACCAACCGGGGCCACCCTATAGGCCGCGCGCCCGCGAAAAGCGGCAAAGGAGGCCGGAAATGCCGATTTCTAGGGGGTTTCCGGCGCGGGGGCCGCGTCGGCTTCGGCCGCGACTTCGAGCCTCTGTACGCCGATCAGCGCGAGGAACGTCGTGTCGAGCTCGGTCCGCATCTCGACCGCGACGCGCTCGGCGCTGGACGCGATCGACGCACGCGCGTCGAGGCCGCGCTGCTCCAACCACCGCGCCGCGACCGCTTCGCTCGCCGCGGGGTCCAGACGCACGATCGACCCACCGGACGCGTAGTACGCGGCGCGGTCTATCTCGCCTGCTCCCGCGAGCGCGGCCGCGTCGGCCGCGTTCTGCAGCGACCGTCTCAGCAGCCACGCGCGTGTACCGTCGACGGCAACCCCCGCGACCGCGAAGACGATCAGCGCCATCCCGAGGACGAGGACCGTCACCTGTCCCCGCTCGTCCGCCCGCCTCACTCCCTGCTCCTGTAGGGGTCGACCCGCGCGACGTGGTCCGCGTGCACCCACACCGACGGCCCGGCGACGCTGCCGAGGAACGGAGCCTGGAGAACCGGGGTCGGGTACGACACCCGCACCTCCACGGGGGCGCCGCGCTCGAGCGCCGCCGAGGTCCACTCCACCCGCGCAGCCGCGGGATCGAGGCCGTGGTCCCGGAACGCGGCGGTGACCGCGGCGTCGACGCGGCGCTGCGCCTCCGCGAGGTCGTCGGAACGAGCCGCGTCGAACCCCGCCTCCCGCGCCGCCGCGGCCCCCGCGAGCGCAGCGCGATGGAGAGCCGAGAGCACCGTCAGCCCCCACACGAGCGGCACCACGAGAAGGAGCCCGAGCAGGAGCGTCTCGACCGTCGCCATGCCGTCCTCGCGCGCCGTCACCGCGGCCCCCGTTCCCGGACCGACGTCGCGGTCGCAGTCACCGGGACCTCGAACGGGACCGGGCCGGGCACGGCGACCGTTCCGCGCACCCTCACCGTCAGGACGTCGCGGGGCCCGCCAGGCGTGGCGGCGGCGTCGACCTCGAGCTCGGAGACGAGCCCTCCCGCCGCGCGCCGCACGACCGAGCCCGCGACGGCGGGCGCGTCGTCGGCGCCCGCGCCCCGCTCGACGGCGGCACGAGCTCCCTCGTGGGCGGCGGACGCGAGCACGTTGCGCGCGTAGAGCACGAACGCGACCTGCACGGCTCCGAGCGTGAGCAGCGTCAGCATCACGATCGCGAAGATGCTCTCGACCGTCGCCGAGCCGCGCTCTTGCGAGGTCAGCAACCCAGGGGGCCGCACACCGTCGACAGCGCGGACGCGACGATCGCGACCAGCCGCTCGCGCGCGATCCCCCAGATCGCGATCACGAGGGCACTGGTCATCAACACGATAAGCACCCACCCGGGGACGTCGCCGTCCTCGTCCTCGTGCATCACCCGCAGTGCTCCCAACACGTGTCCGCCCACCTCTCCTCCTTCTACGGGACCAACAACTCCAGCGAGACCAGGCCCGGGAACAGCGCCCAGACGACGACCACCGGCATGATCAGGAACACCACCGGCACGAGCATCCAGACCTCTCTCCGGCCGCCGAGCTCGAGCAGCCGCCGGCGCGCGAGGTCGCGGCCGTCGTCGGCCTGCGCGCGCAGGACGTCGGCAAGCGGCGCTCCCTTCTCGATGCCGGTGCAGAGCGCGTCGACGAGCCGGCCGACTGCGGGATCGGCAACCCGCGTGCCGAAGGCCTCCAGCGCCTCGATCGCGGTGGAGCCCGTGCGGATGTCGGCGAGCACCGTCTCGACCTCCTCGGCCAGTGGCCCTCGCAGAAGAGCCGCGACGCGCGCGAACGCGGCCGGTACCGACTCCCCCGCCATGAGCGACAGGACGAGCAGGTCGATCGCCGGTGGGAGCTCGGCGCGCAGAGCCTCGTGTCGAGACGCGATCTGCCTCGTCAGCCACCAGTCGCGCCCGGCCCACCCGGTGACGGCCGCGACGAGGGCGCCAGCGGGAACCGCCGCCGGCGCGACGTCCAGACCGGCCGCGACCGCAGCGATCGTCAGCCCGAGGGCCGCGGCCAGCCCTCCCAGCGCCCACGTCACCTGCTCGACACGGAAGTCGTCCGGGCTGCGCGTCGACCCGGCGGCGGCCAGCCGCGCCCGCAGGCCCGCCGGCTCCTCGCGGCCGCCGAGGACGGTCGCTACCCGTTCCACGAGTCGCGACCGTGCAGGCGCGCCGAGCCTCACCAGCGCGCTCGGCTTCCCGTGAAGCCCGCCGAGATAGGGCTCGACGCGTTCCGCCAGCGTCCGCGTCCGCAGCACCGGCAGCCCGGCCGCGGCGAGCCACAAGCCCGCGCCGGCTCCGGCGGCGATCACGAGCCTCATGCGGCCCGCCTCTCCTCCGGGAGCCGCGCCGCACGCAGCATCAGCCGGTAGCCCGCGAACGTCGCGGCCGCGCCGGCCCCGATCACGGTCGCTCCCGCGGCCGACTCGTACGCCCGCGCGGCCTCGGGCCGCGTCGCCATGAGCAACAGCACGATCCACGGAGCCGCCGCCGCGACGCGCGCTGCGGTCACCGTCCACGACCACCGCGCCTCTATCTCCTTGCGGACGCGCACGTCCTCGCGCAGGAAGTCCGCGAGCGTTCGCAGCACGCGCACGAGATCCGTCCCCCCCACGTCCGCAGCCAGACGCAGAGCGGTGGCGACGCGATCGGCGATGGGGTCCGCCAGCTCGTCTTGCAGACGCGTCAGCGCGGCGTCGAAGCTGCCCGTCGCGTGATAGGTGGCGGTGAAAGCACGAGCGCCGGGTGCGAGGGCGGCCGGCCCCCGCTCCGCCAGCGCGGCGCAGCATTCGGGCAACGACATCCCCGCACGCACGCCCGCGATCAGCGACGCCAGCGCGTCCGGCCATTCCTCGCGCAGCCTCCGGCGCCGCGCGTCCCGGCGATGCCTCACGAAAGACACGGGTGCGGCTCCCGCGGGAAGCGCGATTGCGAGGGCGATCACGAGCGAGCCCGTCGCGCCCGCGGTCACGACCAGGGAGATGACGATGGCCGCGGCACACGCCGCTACGAGCCGCGCCGGCGTAAGCCCGTTGATCCCGGACTCCGTCGCGAGCCGGCGCAACGGGCCGGCGATGCGGGAGCGGCGCACCGGCTCCCGCGCGAGGCCGTCGTAGACGAGCAGCAGCCCGAGGGCGGCGAGGGTTGCGACGAGCGTCGTCATCGCATCAGCCCCCGCACGTCTATGCCCGCGGCCGCGAAGCGCTCCAGGCCCGGAGGCTGCTGACCCGTCCACTCGAGGCGGTCGCTGCGGCGCTCCCACAGCGACACGGTCTCGATGCGGTCGCCCTCGATCCGTCCGGTGACGCCGAGCAGCTGGAGCACGCGGCGGCGCGACCCGCTCGTCCCGAGGTGGACCATCAGGTCGACCGACGACGCGACCGTCGGCACCACGAACGAGTGCGTCACGTTCTCCCCCGCGAGCAGAGGCAGCGTGGTCAGCTTCGTGATCGCCTCGTGCGCGCTGTTCGCGTGGATCGACGTCATGCCCGGCAGGCCCGAGTTCAGCGCGACGAGCAGGTCCAGCGCCTCGGCCCCCCTGACCTCGCCCACGATCACGCGGTTGGGCCGCATCCGGAGGGCCTCGACGACCAGACGCCGCAGGTCGATCGCGCCGCGGCCCTCCAGGTTCTCGCCCCGCGTCTGCATCGCGACGACGTCCGGAAGCGAGACCTGCAGCTCGAAGACCTCCTCGCACGTGATCACGCGCTCGCGATGTGGAATCGCCGCCGCGAGGCAGTTCAACAGCGTGGTCTTGCCGGCCTGCGTGGCGCCCGAGACGACGACGTTGAGACCCGCACGAACCGCGGCCTCGAGGAAGCGACCCGGCGCGGGGTCGAGGGAGCCGAGGCGCACGAGCTCTTCGAGCCGGTGCGCGCGCAGCACGAACTTCCGGATGTTCACCGCCCAGTGCCGCCGCGTGATGTCGGGGATCGCGACGTGGAGACGTGACCCGTCGGGGAGCGTCGCGTCGACGAACGGGCTCGAGAGATCGAGGCGCCGGCCGCTCGTCCGCAGCATCCGCTCGACGAGATCCCGGATCGCCTTGTCGCCGAGGGCGACATTCGTCAGCACGTGCGCCCCCTCGCGCGCGCAGAACACCCGCCCCGGCCCGTTGATCCAAATCTCCTCTACGCCGGGATCGTCGAGCAGGGGTTGCAGCGCGCCGAACCCGGCGACGTCGTCGAGGACCTTCTTCCGCAGCGCCGAGCGGTCGTCGAGGCGCGGGAGCGTGCTCGACTGCACGCGCGCCTCGTAGTCCGCGAGCACCTCGTCGACCAGCCGCTCCACGGACGCGACGCCGTCCCGTACGGGATCGACGCCGCGGGCGCGGATCAGCTCCCGCACCTCCCCCTCGACGATGGCCGCCGATGCGTTCACGGCTACGCCCGCCCCGCCAGGCGCGCGAACACCCCGGTGGGGCGCGGCGCTCCTCCGAGTGCGGCCGCGAGTCCCCGCACCGCCCTCGCTGCCGCGGAGCCGGGAGCAAGGTCCCGCGCCGGAACACCCTTCGCCACCGCGGCGCGGAACGTCGCCGGCTCGTCGGGCAGGTACGCGGCCGGCCGCTTCCGTGCGTGCCGGCGCAGCAGGTCGGCGGCCGCACCCTCCTCTCCCGGCGCCACTCGGTTGGCGCACACGACCACCCTGTCTTCCGCCACGAGCTCGGCTAGCGCGGGGTACGACCACAGGAAGGTCTTCAGGCCGACGGGGTCGCACCGGCATACGGCGACGACGCGGTCGGCCTCCCGGACCGCGGCGCGCGCCACGTGGTTCCGGCCGTCGCCGCCGAGCGGAGACGACGGGTCCTCGAGAGAGAACCCGATGTCGACGACGACGTGGTCGAAGGCCGCACGCAGCCGCGCCAGCAGCTCGCGCCAGCCGAAGTCCCCGATGTCCTTCCATAAGTCCGAGCGCGGGATGCCGGCGATCAGCGCCGGCCCCCGCGGGCCGGTACGCCGGATCCCCTCCAGCGGATCCGCGTCGGGTCGCGCCGCCGCACGGCAGGCCCAGACGATCGTCGGCAGCTCCTCGACCACGCCGAGCATCTGCGCGAGGTCGCCGCCGTAGGTGTCCGCGTCGACGAGCGCGCAGGTCGCGCCCGAATGCGCCAGCTCCGCCGCGAGCTCGGCGGCGATCGTCGACCGTCCCGGCGCGCCCTTCGGCCCCCACACCGCGATCAGGCGCCCGGTCTCGCCAAGCGAGCGCGCCAGGGCCGCGGGGGCCTCGGGAAGCGCGTCTCCGGATGCCCCCACGCCCAGCACCCGATCGATCTCTGCGTCGGCGGGCAGGACCAGGATGCCCAGCCGCGCGAACGCGTCGCCGTCGTCCGCGGAGCACGCGAGCCCGACGACGGGGATCCGCTCGGCCACGGCCTCGTCGCACGACTGCCGGTCCAGCCACGAGGGGCTGCCGACGCAGACGACGAGGTCCGGCGTCGCGCCGCGGATCGCGGCGAGCAGCTCGACCCGGTCGACGCACCGGAGCACGATCTCCGCATCGGTGCGCCGCGCCAGGGCCGTGGCGAAGGCAGCCTCGGCCTCGGGCGCTCCGGCTACCGTGACGACGCGCAGCGGCATCACGGGAAATCCTCCGCCGTGACCGTTTCCCCGGAGTCCTCGGTCGACGCTCCGGCGACGAGAGCGACGTCGAGCTCGGCCGTGCGGATGGCGAACGCGAGCCGCGCCGCCTCCGGCGGCGTCACCGCCACCGTCAGCCCGACGACGGCCTCCTCGCCGACGACGAGCCCGCCGGCCTCGACCACGTCCAGGACCTCCACGTCGCGGACGAGCAGCGAGGTCCGGGCGCGGTCACCCGATGCGTCGAACGTCGCGTAGACGTCGACGCGGTCGCCGGGACGGACGTCCCCTCCGACCGCGTGCTCGGGCGTGACCGGGATCGAGATCGAGCGGCCGGCCACCGCAGGCGCCCCCGTGGCGATCCAGTCGGACGGGATCAGCTCGCCCGCCCGCAGCGGACGCATCAGGACCGCGCCCTCCAGGTCCGCCCCGGCGCCCGCGTAAGCCGCCGCGACGTCGGACGGGAGCTTCACGTCGGCGGGAACGAGGTCCCCCGAGGTCAGCGTCTGGTCCTGCCGGAGGTCGCGGGCCGCGGCCCACATCCGGACGGTCGTCTCGGCCCCCTCGAGGACCGACCGCCCTATGACGAGCGACATCGTGAACAACACGAGCCCCAGAACGGTCCGGGCGTTGATCCAGCGGGGGCGCGGCAACCGCCGCGCCTGGGGAACGTCCACTTCACTCCGCTCCCGCCGGAGAGGGGGCTGTTGCCGGAAGCACCCCAAACGAATCCAAACAGGCGTAAATCCCGGCTAGCCGGTGAGACGTTGGTATCCTCGCCGGGTGACGCAGCTGACGAAGGACGTCCTGATGGCGGATGGTGACACGACGGCGGGAGGCGGGACCGAGGAGCGCGCGCCGGTCATCGAGCCCGGGTTCCTGACGCTCGAGGACGTCGCGCGCTACCTGAACGTGAGCGTCCCGCAGGTGTACGCGCTCGTTCGCTCCCGGGAGCTTCCGGCGATCAAGATCGGGGGCCGCGGCGTCTGGCGAGTGGGGCGCCAGCAGCTCCAGGAGTACATCGACCGGCTCCATCGCGAGACGCAGGAGTGGGCGAAGGCTCATCCGCTCAACCCCCGCGAGGCCGAGTAACCCTCGCTCAACCCCACCGCATCTACGGCCGACAACCCCACGATCGTCCGCGCCGTTCCGGCCCGTACCTCCAGGTGGTCCCGCCCCACGGTGACCAGCTGCCCCCGGACGCCGCGGCCCCCGGCGCGCACCTCTACGCTCGCGCCCCTCCGGCTCGCCGCGGACAGCCATTCCGCAAACGACCGCTCGCTGTGGCGGGGGGCCGGGACGTCGGCTGAGCGAAGCACCGCTCGCGACGCCGGCACCACGTCCGCTCCCGCGACCACGTAGTCGGCTCCGACCTCGTCGACGACCGCGGCCAGTCCCCCCGCGACGAGGAGCGCCCATCCCTGCCCCCGCACCGCGGACTGCACGTCCACGTCCTGCCGCAGGCTGAACGCGAGGTCGGCCGCCGCGGCCTCCTCGTCGCGTTGCTCCGCGGCCTCGAACGCCGCCCCGAGGTCGTCCAGCCAGTCGATTCGTCTCGATCCGCCCACTGCTTCCTCCCCACGAGAAAGACGGCGAGATAGTTGCATAGAGCGGCGAATGGCGTCAAACCCAAACAAACCGTTGACAACCGAGATGACGGGAGATAAAGATGCTCCATCAAACGCAAGTAAACGCAAGCTTCCAGAGGCAACGGGAGGTAACGGAATGGGAATCTCGCCCACGGACCTCGAACGAGCGCTCGCCAGCGTCAACGAGCTTGCCTTGCCTGCTCTGGCCGCAATCTTCCTGTACCAGATGCTTTGCCGGGGCGTTAGGAGCCTGGTTTCCGCGCCGGCCACGCCGGGGACGCGACCCGACACGGGACCTTCCCGCCCGGTGCGCCGGGGACTATCGGTCCTCGGGCTCCTGATCGGCGCGGGCTCGCCCGCTGCGGCCGCCGAACGGCCTCTTCCTCGTCGCACGCCGGCGTACTCGGTCGACATTTCCAGCCTTCGGTCGGAGCCGGGCGGGTTCCCCCCTCCTCGCCTGCCCGGCCCGGCCGAACCCCCCGCGGGCTCGCCGGTCACGACCGTGCCGTCATGGACCGATCCAGAGCGTCGAACGGTCCACCCCGCGGTGCACCGCGGTGGATCGCTCAGCGGAGCGCGGCTGTTCCGACGGTGGAACGAGGACACGCGCTCGGCGACGCCGGGTCGTTCCGCGGCCCCCCAGCGCGAGCGGTGGCATGCGGTCCTGCCCGGCGAGACGCTCTGGTCCATTGCAGCCGCGCGCCTCGAGACCGACGACATCCGGAGGATCGCCCGGTACTGGCCCCGGATCCACCGGGCGAACCGCGAGGAGATAGGTCCGAACCCCGACCTCATCCGTCCGGGGCAGGTCCTCGAGCTCCCCCCGGAGCGTGCATGAGCCGAGACGTCCCGCAGGTCGCCGTCCCTACGGCACCGGGAGCGCGGCCCTTAAACCGGAAGGGCGGCGGCCTGACGGGTCACCTCGTTCGGAAGGAGCTCCTCGCATGACGCCTCGGACGAAGAACCTCGCAGCCGCGGGCGGAGCCGTAGCCCTCCTCGGGATCATCGGGGTGAACGTGCTGGTGAGCCCTCCCCCGGCTGCGCCGGCGCCGATCGCCGCTCCGGCCAGGAGCGCGAGCCCTGACGAGACCGCGCCGGCACCGTCCCCGAGCGCGATCGCGAGCGCGCCCGTCGACGCCGCCGTGCCCCCCGCACCCGCAAGGCGCAGCTACGCCGTCGGGCTGCACGACCTCCAGGGCCTGCCGCCCGACGCGGCCCCCGGCACGACCTTCGAGCTGTGGGTGACATGGGAGCCGCCGGTGACGGAGGAGCCGCGGCTCGACCGCCTGATCGGCGACGCCGTCCTCGAGCGGGTGGTCCCCGGAACGGTCCCGGAGGCGCCGGTCACCGTCCTGCTGTCGGTCCCGGCCGAGCGAACGGGAGACCTGATCTACGCCGACACCTTCGGGCGGCTGAGCGTAGTGCTCCCGAGCTGAGCCGAGCTGCGCGTAAGGCCGCCCCCCTTCGACACGTACCTCAACCAACGTGAGGCGCGAGAGAAGGAGGGACCAATGGTCCGGCACCGGTTGAGGAACGTGCTGTGCGTCGTGGTCATGGCGGTGGCCCCGGCCCTCGTGCCGGCGCCGGCACTTGCGTCGATCTCGGGAGAGGTCGCGTTCGAATGCGAGATCCGGCTCCCCGCCTTTCCGACCCCGGCGGCCAGCGGCTGGTGCGGAGACGGAGCCCTGCCCGCGCTCGCGGACGTGTCGGCGAGCGGGACGGCCGACGACGGGAGCCCGTACCTCGTCTACGGAGTGGGCCCGACCGGAGCCGTGTTCGAGTACTCCGCGGCGTGCGTCGCCAACGAGCCCGCGCTTCTGGCGACCGTGCAGGGCACCGCGACCGTTTGGGACCTCCCCGCTCTCCACGGAGCGGCTTTCACCACCGCCGTGGCTGGAGTTCGACTTCACCGCGAGGATCGAGGGGGCCGCCGCCGAGATCGTGACGAGCGGTCACCGGATCTACTTCGCGGACGGCGGGAGCGCGACCGGGCTCCTGAGCGGAGCGGGCAGCGCGACGTTCGCCGGCGTGATCTCGCCGAGCAACGTGTGCCCCCACGGCGGCCCCCTGACGGGCCGCGTGCAGGGCGAGGTGAACCTGCCGATCTAAAGAGCAGTCCGGACGCGAAAGAGGCGGCCCGAGGGCCGCCTCTTAGAGCTGTCGCTCCCTAGAACTGAACAGTGTGCCAAAACCAGTGCGCTTCAACTAGGAGCTAATTACTCCTTAGAAAGGAGGTGATCCAGCCGCACCTTCCGGTACGGCTACCTTGTTACGACTTCACCCCAATCGCGAGCCCCACCTTCGACGGCTCCCCCCCTTGCGGGTTGGGCCACCGGCTTCGGGTGTTGCCCACTTTCGTGGTGTGACGGGCGGTGTGTACAAGGCCCGGGAACGTATTCACCGCAGCGTTGCTGATCTGCGATTACTAGCGACTCCGCCTTCATGGGGTCGAGTTGCAGACCCCAATCCGAACCAGGCGCGCTTTTTTGGGATTCGCTCCACCTTGCGGTATCGCAGCCCTCTGTAGCGCGCAATGTAGCATGTGTGCAGCCCTAGGCATAAGGGCCATGCTGACTTGACCTCATCCCCACCTTCCTCCGAGTTGTCCCCGGCAGTCCTCTTAGAGTCCCCGACATAACTCGCTGGCAACTAAGAGCAGGGGTTGCGCTCGTTGCGGCACTTAAGCCAACACCTCACGGCACGAGCTGACGACAGCCATGCAGCACCTGTGCTAGCCCCTTGCGGACACGTGCTTTCACACGCTTTAACTAGCATGTCAAGCCTAGGTAAGGTTCTTCGCGTTGCATCGAATTAAGCCACATGCTCCGCCGCTTGTGCGGGCCCCCGTCAATTCCTTTGAGTTTTAGCCTTGCGGCCGTACTCCCCAGGCGGGGTGCTTAATGCGTTAGCTTCGGCACGGAGAGGGTTGAAGACCTCCCCACACCTAGCACCCAACGTTTACGGCTGGGACTACCAGGGTATCTAATCCTGTTCGCTCCCCCAGCTTTCGCTCCTCAGCGTCAGGCAAGGCCCAGAAAGCCGCCTTCGCCACCGGTGTTCCTCCTGATATCTGCGCATTTCACCGCTACACCAGGAATTCCACTTTCCCCTACCTGCCTCTAGCTATCCCGTATCGAATGGCCTCTCAGGGTTGAGCCCCGAGCTTTCACATCCGACGCGAATAGCCGCCTACGAGCTCTTTACGCCCAATAAATCCGGACAACGCTTGGTCCCTACGTATTACCGCGGCTGCTGGCACGTAGTTGGCCGGACCTTCTTCTGCAGGTACCGTCACCGTGAGGCTTCGTCCCTGCTGAAAGAGGTTTACAACCCGAAGGCCGTCATCCCTCACGCGGCGTCGCTGCGTCAGGCTTTCGCCCATTGCGCAAGATTCCCTACTGCTGCCTCCCGTAGGAGTCTGGGCCGTGTCTCAGTCCCAGTGTGGCTGGTCGCGCTCTCACGCCAGCTATGCGTCAAAGCCTTGGTAGGCCGTTACCCCACCAACAAGCTGATACACCGCGGGCCGATCC
>DASZDG010000021.1:0-3794 GCA_035942255.1 Actinomycetota bacterium | reverse complement strand
GTTGTCGGACACAAAGTGAGATTTTCGGGACTTCAAGGAGTTGGGGTTGGAGAATCCCCTAGGGGAAACCTGTCGCTGGGTGATGACGGGATACCCCGCGCCGCCTTAGGCTAGGTGAACAAACGCGGAGCGGCGGCAGCGGAAGGAGAGCGCAAAGATGGCCACGCTAGGGGCTTCTGCAGGCAAGGGGCGCGCTTTCTCCGCCGCGATCGAGGGCGCGGTGAGTAGCGCCCTGGAGGCGGCCGGGCGGTTCGTGCCCGCGCTGCGATACTCAGGCGCTGAGTTCTTCTCCACGCGACTACGAGCTACGCTAGAGTCTTCGTGAACGTTCGGACCGACGGGAGGTAGGAATGTCAGCACCTGAAACGGGGAAGGTTCGCCCGGGTCTTTCGGTCGGGCCCACAAGTGAGTTCAGCCTGTTTTTCCGTGTCAAGGCTGGCGAGGGTGAAAACCTTCGAACTGCGCTTCGGGATCTGCAGGAGACGCCGGGGTACCGGCCTGGCGACTACGGCATTGCGATCGCGACGATTCACGAGGCGAGGTTCGTTCTCTTCGACGACGACACGCGGCTCGCGTTCCTCACGAGCTTCGACGGGTCCTGGGACGCCTACATGGACGACTTCTTCACGTCAGGGCCGACGCTGGCGCTCTTCGACGCCATCTTCCGGCACGTCGAGGGCTACGAGGGCCTCCCAGACCTGGCGGCGGTGAGGGCGTTCGTCCTGGACGCGCAGGTAACCGCGGCTGCCTATGCCCGGAACTACGGAGGCACCGTGAAGGAGATCAGGAAAGCGTTGCGGGTGAACGACGCCTTCCAGCGGGTGCTCGACGATCCGGAGGCCGGCGAGGCGCTCCAGCATCCTGCGCTGAAGCCGCTGCTCGACGAGGCGGCCGACTAGCCGGGCGCCGGCGACGAGGGGGAGGCGATGTCGGATCACATCTCGGGACCGCGGGCGCTGGCGGAGCCGATCGCGGACATCTCGGACGTGTACGCGTTTCCAAGCCCAGAGCGGGAGGGGCAGCTCGTGCTCGTGCAGAACACGCTTCCGTTTGCGCAACCCTCGGCGCTGTTCTCGGACGGGCTTGTCTACCGCTTCCGGTTGCGCCCGCTCTCGGCGGGAGCCCCGAGCGACCCTGCGCCGTTCGCCGTCGCCGAGGAGGAGTTCGTGTTCGACTGCGTGTTCTCCGATCCCGCCGCGGGTGACGGCGAGCGAGAACAGGAAGGCGCATGCACGACGCCGGCAGGCGACACGGTCACCTTTCGAGTGAACGACGAGCAGGGCGGCTCCGGTCATGGCCTGCGTGTGTTCGCCGGCCCGCGCTGGGATTCGTTCATCATGGACGCCCCGGCTGCGCTGAAGACGATCGCGACCGGCAAGCTCGCGTTCACCGATCCGGGTGCGATCTACATGGACGGTAAGAACGTCCTCAGCCTCGTCGTCGAGGTCGACTGTGCGCAGCTCTTGAAGGACGTAGATCTGGTCGGGGTGGTCGCGGAGACGCTGACGCGGGGCAGGCTCGCGGTGCGGATCGAGCGGGTCGGCAGGCCGGAGGTGAAGAACATGATGCTCGCGCCGAAGCAGTTCGATCAAGTCAACCGCGACCTCGAGATCCGCGATCTCTACAACATGGAGGACGCGTTTCACCTCGGCGACGGGTACGAGGGCGCATACCGGGCGCGGCTCAATGCCAACCTCGCCTTCTGGGACGGTCTCGACGGCAAGACGGACTGGCCCACCGACGGTAACGGCACCCACCCGCTGACCGAGCTCGTTCTCGCCGATTATCTCGTCGTCGACCCCAGCAAGCCGTACGCCGAGCAGGGCTCGTTCTTGGAGATCGAGCGCGCCACCCGCGAGGGCGGGGGACACCAGACATGCGGTGGACGTGCGCCCAACGACGACGTCATGGACACGATCTTCACGCTGCTGGTCAACGCCGGCAACGGCCCCGTGATCCGCGACGGCGTCGACCAGTCGACGAGGCCCGCCTCGCGCAGCTTTCCCTATCTCTCGCCTGCGAATCCGGATCCGCCCGAGCCCCCCGAGCACCACTGATGGGAATTACCGAGGACACCCTGACCGCCGGCGAGGGCGCCAGCCTCGAGCTAGACGACATCCAGAGCGGCGCGCTGCACGAGCGACCCTCGCCCTATGTGGGCAGGTATCTGCTGCTCCGAATCGACGACCGAGCCGCGGGACGGGAACTGGTGCGGCGCCTGCACCCGTTCGTCGACTCCGGACGGCCGTCGGCGGATCCGGCGCAGGACGCCTGGATCACGGTCGCCTTCACCTATCACGGTCTCGAGGCCCTGGGCGTACCGCAGGATTCGCTCGACAGCTTCTCGCCGGAGTTCCGGCAGGGGATGGCGGCGCGCGCGGCCGAGCTCGGCGACGTCGGCGAGAGCAGCCCCGAGCACTGGGAGAACCCGCTCGGGACGGCCGACGTGCACGTCGCGCTGGCGGTGCTCTCGCCCGATGCGGCACGCTTGGAGGCGCTTGCCGAGCGGGCGCGGAAGGCGCACGAGCAGCTGCCCGGCGTCGAGGTGATCTGGCGCCAGGACTGCTACCAGCTCCCGACCGGACGCACCTCCTTCGGCTTCAAGGACGGGATCGGCCAGCCCGCGGTCGAAGGCAGCGGGATTCCGCCCTCCAACCCGAGGGAGCGGCCGATCAAGGCCGGCGAGATCATCCTCGGCTACCCGGACGAGACGGGAGAGTTGCCGCCGATGCCGACCCCCGAGGTGCTCGGCCGCAACGGCACCTACGTCGTCTTCCGCAAGCTGCACACGCGGGTCGCGGCCTACCGGCAGTATCTGCACGCGAAGGCAGCGAGCCGCGAAGAGGAGGCGCTGCTGGGCGCGAAGATGGTCGGACGCTGGCAGAGCGGGGCACCCTTGGCGCTCTCCCCCGAGCGCGACGATCCCCAGCTCGGCGCCGACCCGAAGCGCAACAACGATTTCCTCTACGGCGACGATCTGCGTGGGTTCAAGTGCCCGGCGGGCGCGCACGCACGCCGCGCCAACCCGCGGGACGCGCTCGACGACGACGGAAGCGTCAACGTCCGCCTCCACCGCATGATTCGCCGCGGCACGAGCTACGGGCCGATGCTGCCCGAAGGGGTGCTCGAGGACGACGGCGAGGACCGCGGGATCATCTTCGTGTTCGCCGGCGCGCACCTGAAGCGCCAGTTCGAGTTCGTCAAGACCCAATGGCTGAACGACGGCATCTTCATCGGCGCTCCGGCCGAGAAGGACCCCCTCGTCGGACCGAAGGAAGGATCGAGCAGCTTCACGATCCCGCAGCGGCCCATCCGCCGCCGCCTGCAGGAACTGCCGCCCTTCGTCGTCACACGCGGCGGCGAGTACTGCTTCGCCCCCGGCCTGCGAGCGCTGCGCTGGCTAGGGGAGCTCACGACGTGACGGAAGGAGACGACGTGGCAACCACCCGAACAGACCGCTGGAAGGCGCTGGACTTCGGCCCGCCGCAATCCGGCGAGGCCGAGCCCGACCAGCCCGTAATCGCCGACTACGTCGCGGACGGGCACGTCGCTGTGATCACCCTGAACCGGCCACACGCCGACAACGCGATCACCACCGAGATGGGCGCACGACTGACCGAGATCCTCGAGACGATCGCGGTCCGTCCATCCGTTCGCGTCGCCATCGTCACCGGCGCCGGTACGCGCGCGTTCTCGGTGGGCAGCGACCTACGCCAACGCAAGGACATGAGCAAAGAGGACTGGCTGCGCCAGCGTCAGGACTTCGATCGCACGCTCTACACGCTGCGGCAGCT
>DASZDG010000020.1:0-10504 GCA_035942255.1 Actinomycetota bacterium | reverse complement strand
GGGTGACATAGCAATGGGGGCGGGACACAATGGTCACGGGCGGCCAACCCGGGGTCTAGTGACTAGTTACAGCACGTGTGCCAGGAAGTCCTTGCAGCGCGGGTGCGTCGGGTGCGAGAACACCTGCGCCGGCGGGCCGTCCTCGCGGATCTGCCCGTCGTCCATGAACAGCACGCGCGTCGCGACTTCGCGGGCGAACCCCATCTCGTGCGTGACGATCATCATCGTCATGCCTTCGTCGGCGAGGCGCTTCATCGTGTCGAGGACCTCCTTCACGAGCTCGGGGTCGAGCGCGGAGGTCACCTCGTCGAAGAGCATCAGCTTCGGGCGCATCGCGAGGGCGCGGGCGATGGCCACGCGCTGCTGCTGGCCTCCCGAGAGCTGTCCGGGGTAGGAGTCCGCCTTGTGTGCGAGGCCGACGTGCTCGAGCTCGCTAACCGCCCGCTCGCGCGCCTCGTCCTCGTTGAGCCGCAGAACCTTCTGGAGGGCGAGCATGATGTTGCCGATCGCCGTCTTGTGCGGGAACAGGTTGAAGGCCTGGAAGACGATGCCGATGTGCGTGCGCACCTCGTTCAGGTCCGTGCGCACGTCGGTGATGTCCTTGCCGTCGAAGACGACCCTGCCTTCGGTCGGCTCCTCGAGGAGGTTCACGCAGCGCAACATCGTCGACTTTCCGGAGCCGGAGGGCCCGATGACGGCGACCACCTCTTCGGGCTTCAGCGACACGTCGATCCCCTTCAGGACGTGGAGGTCGCCGAACCACTTGTGGAGGCCCTCCATGCGCATCAGGGTGCCGTCGGCGCCTGCGGTCTGTGCCGTCACGCGCCCACCCCCACGAGGCCGCTGCGGATCCGGTTCTCGACCGCATTGACGATCCGGATGAGCGGAAGGCTGATCGCGAGATAGCCAAGGCCGGTGGCGACGAGGAACGTCGGGTTGAAGCTGTTGGAGTTCGCCTGCTCCCCGACCGACATCAGGTCCCGCTGCGCGGCCGTAAGGCCGAGGACGAGGACCAGCGACGTGTCCTTCAGAAGGATCACGAACTCGTTCATCAGCGGCGGGATGACGCGCCGCACTGCCTGAGGGATGACCGTGTACCGCATCGCCTGCATGTACGACATCCCGAGCCCCCGTGCGGCCTCGAGCTGGCCGCGCTCGATCGAACGGATGCCGGCCCGGAAGACCTCGGCCGCGTACGCCCCGGTGTTCAGGCTGAACGCGAGGATCGCGGCCTGGTAGGTCTCGATCCGCAGACCGAGGCCGATCGGGATCGCGATCCCGATGAAGATCAGCTGCCAGACGAGGGGAGTCCCGCGGAAGAAGTTGATGTACGCGCGTGCGGGGGCCCGCACCACAGAGCGGCTTGAGATCGCGAGGACCGCCACGAAGAGGCCGAGGACGATCCCGAACAGCTCCGAGGTGAACGCGAGGAACAGCGTGTTCTTCATCCCGGTGACGAACGCGCCCGCCTGGGGGCCGAGCCGCTCGAAGTCGAAGTAGTTCCGCACGAACGTCGAGACGTCGCTCTCGGCGAACCACAGCAGCAGGAGCGCGGCGAGTGCCCCCTGACTCCCGAGCACCGCCCCCGCGAACGCCTGCTCCCGGCTCACTTTCGTCGGCATGCGCTTGAACGTCGCGAACCCTGCCACGATCGACAGGGCGCCGGCGACGACGGCGAACATGCAGACGCCGCGAAGCTCGTTCGACAGCAGCCCCCGGCTGAGGTTCTCGGCAGGCGTGAACCCATGGCCGGCCAGCACGAGGGCGACCCCGACCGTGACGAGCACGACCGAGACGATCCCGAGCGCGAGGACCGCGACCGACGCGGGATTGCTCTGGCCCCGGATCCACGCGAGGTCCCGCTGCGGACGGGTCGCCTCCTGAACAGCCATCAGTCCTCCTCTAGAACCGACGGAGCCCGCGCTCGTTCCGAGGCGCGGGCTCCGTCGTGTTGCCTCGTCCTATTCCGACGCGTACTCGGGCAGCTCCTGCTCGGGGAAGTACTTCAGGAAGATCTCCGCGTACGTCCCGTCCGCGAACAGCTCGCCCATCGCCTCGTTGATCGCCGCCGTAAGAGCGGCGTTGTCCTTCGACACCGCGATCGCGTACTCCTCGCCGGTCTCTACCTGCTCGACGACCTCTAGATTCGGCTGGTCCTTGATGGCGTCCAGCGAGACCGGCAGGTCGTTGAACACCGCGTCCACCTGTCCGGCGAGGAGGGCCTGGTACATCTGTGGAGCCTTCTCGAAGCTCACCAGCTCCGCGTTCGTCAGGTTCGCCTCGGCGTAGAACGCCCCGGTAGTCGCCCGCTGCACCGCGACCTTGTGACCGTCGAGGTCGTCGACGCTCGCGACCTCGCTGTCGCTCGGGACCGTCAGCGACTGCAGCGACGGGTAGTAGGGGTCGGTGAAGTCCACGACCTGCTTGCGCTCCGCGACCGTCTCCGACGCCGGCGACCCCTCGGGCGCGTACGCCGTCACCGCGGCGACGACGATGTCGAACTTGGTGTTTGACGCGAGCTGCGTGAAGATCGTGCCGAAGTCCGTGCTCACCCACGCGTCGTCGGGGTTCTCGAGGCCGAGCTTGTCCGCGATCGCCCGGATCAGCTCGACGTCGAACCCGGTCAGCGTCCCGTCGGCCTCCTCGAACTCGAACGGCGGGTAGGGGATGTCGGAGCCGACCGTCAGCACGCCGTCCTCGACGAGCGTGTAGTCGGCGTCGCCGCCGGTGTCCTCCGTCTCCTGCGCGCCCGGGGTAGTGGGCTCCTCGTCCTCACCGCATGCGGCGAACACGAGCGCGACCGCCGCCAGCATCGCCACCAAACTGAGCCACCGCCGGTTCTTGAGTGGTTCCATAACGGTTCTCTCCTTGCCCTGGGAAATGTGCTCGAACAGCTTAAACCTAGCTTTGGGACCGCTCCCGGTCACCCATCATCTACGCGTTCTGGCCCAAAGCTAGGTTTAGTAAACAGGCGCCTTTGCTGCCGGTCGGCTATTCCTCGCCGAGGTACGCCTTGCGCACCTGGTCGTTGCCGAGCAGCTTCTTCGCGTCGTCCTCCAGCACGATCTCGCCCGTCTCGATGACGTAGCCGCGGCTCGCGGAGCTGAGCGCCATCTGCGCGTTCTGCTCGATGAGCAGCACCGGCACCCCCTCGGCGTTGATCTCCGCGATCACGTCGAAGACGCGCTCGACGACCTGCGGCGCGAGCCCCATCGACGGCTCGTCGAGCATGACGAGCTTGGGACGCGCCATCAGAGCGCGGCCGATCGCCAGCATCTGCTGCTCGCCGCCGGAGAGCGTGCCGCCGGCCTGCTTGCGGCGTTCGAGCAGGCGGGGGAAGAGCTCGTAGACGTGGTCCTCGATGTCCTTCAGCTCGCTCTTGCTGGCGCGGGAGCGGAACGCTCCCATCCCGAGGTTCTCCGCGACCGACATGTTCGGGAAGATGTGGCGCCCCTCCGGGACCTGCACGATGCCGCGCTCGACCACGTCGTGGCTGCGAAGCGTCGTGACGTCCTCGCCCTCGAAGAGGATCTGCCCCTGGTAGGGACCGTGGACCATCGAGATCGCCCGCAGCGTCGTCGTCTTGCCGGCGCCGTTGCCGCCGATCAGCGTGACGATCTCACCCTGGTTGACCGTGAGGTTGATGCCCTTGACGGCCTCGATCACGCCGTAGCGGACGTGGACGTCGCGCAGCTCGAGGAGCGGGGTCCCGTTGCTAGCCACGGGGGCCTCCCTTCCCGCCGGACACCTCGTCGGTATCGGCCGGCGCTCCCTTCTCGCCGGGGTTCCCGCCCGCTCCGGCGCCGAGGTAGGCCTCGACGACGCGCGGGTTCTTCTGCACCTCTTCCGGACGGCCCTCGGCGATCTTCTCGCCGTGGTCGAGGACCGCGACGCGGTCCGAGAGGCCCATGACGACCTTCATGTCGTGCTCGATCAGAAGGACCGTGACGCCGTCGTCGCGGATGCGCCGCACGAGGTCGCGGAGCCCGTTCTTCTCGGCCGGGTTCATACCGGCGGCGGGCTCGTCGAGGAGGAGGAGCTTCGGCCGCGTCCCGAGGGCCCGGGCGATCTCGAGCCGCCGCTGGTCGCCGTAGGACAGGTTCTTGCCGAGGTCGTTCGCGTACTTGTTGATGCCGCAGTACTCGAGCAGCTGGTAGGCGCGCTTCTCGCCGTCGGCCTCCTCCTGGTGGAAGCGCGGCCCCCGGAACATCGCGCCGAAGACGCTCGTCTTGTGGCGGGCGTCGATCCCGACGAACACGTTCTCGAGCGCCGTCATGTTCGGGAACAGACGGATCTGCTGGAACGTGCGGCAGATCCCCATGTCGACGATCTGGTCCGGGCGCTTCCCGGTGATCGCCTCGTTGCCGAACCCGACCTGGCCGCTCGTCGGCGTGTAGACGCCGGTGATGCAGTTGAACAGCGTGGTCTTCCCGGCACCGTTCGGCCCGATGAGGCCGAAGATCTCGCCTTCGCCGATCTCGATGTTGACGTCCGACAGGGCTTTGAGCCCGCCGAACTCCATCGTCACGTTCTTGATTGTCATGTACCCGGCCACTGCGCGTTAGCCCTTCTTCTCGGCGTCGTAGAGGCTCGCGTCGCGCGTCTTTATCGCCTCGGCCGACTCGTCGACGACCACCGCATCTGCAGCTCCCGCCTCCGAGAGCTCGGTTCTTCGTCGCTTGGCGGCCAGGAGCCCTCCGGGCCGGTAGATCATCACGAGGATCAACGCGAGCCCGAAGATGGCGATACGTCCCGTCTCGATGTCGAACCCGAGGACCTCCGCGCCACCGGACGCGTCGCGGACGATCTCGGGCAGCATCTGGACGAGGATCGCGCCCAGCACGGCCCCCGAGATGCTTCCGAGCCCTCCGATCACGACCGCGGACAGCACGAGGATCGACTGGAGCAACGGGAAGCTGTTCGGTGCGATGTAGCTCGACTTCACCGCGAAGATCCAGCCGGCGATTCCGCTGGTCGACGCTCCGATGACGAACGCGAGCACCTTCATCTTCGTCACCGGCACGCCCATGGCGGCCGCCGCGACCTCGTCCTCACGAATGGCCGCCCAGTAGCGTCCGACCCTCGACGAGTCGAGGTGCCGGATCATGATCACGGCGAGGATGATCGCCGGGATGCACAGGAACCTCCAGTAGTTCGTCGGGTCGAGACCGAAGTCGAAGCCGCCGACCGTCGGGTGCGGGATGCCCGCGATCCCCCGGGAGCCGTTCGTGACCTCGAGGTTGTTCGCGGCCTGGCGGACGATCTCGTGGAAACCGAGCGTCACGATCGCGAGGTAGTCACCCCGGAGCCTGAGCGTGGGGACGCCGAGGGCGAACCCCGCGAGCATCGCGACGATGATCGCGAACGGGATCGAGGCCCACGTCGGCCACTCGACGAAGTGGAACGGCGACCCGGAGTTCGTCATCAGAGCCGTCGTGTACGACCCCAGCATGAAGAACGCGATGTAGCCGAGGTCGAGCAGCCCGGCGAGGCCGACGACGACGCTAAGGCCGAGCGTCAGCAGGATCCAGTAGCCGGTGACGAAGAGGACGGTGATCCCGAAGTTCCCGCCGAGCACCGGCAGGACCTCTGCCTCCATCAACGTCGGGATGAACCACATGAGCGCCGCAGCGAGCAGGTACCGGAAGTACCCCATCCGGCGCCATCCGACGAACGCGACGTTGGCGGCGCTGACGAAGCCATCCGGCAGCCGCTCCGCTGTGCGCGGGTAGTTCGACTCGAGGTAGGTGCGCAGGTCGGAGGTGGGAGCCTTCGCCATCTAGCCACCGATCCTTTCGCCCATGATGCCGGTAGGCCTGAAGATCAGCACCAGCGGGAGCAGCGTGAACGCGACGACGTTCTTCCACTCGGCGGCGAGGCACGCCGTGCTCATGTTCTCGACGAGCCCGAGCAGCACGGCGCCCAGAACGGCACCCCGGATGTTCCCGATTCCACCGAGCACGGCGGCGGTGAACGCCTTGATGCCCGGGATGAAGCCCATGTTCCAGACGACGTTGCCGATCAGGAGGCCGTACATGGCGCCGGCGATGCCGCCGAAGAAACCGCCGATGACGAACGTCGTGACGATGACCTTGTCGACGTTGATGCCCATCAGCTGCGAGGCGACCGGGTCCTCCGACAGCGCCCGGATGCTGCGCCCCGTAGCGGTCTGGTTGATGAGCCGGTCGAGGAAGATGAAGCAGACGATCGCGCCGACGACCACGAGCATCTCGGGGCTGGTCACGCGGGAGTCCAGGATCGTGAAGCCGAACGCGTCGGGCCCCGCGGCGAGGATCCCCGGGAAGTTGCGCTGGCCCGGGCCGAGCAGGAAGTCCTGCTGGAAGAGGTACGTGATGAAGAACGAGGCGCCGATCGCGCTGATCAGGTACGAAAGCCGGGCGGCGTTGCGCCGCCGCAGCGGACGGTAGGCGCCGCGCTCCAGGAGCGCGGCGGCGACTGCCGCTGCGATCCCGCCGACGAGCAGGATGGCCAGCAGCATCACGACGAGCGTCAGGCCGGTCTTGGTGCCGGTGACGCCCATCCACTCGCCGAACACGTAGAACGCGGCCACGCCGCCGACCATGAAGATCGCGTCGTGCGCGAAGTTGATCAGCTTCAGCACGCCGTAGACCATCGTGTAGCCGAGGGCTATGAGCGCATACAAGAAGCCGAGGATCACCCCGGTTACGAATGTAGGCCCAAGGAGCCCTACGTCACAGTCCAACCGTCCCCCCGTAGATCGGCAGCCGCGTCAGGTGAAGGATTGCGGCAAAGGTGGCAGGGGCGCAATGCCCCTGCCACCGAAACCGCAACTCGAAGCCGGAAAGCTCGCTACTCGATCAGGTCCGATGCCGGGCCGAGCGAGACGAAGTTGCCGTCCTTGTTGGACCACTCGTAGATCCAGATGTCCTCGGGACCGCCGACGAACTCGCCGGACTCCTCCCACGAGTAGGTCTTGGCGACACCCTCGTAGTTGGCTTTGTCGAAGATCGAGACCACCTCGGCACGGAGCGCCGTGTAGTCCTCGACGTCGCCGTCGTAGTCCTTCAGGCCCTCGATGACCATGCGCGTGACGTCGTAGACGTCGGCGGCGAAGGTGCCCGGGGCGTTCTCGCCGAACTCGGCGCGCATGCCCTCGACGAACTCGGCGGCGGCGTCGATCTTCAGCGGGTCGGCGCACGGGCAGGTGACGAGCGCGCCCTCGGCGTTCTCCTCACCGGCGAGCTCGCCGAAGGTCGGGTCCTTGGAACCGTCGTCGGAGACGAACGTCGCGTCGACGCCGGCCTCACGCAGCTGCTTCAGAAGCGGGCCGGCCTCGGGCGTGTATCCGCCGTAGAAGACGACCTCGGGGTTGGCGTTCTTGACCTGGCTGACGACCGCCGAGAAGTCGGGCTCCTCGGGGTTGATGATGAACGGCCCCTCGGCCGCGTCGCCGAGGTTCTCCGCGACGGCGTCGGCGAGGCCCTTGGAGTAGTCCTGGTTGTCGTGGACGACCGCCACGGTGCCGTCGGTGAGGCTCGAGATGTACTCGGCGGCGACTTCGGCCTGGATGTTGTCAGGCGCGACCGCACGGTGCCACGTCTCGAACGGCGGGTCCTGCTCGTCGATGGTCTCGTTGGTGCCCGTGCCGGAGATGGCTACGCCGGCCGAGCCGAAGATGGCACCGGTAGCGAGCGTCTCGCCGGAGAAATACGGACACGCACAGAAGATGAGGTTCTCGGTGCCGATGAGCTTCTCGGCCAGCGCGGGGGCCTGGGTCGGGTCACCCTGGCTGTCCTCGCTCTGGAGCTCGAGCTCACACGGCAGCTCGCCCTCTTCGTTGGCCTGGTTGACCGCGTACTCGACACCCTCGGAGATCGGCTTTCCGAGTGAGGCGAAGTCACCCGAGAGGGCGCCCATCGTGCCGATGACCCAGGTGCAGTCCTGCTGCTCGCCGTCGCCACCGCCACCGGTCTCGTCGTCACCGTCGTCGCCGCCACACGCGGCCGCTACGAGCGACAACGCGCTCAGCATGGCCACGAGCATCAGCCACTTGGATCTCTTCATGCACTTCCCCCTTACTCCAAAAGGACTCCCCCGGTCGGGGGAACTCCCAGCCCTTACCGGACAACGCTCCGCGACAGCCCGAGCGAAAGCGGCGCTAGTTTACAGACCGCCCCCGCGAAGTCCAGCGCACCCCGGCATCTTTTTCGTCGGCGCCGCTACTACCGGAGTCGCAACCCATTTTCTGACGGAGAAGAAGGGGGCCGCGACGCTCCTGGAGCCCCCTCCGAACGCCCCTGCGGGTCCTGTCATTCGATCAGGTCCGATGCCGGGCCGAGCGAGACGAAGTTGCCGTCCTTGCTGGACCACTCGTAGATCCAGATGTCCTCGGGACCGCCGACGAACTCGCCGGATTCCTCCCACGAGTAGGTCTTGGCGACACCCTCGTAGTTGGCCTCGTCGAAGATCCTGACGGCCTCGGCACGAAGCGCCGTGTAGTCCTCGACGTCGCCGTCGTAGTCCTTCAGGCCCTCGATGACCATGCGCGTGACGTCGTAGACGTCGGCGGCGAAGGTGCCCGGGGCGTTCTCGCCGAACTCGGCCTGCATGCCCTCGACGAACTCGGCCGCGGCGTCGATCTTCAGCGGGTCGGCGCAGGGGCAGGTGACGAGCGCTCCCTCGGCGTTCTCCTGACCGGCGAGGCTACCGAAGGTCGGGTCCTTGGAACCGTCGTCGGAGACGAACGTGGCGTCGACGCCGGCCTCGCGCAGCTGCTTCAGCAGCGGGCCGGCCTCGGGCGTGTAACCGCCGTAGAAGACGACCTCGGGTTTGGCGTTTTTCACCTGCGAGACGACCGCCGAGAACTCGGGCTCGTCGGGGTTGATGATGAACGGCCCCTCGGCCGCGTCGCCGAGGTTCTCGGCGACGGCGTCGGCGAGGCCCTTGGAGTAGTCCTGGTTGTCGCGTACGACCGCCACGGTGCCGGCGTCGAGGCTGGCGATGTAGTCGGCGGCGACTTCGGCCTGGATGTCGTCAGGCGCGACCGCACGGTGCCACGTCTCGAACGGGGGGTCCTGATCGTCGATGGTCTCGTTGGTGCCCGTGCCGGAGATCGCTACCCCGGCCGACCCGAAGATGGCACCGGTAGCGAGCGTCTCGCCGGAGAAATACGGACACGCACAGAAGATGAGGTTCTCGGTGCTGACGAGCTTCTCGGCCAGCGCGGGCGCCTGGGTGGGGTCACCCTGGCTGTCCTCGCTCTGGAGCTCGAGCTCACACGGCAGCTCGTCCTCTTCGTTGGCCTCGTTGACCGCGTACTCGACGCCTTCGGCGATCGGCCTGCCCAGCGAGGCCGAGTCGCCCGAGAGGGCGCCCATCGTGCCGATGACCCAGGTGCACTCTTGGTCCGCCCGCGGCTCACCCCCTTCGTCGTTGCACGCAGCCGCCACCAGCGCCACTACCGCCAGCAGGGCCACGAGCAGCAGCGGTCTGCTCCGCGCGGGTCTGTTCATGCGGTCCCCCTTGCTCCGCCGACTCGCCGGAATGGCTCGTCGGGTGAAGCCGGAATTCTAGGGGTTTTCCTACGACATGTGTAGTACCCCTTGGGCTATCGGGTATTCGGGGGCTAGCCGGCGAGGATCTCCTCGGCCACGGACTTCATCGAACGACGCTCCCGCATCGCCGTCTGCTGGATGTGCCGGAAGGCGTCGGCCTCCGTCATCCCGCCGGAGTCCATGAGGCGTCCCTTGGCCCGGTCGAGGATCTTGCGGGTCTCGAGGCGCTCGGTCAGCTCGGCCGTCTCCTTCTTTACGGCGGCCAGCTCGGCGTGGCGGGCGATCGCCACCTCGATGGCCGGGAGGAGGTCGCTCTTCTGGAACGGCTTGACGAGGTACCCCATCGCCCCCGCGTCGGCCGCGCGCTGGACGAGGTCCCGCTGCGAGAACGCGGTCAGGATCAGGACGGCAGCGAGGTCGTCCTCGACGATCTTCTCGGCCGCGGTCAGGCCATCCATGCCGGGCATCTTGATGTCCATGATCACGAGGTCGGGGGCGACCTCACGGGCCATCCGGACGGCGGCCTCGCCGTCGGCGGCTTCGCCGACGACCGCGAGACCTTCCTCCTCGAGCATCTCCTTGAGGTCGAGGCGGATGATCGCCTCGTCCTCCGCTATCAGGACCCGGTGCTGCGTCTGAGCCGCCGCCATCCTCAGGCGTTGGAGCCGAGCATGCGGTCGAGGAGCCTGTCCTGCTCCTGCCTCAGCTCGGCGATCTCCCGGGTGATCTCGTCCCGCTGGCGCTGGAGGCGCTCGTGGTCGTCGCGGGCGATTCGGTACTCGCGGTCCGCGATCGGCGTCTCCGAGACGAGCATGCGGGTCTTGGCTTCCTCGACGACGTCCATCTGGAAGAGGAGCTGCTCCTCCGCGATCCGCAGCTCTTCCTGGGCCTTGGCGAGCCGGGCCCCGACCTGGGACAGGATCTTCTGGATGTTCATGGGGCGAGAAGTATAGGTGGGGGGTGGGCGG
>DASZDG010000019.1:0-24704 GCA_035942255.1 Actinomycetota bacterium | reverse complement strand
TAGTAGATCTCGAAGTCGCCGTCGCGATCGCTCGAGAACGCGAACCCCCCCTGTGCGTCACCCGGCACGTACGCGGGGTCGGTGTCGTTCGCGGGGTCGACCTGCAGGAGCCGGAAGCCCCCGCTCCCGTCCGCGGGACGGTCGACGATCTCGGGCTGAGGCGCGCCGCCCGCGTTGTTCAACGCGGTGTGGATGATCCGCGTGGCATCGTGCGACCAGCTCGGGGAGCCGAGACCGGACGAGGATTGGTCTGCGGAGACGTGGCGGACGTCCCCGCCGTCGGAGCGCATCGTGTAGATCTGCGACGTCCCCGACCTGCTGCTGGCGAAGGCGATCCGGCCGTCGGAGAGGGGGCCGGGCGACGGGCTCATCGACGGCGCAGGCGACGGGGTCGGTGGCGGCGTGGGCGTGGGCTCGACCTCGTCGTCCGCGATCCGGCCCGTCGCCTCGTCGTTCGCCGTGAGAGTCCCCGCGGACGAGTTGCTCAGACGCAGGATCAGGCTCTCCATCGGCTCGACGAGCGTGTCGTCGAGGATCGGGACCGAGACGTTGACCGTCGTCTGGCCGGGCTGGAACTGCGCGGTGCCGCTGCGCGCGGTGAAGTCCGCGGCGGTCGCGGTGCCGGGCACGGTCGCGTAGTCGATCGACAGCGCCTGCGCCTGCGGCGCGTCCAGACGGATCGGGAAGACCATCGTCGCCGACGGGCCCTCGGTGACGACGAGCGGGCTGCCGACCGAGAAGCTCGGCGGGAGCTGGGCCCACTCGGGGTCGACGTCGTACACGTCGTTGCGCGTGGCGTTCACGACCGGGCCGTCGTCCGCGGGGATCGTGAAGATCTCGACGTCCTCCTCGCCCGGAGCCAGGCCGGCGAACGCGATCCTCGTGCCGTCCGGCGACCATGCCGTGTCGGGGTCGCCGCCGATGAAGCCGCGCTGGAGGCGCACGGGCTCGAGCGCCGTCGGCGTCCCCGCGGCCCCCGTGAACGGCATCGTCATGAGCTCGCCGGAGTTGGGGTCGCTCTTCTGCGTGGCGATCCACGCGAGCTTCGACCCGTCGTCCGACACGTCGACGCCGAGGTCGTCGACGTCGTTGTCCGTGAGCACGACGGGGTTGCTGCCGCGCGGGCCGTTGAGGTTGAACGTCACGAGGTCCCAGTCGCCGTTGCGGAAGCGCGACCACACGAGCGTGTCGTCCGAGACCCACGACGCCATCTGATCGAGCGCGGCCCCCACGGCGAGGTTCGTGAACTCCTCGGTAGCGAAGTCGTAGATGTGCAGGTCGTAGTTCGTGCTGCTGCCGTCCGGCGAGATGCGGACGGCGGTGAGCACCATGCGCGTGCCGTCGGGCGAGATCGCCGGGTCCTCGATGATCGGGAACCCGAGACGCTGGCTCGACAGGACCCCCGCGGTGCCGGTACCCGAGGTCGTCGCGACGCAGACCGACTCGGAGCGCCCGCAGACGTAGTAGACGAGCCCGGTGTTCGGGTACGCGACCGCGCCCGAGTCGCCCTCGGTGTCGCGCGTCAGGCGCTTGCGCCCGGAGCCGTCGGAGAACGCCGTGTAGACCTCGAGGTCCGGCTCGTCCCTGCCGGACGAGAACACGAGGCGGGCGGCGCTCGGGTTCGAGGGACCTTCGCTCGTGATCTCGGGCGGGGGCGTCGGCGCGGGGGGCGGCGTCGCGGACGGGTCCTTCTCCAGCTCGCAGCCGGCGAGGGCGGCGACGGCGCCGAGCGTCAGGAACAGGAGCCTGATGCGGCCCGTCATCGCTTTACCACCACCGCGGCGCGCATCGGGGCGTGTGCCGCTTCGTGTATCGCGCACGCGTACTGGAAGCCCTTCTTCGGGGACTTCTTCGGGAACGAGAGCTGGTACGCGCTTTTGGTCGCGGCATACGAGGCCCCCCTTGCTCCGGAGGCCTCGAAGTCCGTCGCGCCCTTGACCGCACCGTCTCCCGCGCGGGTGACGAAGGCCGCGGGCACGTCGAGCTCTAGCTCGCTGAAGGAGTCGCAGAACGGGAACGCGGACGACGAGGGCGCGGTGTCGGCGGCGGTGCCCTCGTCACCGTCCTCGTCGCACGCGATCTCGGGGAAGGCTCCCGCGAGCGCAGTGGCGCGGCCCCGGGGGAACGTAACGTCGTGCGCCTCGTAGAGGTTCTTCGAGAAGACCCACTTCACGCGGTCCCCCGGCGCGATCGTCAGCTTCCGCGGGTAGAAGCGGCGCAGCGAGATGCCCTGCTCCTCGACGCCCGCCCACGCCTGCCAGGTCGTCACCCCGCGGGCGGTCTTCTTCACGCGCTTGCGCGCGTACGTCCGGTGGAGCTGCCGCGCGCGCTCGAGGTCCACGACGAACTGGTTCTCGGACGCGGTGGCGAGCTCGGCGACGTCCGACCGCTCGGCGAACGACCCGACGACCTCGATCGTCATCGACATCGCCGGGTGCAGCGGGTCGACCGCGTGGATCGTGGTCCCGGGGTCGGCCGTGACCGTCACGCTGAAGCCGAGCTCGCGCGTCTCCGCGCCGCCGTCCTCGGTGGGGAAGAGCGCGAGCCCGGAGTTCAACGGCCCGATGGCGCCGTCGCCGGTGCCGTCGAACTCGCACGGCGACTGCCCGGGCCAGCCGCACAGCTGCGAGGGTGCCGCCACCGAGAGGTTCACGCGTGCCGAGCGCGGTCCCTCGTCAGGGTCGGAGACGAACGCGCTCCACCTGCCCCCGGGCGCGGCGTGCTCCTCCGCCCACGCCCCCGGCTCGTTCCCGGCCGGCAGCAGCGTGACGCCGTGGAAGCTCTCGGTGGAGAAGTGGATGGTGTCACCGGGGGCGACGCGGATCGCGGAGGGGTAGAAGCGCATCGACTCCGCGGTGTGGTCGGTCTCGTCGAAGAACCGCCCGACCTCGACCTCGAACGTCAGCGCGGCCGCCGCGGGCGCGGGCGGCAACAGCGCCGATACCGACGCGCAGAGCAACGCGAGCGTGGCGATTCGGGCTTTCAAAGACGTCCCCTCGGGTGGTCGCGGTAGACGTAGATCATGCGGGCCGTGCGCATGTGAAACCACCGGACGGCGCTACGAAATAGTGCGTAGACACGGCCCCCTCGTCCGGAATGCCCCGCTATCGGAGGCGTTCCAAAGGGGGAGGATCGCAGGAAGGGTCCCGCTCCGGGCGAACCTCAACTACGACCGGTCACTCGGGCGCGCGTGCGCGCCCCGGAGGAGCAGATGCAGTCACGTCGCGAGTTCCTGAAGATGGCGGCCGCCGGAGGGGCGGCGCTCGCTCTGCCGCGCTCGCTCACGGGCCTCGCCTACGCGGCCCCCGCGGAGCCGTTCTCCGTCCCGCTGCGCATCCCGCGGGTGCTGCAGCCGGTGCGGAGCGCGGGCAACCGCGACTACTTCGAGACGACGATGCGCCCGGCGCGCGTCCGCATCCTGCCCGGGAAGAGGACGCCGGCGTGGACGTTCGACGGGAGCTTCCCCGGCCCGACGATCAAGGTCACGCGCGGCCGCGAGGCGATCGTCCGGCGCTACAACCGGCTGGACGTGCCGGTGACGGTCCATCTCCACGGGGGCCGCGTCGCGCCGTCTAGTGACGGGCAGCCGCTAGACCTGATCCGCCCGGGCGAGCACAAGGACTACGTCTACCCGAACGAGCAAGAGGCGGCGACGCTCTGGTACCACGACCACACGCACCACCGGTCGTCGCGCAACAACTACATGGGGCTGAACGGGCTGTACGTGATCGAGGATCCGGCGGAGGCCGAGTTCAACCTCCCGAGCGGCGACTACGACGTTCCGCTCGTGCTGCAGGACCGCAGTTTCCGCCGCGACGGCTCGTTCCGGTTCAAGGACGACCACGACGACGTCCTCGGGCGGAAGCTCCTAGTGAACGGCCGGCCGGCTCCGTTCTTCCGAGTCGCGAACCGTAAGTACCGCTTCCGGATCCTCAACGCGTCGAACTCGCGCGTGTACAACCTCGCGCTCGACACCGGTGAGCCGCTCGTGCAGATCGCGTCGGACGGCGGCCTTCTCACGGCCCCCGCGCCCGCGACGACGATCCCGCTGTGGACGGCGGAGCGGGCGGAGGTCGTGATCGACTTCTCGCGCCACGCGGTCGGGACGCGCGTGATCCTCGGTCACCGGGAGGACGCGATGGACCCCGCGTCGTTCGTCCCGCTCGTCGCGTTCGACGTGGACCGCGAGGAGGAGGACGACAGCGAGCTCCCGATGATGTTCCGGCCGATCCAGCGGATGCTGCCGGGCGGCGTCGAGCGCGAGCTCAGGCTCTCGCACAACTTCGACACACAGCAGTGGGAGATCAACGGGAAGCCGTTCGACCCGAAGCGGATCGACTTCGAGCCGCGGCTCGGCGACACGGAGACGTGGACGTTCGTCAACGAGTCCTCGGCGACGCACCCGATGCACGTGCACCTCGTCAGGTTCCAGGTGCTCGACCGCAACGGCCTTCCGCCCGCCGCCGGTGAGATGGGGTGGAAGGACACCGTGCGCGTCGGGGGGGCCGAGCGGGTGCGCGTCGCCATGACGTTCGAGGGCTTCAAGGGCCGCTACATGTTCCACTGCCACAACCTGGCGCACGAGGACCACTCGATGATGGGCCAGATGAGAGTGGTGGAGTAGCGCGGACTACGGGCTCAGCTCCTTCTCCAGCGGGGTCCTAAAGCGCGGGATCACCCGCACGTCGCCGAGCCAGCGCTCGACCTCGGCGGCCTCCGCGGCGACGGCCGAACGTCCTTCGCGTCCGAGGTCCTCGAGCAGGCGGAAGACCACGGCCCCCTTACTCCTCTGCGCCCACCCCCCGACGACCTTCCCTCCCCACCACACGGTGGGGCCGGCGTTGCCGTTGCGGTCGAACAGCGCGGCGCGGTGCTCCCCGAGGTACCAGTCCCGCTCCGCCCACCCCATCACGGTGGGGTCGAGCGCGGGCAGCAGCGCCGCGCGGGGCCGCGGCGCCCGCACGGGGGCCGCGTCGTCCTCCAGCACGTAGCCGGTAGCGCCGTCGACGTTCACCTCGACGGCGCCGGCCGCGGCGAGCGCGGCCTTCGTCTGCGCGACCGTCCAGCCCGTCCACCACTTGACGTCCGCGAGCGTGCCGGGGCCGAAGGAGCGGAGCCACCGGCGCACGAGCTCTGCGCGCGCCGGGCCCGCCTCCATCGTGTCGATGCCGCGGCCGAGCCAGGTCTCCACCGGCGCCCACCGGTATTGCGTGCTCAGCCACGAGCCGCGCGGCCTCGTGCGAACGATCTTCCCGTCGTTGGCGAGGAGGAACAGCACGCGGGTCGAGGCGCCGATCGTCCCCTCCCACTTCGTGCCGGCCCCGACCGGGATCTGGCGCTGCAGCTCGGGTATCTCCCGCCGCAGCTCGACCGCGGTCGCCTCACCCTTCTCCCGCAGGAGCGCGAGCGTCTCCGACTCGACGCGCTTCAACCAGCGGGCGCCGTCCGTCGTGACGCCACCCCCCTCGAGGAACGCGATCGTGCGCGCCCGCTCGCGCCGCGCGAGAGCGCGGGTGCAGGCGCCGTGGACTATCGGAGCCAGGTCGACGGGGACCACGAACATCGTCCGGCGCATGCCGAGCACGCGCACAAGCGTGCGGTCCACGTACAGCGCCGTCTCGAGGTCGGCCACCTCGAATCCGCGGACGCGGGCGCGCGCCGAGAGGTAGACCGACGCCGCGTCCGAGGAGTGCAGGCCGGCAAGGTCTCCCGCGACGGCGACGACGTCCAAGCCGTCACGGCCGAGGTGGTGCCGTCTCACCAGGCGCGCGCGGCGCTCCCCGACCGTCACCCGCCGCGCCGTGCGCATCCCGTGACGCTAGCGGGACGCGCGGGTCAGACGCTCAGAGGCAGTACTTCCACTGGAGGAGCTGCGTGCACGCGCCCGCCGGGCCGGCGCCGAGCAACAAGGCTGCGCAGGCGAGTGTGACTACCGACGCGATGCGGACCATGACCGGCCTCCTCGGGTAGCGGACGAACTCTGACAAATGGGATTACTTCGAGTCACTTGTGTAGTAATACCACGCGCGCTTGGGTGGTTGCCCCGCTTACCCTTGGCGCCATGAAAGGAGCAAAGGACGCGGGCATCGGTGGGCGGATCCGCGCGCTGCGGGCACAGAAGGGGCTGTCGCAGCGGGACGTCGCGGCCCCCCTGCTGACGTCGTCGTACGTCTCGCTGATCGAGGCCGGCAAGCGCATCCCGTCGGAAGAGACGCTCGAGCACATCGCCGCCCGCCTGGGGGTCGACCCGGTCGAGCTTCGCACCGGCCGGTCGCCGGGAGCCGAGGCCGAGCTCGAGCTGCGGCTACAGGAGGCGAGGCGGACACTTCACTCGGGCGACCGCGAGGCTGCCCGCTCTCTTGCCCGCTCGGTCCGGGCCGAGGCGCGCAAGGGCGGCTGGCGCCGCGTCGAGGCGAAGGCGCTGTGCGTGCTCGGAGTCGTCGAGGAGCACGAGGGGCGTACCGAGGAGGCGCTGGAGCACTACCGCGCGTCGGAGGCGTTGTGGGCGGGGGACGCGGAGCACCTTCGCTACGAGGCCGTGGTCGGCGTCTCTCGCTGCACGCTGGCGCTCGGGGACTCGCGGCTGGCGATCCACATCCTCAACGAGTACCTCGACGCCCTCGACCGCAGCGGCCACCCCGACCCAGTGGCGCAGATGCGGGCCCACGCGGCCCTCGTCGCGTGCTACCTCCAGGTGGGGCTCCGGAACAGGGCGGCGCACGAGGCCGAGCTCGCGCTCCGGTTCGCGCCGTTGACCGACGACCCGGTCGAGCTCGCGTGCCTCCACATGAACGTCGCGAGCTCCCTCCTCGAGCAGGGCCGGCACGCCGACGCCGCGGACTCCGCCCGCAGGGCCGAGGAGCACTTCTCGATGCTCGACTGGAAGCTCGGCGCCGCGTGGGCGCAGATGAACCGAGGGATCGTCCTGCTCGAGAAGCGCGACCTCGACGGCGCGCGCGGAGCCTTCGAGGCCGCTCTGGCACGGTTGGGCGCCGTCCCGAACGCGGAGGTCGATCGAGCGAACGTCCTCAACGAGCTCGCCCAGGTCGAGCGCCTTAGCGGACGGGCCGCCCGCGCCCGGTCGCGGCTCGAAGAGGCCCGGGCCTTGCTGGGGCCCGGGGGGGCCGCGGTGGTGCGGGCGACCAACCACCGCGAGATGGGCCGGACGCTCGCCAAGAAGGAGCCGGCGGTGGCGGAACGAGAGCTGCGCGAGGCGATGCAGCTCTTCCGGGAGGCCGGTGCCCTCCGAGAGACCGCGACGACGGCGCGCGAGCTCGCACGCCTGCTCGGGGCCCGGCGCAAGCAGAAAGAGGCCATCGCCGTGCTCGAAGAGGGGCTAGAGGCTGCCTTGCAGACGGACTAGGGCGGCCGGTCTAGCGGCCCGCGGATCATCTCTCTGACTAATACCGTCACCCCCAGTTACACATACCCGCCGTTGGGGTTACCTTCTTGAGGCTGCCCGCGGGTCCGACCGCCCCTGCCTGCCATCCTCGGATGAGCTTCCCAAGCCCGGTGGGGGCGGCGGACCTGCGGCTTCTTGCCGCGGGACGCCCCCGAGCAAGGCGAGCTCCAGGAGGAGGTGACGCTCCCTCCGTAGAACCTGACGAAGAGTCGTCATCCCTCTACCTCCAGGAGTTGAGCGCATGCGCCGCGGGGCTAACCCCTTTCTCCTAGTCGCGGCCGGGGCGCTGGCGGTCGCCACCGCCGTGTCCGGCACGGCTGTCGCCGGGACCACGGCCGGACCCCCGACCCCCTCCGCGACCGCGGGCTGGACGGGGGAGCCGAAGCCGCAGGGGGCGCAGCGCGCCGAGCGCCCGGAGGACCGCTACGCGATGGCCGGCGGCTGCTACGCGGTCCAGGCGGCCGGCGGGAGCTACGTCGAGCGCGCAGGGGACGGCTTCGCTGCGACCGCACCTTCGGCCGCCGAGGCCGAGCCCTTCCACTTCCAGGCGACCGACCTCGGCCGCTACCTGCTGTTCGGCTCGGCCCGAGACTTCGTCGCCGCGAGTGAAGGCGCCCTCGGCGAGGCCGCGTACACGGTGACGGAGTCCACGCCCGGAGCGACCGTGGGCGGGCTCGCGCACGAGAAGACCGACGAGGCCGCGGACGCGCTCGCGGAGAGCGAGGCGAACCGCGCCGCCGGCCGGGGTGCCGCGGTCGTGGCTGCCGGGCGTCCGAGCGACCTTGCCGACTGGGTGATCGACGGCGAGGCCGGTGCCGGTGCGTTCCGGATCACGCTTCCCGCCACGGACCAGGCCCTCGCGACCGGCGACGGGGGAGAGCTGGTGCTCGCGGACGCGCCGGCCGAGTTCTCGTTCGAGCGGCGCGGAGGCTGCGCCGAGTTCCCGGAGATCGAGGTCAACGTCGACGGCCCGGTCGTCGGCGGGCAGACGCCGTACCAGGAGGTACGCGGGTACCTCGAGGACCACCTCCACATGATGGCGTTCGAGTTCATCGGGGGCCGGTCGCGGTGCGGGCGGCCGTGGCACCGCTTCGGCGTGGAGTACGCGCTGGTCGACTGCCCGGACCACAAGCCCGGCGGGCACGGCGCGATCCTCGAGGCCGCGCTCAGCGGGGGGAACCCCGTCGAAGGGCACAACACCGACGGCTGGCCGACGTTCGAGGGATGGCCGAAGCCGTGGTCGCTGACGCACGAGCAGGTCTATTACAAGTGGCTCGAGCGCTCGTGGCGCGGGGGCCTGCGGCTGATGGTGAACCTCCTCGTCGACAACGGGCAGCTCTGCGAGATCTACCCGTACCGGCGCAACAGCTGCGACGAGATGGAGAACGTCGCGCTGCAGGCGCGGCGGATCCGCGAGCTCGAGCGCTACATCGACGCGCAGAGCGGGGGGCCGGGAGAGGGCTGGTTCCGCATCGTCGACGACCCGTTCGAGGCCCGCGAGGTCATCAACGACGGGAACCTCGCGGTGGTGCTCGGGATGGAGGTCTCGGTCCCGCTCGGCTGCGGCATCGTGCGCGACGTCCCCACGTGTCCCGCCGACGAGATCGACGACCGCCTGCAGGGCGTGTACGACCTCGGCGTCCGGCAGATGGAGCTCGTCAACAAGTTCGACAACGCGTTCACGGGAGTGAAGGGCGACTCCGACCTGCAGGGGCCGATCGTCAACTTCGGCAACTTCCTCGAGACGGGGTCGTTCTGGCGGATGGACACGTGCTCCGACGAGGACGGGCACTCGCACGACCACGACGTAGCGTCCGACCACACCCAGCTGAACTTCCACGATGACTCCGGCGCCCCGGAGGAGTTCTCGGGCCGTGACTCGATCTTCGCCGCCGTCCTCTCGCTCTTCGGGCAGACCGGCGCGGCCCCCGTGTACCCGCCCGGCCCCCACTGCAACTCGCTCGGCCTCAGCGACATGGGCCGGACGGCCATCCGGGAGATGGTCGAGCGCGGGATGATCTTCGACCCCGACCACATGAGCTCGCACGCGCGTACCGACGCGATGGAGCTCGTCGAGCAGATCGGCGAGGAGCTGCGCGCCGCCGGCTCCACCGTCACGCCCGGCGTCGTGTCCAGCCACTCGTGGGCGGACGACACCGTCTACGAGAAGATCTACGAGCTCGGCGGCGTCGTCTCCCCGCACGCCGGAGGGTCCGCGAGCTTCGTCGCCAAGTGGCACAAGTACCGCAACTGGGCCGACGGCCGCTTCCTGTTCGGGATCGGCTACGGAGCCGACGCGAACGGCTTCAGCAACCAGGGCCGGCCGCGTGAGGGCAACGAGTCGAACCCCGTCACGTATCCGTTCGAGGGCTTCGGCGGGACGACCATCCACAAGCAGGTGAGCGGCACGCGCGCCCCGTACGACATCAACCGCGACGGCGTCGCCCACTACGGCCTCTACCCCGACTGGATCGAGGACCTGCGGATGCAGGCCGGCCAGGAGATCGTGAACGACATGCTCCTGGGTCCGGAGGCCTACCTGCAGATGTGGGAGCGAGCGGTCGGCGTTCCGGGAAGCTCGTGCCGCAACGACGTACCCGACCTAACGCCCGCGGACTTCGCTCGCCTGCGCGAGGGGATGACGGTAGAGGAGGTCCTGCGGACGCTCGGGCAGCCCCGGACGCGGCTCGGCTCGTCGTTCGACTACTGCATGGCGGGCGACCGGGCCGGGACGGTGTCCTTCTCGCCGGCCGGGCGGGTCACCGGCTGGAGCGACGGCAGCGTCGCGGCCCCCGCGGAGACGACGCTGACGCTGGACGGCGCCGTCGCGTCCGACGGCGCACCGGCGGTCGCCCGGGCGGTGCTGAGCGCGGGCGGGGCCCCCGTCGCCGGCCGTACGGTCTCCTTCTACGTCGCCGACAAGGTCAAGGGCCGCGAGACGATGACGTTCCTGGGGGCCGCGACGACGGACGCGCAGGGGGCCGCGGTGCTCGAGATCCCGTCGAAGTTCGTCTCGGGCGTGCCGCGGGCGCTGCAGGCCGTGTTCGAGGGGGACGCCGACTTCGCGGCGTCGACCGCGACGGCGTCCGTCTACCGGACCTGAGGCCGGGGACGCACGGGTCCTTCGAGCTCAAGCGCACACGCACGCGGCCCCCGCTGTTCGCCAAGCCGGGGCGCTCCGCGGCCTGACGGCCTGCGCGGCGCGTATAGGCCCGGGCTCGGCGGGACCGCACTGGTACCCGCGGTACACGCGGTACAGGCTCGTACCGGGTGTACCGGCGGTTTCCGGGCTGCGAGCCGAATCGTCCAGGCGCTTGCCGCGACCGGAAGAACGCCTCAGATCGCCGTCGGGTGGCGCGGCTCGTAGAGCATGACCTCTACGCCGCCCGGCAGGGCCAGCATCGTCGTGATGCCCCAGCCCTCGTCGTCCGGCTCCCCGCTCACCTCCAGGCCCTTCGCCCGCAGGTCTGCCACCGTGGCAGCGGGATGGAGCTAAGCGCGTCGGGCTCGGTCGTGTAGAGCAGCACGTGTGTCCCGACGATCATCAGCGGTGCTCCGGGTTCGGCTGGTCCCAGCGGCACCCCGCGTCCCACTCCGAACGCTGGTTGCCGTGGGCCGGGAACCCTCCCCGGTCCACGAGCATGCGCGCGGTGTGCAGCAGGTTCCACGTCATGAACGTCGTGTTGCGGTTCGTGAAGTCGTTGTCGAGGCCGGCTCCGTCGTCGCCGTAGGAGGGGCCGGGCCCCGCCTCGCCGATCCACCCCGCGTCGGCCTGCGGCGGGATCACGTAGCCCAGATGCTGCAGCGCGTAGAGGACGCTCATCGAGCAGTGCTTGATGCCGTCCTCGTTCCCCGTCACGAGGCAGCCGCCCACGCGGCCGTAGTACGCGTACTGCCCCTGCTCGTTCAGCAGGCTCGAGTTCCCGTAGAGCCGCTCGACGACATGGGTGCACACCGACGACTTCTCGCCGAGCCAGATCGGCGTCCCGAGCACGAGGATGTTCGCGGCGAGGACCTTCTCGAAGACGTCCGGCCACGCGTCGGTTTCCCAGCCGTGCTCGGTCATGTCCGGCCACACCCCGGTGGCGAGCTCGAGGTCGACCGCCCGGATCACCTCTACCTCGACGCCCTGGTTGCGCATGATCGCGATCGACTTGTCCATGAGCAGCTGAGTGTGCGACGGCTCGGGCGACCGCTTGAGCGTGCAGTTGACGTAGAGCGCCCGCAGGTCGCCGAAGTCCAAACCGGCCATGGTCTCCTCCTCCCGGCGCGCTACAGCGCCAGATCGTGCGTCGCGAGGAACCGCGCCAGCTCGGCGCGGCTCACGAAGCCGAGCGCGACCGACGCCTCGTCGGCCAGCGCCGTGCGGCCCGCCCCGCCGAAGTCGAACGCGTACGTCACGCAACCGCCTTCGAAGACGTAGTAGCGCGACCCGGCGTAGCGGTCCTGGCGCAGGACGACGCGCTCGTACCGTCGAGTCCCCGGCTCGTCCGTCGGGACCTCGGTCGCCCCGTCGAGGTCGCACGAGCGCGTCAACGTGACGTCCACCGCGTGGAAGCCAGCGCGGTCGGAGTCGAGGAACAGGCGCGCCCGGCCGTCCACGACGTCCATGCCGCTGTACGACCAGCCGAGCGGCAGGGGCTCGACGCACGGCAGCAGCCGCGCCGACGGCACCGCCTGCGTCAGCAGGATCGCCGGGTCGCCCGTGTCCTCGCACTCGGGAGCACGCGTGACGCCGGAGTACGCGGCGTGTCCCGCGTCCTGCGGGGGCTGGAGCCCGGCGCCGCGGAAGTTCGAGACGACGAGGAGTGCCATCAGCAGGGCCGACAGCAGGGCCGCGGCGGTCAGCCCGACCCTGCGGACGCTCCACCGCTGGATGGATATCGGCTTGCATTTCGGCGTCAGCTCGCGGAACTCGGCCAGCAGGTCGCGCGAGTCGGCCTTCATCAGCGCGCGTGTCTGGCTCGGGATCGTCACGCCGTGCGTCGCGGCGAACGCCTCCGAGATCTCGACGTCGGTGAAGTGCCTCAGCGCGGCCCGGTGGACGCGCTCGGCGTCCGTGCGGAGCGCGTCCACGAGCATCATGTTCGCGAGGTCGACGGCCTGCCGCCACGGCGACGGCCTCACCTCGCCGAACGCGACGTCGATGAGGTGCACCTTGCCGCGCGCGACGAGGATGTTCGAGGGCTTCACGTCGCGGTGCGCGATCCCCGCGTCCCACAGGCGGCGGATCAGCGCGAGGCACTGGTCGATCACGTCGTCGGTGATGTCCGCGTCGAGGAGCTCTTTCGCCTGCGGCACGAAGTCGGTGAGCAGCACGTACTCGCGCTCGGGGGTGATCTCGACGAAGCCGTACGGGCGCGGCGTCGGGAGCTTCGCGTCGCGCATCACGCGCAGCATGTAGTCCTCGTACTGGACGAGCCGGCGGACCGTCCCGAAGGATCCCTCGTCCTCGAGGCGGCCGTACAGCAGCGTCCGGCCGAGCTTGTACCAGCGGTCGGCGCGCAGGTGGCTCTGCGCGTAGAGCTTCGCGAACAGCTGCGCCGGGGGCTCGCCCGCCACCGTCAGCCGCAGCGGCGTGGAGCCCGCCGAGCCCCCGAGCCCGAACGGCTCCACGTCCACGATCGTGACGCCGACCTGCTGCTCGATGGCCGCGCGGATGGCGTCGCCGCGCGGGCCGTCGACGTCGAGGTGCGCGGCGCGGCGCCGCTTGTACGTGACGGGGAAGATGTCGTTCGGCGCGAGGAGCCGGAACGCGACGAGCGGGATCGTCACCCCGATGATCGTCGCCGCGATCACGTCGGTCGGGTGGTCGACCGCGAGGTAGAGGCGCGACGCCGACACCGCGGCGACGATCGCCGCGGAGGCCCACTTCGCGCGCGAGCGCCACCGCCCCGCGGGGACGAGCGTGTACGTGATGCCGAGCAACGTGACGGCCAGCGCCGCGACGGGCCGCGACGGGTGCGACGCGCCCTCCCAGCTCCCGAGGATCTCGACCTCGAGCGGCCGCGCGCGGGCGACGAGCTGCGCGACGACCGAGGTGATGAGGCCGACGCCGAGGATCGAGCCGAGCAGCACGAACAGGTGCCGGAACCGCTTGAAGAACACCAGCGCGAGCAACAGCCCCCAGCGAGCGGGGATCATGGCCCACTCCGAGCCCAGGTGCTCGACCCACCGCGCCGCCCTCGTCAGCCACGGCGTGCGCAGCGCCGCGAGGTCCTGCAGGAACGCGACCTCGACGCGGGTGACCGCGGCCCCCGCCCCCGCGATGAACAGGACGATGAACCAGAGGCCGACGACGATCCCCGCGAGCGACAGCCAGTACATGCCGCTCGCGTACAGGTGCCGCGGCAGTGGAGGCGGCTCGCCCGAGGGCCGGCGCCGCTTCTTCGACAGCCTCGTCGCCTCGGCCGCGACGCCCGGGATCGTCGTCCGTTCGGCCAGCGCCACTAGGCCTGCCCCTGTGACTCGAGCCACGACGCCGCGGCCTCGCGCGGGGTGAGCCCTTTGATCTCCACGAGCCCGTTCAGCTCCCGGAGCTCCTCGTCGGACAACAGGGCGGTGACCGCGTCGACGGCGTCGAGAACGGCCGGCGCGAGCGCGTCCGCCGTCTCCGTGCGCATCACCGGGACGAGGTTCTCCGGGGGCTGGAGGTGGCGGTCGTCCTCCAGGATCACGAGATCGCGGCGCGGGATCTGCGGGTTCGTCGTGAACAGGAGCGCGACGTCGACCTCGCCGGCGGCCAGCGCGGCGACGGTCGCGGGGCCGCCGGAGTCGAGCGGCAGGAACTCGCGGAAGCGCAGCCCGTAGACCTCCTCGAGGCCCGCGAGGCACAACGGCCGCGCCGGGCACTCGACCGGCCCGCCGAAGGTCGCGTCCTGGTCCACGCGCGCGAGGTCCGCGATCGTGTCGAGCTCGTGCTCCGCGGCGAACGACTCCGTGACGACGATCTCGTTGCGGTTCTGCCCGGGGGCCGCGTCAAGCACCGTGACGCCGCGGCCGGCGAAGTCTTGCCCGAGGAGCGCGTGCGCCTCCTCCGGCGCGACCTCCGCGTCGACCTCGTGGTCGCCGAGGAACGTCAGCGCGGTGCCGAGGTACTCGGGCACGAGGTCGACCTCGCCCTGCTCGAGCGCCGGCTCCATGATCTCCCTCGACGCGACCTCCCGCAGGACCTCGGCGTCGACGCCGTGCTCGTCGAGGACGTGGGCGTAGACCTCCGCGAGCACCGCGCTCTCCGAGAAGTTGAAGGCGCCGACGACCACGCCCGCGGATCGTTCGGGGACGGACCCCGCGGAGGGAGGACCCGTGCGCACGCACGCGACCGGCAGCAGGAACGCGGTGAACGCGAGCGCGGCGAGCGGCCTCATGGGGGGGTGGGGGCCGCGGCGGCGGCCTCGAGCCTCCGCCGGCGGGTCTCGCTGCCCCCGCGCCACTTCACGTACAGGACGAGGCCCAGGGGCACCGGGAGGAGGTACGTCAGCGCGCGGAACACGAGGACGGCCGCGACGACGCCCGCCTCGTCGCCGCCCGCGGCGACGAGCGCCGCGCTCAGGCCGAGCTCCACGACGCCGAGGCCGCCCGGGGTGATCGGAAGCGCGGAGATCAGCCGCACGAACGCGAACGCCGCGAGCGCCTCGACCCAGCTCACCTCGTTCTCGGCGACGGCGACGTGACGCAGCGCGAGGAGCAGCACCAGGAACAGCGAGAGGTGGCTCACCAGCGAAGTTACCGTCAGGCGCAGCCACCGCTTGCGGATGAGGCCGATCGCGTCCCTGCGGAAGCGCACGGTCGCCTCGCCGAGGTCCTTGCCCGGCTCCTTGCGCGCCATCCGCCGGGCGGCGTCGACGATCTTCCCGAGACGGACGCCGACGCGCCGCGCCAGCCGCTCGCTGCGGAGGACGGCGCCGAACGTGCCGACCGCGACCGCGAGCCCCGCGACGCCGGCGACCGACGCGAGGAGCAGCCCGGACCCGACCGAGCCGGTGACCGCGAGGAGCGCGAGCGCGACGACCGGCATCCCGAGCTTCACGAAGTTGTTCCAGATGCCCGACACGAGGATCGACAGCGTGATCGCGCCGGGCGAGAACCCGTACCCGGTGAACATCGAGTACATGACGCCGACGCCGATCGCCCCGCCGCCCGGGAGCGTGTTCGACACCGCGGTCGAGGCCTGGTTGACCTTCATCGTCTGCCAGACGTTGCTGCCGGGGAGAGCGGCCATCATCACGAACCAGTAGGTGCCGAGGTTCCACAGCGCGACGAGCAGGAGCGTCGTCAGCTCGAGCCACGTCATCGCCTTGACGTGCAGCCACACCTGCGAGAAGTCCGCCATCTTCGGGAAGGCAAAGAAGAAGATCCCCCCGACGAGGAGGACGGGGACCGCGATGCGGATGAACCGGCGCATCTCTCGACCTTCGGGGCGAGACGGGTAGACCGTCAATGGGGTTGCCCGCCGCCGAGCGCGCCCCGACCGGCCGAGGGCGTACGTAACTTCCGCAACCGGGGGCCTTATGCGTGCTTGGCCCCATTCACAACCCGGCTGCACTCGTGCACGATGCAGCGATGGAGACGAAGGCGGAACGCCGCACCGCCTTCTGGGACCACGTGCTCCATCCGGGCCGGCGACCTCACGGCGTCCGACTCGCAGTTGCCGTCGTCGTGCTCGTGCTCACCGCGCTGCCCGTGGAGCGAGACCGCATCAGCGACCTCGAGCTCGACGTCTTCCGGTGGTTCAACGAGCTGCCGGACGCGCTCGACGTGCCGCTGCAGGCGGTGATGCAGCTCGGGGGCCTGGTGGCGGTGCCGCTGGTCGCGCTGGCCGCGGTCGCGCTGGCGCGGCGTCTGCGGCCGGGCTTCGACGTCGTGCTCGCGGGCTCGCTCGCGTGGGTCGTCGCGAAGGTGATCAAGGACGCGGTCCAGCGGGGGCGCCCGGCCGCGTTGCTGCAGGACGTCGTCCTGCGCACGGAGTCGGGCGCGGGCTTCGGGTTCGTGTCGGGCCACTCTGCCGTCGCGGCCGCGCTCGCGACGGTCGCCGCGTTCTACCTGCCGAAGCCGTGGAAGGTCGTCGTGTGGGCGCTCGCAGTGCTCGTCGGCGTCGCGCGGATGTACGTCGGCGTGCACCTGCCGCTCGACGTCGCGGGCGGGCTCGCGATGGGATGGGCTATTGGGTCGCTCGTCCACTTCGTGCTCCTCCCCGAGCTGACCGGCACCGAGGCCGAGGAGCCGGTCGAGTGAGCCCCGCGGCCCGCAAGGGGGCACTCGCTCTGCTGCAGGCGGCTATCGGCGTCGCGGTGCTCGTGCTGTCCGCGAACGCCGTGCACCCGAACCTGTCGCCCGCGTGGGAGCGGGACGTCTTCGACGTCGTCAACGACCTCCCCGAGCTCCTGTACTGGCCCGCGTGGGTCGTGATGCAGCTCGGCAACCTGCTCGTTATCCCCGCCGCGGCGATCGCGGCCGCGGCGTTGCGGAAGTGGAAGCTCGCGCTGGCGATCCTGCTCGCCGGCGCGGCGAAGCTCCAGATCGCGTTGCTGATCAAGGACCAGTGGACGCGCGAGCGTCCGGCGGCGGTGATCGACGACGTCACGCGGCGCGGCGACGCGTCGGCCGCGGGCGAGGCGTTCGTCTCCGGCCACGCGATCATCGCTTTCTCGCTGGCGGTCCTCGTCTCGCCGTACCTCTCCCGGAGGTGGCGGGCGGTCGTCTGGGGCCTCGCCGCCGGCGTCTGCATCGGACGCGTGTTCGTCGGCGCGCACCTGCCCCTAGACGTCGTCGCGGGCGGCGCCGTCGGGTGGGCGGTCGGTGCGGTCCTCGACTGGGCGTTGGGGCCGTGGTGGTCGCACCGCCCGCAGACGGACGGGGAGCGCGTACGCCTCCGGGAGTAGGCGCTTGTAGACCCGCGGACGACGCAAGCGGGCGGCTCCCTCTGTAGCGTTCTCCCATGTCGGTCCGGCGGGATACACGTGAGTGGGCGTTCGACGCCGGCGTGGCCGCGGCCCTCACCGCGCTCAGCCTCTCGATCTTCGCCTCGATCTCGCAGCGGGGGGAGCGCCCGGCGCCGGCGGTGGCGCTCGCGCTCTTGCTCGTCCACGGGGGGTGCCTTGCGTGGAGGCGGCGGGCCCCGCTCGCGGTCATGTCGGTCAACCTCGGCACCGGCATCGTCTTCTCCGCCCTCGGCTACCCGATGGTGATGCTCGGCGTCTCGTCGGTCGTCGCCCTCTACACGGTGGCGTCCCGCTGCGAACGCGCTCCCGCCCTGGCGGCGCTGGGCGCCACGGTCACGGCGATGGCGGCCGCGCTGCTGCTGCGGGAATCCGGCGACCTCTCGACGGTCGCGGGCAACACGGTCGTGCTCGTCGTCGTGTGGTTCCTGGGCGACTCGCACAGGTCGCGGCGCGCGTACGTCGCACAGCTCGAGGAGCGGACGGCGGAGCTGGAACGGGCGCGCGACGAGCTCGCGCGCACCGCGGTGGCGGAGGAACGGCTGCGGATCGCTCGTGAGCTCCACGACGTCGTCGCGCACAGCATGGGCATGATCGCCGTGCAGGCCGGCGTGGGCGCGCACGTGATCGACTCCCGTCCCGAGGATGCGAAGCAGTCGCTCGAGACGATCGAGCACGCGAGCAAGTCCGCTCTGGGGGAGATCCGCAGGATGCTCGGCCTTCTGCGGTCACGCGAAGAGCCGGCCGCGACCGCGCCGTCGCCCGGGCTCGCCGACCTGCCCCGCCTCGCGGCGGAGACCAGCCGGTCGGGGCTGCGGGTCGACCTGCGCGCCGACCGCCCCGAGAGGCCCCTGCCGCCGGGCGTCGAGCTCGCGATCTACCGGATCGTGCAGGAGGCGGTGACGAACTCGGTGAGACATGCGGCGGCGGAGACGGCGGTGGTCTCGCTGACGTTCGGCGAGGGGGCCGCGCGCGTCGAGGTGGTGGACGACGGGCCGGCCGCGCCGGCGCGGCCCGAGGAAGGGCACGGGATCGCGGGGATGCGCGAGCGCGTCGCGATGCACGGCGGGACGCTGCAGGCCGGGGCCGCCCCCGGAGGCGGCTTCCGTGTGGCCGCGTCGATCCCGCTCGAGGACGGCGCCGCGTGATCCGCGTCGTGCTGGCCGACGATCAGGAGCTCGTGCGCGCGGGCTTCCGCGTGCTGATCGACGCGGCCCCCGGGATAGACGTCGTCGGGGAGGCCGCGAACGGCGCCGAGGCAGTCGCGGTCGTCGCGCGCGAGAGGCCGGACGTCGTCCTCATGGATATCCGGATGCCGGGGGTCGACGGCCTCGAGGCGGCGCGCCGGATCCTGCGCGACCCCGCGCTGGACATGGTCCGCGTGCTGATCCTGACGACGTTCGACCTCGACGAGTACGTCCACGAGGCGTTGCGCGCCGGTGCCAGCGGGTTCCTGCTGAAGGACACGTCGCCGCGCGAGCTCCTGGACGCGATCGAGGTGGTCGCGCGCGGCGACGCGCTGCTCGCCCCGAGCATCACGCGGCGGCTGATCGAGAGCTTCGTCGACCGGGCCGCCGCCGGGCCGCGGGACGTGCCGGGGCTCGACGCCCTGACCGAGCGGGAGAGGGAGGTGCTCGCGCTCGTCGGCCGCGGCATGTCGAACGCGGAGATCGCCGATCACCTCGTCGTGAGCCCCGCGACCTCGAAGACGCACGTGAGCCGGATCATGACGAAGCTCGGGGCGCGGGATCGCGCTCAGCTCGTGGTGATCGCGTACGAGACCGGGGTCGTACGCCCGGGGGCGTAAGCACGCCGCGCAACAGTCTCCCGCGGGCCGACGACGCGGGGCCTCTCGATCTCTACCTTCGACTCACGACCAGTGAGACGGAGAGGAAAGAGATGGACGCGATACAGGTGCAGGGGCTGTCGAAGTCCTTCGGCGACGTGAGGGCGGTGGACGACCTCAGCTTCGGGATCCCCGCCGGGAAGGTGACCGGGTTCCTCGGCCCCAACGGGGCCGGCAAGAGCACGACGCTGCGGATGCTCCTCGGCCTCGTCCGCCCCGACGCCGGCACCGCGCTCGTGCACGGCAAGCCTTTCGTCACCGTGGACGAGCCGGCGCGGGCCGTCGGCGCGCTGCTGGACGCGGAGCAGCTCCACCCGCGCCGGTCGGGCAGGGACCACCTCGCGATCCTGGCGAGGGCGGCGCGGCTCCCGCGGGAGCGCGTGGACGAGGTGCTCGAGATCGTCGAGCTCACGCCCGCGGCGCGCCGCAAGGCCGGCGGGTACTCGCTCGGGATGCGGCAGCGACTCGGCCTCGCGGCTTCCCTTCTCGGCGATCCGCGTGTGCTCGTCCTCGACGAGCCGGCGAACGGGCTCGATCCCGCGGGGATGCGCTGGCTGAGGGGCTTCTTGAGGACGTTCGCGTCCGGGGGCCGCGCGGTCCTCGTGTCGAGCCACCAGCTCGCGGAGGTGGCGCAGATCGCGGACGACGTCGTCGTGATCGACCGCGGCCGCCTGGTGACGCACGCCGCGGTCGAGGACCTCGTGCGCGACGCGGGAACGGGCTCGGCGCGGACCCTCGAGGACGTGTTCTTCGAGCTGACGAGCGGAAGAGAAGGAGCGTGAGATGAGAGACCTCGTAGCAGCAGAGCTGAAGAAGCTCACCTCGACCCGATGGATCTACCTCCTCGCCGTGGGCGTGGTCGGGCTCTCGGTCGTGAGCGTGCTGGATCCGGGCCGCGACGCGGCGATGTTCGAGAAGCCGTTCCACGAGCAGACGTTCGTGCTGTTCGCGTCGCTGCTGACGCGCGTGCTGGTCTTCGTCATGGGCGTGCGCGTGATGACCGACGAGCTGCGGCACGGGACGATCGTTCCGACCCTGCTGGTCACGCCGCGCCGCAACCGCGTGCTGGCCGCCAAGGTCGTCGCCGCGGCCGGCGCCGGAGCCGTGCTCGCGCTCACCGGCTGGGCCGCGATGACCGCGGCCGCAGGCGCGGCGGCGTCCTCGGAGGGCACGTCCCTCGCCTTGGACGCGAGCCTGTGGCGCTCTCTCGCCGGGACGCTCGGCGCGGGGGCCGCATGGGGCGTGATCGGCGTCGGTGTCGGCACCGTCGTGCGGAGCCAGGTCGCCGCGACCGTCGGGGGCCTCGTGTGGCTGATGGCGCTGGAGGACGGCGTGAAGAGCTGGCTCGGGGACCTCGGCGGCTACCTGCCGGGACAGGCCGGGCTGGCGGTCGCCATGGGCCTGCCCGGGCGAGCGCTGGCGATCGCCGGCACGACGCTCGCTGCGTACGCCACGGCCTCGTTCGCGGCGAGCCGGGTCGCGATCCGCCGGGACGTGACCTGACGCCTGCGGCCAATACGTAGGCAAGCACAGCCCGCAGGCGGCCGATCAATCCCTAACGGGAGCCGCGGGCTGGTCAACCGGGCGCGGCTCGTCTTCGGGACTGGGAGGTCTTCGATGGTTCGTCTGCGCTCGTCGTTGCTTGCCGCGGCGGTGGCTGCGACGGCGCTGATCGCGGTACCGGCGCCCGCCCACGCGGCTGCGTCGCTCTCGATCACGCCGACGACGTGGAACGTCATCGGCCTCGACTCGAACAAGCCCTCGGTGTCGAACGGGCGGCCGAACGAGTTCCCCGTCGGAGCGAAGGTCTGCAACAGCGGCGACGCCGCGGCGTCGGGCGTGCAGGCGGCGTGGACGTGGACGACCGCGAACGCGAACCTGTCGCTGGCGACGCCGGCGGCGACGACGCGGACGATCGGGAACCTCGCGCCCGGCGCGTGTGCCCACGTTACCTACAACGTGCTCGTCAACCGCAACCAGCAGTCGTTCAACACGCGGACGCGCGGATACCAGATCACCGCCACCGCGTCCGGCGGGCTGTCCGCGACGACGCCCGCGAACCGCGAGCTGTACGTCGAGAAGCTCGTCTCGCAGGCCCGGAACTCGGTCCTCGGGATCACGAGCGCAGCCTGCACCGGCGGGAGCTGCACGGTCTACCGCGGCCAGACGTACACGTTCACGCTGAACTCGAAGACCGCGACCGGTGGGTACGAGCAGCTCGAGACATTCGTGAACTTCCCCGACTCGATCTTCGAGATCGTCGACGTCAAGACGGCGTACGCGGCCCCCGCGGGAGCGACGAACGACCAGGTGTACGCGGACGCATGCGGCTGGGACAGCGTCGCGACGAGCCCGACCTACCGCAGCTGCGTCGGCCCGACGAGGTACTCGGGCGGCAAGGCCGGGGGGAACCCGATCAAGACCGTCTACACCGTCAAGGTCGTCGGGACCGGCAGCGGCACGCTCTCCGGCCTCGTCTACGACTTCTCCGGGAGCAGCTTCCACTACAACGCGGACTACGGGAGCGGACTGAACGCGGTGGCATTCACCGCCGCGGAGGCCGCCGACCTCTCGCTGACGAAGTCGCACACCGGTGCGTTCGTCCGCGGCGGGACGGGGACCTACAGGCTCACCGCCGCGAACGCCGGCCCCGCCACCTCGGGCGCGGTGACGGTGACCGACACGCTGCCGGCGGGCCTCACCTACCGCTCGTTCTCGGGGACCGGCTGGTCCTGCTCGGCGTGCAGCTCCGCGTCGCAGACCGTGACGCTGACGCGTGCCGCTCTCGCGTCCGGCGCATCTTCATTCGTCGACCTCACCGTCGACGTGGCAGCCGGTGCGTCCTCGTCCGTCACCAACACCGCGACGGTCTCGCAGGCGACGACGTCAACGCTGAACGACCCGGCCGCGGGCAACAACAGCGCGACCGATGGGACGACGGTGGCGAACCCGGGAGAGGCCGACCTCGTCGTCACGAAGACGCGCGACCAGGTGCTCACGCCGGGCGAGAACGAGACGTACACGATCCACACGCGCAACGACGGGCCCAGCGCCGTCCTCGGGCCGATCACCGTCACCGACGTGCTGCCGGAGGGGCTCACGTACGTCTCGGCGGCCGGTACCGGGTGGACCTGCGACGCCGTCGGGCAGACCGTGACGTGCACCCGGCCCGGCGACCTTCCCGCCTCCCAGGCGGCCCCCGACATCACGCTCGTCGTCGCGGTCGCCGAGACTGCACCGCCCCGCAGCGTCAACCGCACGTCCGCCACGGGGTCGATCGACAACGACCCGAACGACGCCAACAACGTGGACGTCGACGACACCGTGCTCGTGGGTGAGGCCGACCTGTGGATCGAGAAGACCCACACGGGCAGCTTCGGCCGCGGTGGGAGCGGCAGCTACTCGATCCGCGTCGGGAACAGGGGGCCGCGGGCCGCGGCGACTCCACGCGTCGTCGACACGCTTCCGGCCGGGCTCACGCTCACCTCTGCGTCGGGGACGGGGTGGACGTGCTCGAGCAGCGGCCAGACCGTCACCTGCGACCGCGCGGGTGACCTCGCGGCGGGATCCACCGCCCCCGTCCTAACGATCGCGACCTCGGTGGCCGCCAATGCCGCCTCGACGGTGACCAACCGCGCGACGGTTTGCTCGGTCGCGCAGCCGGGGTCCGTCACCGGGTGCCCCAACCAGAGCCAGGGCACCTCGGAGGTGCAAGCGTCGGACAACTCCGCGGAAGACCTAACTGCCACCGTGGCGCCGACGGACCTCGCACTGACGAACGCCGCTTCGGTCGCGTCGGTCAGCCCCGGAACGAGCTTCACCTACACGCTGACGGTCACGAACAACGGGCCGAACGCGGCGACGAACGTCACGGTCGTCGACGCGCTGCCGGTGTACCTCGACCCCGCGTCGATCTCCACGGTTCCCGGTCCGAGCAACACGTCCACGCCGCCGTACTGCGACGTCACCAACCGTGAGGTGACGTGCTCGCTCGGCACGATCTCCGCCACCGCGGGGTCCAACACCGCGTCCGCGACGATCACCGTACAGGCGTTGCCGACCGCGGCCGGCCGGACCGTCGTCAACACCGCCTCGGTGTTCAGCGACCTCGGCGACACGAACAGCGGCAACGACAGCGCGAGCGCGTCGGTGGCGGTGAGCGGCGCGCTCGTGAACTCCGCTCCGGTCGCTGCGGCCAAGACCGCGACGGTCAACCACCGCAGCCCCAGCGGCACCGACGTCGTCCTGTCTGCGACCGACTCCGACGGTGATCCCGTCACGTTCTCGCTCGCCGGCGCGAACGGCGGCGCGGCACACGGCACCGTCACGGTCACCGGGAACGTCGCCACGTACGTCCCGGCCGGGGGCTTCGCCGGCACCGACACGTTCGAGTACCGCGCGAACGACGGCGTCACCGACTCGGCCCCCGCGACAGTGACGGTCACGCTGACGAACGCTGCCCCGGCCGCGTCGGCGCGCTCCGCCGACGTCCCGCACCGCAGCACGGGGACGGGCATCGCGCTGAGCGGGACCGACCCCGACAACGACCCCTTGACCTACGAGCTCGTCGGAGCGGACGGGGGGGCCGCACGCGGCACCGTCACGATCTCCGGCGGCACGGCGACGTACGTCCCCTCGGGCGACTTCGTCGGCACCGACACGTTCGAGTACCGGTCGAACGACGGCGCGGAGACCTCCGCGCCGGCGACCGTGACGGTAACGCTCACGAACGCGGCTCCTACGCTGGGAGCCGCGACGTTGACGCCGGAGACGCTCGGGGCGTCCGGCACCCTCACCGCCACCGCCGTGTCGGCGGCCGACGCCGACGGCGACGCGCTCACGTACACGTACGTCTGGAAGCGCACGCGCGGCGGCATCACCGAGACCCTCGACACGGCGACGCTCTCGAGCGCGAGCGACGCGTACGAGCTCACCGGCGGCGTCGAGGGGGACGTCGTGTCGGTCGAGATCACCGCGCACGACGGACACAGCGACTCGCCGCAGCGAACCGACTCGGCGACCGTCGGTAACACGCCGCCCACGGCCGACTCGGCCACGACCGCGACGCCCGAGGACACGCCGGAGCCCGTCACGCTCACGGGTGACGACGCCGACGGCGACGCGCTCACGTACGTCGTTACCGCGCTGCCCGCGCACGGCGTGCTCTACGACGGCACGGCCGTGACGGGTTCGCCGATCGCGGCGGTCCCGTTCGAGCTCGCGGGTGCGGACGTCACGTACGTCCCCGCCGCCGGCTACAACGGATCCGACGGGTTCACGTTCCGCACGGACGACGGCGACGCCACGTCGTCCCCCGCGCTGATCACGATCCCCGTCCTCCCGGTGAACGACGCGCCGGTTGCCGGCGCGGGCACGCTGACCGTCGCGGGGAACCGCAGCGACGGCGAGCTCGACCTCGCCGGCCCGGCCTCGGATCTCGAGACGGCGGACGCGAACCTGGCCTACGCGATCGTGGCGCAACCCGCGAAGGGGACCGCGACGCTGACCGGCTCCACCG
>DASZDG010000018.1:0-37184 GCA_035942255.1 Actinomycetota bacterium | reverse complement strand
GTTCGACACCACCGACACCGCCTCGACGAACAAGCTCGTGTCGAACGGTCTCAAGATGGCCCCGCAGGTCAACCTCCGGGTCATCCGTGCGAACAGCGCCGGCTACTGCCTGGCGGCCACGCACGACAACCTGATGGACGGAGCGAACCCGACCTACGAGGTTTACTTCTCCAGCTCGAATGGTGCCCCGAGCACCACGGCCTGCACGTAAGCCGTAATCGACAGGATCTGAAGAGGGCCCCTTCGGGGGCCCTCTTTTCTGTTCCCCCCGCCACGCGGGCGGGCGTCCGTTGTGGAGGTTTCGCTCACCCGATCTGACGAACAGTCGTCAAGAGTGCGTAGTGCGGTGCCGACAACTACGGAGTGATGTCACTCCTTCGATCCCCCCGCGGAGGACGAGACCTCGCCTGGGCGGAGCGCGGTTTTACGGTCCTCGAACTTGTATCGGTCATGACCCTGCTGTCGGTGATCCTGACGCTGGGAGCGACCGGCTTCCGCCACTACTGGCTCCTTCACTCGCTCGACTCCGCGCAGCAGGACGTCGCGACGCAGCTCCGCCAGGTCCAGGCGCGCGTCGCGTCCGAGAGTCATCCGTTCATCTACGGTGCCCGGTTCACCCCGGGATCCTCGGCGTGGTCGCTCGTGAAGTACGACCAGGGGGCAGACCGGCTGAGCACGTCGGACGACACCTGCACCGTCGACGGCGAGGTCCGCAAGCTCCCCGGGGTGGTCGCCGTGGGGCCTCCGGACTCCGGCTTCTCCGCGCCTCTCGGGGTGGAGAAGTCCAAGTGCGGCGGGGCACACGCGACGGACCTGTTCGTGACGTTCTATGCGAAGGGCACCGCGACCGGGGGGAAACTTGTCCTTCGCAGCACCGCGCTCGATAAGACGCGGTCGATCGAAGTCTCGAGCCTGACCTCCAGGGTGGTGGCGCCATGAGGTGCGCGCGCACCCGTGAGGGCGGCTTCACGCTCATCGAGACGCTCTCGGCTCTCCTGATCTTCTCGCTGGTGACGCTCGGGACGACGCCGTTGCTCCTGTCGTCGATCCGCGGTGCGTCCTTGTCCGGCTCCTACACCGTCGGGAAGAACCTCGCGTCCGAGGCGATGGAGCGCGTGCGCGGCTTCCCGTTCTTCGAGTCGGTCAAGAACCTGACGAGCCCCCCTCGCCGGGACGTGCTCGACCTCTACTTCCCGGACCGCGTCGCCGGCACCGGCGGGACCGGCTTCAGCGGCACGTCGTTCGTCACGACGTGCACGAGCACGGCCAAGCTGCCGGCCTCGAGCGCCAATCAGGCGTGTCCTCCGACGGTCCCGCCCGGGTTCACGCTCAGGTACGTCGCGCAGTTCGTCGAGCCCGGGCCCGCCCCCGCGGCGGGAGCGGACCAGACGTTCGTGCCGAAGCCGCCGGCGACCAACTACAGCTGGAGCACGACCGCGACCGAGACCCCGCCCACGCGGCTTCTGATGATCTCGATCACCGCGTCCTGGCCCGCCGGGGGGAAGACGCGCGAGTTCTCGCTCTCGAGCCTCGTCGGGGTGCGGCACCTGACCGACGAGCTGTTCCGCGCTTACGGCAAGGTCGGCGCGGTCACGCTCATACGCACGTCGTTCCTCGACTCGCAGAACCGCATGAGCAACCTCACCGTGAACGGCGGCGAGTCCGAGTCGTCTCTGGCGTCCCGCGCCCTGGCCGAGGCCGACCAGGAGGTGCGCGGCGCACGTGCGACGCTCGTCCGCCAGGAGTATCTCGACGCTAGCGGGAACCTCGTCCCGGCCGCGACGCTCCAGGACATCCCGACGGCCGCCGCGATCCTGCACGCCCCGCCGAACCCCGTGGTCGCGCCGGTCAACGGCGGGAACTTCACGATGTCGCACAACGAGCTGACGCCGTCACTGCCGATCGCGTTCGTCGGCTCGGCGACGACGATGGAGACGGGGGCCGCGACCGAGGTCGTGAACGAGCTCCCGTGGGCGGCGGGCAACCTCAGATACACGTCGACGGGGAACCAGCCCACGTTGTGGGTGAACAACCAGGCTTCCGTCGGCAACTCCACCGAGCTGCTCCTCTCGCCGCTGTCGAACGAGGGCATGGTCACGATCCAGCGCTCCGGGTCGACGCGCATGCGAGCGGACACGTCCGCCCGTGCCTACTCCCTGACGACGTCGGGTGGCGGGTACATCGAGTCGAAGGCGAACGCGTCGTTCGCCGAGATGCGCCTGTTCCCGACGACGTTCATCACCGCGACCGAGCGATCCGTCGTGGTGATCAAGAACTTCACGTCGAGCGTCACGTGCAAGGCCGTCGCGACGAGCGGCACGCCGGTCGCGACGGGGACCTGGAGCGCGGAGCTCCGGTACTGGGAGGACCCGCCCGGGCTCGAGGGGCCGCGCTACACGGTCAGGAACATCTCGGGCTCGACGACCGCCGGGGCCGCCGCCCTCACGTTCGACTACAACCCGCTCGTCTACGACAACCCGCTCGGGGACGCGTACGACCTCTATCTGTTCCGCGACGACGCGCTCGGCCGGAAGGGCTACTTCCTCGAGATGACCTCGACGCCGCTGATGGCGTCGACGAACACGGGCGGCGCGACGAGCGTGAGCGTCGACCACGCGCTAGAGCTCATCACCGCGCCGACGAAGCCGGGCGTGAACGAGACCGCGTTGAACGTCACGATCGGGAACCTGTCCTGCGGGGCGGTGGACAACCGATGAAGAAGGAAGAATCCGGGTTCACCTTCGTCGAGATGCTCGTGATGATGACCGTCTTCTCCGCGCTCGCGACCGGGGTCTACGGAGTGATGCTCACGGTGTCGAACGGCTCCGAGAAGGCCCGCACGGTCGCCGGGATCTCCGAGCAGGCGCGACTGGGGTTCAACCGGATGGTCCGGGACACCCGCGAGGGGAAGAGGATCGACTACGTCTCGCCGGACCTGACCACCTTCGAGGTCCACGTGGACTTCGACGGCAACGGCGTGATCACACCGCTGCCGGCCGCCAACGCGTTCGGCGACCTCGAGGAGCTGACCTACTCGTTCGACGCGGCCGCCAAGACCCTGCGCCTCAACGGCGAGGTCCTGCTGAAGGGCGTCGAGTGCGTGAGGGACACGAGCGGCAACTGCCTGCCGCCGTTCAGCTTCGGGAGCAACCGGCTCGAGTTCGACACGAACACGAACGGGGTCACGAGCTGGCAGGAGCTCGACGCGGCCCCCGCGACCTACGGCGTCGGTAACGGCGACGGCCAGCTGAACTGGGAGCTGCCGCTGATCAGCAACGTGTCGTTCGCGCTGCGGGTCAAGGACGGGAACGTGAAGAGCGACTACTACGGCGAAGCGCAGCTTCGCAACCAGAGATAGCCACGGGAGGCACGACGAGATGAAGCTGAGCAGCGAGCGGGGAGTGGCGATGATGACCGTGCTCTTCGTGGGCGCGGCCATGACCGCGGTGACGTCGGTCGCCGCCCTCGCGACGATCCGCGACTTCCGCGCCGGCACCGACGACCGGAAGGCCACCGAGGCGCTCTCCTATGCGGAGGCGGGGATCGACCGTCTCATGCACCACATCCGCGGGGGCTCCGTGAGCTGGGGCCAGCTCCGCAAGGCGGGCTGCCCGACGCCACTGCGGGTTCCCGAGGGCGCCGTCGGCAGGGGCTCCTTCGACACGTACATGACGGTGGTCGATCCGTTCGCCTCGACGACGGCCGGGCGGTTCCCGCCGGTCGCCTGCGCGTCGGTCCCCAGCACGCCGAAGCAGCCGCTGTACATCGCCGTGGTGTCGACCGGGACCCACCCGAAGGCGATCCGCGTGGTCCAGCAGGTGCTGAAGGTCGAGGACATCGACCTGCCGATCGGCCTGTCCGCCGAGAACGTGGACGCGAACGGGACGCCGAGCACGAGCAACATCAGCATGATCACCGACGGCGAGATCATGGGCCGCAAGCAGCTGAACTTCTCCGGCTTCGACCCCTACTACACGCTCGGCGACTTCTGGCCCGGCCACACCTGGACGAACGGCCTGACCGCCAACAGCCCCGTCCCCGCCGGCGCGCACTCCGTCAGCGGGATCTACCTCAACAACAACGGGAAGGACCCCGAGTTCACGGGGGCCGCCCCCAAGAACTGCACCGCGAACAAGGACGCCGGCAACACCCAGTCCCTCTGGGACTCCGACGGCCGCGGGGGAGTCCACAGCGGCGGGTGTCCCGGACAGGTCGGGTGGCCGCCGGACTCGCTGTTCACCCCGGCCGACTACGAGGCGCTCGCACCCGGCCGCCTCGGCACCGAGGACCACGAGCTCCTGAAGGACGCCGCGAAGACGGCCGGCCTCTACTGCTACATCCCCGCGACCGGACCCTTCTGCATCCGGCAGGGGGCCCAGATCGCCTATACGACGGACGTAGCACCGATCGTCGCCTTGGGCACGCAGAGCTTCGTCGCCTACTTCGAGTTCCCCACGGGCGACCGCCTCAGCAACAACATCAACTGGGCCTCGGACGTCTGGAACCCGCCCTCGGGCTGCAACCCCGACCCGGACCTGAACAAGTCCGTCGTCGTGATCGTGAAGAACGGCGGGGTCAACTTCTCGGGGAACAACATGGTCAACGGCGCCTTCATCCTCGACGGGAACTTCGACTACACCGGCACGCCCCGCATCAACGGGACCGTGATCGCCGAGAACTTCCGCGTCCGGGGCAACGCCACGTTCACGCTCGACACCTGCTGGGTCCAGAACATGCCGGGACCCTTCCTCGGCGCCACTCCGATCCAGTGGAGCGAAATCGACCGCTAGGGGCCTCCTCCCCCCTACAATCCAAGCCGTGCCCGTCAGGTTTGGGTAATTCGCGCCTTCCCTCGCGCCCGGGGGAATGACAGGCTCGTAACTCTCAAGCAGCTGAGAGGAGTGGCCGAACAACAGCATTGACGTCTATTGTTGCTGATTGTTAGAAGAGAGGCGCTCTTGTCAAATAGAGTGCCTTACCGGGGACAGCCGCACCACGGCGACGCTGAAAGCGAGAGGTACGACATGTCTGATCGCGACTTCGGGGACCCCCTCCTCACGGTAGGGGAAGTCGCCGCCATCATGCGGGTGTCCAACATGACGGTCTACCGCCTCATCAAGTCCGGCCAGCTCTCGGCCATCCGCGTCGGCAAGAACTACCGCATCCGCCGCGTCGACGTCGACAAGTACCTCTCCGACAGGGCGGTCCGGGTCGAGGACGAGATCTGATGCCCTTCATGACCCCGCCCCCGATCGGGCTGGACATCGGTACCAGCGCCGTGAGGGCCGCTCAGGTCGCGATGGGACGGGGGACCCCGTCCTTGATCTCGTTCGGCCAGGTCGCCCTCCCGCAGGGCGCCGTCGTCGACGGCGAGATCCGTGACCCCGGCGCGGTCTCCGAGGCGATCTCCCAGCTCTGGAAGCGGACGAAGCTGCGCGCCAAGCGGGCCGTCCTCGGCGTGGCGAACCAGCGCGTGGTCGTCCGCCAGGTCGACCTCCCGTACCTCGAGGAGAAGGACTTCCGGGCGTCGCTGCGATTCCAGGTCGCCGACCACATCCCGATGCCGGTGGACGCGGCCGAGCTCGACTTCCAGGTGCTCGAGGACTTCACGACCGAGGGCGGCGACCACATGATGCGCGTGCTGCTCGTCGCGGCCGCCACCGACATGATCGAGTCGTTCGTCGACGCGGCCACCGCCGCGGGGATCGAGCCCGCGGGCGTCGACCTCGCTCCGTTCGCGGTCGCGCGCGCTGTCAGCGCGGCAGCGCGGCGCGAGTCGGGGGTCGCGGGGGCCGAGGCCGTGATCGACGTCGGAGCCGGGGTGACGAACATCGTCGTGCACCACAACGGCGAGCCCCGCTTCGTTCGCATCCTGCTCGTCGGCGGGGACGACGCGTCCAACGCGCTGGCGGAGGAGCTCGCGATCTCGTTCGACGAGGCCGAGGCGACGAAGCTCGACCTCGGCCGGGGCGTCGGGTCGCCCGAGGCCCAGCGGGTCCTCAACCGTCAGGTCGCGCTGCTCGTCGAAGAGATCCGCGGGTCGCTCGACTACTACCTCTCGCAGGAGGACAGCGAGCCGCTCTCGTCGGTGATCCTCACCGGTGGGGGGTCGCTGACGCCGGGCCTCGGCAACCACCTCGAGCAGACGATCAGGACCCAGATCCAGCGCGGCGCCGTTCTGTCGCAGGTCAACGCCTCTCGCTCCGGGCTGACGGAGGAGCAGCTCGCACAGGTCGAGCCCGTCGCAGCCGCGGCGATCGGCCTAGCTATGGGGGCGACCACCAGATGATGCGCCGGATCGACCTCCTCCCCGCCGCATATCAGGAGCGGCGGCGGCAGCGCCGCGCCGTCGGCCTGGTCGTGATCGCGGCCATGGTCGTGCTGCTGCTGCTCATCGGCTGGTGGGTCCTGCTGGGGGCCCAGGTGAACGACGCGCGCGACGACCTGGCCGCCGCGCAGGCCCGGACCTCCCAGCTGCAGACCCAGATCGCGGCCCTCGCGCAGTACGCCGAGCTGCAGGCCGAGGTCGAGTCGAAGCGCGCCGCGCTCGTGTCGGTCATGACCGGCGACGTCGACTGGCCCGCGTTGATGACCGAGGTCGCGATGGTGATCCCGGGCGAGGTGTGGCTGACGAGCATGTCGGGATCCGCCGGCACGACAGAGGGCGCGTCGCCCGTCGGGACCGAGACGGCGCCGATCCGCCTCTCGGACCAGACGCCGTTCGGACGCATCGCGTTCCAGGGCCGGTCGCTGTCGATGCCGGGCGTCGCCAAGTGGCTGATCAGCCTGCGCAACGTCAAGGAGTTCTCCGCGATCTGGCTGAACACCGCTACCGCCAACATCGTCGAGGGCCAGCAGACCGTGGTCGACTTCGACAGCACGCTCGAGCTCAGCGACCGCGCCGCGAGCGAGCGGTTCCAGGGTGACCTGGGAGAAGACGAATGAGCGCGCGCAACCGGATGATCCTCGTCGGAGCTGCCGCGTTCCTGGTCGTCCTCCTGGCGTTCTTCCTTCTCATCAGGCCGCGTCAGGGCGAGCTGGAGGACGTGCGCGCACTGGTGGAGCAGGAGGAGGGCCTCGAGCAACAGCTGACGCTGGACCTCCAGCGCCTCCAGGAGCTGCAGCGCCAGGAGCCGCAGCTGCGCGCGGACCTGGAGCGGATCCGCCAGCTCGTCCCCGCGGACCACGAGGTGCACAACCTCCTATTCCAGGTGAACAACGCGGCGAACCAGGCCGGCGTCGACTTCGTGCAGATCACTCCCGAGCTACCGAAGTCGCCGCCCGAGGGGGCCGCTCTCGCAGAGGTGCGGGTGTCGATCGGCGGGAGCGGGGGCTACTTCGCCATCCAGGACTTCATCCGGCGCCTGTACGCTCTCGACCGGGCACTTCGGATCGACTTGCTCGATCTGTCGTCGCAGGAGGGCTCGGAGATCAGCCTGACGGCCACCGCGCGCGTGTTCTTCGAGCAGCCCACCGGGTTCGTCCCCGGCACGACCCCGGTCGCCCCGCCCCCGGTCGCTCCGGCGCCGGCCCCCGCGGCGAGCCCGACCGCGCCGGAGCCTTCCCCGACCGCCGCCACGACACCGTAAGGACTGACTATGGCGACCCCACCGGAGATCCAGGAGACCAGAGGCATCAACAACGCGCAGGCGGCGCTCGCCGTCGGCGGCGTCCTGGTCCTGCTCCTCGTGCTCTGGTTCCTCTTCCTCCGCGGCGGTGACGATCCCGTCGAAGAGGCCGCGCCGATCTCGCCGCCCGTGTCGACGCCCGTCACTCCGGTGGAGCCCGTGGACCCCCCGGGCGACGGCAAGGGCGGGGGCAAGGGACCCGTCGAGACGTTCCAGGTGTTCGCGCCGAAGGACCCGTTCGAGCCGCTGATCGACGAGGGCGCCGGTGACGGCACCGGGATCGTCGACCTCGACGGTGACGGCCTGCCCGACGACGGGACCGGCACGGGCGACGGGGGCGGCACAGGTGACGGGACCGGGACCGGCGACGGCGACGGGACGGGAACCGGTGACGGGACCGGAACGGGCGACGGCGGCGGCGAGAACGTCGGCGGGCACCGCGTGCGCCTGGTCGACGTGTTCCGCGAGGGCGGTGAGCCGCGCGCTCAGGTACAGGTCGACGGCACCGTCTACACCGTCGAGGAGGGCGAGCAGTTCGCCGAGAACTTCCAGCTGCTGTCGGTCAACGGCGACTGCGCCACGATGCTCTACGGAGACGACCAGTTCACGCTCTGCGAGGGCGAAGAGATCCTCAAGTAGCGGGAGATGCGCTCAGCCGTGGAACCACGGCGTGAAGCTGATGCCGAGGATCAGGCCGTCGTTCGTGAGCAGCCGGACGATCGTCTGCCCCCACGGCTCTTCCTTCGGCTGATGGAGCAAGTCGACGCCCTTGTCGCGGAGCTCCGCGGCGGCGCTCGTCACGGCCTCCACGGATGCGACCTCGAGCTCGATGCTCGCCTGAGGCACCGGCACGTCGCGCGGCCATTCGTCGCTTCCGAAGCACGCCCGCGCGGCATCGCGCAAGGGCCAGATGCCGAAGTGCCTGACGCCCGGCAGCTTCTCGGTGAACGCGTAGTCGTCCTCGCCGCCCTCGAACGTGAGCCCGATCACGTCGCGGAGCAGGTGCGTCGCGGCCCCCGGGTCGCGCACGACTGCCGAGACGCTCGCCACCGACTCGATCTCGATCATCCGTCCCTCCCGCGTCGTCCGTCCGTTCGCGGCGCCGGTGCGGCGCCGCCGTCGCTGATGCGAGGATGACCCACATGCCACGCCTTCGCTTCCTCACCGCAGGTGAGTCGCACGGACAAGCCCTCGTCGGCATCCTCGAGGGACTGCCGGCGGGAATCCCGATCACGCCCGCCGCGGTCTCCGCGCAGCTCACCCGGCGCCGTCACGGTTACGGGCGCGGCCCCCGGATGAAGATCGAGAAGGACGCGCTCGAGATCGTCGCGGGCGTGCGCGGGGGCCGGACGCTCGGGAGCCCGGTCGGCGTCGTGATCCGCAACAGCGAGTGGGAGAAGTGGGCACACGTCATGTCGGTCGAGGGCGAGCCCGGGGGCCGCGCTCTGACGCGGCCGCGGCCCGGCCACGCCGACCTCCCGGGCATGCTGAAGTACGGGTTCTCCGACGCGCGCAACGTGCTCGAGCGCGCGAGCGCGCGCGAGACCGCGGCGCGCGTCGCTCTCGGGACGTTCGCCCTCGCGCTGCTGCGCGAGCTCGGCATCGAGGTCCTCTCGCACGTCGTCTCCATCGGCACCGCGGCGGTTCCCGAGGACGTGAGGCCGGCGTCGCCGGGCGACGGCGCCGCGGTCGACGAGTCACCGGTTCGCTGCTTCGACCCCGCGGCGGGCGAGGCCATGGTCGCGGCGATCGAGGCCGCGGGGGCCGAGGGCGACTCTCTCGGCGGGATAGTGGAGGTCCTCGCGTTCGGGCTGCCGCCCGGCCTCGGCTCACACGTCCACTGGGACCGCAAGCTCGACGGCCGCCTCGGCGGCGCGTTGATGGCGGTGCCGGCGATCAAGGGGGTCGAGATCGGCGACGGCTTCGCGGTCGCGGCGCGGCGCGGCTCCCAGGCGCACGACGAGATCGAGCCGGACCTGACGCGCGCGACCGGCCGCGCCGGCGGCACCGAGGGCGGGATGACGATCGGCGGGACGCTGCGCGTGCGCGCCGCGATGAAGCCGCTGTCGACCTTGAAGAAGCGGCTGCGCAGCGTCGACCTGACGACCGGCGAGCCCGTCGAGGCGTTCCAGGAGAGGACCGACGTGTGCGCGGTCCCCGCGGCCGGCGTCGTGTGCGAGCACGTGGTCGCGCTCGTGCTCGCGGACGCGGTGCTCGAGATGTTCGGCGGCGATACGCTCGACGACGTCCGCGAGTCGGTGGCGCGCTACCGGGAACGGGTCGCGGCGCGGGGGGCGGACGGGGACCGCACTTGATCGTGCTCGTCGGCTTCATGGGGGCCGGCAAGTCGACGGTCGGCCGGCTTCTCGCCGCGAGGGCCGGCCTTCCCTTCGTCGACGCGGACGCAGCCGTGGAGGCGGCGGCCGGCAAGTCGATCCCCGCGCTGTTCGAGGAGGGCGAGGCGGTCTTCCGCCGGCTCGAGAGCCGGACCGTGCACTCGATCCTGGAGGGACCGGAGTCGGTCGTCGCGCTCGGCGGCGGCGCGCTGGGAGACCCGTCGATCGCCACGGCGGTGCAGTGGGCGACCGTCGTGTGGCTCGACGTCTCGTTCCGCGAGGCGATGCGCCGCGTGTCGGGCTCGCGCGAGCGCCCGATGCTGCGCCGTTCCGACCCGAAGGCGCTGTACGAGTTGCGGCGCGCCGCGTACCAGCGCGCCGCGGACCACGTGGTGGCGGCCGACGGCAAGACGCCGGAGGAGCTCGCGGCGGAGATCGCATCGTTGGTGGGACACGCCGCTCCCGCGGCGGAGAGGCGGGTGCGGGTCGCGCTCGGCGACCGCTCCTACGACGTGGTCGTGGGAGACGGCGTCGGCGCGCGCCTCGGAGACGTCGTTCAGCTCCCGCCCGACGCGGAGAAGGCCTTCCTGGTGACGCATCCGGAGCTGGGGGAGCACGCGGCCGAGGCCGCCGCGTCGTTGTCCGCGGCCGGCTTGAAGACGCACACGCTGACCGTGCCCGCGGGCGAGGCGTCGAAGTCGCTGGGGGCTGCACAGGGCCTGTTGACCGAGCTCGCGGACCTCGGCGCGCACCGCCACGACCTTCTCGTCGGCGTCGGCGGGGGCGTCGTCACCGACCTCGCAGGCTTCGTCGCGTCCGTCTACCACCGCGGCATGCCCGTGGTCCACGTCGCGACGAGCCTGCTCGCGCAGGTCGACGCGGCGATCGGAGGGAAGACCGCCGTCAACCTCCCCCAGGGCAAGAACCTCGCCGGCACGTTCCACCAGCCGCGCGCGGTCGTGTGCGACGTCGCCACGTTGCGGACCCTCCCCGAGGGCGAGGTCGCGGCCGGGCTGGCCGAGGTCGTGAAGTACGGGCTGATCGCGGACCCGTCGCTGCTCGCGCTCGTGACCGAACGCGCAGACGCGATACGCGCCCGCGATGCGGACGTTCTCACGGAGGTCGTCATCCGCTCCGCGTCGATCAAGGCCGCGGTCGTAGCGCAGGACGAGACCGAGAGCGGGGCGCGGGCGCACCTGAACTACGGCCACACGTTCGGCCACGCGATGGAGCACGTCACCGCGGGGTCGGCCGCTCCGCTCCGCCATGGCGAGGCGGTCGCCCTCGGTATGATGGCTGCCGCCTTCGCGGCCCTCGAGCTGGGCCGCATCGACGAGGACGCCGTGACGGCTCACCGCCGGCCTCTCGAGGCCGCCGGCCTGCCGGTGTCGGCTGCGTTCGACCTCACCGACCTCGAGGACGCGTGGCAGCACGACAAGAAGTACCGGCGCGGGGTCCGGTTCGTGCTCCTCGCGGAGCTCGGGCGGCCGGAGGCGGGGGTCGAGGTGGATCGGGAGACACTGTCGAAGGCATTGAGGAGGCTGTCGGGGTGAAGGTGCTGGTCGTGCACGGGCCCAACCTCAACCTGCTCGGGACGCGCGAGCTCTCGGTCTACGGGACCGCGACCCTTGAGGACGTGAACAACGAACTCGAGAAAGAGGCCGTCGAGCTCGGAATCGACCTCGAGGTACGGCAGTCGTCGAGCGAAGGCGAGATCGTCGACTTCCTGCACGGGGGCATCGGCCGCGTGTCCGGGGCGTTGCTGAACCCCGCCGCGTACTCGCACACCAGCCGCGCGATCGCAGACGCGGTGCGCGCGGTGCCGTATCCCGTGATCGAGGTCCACCTGTCGAACATCCACGCGCGCGAGCCGTGGCGCCGCAGGTCCGTGACCGCCGAGGCCGCGGCCGGGATCGTCGCCGGCTTCGGCCCCCGTTCGTACACCGTGGCGCTGCGCGCGCTGGAAGGGATGGTGCCAGCCTGATGGACTACGAAGGCCGGATCGGCCGGCTCAGGGAGGCAATCGCGCGATCCGGCGCCGACGCCCTGCTCGTGACGAACATGACGAACGTCAGGTACCTCTGCGGGTTCTCCGGCTCGAACGGACAGATGCTCGTGACGCAGAACGCGGCGCTGTTCTTCACCGACCCGCGCTACCGCGCGCGGGCGGGGCAGCTCGTCCAGGGCGCGGACGTGATCGTCTACGACACGTTCCTGCACGAGTCGCTCGCTCCCGCGCTGCAGGCCGCCGGCGTGACCAAGGTCGGCATCGAGGGGACGACGATGACGGTCGCGCAGCGCGACCAGCTCACCGAGAAGCTCGGGGGCGTCGAGCTGGCTCCGACGAAGAGCCTCGTCGAGGAGCTGCGCCGCCGCAAGGAGGCGGAAGAGGTCTCGCTGCTCCGGGAGGCCGTGCGCATCGGCGACGAGGCGTTCACGTGGGTGCTCGACCGCCTCGGCCCCGGCCGCACCGAGCGTGAGATCGCGCTCGATCTCGAGGTCGAGATGCGCCGTCGCGGAGCGGACTCGATCTCGTTCGACCCGATCGTGGGCTCCGGCCCCCTCTCCGCGCACATCCACCACAGCCCGTCGGACCGCGAGCTCGCGCCGGGCGACCTCGTCCTGCTCGACTTCGGAGCGCGCTGGGGGGGGTACTGCTCCGACCTCACGCGCACGGTCGTGCTCGGGGCGGCGAGCGACCACGCGAAGGAGGTCTACGCGACCGTGCTCGCGTCGCAGACCGCGGGGATCGACGCGGTCGGCCCGGGCGCGACGGGCGTCGCCGTCGACGCCGCGGCCCGCGCGGTCATCGACGACGCCGGGTACGGCGAGACGTTCGGCCACGGGCTCGGCCACGGCGTGGGGCTCGACATTCACGAGCAGCCGCGTCTCCACAAGACGTCCGAGGACACTCTCGTGCCGTCCGACGTCGTCACCGTCGAGCCTGGGGTCTACGAGACGGGGATCGGCGGCATCCGCATCGAGGACTGCGTGCTCGTCACCGACGAAGGCTCGGAAGTGCTAGGCAAGGCCCCCAAGGACACGCTCATCGAAATCCAATAGGAAGGGCTGCAAGTGATCTCTACGAACGACATGAGGCCGGGGCAGACGCTCAACCTCGACAACGGCCTGTTCACGATCGTCGACTACCAGCACGTCAAACCCGGCAAGGGACAGGCGTTCGTGAAGACGAAGCTGAAGAACCTCAAGAACGGCGCGGTGACCGAGCGCACGTTCCGCGCCGACGAGAAGGTCGACCTCGCCGTGCTCGACAAGCGCGAGATGCAGTACCTGTACGAGGACGACGCGGGCCTCGTGTTCATGGACAACGAGAGCTACGAGCAGGTCCACGTCGACCCCGCGCTGCTCGGCGACGCACGGAAGTTCCTGAAGGACTCGACGATCGTGATGGTCCCCGTCTACGACGGGACGCCCGTGGGGGCCGAGATGCCGGTCTCGATGGAGCTCGAGGTCGTCGAGACCGAGCCCGGGATGAAGGGTGACCGCGTCTCGGGCGCGCTGAAGCCGGCGACGGTCGAGACGGGGGCCGTCGTACAGGTCCCGCTCTTCGTCGAGAAGGGCGAGCGGATCAAGGTCGACACACGCACCGGCGAGTACCAGTCGCGGGTGCAGGGGTAGCTGCGATCCCGCTCGTGAAGGCGAGGCGCGCGGCGCGAAGGCTCGCGCTCGACGTGCTCTACGAAGCCGAGATCCGCGACGAGCTCCCGGTGGACGCGCTCGAGGCCAGGCGCTCCGGGGGCTGGGTGGTCGCGACGGCCGGCGACCAGGGCGCCGGAGACGGCGTCGACGACGAGGAGCCGTCGGAGGAGGCCCTGGCGTACGCGAGCGACCTCGTCGCGGGGGTCCAGAGCCACCATGCGGACATCGACGAGCTGATCGTCGCGCACGCCGACCGGTGGGCGATCGAGCGCATGCCGGTGGTAGATAGGACGCTGCTGCGGATGGCGCTGTTCGAGCTGCTGTGGCGCGACGACGTGCCGGTAGCGGTGGCGATCAATGAGGCCGTGGAGCTGGCGAAGTCCTACTCGACGGAAGACTCGGGACGTTTCATAAACGGCCTCCTGGGCCGGATAGTCGAGGTAGAGAAGGCGACCTAGCCCGTTCTTCGTCCCGGGGGCCGCGCTGAGCGGGGCCGTAAGGACGGATTTCGCTACCGGCGGCTCAGCTCGCCTTGGCGATCCGGACGTCGAGCGTGAGGACGTCGGCCCCCGGATCGATCTCCTCGTCGCCAGACTCGATCACGTCCTGGATCGACTCGATCGCGAATCGCTCGGCGTCGTCCCGGCTGTTGCAGCCGGTGCCCAGGATCGAGAGCGCGGGGACCGTATACCCCCACTGCCGGACCTCGTCGTCGTAGAAGAGCTCAACATGCAGCTTCATCGCACCCATTCTCCTATCTGGCACGTTGCGACGCCCGACAATGCCCCAACCCCATTGACCGTCCCGGGCTAGTCCTGTTCGATCATCCGCGAGGGGGGCGGACGAACCCCCCGGCAAGCCCCCGCCACCGGCCCCGTGGCGGATCGCCGCTTGCCGGGCGGAGGTGGCATCAGATGCGAAAGGCCGTGAGCGTTGCCGTCGCGTCCGTGTTGCTGGGGACGACCCTCGGCGCGGCCCCCGCGACGGCAGACTCGTGGACCTGGCGGGACCGAGGCGGCGGACGAGGGCCGCTCTCGATCCAGAGCGTCAACGCGGGGCACGGGCGGTACCGCCAGCCGATGCTCACGATCACGTTCGATCGCGCTCTCGACCCCGCGGCCATGGGCCGCAGGGACTTCGTCGTCGTCGACCTCGAGCTGAACGGCCGCGGGAAGACCGATCTGCTGGTGTACTTCGCGTCGGTGCGCGGCCGTCTCCGGACGTTCAGCTACGAGCCCCGCTGGAAGACGTGGGGTGGCGGGGTGCCGTTCTCCCGGCCCACGCCGCGGACGCTGCGGCTCGGCCTGCCCGCGAACTACGAGGTCGGCGGCGCCGCGTTCGCCGTCGCCTCCTATTCCGAGGCCGCGGGCTGTGGCGAGGCGTGCTGGGACGTCGTCCCCAACCGCGGTTACCTCGTCCACGACTACACCGCGCCCGAGTTCAGCGCGATGGTCGCGCCCGCCGAGTTCTGGTTCGAGCCGGAGGTGCCGGTGTGGTGGCGAGCGCGGGATCGAGGGCTCTCGGGGCTGCGCGACACGACGTTGATGGTGAGCGACGCCGGGAGCGGCAAGTGGCGGCGCGTGGCGACGCGCCGCGCGCCCGGCCGCAGTCGTGTGGTCGTGCCGGGCGTCGAAGGTAAGCACATGATGTTCCAGACCATCGCGCGCGATCGCGCCGGGAACGTGACGAAGTCGCCGTTCGTGCTGACGCGCGTCCCTTACGATCAGGCGAACCCCGAGGGGCCCGGAACGCTCGTCGGGGCGTGGCTCGAGGAGGAGCGGCCCGATGCCCAGGGCGGCACCGTCCACGTCTCCACGGCGCCCGGCGACTCCTTGTCGTTCCCCGGCAAGGGGAACCTCTTCTGCGTGATCCTCCAGTGGGTAGGGGGTCCGATGGAAGCCACGTTCGAGGTCGGGGAGACCTCGCACAGGCTCACGCAGTCGGCAGGAGATAACCAGTACCGGCTGCCGTACTGCATCACGACGCCCGAGCCGGGGGAGACGACGGCGAAGCTGACCGTCATCGCCGGACGCCTCGGCGTCGACGGGTATTGGGCGGGGCTCGAAGGCAACTGGAAGCGCGACGGGACGCTACGCGGGCCGCCCGGGCCGCACGCGCACCGTGATCATCAGGTGGCCCGCCCAGCGTTCGAGACCCACGGCGGAGACCCGGGGAAGCTGGCTCGGCCCCGCTGCCATCGTCCCCCTGGCCGGTCGTCCCTTGCCGCGTGGAGGCGGGTTTCATGCGCAAGCTGATCGCGGGCGTGTTGGCGCCGGCTTGCCTCGCGCTCGGGCTCGTCGCGGCCCCCGCGACCGCGGACTCGTGGAAGTGGCGCGACCGCGGAGGTCCCGAGGGCTTCCTCTCGATCGAGAGCGTCGGCGTGGGCCACCGAGGCAACGGCCCCACCGCGACGATCACCTTCGACCGCCCGCTGCGTCCGGCGCAGATGGGTCCCAAGGACTTCGTGATCCTCGACGTCGACTCCGACGGGCGCGGGAAGAGCGACGAGTGGATCTACCTCGTCTCGATCCGCGGCCGGCTCCGCCGTTTCTCGTACAACCCGCACAGTGAGACGGTGCACGCCGTCGCGGGATACACGTTCAGCCGTCCCACCCCGCGGTCGGTGCAGCTGTCGCTGTCGAGCTATGTGTCCGAGTACAGCTTCGCGTTCGCGGCCGGCGCGTACACGGAGACCTCCCCGGGATGCGGCGGCGGGTGCTGGGACACCGTGCCCAACCGCGGCCGCTTGATCCACGACTGGACCCCGCCGCAGATCAAGGCCGTCACCGAGCCGCACCCATGGACGCTCAACACGTACGTCCGCTTCACGTGGGAGGCGCTGGACTACGGGCTCGCCGGCCTCAAGCGCTCGACGTTGCTGATGAGCGAGCCCGGATCGGGCAAGTGGAAGGTGGTCCAGGTGCGCACCGAGCCCGGCCGGTATCGCCTTCGCATCCCGGTGGAGCAAGGGGCGAACGTGATGCTCCGGCCGACCGCGATCGACGGGACGATGAACAAGACGTTGGGGCCGGTCCGCCGCACGCGCGTCCCGTACGACCAGAGCAACGCGGACGGCCCGGGGACGTTCACCGGCATGTGGACCGAGGAGGAGCAGCCGTATGCGTGGGGCGGGACGCTCCACAGGTCGACCGCGCCGATGGACACGTTCGCCTACTCCGCGACGGCGAACGTCTACTGCTTCCACGGGCAGTGGGGGCCGGATGCCGTTAGGGCGACGTTCGCGGTGGGCGGCGAGACCATGGAGTTCGACACGCTCGGTGCGGGTGGCTACTCCGACGGGTACCCCAAGTGCATCACGCTCGACACCGTCGAGGAGCGCGTCGCGACCCTCACGGTGCAGGCCGGACGCATGGGCGTGGATTGGTACTGGGCCGGCGTCGGCGAGGGCAACGGATACGACCAGCCGTCGCGAGAGGTCGCGGCTCATCCGGTGGAGTCGCCCGCCGCGGGAGCGATGGCGCCGTTGCGCACGCTGAGGGCGGCTCGGGCAGTCCTCAGCCGGTCGTAGCGGCCGAAGCGAGCTCCCGGAGCCACGCGATCCGTTCGCTCTCGGCGACGACCTCGCCGACGACTACGAGCGAGGGCGACGCGGGCCGCCGCGTCCCGAGGTCCGAGAGCGCACACGTGACCACTCGCTGGTCGTCGAGGGTCCCGTTCTCGATCACCGCGCACGGCGTCGACGGCGGGCGGCCCCCGGCGACGAGCTCCGCCGCGATCGCGGGAAGCGAGCCGTTCGCCATCAGGACCACGATCGTGTCTACGGACGTCGCGAGCCCTCGCCAGTCCGGCTCCCGCCCTGCAGCCGTCGCCCCCGTCACGAACGCGACCGACCCCGCGACGCCGCGGTCGGTCACCGGGATGCCGGCGTAAGCGGGGGCGGCAATGGCGGACGTGGGGGCCGGGACTATTTCGAACGGGATACCTGCAGCCGCGAGCGCACGCGCCTCCTCGGCCCCCCGCCCGAACACGAACGGGTCGCCGCCCTTCAGGCGGACGACGTGGTCGCCGCTCCGGGCGAGGCGGACGAGCAGCTCGTTGATCTGCTCCTGCGTCGCGCAATGGCGGCCCGCCTGCTTCCCGACGTAGACCGCGCGCTTGCCGGCCACGAGGTCGGGATGCACGAGCCGGTCGTAGACGACGACGTCGGCCGCGTCGACGAGCTCCTTGCCGCGGACGGTGATCAGCCCCGGGTCACCCGGGCCCGCTCCGACGATCGAGACGCCGCCTCCGGCCCACCGCCGGGCGTGTGCCGGCTCGGGGGTCGTGCGGCCGCGCGGCCCGGGGTCCTGCGTGAGGCAACGGCGCACGAGTTCCTTCGCCTCGTCGATCCTCCCGGCGCGCACGAGCTCGAGCAGCGGCTGGTCCAGCGCGTGCTGCCAGCGCCGCCGCCACGTCTCGAAGTCGCCGCGGCCCCCGATGGTCTCCGCGCGCACCTCCCCGAGGAGGTCGACCAGAGGCCCGTAGCCCTCGTCGAGCTCGGCCTCCGTCTTCAGGCGGAGCCGCTTCGCGAGCGCCGGCGCCTTGCCTCCGGTCGATATCGAGATGCGGAGGTCTCCGCGGCGGACGATCGAGGGGGCCGCGAAGTCGCAGTAGGGCACGTCGTCCATGCAGTTCAGCAACACGTGCCTCTCCCGCGCGTCCGCGGCGACGCGCTCGTGCAGCTCGCGCGACGGATCGGTCACCACGCACAGGAACGCGTCGTCGAGGTCTTCCACGCGGTAGTCGGCCCCTGCGACGACCGACACCTCGGCCCCCGCCTCCGTCAGCCCGTCGACCTTCTCCTGCGCGAGCGCTCCGTCGCCGACGACGACGCAGCGGCGGCCCGTGAGCTCGAGCGAGACCGGATAGCCGAAAGCCACTACGACCTCTCGGCCTTCGTAGAGACGTTCACTCCCAGTAGCTCGACCTTCCAGGCGCGGTCGCACGAGTTGCACGCGAACGTGCCGGCCTCGGCCCCCGCGGGCTCGAAGTCCTCCTCACCGCAGTAGGGGCAGTAGAACGGCTGCGAGTGTCCGCCCGCGCTCACTTCAGCCACGCCTCGGGAGCGCGCGCCGCCCAGGCATGGAACGGCTCCCCGTCCTCGCGCGACGAGCTGAAGCGACGCAGGACGCGCTCGACGTAGTCGGCGAGCTCGCCCGCCGGCACCTTCAGCGCCTTGACCTTGCGGCCGAGCCGGTGCTCCTCGCCGAGGTGACCGCCGACGTGGACCTGGTAACCGTCCGCCTTCGTCCCGTCGGGCCGCGTGATCAAGCAGCCCATGAGGCCGATGTCGGCGACCTGGAAGCGCGCGCAGGAGTTCGGGCAGCCGTTGACGTTGATGCGGACGTGCTCCTCGAATCCAGGGAGGCGCTCCTCGAGCTCGCGGTACAGCCAGTCCGCGCGCTGCTTGGTCTCGACGATCGCGAGCTTGCAGAACTCGATCCCGGTGCACGCCATCGTCCCGGCGCGGAACACGCTCGGGCGCACCCTCAGGTCGTGGTCTTCGAGCTCCGCGACGGCGGCCTCGACGCTCTCGCGAGGGATGTCCAGCACGACCATCTTCTGCTGCGTCGTCGTGCGGATGCGTCCGGACCCGTATCGCTCCGCGAGGTCCGCGACGTGACGGAGCTGATGCCCGAAGATGCGCCCCGCGCGAGGGGCGAACCCGAGGTAGTGAAGCCCGTCCTTCTGCTCGTGGACGCCGAGGTGGTCGCGCTGCGATGACCGCGACGGCGGGGGAGCTTCCCCGTCCTCGAGAGCGCGCCCGAGGTACTTCTCCTCGAGCACTTCGCGGAACCGCTCCGGCCCCCAGTCGGCCATGAGGAACTTCAGCCGGGCGCGGTTGCGCGCCCGGCGGTAGCCGAAGTCGCGGAAGACCGACGTGACGCCGGCCCAGACGTCGGCGACGTCCTCGGGCTCGACGAACACGCCGAGACGCCGGGCGAACTTCGGGTTCGGGCCGAGGCCCCCGCCGACCCACAGGTCATACCCGGGGCGCCCGTCGGCGGCGTGGCGCGTGCCGACGAACGACACGTCGTTGATCTCGTGCTGCGCGCACTGCTGGAGGCACCCGGTGATCGACGTCTTGAACTTGCGCGGGAGGTTCGAGAACGCGGGGTCGCCGACGAAGCGCCGCGACAGCTCCAGCAGCGCCGGTGCGGGATCGACGATCTCGTCCTTGTCCACGCCGGCGAGGGGGCACCCGATCATGTTGCGCGGGGTGTCGCCGCACGCCTCGCACGTCGTGAGGCCGACCGACTCCAGCGCTTCGAAGATGCGCGGCACGTCCTCGATGCGGATCCAGTGGAGCTGCACGTTCTGCCGGTCGGTGACGTCGGCGACGTCGCGGCCGAAGCGCTCCGACACCCACGCGATCGCCCGCAGCTGCTCGCTCGTAAGCAAGCCTCCCGCGATGCGCACGCGGAGCATGAAGAACTCGGCCTCGAGCTCGTGCGGCTCGACGGCCGCGGTGCGCCCGCCGGGGACGCCGTGAGTGCGCTGCGTGTAGAGGCCCCACCACCGGAACCGGCTGCGGAGGTCGTCCGGCCAGATCGAGCGGAACCCCTTCTTCGAGTAGACCTCCTCGATCCGTCGCCGGACGTTGAGGCCGTCGTCGTCGCGTTTCGTCTGCTCGGGCTTGTTGAGCGGAGTGGAGTAGCCGAGGCCCCACTGGCCCTCGCCGACCGGTCGTCTGGGTGTGGTGCTCACTTACTGCTCGGCCTCGCTCTGGCTCGGCCCGTGGGCCTTGCCGAAGAGGTGGATGCCGCACTCGGTCTTACTGAGGTCCGACCAGCGCCCCGCCCGCTCGTCCTCGTCGGGCCGCACCGTGCGGGTGCAGGGCGCGCAGCCGATCGAGCGGTAACCCTGCTCGAGCAGCGGGTGGGTCGGGATCGAGTGCTCCGTGACGTACGCCGCCACGTCGTCGCGGCTCCAGTGCGCGAGCGGATGGATCTTCAGGATCTCCTTGCCGCTCGGAAGCATCTGCGCCTCCATCGTCGGCGTCTCGGCGCGCAGCGGCGACTGGTCGCGCCGGATGCCGGAGACCCATCCGTCGTAGGGCTCCAGCGCCCTCTGCAGGGGCTCGACCTTGTTGATGAAGCAGCACTTCTCGGGGTCGCGGCGGTAGAGCTGGGGGCCGTGGATCGCCGCCTGCCCCTCCGGCGAGCCGTGCGCCCCGCGGACGTCCACGACGTCGAGGTCCCAGTCGGCAGCAATCTGTTGGCGGAACTCGATCGTCTCGGGGAAGTGGAAGCCGGTGTCGAGGAAGAGGACCGGGGGCCGCAGGCCGAGGCCCCGCGTCATGTGGAGGATCACGAGCCCCGACGATTGGAACGAGGTCGCGACCGCGACGTCGCCGATGGTCTCGAACGCCCAGCCGAGGATCTCCTGCGGCGGGGCCGTGGCGAGATCGGCAAGATGGACGTCGGGCGACGCAAACCCCTGATTCACCGAACGAGTCTCCGCCGGTTCGGGGTCCCGAGCCAAGAGGGGTTCCATGGAACCGGATACTAACCCCTATTTCCACGTGATTAATAGACCAAATCAACGAACGAAGGGCGCTCAAGGGCTGTTAGCCGGCCGCGGAGGTGGCGCCCCTGCGGAAGCGAAGGCTTCAAGGTTGCGCCTGAGCGTGCAGGGGTGCCGCCGGAGGGGAACATGAGCTGCACCTGGCCGACCTCGGCGGCCCCCGGGGTCGTTGAAGCCCCCGCGGGGGGTCGTGTACCGTAGCCCCCGCAACAAACCGTCCTTTAAGCCCGGCCCCGTGAGGCCGGAAAGGAGTGAGCCTTGCCGTGTCCGACCCTGCACGCCTCCCGGAGTGGAGGCGTTTTTTAGTGGCCGACCGCGCCCCGGCCCCCGGCTTCGTCATCAAGGCGACCGTCATGGAGCCCGACGAGGTGCGGCGGGCGATCACCCGGATCTCGCACGAGATCGTCGAACGGAACCGCGGGACCGACGACCTCGTGATCGTGGGCATCCGGACCCGCGGCGCACCCCTCGCCGAGCGGATCGCCGGCACGATCGCGTCGTTCGAGGGCGTCGACCTTCCCTCGGGAGCCCTCGACGTCACGCTCTACCGTGACGACGTCGCCCTGCGCGGCCCCCGGAGCCTAGAGTCCACCACCGTCCCCGGCGACATCGACGGCCGCGTCGTTGTCCTCGTGGACGACGTCCTCTACACGGGACGCACGATCAGGGCCGCCTTCGACGCGATCCTCGACCTCGGGCGGCCCCGCGCCATCCGGCTGGCGGTCCTCGTCGACCGGGGCCACCGCGAGTTCCCGATCCGGGCCGACCACGTCGGCAAGAACCTCCCGACCTCCGCGGACGAGGTCGTGAAGGTGCACGTCCAGGAGATCGACGGCGAGGACGCCGTCCTCATCGGTCACAGCGGGAGGCCCTAACGATGATGAAGCACCTCTTGTCCATGGACCAGCTGACCGCGGACGACATCACGCGCATCCTCGACACCGCCGAGTCGCTCCGCCAGGTCACGGACCGCCCGATCAAGAAGCTTCCGACGCTGCGCGGCCGCACGGTGTGCAACCTCTTCTACGAGGCCTCCACGCGGACGCGCATCTCGTTCGAGCTCGCGGCCAAGCGCCTCTCCGCGGACGTCATCAACTTCTCGGCCGACTCGAAGTCCTCGGTCGCCAAGGGCGAGTCGTTCAAGGACACCGCGTGGACGATCGAGGCGATGGGCGTCGACGCGATCATCGTCCGCCACGGCTCGTCGGGCGCGCCCCACCAGCTGAGCCAGTGGGTGAAGGCGAGCGTGCTGAACGCCGGCGACGGCGCGCACGAGCACCCGACGCAGGCGCTCCTCGACCTGTTCTCGATCAGGGAGAGGTTCAAGGACCTCGAAGGGCTCAAGGTCGCGATCGTCGGCGACATCATCCACTCGCGCGTCGCCCGCTCGAACGTCAAGGGCCTCGTGACGATGGGGGCCGAGGTCGTGCTCGTCGGCCCGCCGACGCTCGTCCCGCCGCAGGGCGCGGCATGGGGTGCGTCGGTCTCGTACGACCTCGACGCGGTGATCGAGGACGTCGACATCTGCTACCTCCTGCGCGTCCAGCAGGAGCGGCAGTCGGAGCAGCTGTTCCCTAGCAACCGCGAGTACGCGGCGCTGTGGGGGCTGGACTCGCGCCGGATGGCGCGGATGAAGCCCGACGCGCTCGTGATGCACCCCGGCCCGATGAACCGCGGCGTCGAGATCGCCGCGGACGTGTCGGAGTCCCCGCGCTCGATCATCCTGGACCAGGTGAGCAACGGCCTCGCGGTCCGCATGAGCCTCCTGTACCTGATGCTCGGCGGGACGGACGAGGAGGTGGCGGCGTGAGCGACTTCCTTCTTCGCGGGGGCCGCGTGGTCGACCCCGCGTCGGGCCGTGACGAGATCGCGGATGTGCTCGTCAGCGACCGCGTCGTGGCGGCGATCGGGGGCGGCCCCCCGGACGCGGAAGTGACCGACGTCTCCGGCATGGTCGTCGCCCCCGGCTTCGTCGACATGCACACGCACCTCCGCGAGCCCGGCCGGGAGGACGAGGAAACAGTCGCCACCGCGTCCGCGGGGGCCGCCGCGGGCGGCTACACGGCCGTGTGCGCGATGCCGAACACCGACCCGGTCGCCGACGCGGCCTCGGTGGTCGAGCAGGTGTGGGCGCTCGGACGCGAGGCCGGCCTCGTCGAGGTGCTGCCCGCCGGCGCCCTGAGCAAGGGCCTCGAGGGACGGAAGATGGCCGACCTCGGCGAGATGGCGCGCTCGCTCGCGGGGGTGCGGCTGTTCACCGACGACGGACACGGCGTGCAGGACTCGCTGTTCGCTCGCCGCGCGATGGAGTACCTCGTGACGTTCGACGCGGTCTACGCGGAGCACTGCGAGGACGCGGCCCTCGCGGCCGGCGGCCAGATGCACGAGTCGCCGCGTTCGATGGCGCTCGGCCTGCGCGGCATCCCCGCCGAGGCCGAGGAGCTCATGGCGGCGCGCGACATCGCGCTCGCGAAGCTCACCGGGTGCCGCCTGCACCTCCTGCACGTGTCCACGCGCGGCACGGTCGAGCTCGTCCGCCGGGCGAAGGAAGACGGCGTGCGCGTCACGGCCGAGGCGACGCCGCATCACTTCACGCTGACGGACGCGGCCCTCGAGGGCTACGACCCGATGATGAAGGTGAACCCGCCGCTGCGCGAGGAGGACGACCGCGTCGCCATCGTCGAGGGCCTCGCCGACGGGACCATCGACGCGATCGCGACCGACCACGCGCCGCACGCGCGCGAGGAGAAGGACCAGGAGTTCTCGTACGCGCCGCCGGGGATGCTCGGGCTCGAGACCGCGCTCGGCCTCACGATCGCCCAGCTCGTCGAGCCGGGCCACCTCTCGCTGACGCGGGCGGTGGAGCTGCTGAGCTCGGGCCCCGCGAGCATCCTGCGGATGGAGGGACAGGGACGCCTCGCCGAGGGGGCGCCGGCGAACCTCGTCGTGTTCGACCCGAAGGCGCGCTGGACCGTCGACCCCACCCGCTTCAGCTCGCTGAGCCGCAACACGCCGTTCGCCGGCCGCGAGTTGACCGGGCGCGTCGTGCACACGTTCTTCCGCGGCAGACAGACCGTCCGCGACGGCGAGGTCCTGCAGGGGGCCCGCGTATGAGGGAGCGCGCGGTCCTCGCCCTCGAGGACGGGACGACGTTCTCCGGCGAGTCGTTCGGCGCCGCCGGCGTCGTCACCGGCGAGGCGTGCTTCAACACCGGCATGACCGGCTATCAGGAGGTGCTGACCGACCCCTCCTACTGCGGCCAGATCGTCACGATGACAGCGACGCAGATCGGCAACACCGGCGCGAACTCCTTCGACGACCAGGCGCCGCGGCCGTGGGTGCGTGGGTTCGCCGTACGCGAGCTGAGCGAGACGGTCTCGTCCTGGCGCGCGGAGAGCACGCTCGACGAATACCTCCGCAAGCACGGCATCCCGGGGATCACCGGGATCGACACGCGCCGGCTCACGCGCCACCTCAGGACGCGCGGCGCGATGCGGGCCGCGCTCGGGTCCGGAGCGACTGCGGACGAGCTCGTGGACGTCGCGCGCTCGGCCCCCTCGATGGCCGGAGCCGACCTGGTCGTGGACGTCACGACCGCGACCCCCTACCAGTGGACGCGCGAGCGAGTCGAGGAACGGCGCGGCTCGGGGTTCGTCGCGGGGGCCGAGGAGGCGGCGACCACCGCGGCCCTCATGGCCCCTCCCACCCGCCGCTACCGCATCGCCGCGTACGACTTCGGCGTCAAGCACAACATCCTCGACCTCCTGGTCGCCGCGGGCTGCGACGTCACGGTCGTCCCGGCGACGACCCCGGCGAACGACGTCCTCGACGGCGGCTTCGACGGCGTGTTCCTCGCGAACGGCCCGGGCGATCCCGCCGCGGTGACCTACGGCGTCGAGGCGGTGCGCGGGCTCGTCGGACGGATCCCGGTGTTCGGCATCTGTCTCGGCCACCAGATCCTCGGGCTCGCGCTGGGGGCCGAGACGTTCAAGCTGCCGTTCGGCCACCGCGGGAGCAACCACCCGGTGAAGCGCCTCGGGCGCGACCGGATCGAGATCACCTGCCAGAACCACGGGTTCGCGGTGGACCCGCGCTCGCTCGAGCGCACGCCGGCGACGCTCACTCACCTGAACCTCAACGACGAGACGGTCGAGGGGCTGGAGGTCCCGGGCGTGGCGTTCAGCGTGCAGTACCACCCGGAGTCCGGCCCCGGCCCCCACGACTCCCGCTATCTGTTCGGGGCGTTCCGGGACCTGATGGAGACGTTCGAACCCGCACGTGCCGACGCGGTCTACGCGTAAGCACCGGAAGGAGAGGAGGAGACGATGGGCAGAGGCGACAGGAAGACGGCCCGTTGGAAGAAGGACCGCCAGCGCCGCAAGAGGGCCCGTGACAAGCGGAAGGCCGCCGCGGGCGGAGCCAAGCGGTAGTGACCGAGGAGTTCGAGGTCATCGGAGTCGACCACGTCCAGGTGACCGCGCCCGACGAGCTGGTCGAAGAGACGTCCGAGTGGTACCGGAGCTGCCTGGGGCTGGAGGAGATCGAGAAGCCGCAGGGCACCCGGCCCAAGGGTGCCTGGTTCCGCGCGGGCTCCCAGGAGGTCCACGTCGGGGTCGACGAGCACAACCCGCACAAGACCGCCCACTTCGGCATGGTCGTGAGCGACTTCCACGCCGCGGTCGAGAGGCTGCGCGGCGCGGGCTGCCACATCGAGCAGGCCGGTGAGATCCCGGGGCGCCATCGGTGCTACACCCGCGACCCCGCCGGCAACCGGATAGAGATCGTCGCCTTCGATCAAGCAGTGGTGAGCTCGTAGTGCCGAGGCGCGACGACATCCACAAGATCCTGGTGATCGGCTCCGGCCCGATCGTCATCGGACAGGCGTCGGAGTTCGACTACTCGGGGGCCCAGGCGTGCAAGGTGCTGCGCCAGGAGGGCTACGAGGTCGTGCTCGTCAACAGCAACCCCGCGACGATCATGACCGACCCCGAGTTCGCCGACGCGACCTACGTCGAGCCGCTCGTCGCCTCGCACGTCGCGGAGATCGTGGCGCGCGAGAAGCCCGACGCGTGCCTGCCGACGCTCGGCGGCCAGACGGCGCTCAACCTCGCCCTCGAGCTCGAGGAGTCGGGGGTCTTCGAAGCGCACGACGTCGAGCTGATCGGCGCGCGCCCCGACTCGATCCGGCGCGCGGAGGACCGCAGGCTCTTCAAGGAGACGATGATCGCGGCCGGCCTCGAGGTCCCGCGCTCGACGTTCGCCTACTCCGTCGACGATGCGCTGCGCGCCGGGGAAGAGATCGGGTACCCGCTCGTCGTGCGGCCCTCATTCACGCTGGGAGGCGCGGGCGGGGGCTTCGTGAGAGGCGCGGCCGAGCTGGCGATCGTCGCGGCCGAGGGCGTGCGGCTCTCGCCGATCGGCGAGCTGCTGATCGAGGAGTCGGTCGCGGGCTGGAAGGAGTACGAGCTCGAGGTCATGCGCGACGCGAACGACAACGTCGTCGTGATCTGCTCGATCGAGAACCTCGACCCGATGGGCGTCCACACCGGCGACTCGATCACGGTCGCCCCCGCGATGACCCTCACCGACGTCGAGTACCAGGCGATGCGCGACGACGCGGCCGCAGTGATGCGCGCGATCGGCGTCGAGACCGGCGGGTCCAACGTCCAGTTCGCCGTCCACCCGGGCAACGGCCGCCGCGTGGTGATCGAGATGAACCCGCGGGTGTCGCGCTCGTCCGCCCTCGCGTCGAAGGCGACCGGCTTCCCGATCGCGAAGATCGCGGCGAAGCTGGCGGTCGGCTACACCCTCGACGAGATCCCCAACGACATCACGAAGAAGACTCCGGCGTCGTTCGAGCCCTCGATCGACTACGTCGTAGCGAAGATCCCGCGCTGGGCGTTCGAGAAGTTTCCCGGCGCCGACCGCACGCTCGGCACGAAGATGAAGTCGGTCGGCGAGGCCATGGCGATCGGCCGGACGTTCGTCGAGGCCCTGCAGAAGGGGTTCCGGTCGCTCGAGGTCGACCTGCACGGGCTGGGCGCAGACGGCGCCCGGGAGGTCCCGCTGCCGGAGATCCGGGAGCGCCTCGGACAAGCGACCGAGGACCGGCTCAGGCTCGTGGAGCAGGCGCTGTTCCAGGGGATGCCCGAGGAGGACGTCGTCGAGGCGTCGGCAATTGATCCATGGTTCGTCCACCAGATCGCGCGGCTCGCGGAGATGCGGCGATCGCTCGCGGCCACGACCGTCGATGCGCTGTCGCCTCACGCCCTGCGCGCCGCGAAGCGCATGGGCTTCTCGGACCTCCAGCTCGGCCGCATCCTGAGGACGAGCGAGGAGGACGTGCGCCGGCGCCGGATCGAGCTCGGGATCGTCCCGACGTACAAGACCGTCGACACCTGTGCCGCCGAGTTCGAGGCCCACACGCCGTACTACTACTCGACGTACGAGGAGGAGGACGAGGTCGCGCCCTCGACGCGGCCGAAGGTGCTGATCCTCGGCTCCGGCCCCAACCGCATCGGCCAGGGGATCGAGTTCGACTACTGCTGCGTGCACGCCGCGTTCGCGCTGTCGGACGCCGGCTACGAGACGATCATGCTGAACTGCAACCCCGAGACCGTCTCGACTGACTACGACACCTCGGACCGCCTCTACTTCGAGCCGCTCACGTTCGAGGACGTCATGAACGTCGTCGAGCGCGAGCGTCCCGCCGGCGTGATCGTGCAGCTCGGCGGGCAGACGCCGCTGAAGCTCGCGGGGGCGCTCGCCGCCGCCGGCGTGCCGATCTGGGGGACGTCCTTCGACGCGATCGACCGCGCGGAGGACCGCGAGCGCTTCGGCGACCTGCTGGCCGACCTCGCGCTGCCTCACCCCGCGAACGGCATCGCCCGCTCGGTCGCCGAGGCGCGTGCGGTCGCGGCGTCTATCGGGTACCCGGTCCTGGTGCGCCCGTCGTACGTGCTCGGGGGCCGCGCGATGGAGATCGTGTACGAGGAGTCGTCGCTCGAGCGGTACATGGCGACGGCCGCGGAGGTGTCGCCGCGCCATCCCGTCCTCGTCGACCGCTTCCTCGAAGGCGCGGTCGAGGTGGACTGCGACGCGGTGTTCGACGGCCACGAGCTGTACGTCGGCGGGGTCCTGGAGCACATCGAGGAGGCCGGCGTCCATTCCGGCGACTCGGCGTGCGCGCTGCCCCCGTTCACGCTCGGCGGCGACCAGATCGGCGAGGTCATCGCCCACACGGAAGCGATCGCCCGCAACCTCGGCGTCCGCGGCCTGATCAACATGCAGTTCGCGATCAAGGACGAGCAGGTCTTCATCCTCGAGGCGAACCCGCGCGCGTCGCGGACGGTCCCGTTCGTGTCGAAGGCGACCGGCGTCCCGCTGGCGAAGGTGGCGGCTCGGGTGATGGCGGGGGCGACGCTGGCCGAGCTGCGTGCGGAGGGCCTCGTCCCATCGAAGACCGTCGGCCACGAGGGGCTCCCGCACGTCGCGGTGAAGGAGGCGGTGATGCCGTTCGACCGCTTCCGCGGCTTCGACGCGCTGCTCGGTCCCGAGATGCGCTCGACCGGCGAGGTCATGGGCATCGACGCGAACTTCGGCCTCGCGTTCGCGAAGGCCGAGATCGGCGCGGGCCTGCGCCTTCCGTCGAAGGGAACCGTCTTCGTCTCCGTCTCCAACCGGGACAAGCGGTCGGTGATCTTCCCGGCGATGAGACTGGCCGACCTCGGCTTCCAGCTGCTCGCTACGCGCGGCACCGCGGAGGTCCTGCGGCGCGCGGGGGTCGAGGTGGCGATCGTCGACAAGGTCTCCAAGGCATCGGGAAACAACGTCGTGGACAGGATCGCCTCCGGCGACGTCGAGATGGTCTTCAACACGCCGTTCGGCCGCGGCGCCCGTTCCGACGGCTACTACATCCGGACCGCAGCGATCCAAGCGGGGGTCCCGTGCATCACGACGATGTCGGGCATCGCCGCGGCGGTGCAGGGGATCGAGGCGCTGATCAAGGGCGACGTGGGCGCGGTCTCGCTCCAGGAGTACCTTGCGAGGGTGGACGCCGGAGGAGACGCCTAGATGTCGTCGCGGACGATGCTGATGTCGACGGGCGAGGTGCTCTCGCACAAGAAGTACGGCGAGGCGTACCACTCGCTGACGATCGTGGCCCCCGACATCGGCGAGAAGGTGCGCCCGGGGCAGTTCGTGAACGTCCGCTGCGGCGAGAACCGCGACCACATCCTGCGCCGGCCGTTCTCGGTCTACCGCGTGCACAAGCGCGGCGGCTGGGCCTCGACGATCGAGATCGTCTTCGACATCAGGGGGCCGGGGACCGAGTACCTGTCGTCGCTGCGCGCACACGCGTCGGTCGACATCGTCGGGCCGCTCGGCCGCGGCTTCGCGTTCCCGAAGAGACGAGCGCACTGCTTGCTGGTCGGTGGGGGCATCGGCGCGACCCCGCTGTTCTTCCTCGCGGACGAGCTACGCAACGAGGGCCACCGCGTGGACGTGATCCTCGGCGCGCGCAGCACCGGGCTCCTCCTCAACCCGATCGACGCGCGCCGGCTCGCGTCCGTCTGCCGCACGACGACCGAGGACGGGAGCACCGGCGACCGCGGGAGGGTCACCGACATCCTCTCGGAGACGATCGAGAAGTGCGAGACCGAGGTCGTCTACTCGTGCGGGCCGCACCCGATGCTCGCGGCCGTCTCTCGCATCTGCACGGAGCACAAGGTGCCGGTACAGGTCGCGGTGGAGGAGCTCATGGGCTGCGGGTACGGCGTCTGCATGACGTGCGTGATGCCGCTGCGCCGCCCCGCGCGGCGCGCCGCTGCGGGAGCGCGCGGACCGTCCGCGGGGGAGCAGGAGGAGGACTCCGTCTACTACGCGCGGTCGTGCACCGACGGACCCGTGTTCAACGGCGCATCGGTCGTATGGGACGGCTCTGGGGACGCTGTCGCCGTCGACCAGTCGGAGCTGACGCCTGCCGGGGCCGCCAGCCGCGGGACAGCCGACATCTCACCCGAGGACGAGCATGCACCGCCGGGGAACTAGATGAGCAGACGCGAGAACGGCGCGCCGGACCTCTCGGTAAGGCTGGGCGGCCTCGAGCTCAGCAACCCCGTCCTCGTCGCGTCGGGCACGTTCGGCGCGGGGCGCGAGGCCGCGGCGTTCATCGACCTCTCGGCCCCCGGCGGCATCATCGTGAAGTCGATGACGCTGGTCCCCTGGAAGGGCAAGCCGACGCCGCGCATGTGCGAGACGCCGTCGGGGATGCTGAACGCGATCGGGATCCAGAACAAGGGCGTCGACCACTTCGTGTCGGAGGACCTGCCGTGGCTCCTGAAGCGCAAGGCCACGGTCGTCGCGTCGATCGCCGGAAACACCGTCGAGGAGTTCGTGCGCGTCGCCGACAAGCTCCGGACCGGGGGCCGCGGGATCGGCGCCGTCGAGATCAACATCTCGTGCCCGAACCTCGAGGACCGCAACAACATGTTCGCCCACTCGCCCGGGTCGACCGCCGCGGTCGTGTCCGGCGTCAAGAACGCGCTGAAGCGCATCCCGGTGTTCCCGAAGCTCTCGCCGAACGTGACGTCGCTGCCTGTCATCGCCGAGGCCGCGCTCGAGGCGGGCGCCGACGGGCTCTCGCTCGTCAACACCGTGTTCGGGATGGCCATCGACGTCGAGACGAGGCGCCCCAAGCTCGCCGGAGTCGTCGGGGGGCTCTCGGGCCCGGCGATCCGTCCCATAGCGGTCCGTGCGATCCATGACGTGCACCGCGCCTGGCCGCACGTGCCGATCATCGGACAGGGCGGCGTGACGTCCGCGTCGGACGCGCTCGAGATGATCCTCGCGGGGGCCTCGGCCGTCGCGGTGGGAACCGGTAACTTCGTGAACCCGCGCGCGTCGGTCGAGGTGGCGCGGGGGATCGGGCAGTACATGGCGCGGCACGGCGTCGCGACCGTCACGGACCTCGTGGGCGCGGTGAAGCTCGAGGGATGACGGGTCACACGGCGACGAGCGGCGGCCGTCTCGCCGAGCCAGCCGCGACCGCGAACCCGGTCTGCGTCGCGCTGGACTTCGACGACCCCGAGCGCATCCGGACGGTCGCCGCGGCGACGAGCGAGCACGTCGGCGTCTTCAAGATCGGCCTGACGGCGTTCGCCTCGGCCGGCCCCGGCATTGTCGAGGAGCTCTCGGCGCGGCTCCCGGTCTTCCTCGACCTGAAGTTCCACGACATCCCCGCCCAGGTGCAGGGCGCAGTCCGCGCCGCCGCACGCACCGGCGCGCGCTACACGACCGTCCACGCGTCCGGGGGGACGGCCATGATCGGGGCCGCGGTCGAGGCGGCGGGGGAGTCGCTGACGGTGCTGGCCGTGACGGTCCTGACGAGCCTGGACGACGAGGCCCTCGACGACATCGGCCTGCGCGGCCCCTCGCGCGACGCCGTGCTGCGCCTCGCGGGGGTTGCCCTCGGAGCGGGCGCGCCCGGCCTCGTGTGCTCGCCGCGGGAGGTGGCGGCGCTGCGTGAGGCGTTCGGCACGCGGGCCGGCGGCGGCCCGCTGCTGGTCGTCCCGGGGATCAGGGGCTCCGGCGAAGCTGCGGGCGACCAGAAGAGGACGACGTCGGCGACCGAGGCCCTGGCAGCGGGGGCGGACCTGATCGTGGTCGGCAGGCCGATCACCGCGGCCCCCGACCCCGGCGCGGCGGCCGCCGCCCTCCACGCGGAGATCCGCTCGTGAACCCGAACGAGATCATGCAGGTGCTCGAGCAGAAGGGCGCGGTGCTCCACGGACACTTCGTGCTCTCGTCGGGGCGGCACTCCGACCTGTTCGTGCAGAAGTTCCGCGTGCTGGAGCACCCGCGGCTCGCCCAGCGGTTCGGCGAGTCGATCTCGGAGCTCTTCGGCCACGGGTTCGACCTCGTCGCCTGCCCCGCCGTCGGCGCGGTCGTGCTCGGGTTCACGACGGCGCTCGCCGGGGGGGCCCGGATGATCTTCGCCGAGCGCGCCGAGGGCGCTATGGCGTTCCGGCGCGGGTTCACCGTCGACCCGCACGACCGCGTGCTCGTCGTCGAGGACGTGGTGACGACCGGAGGCTCCGCCCGGGAGGTCGTGGACCTCGCCCGGCGGGCCGGTGGCAAGGTCGTCGGGGTCGGCGCCCTGATCGACCGGAGCGACCCGCTGGCGCCTCCGGACCTCACGGTGCCGCTGAAGGCGCTGCTGAAGGTCCCCGCGACTTCGTGGGCCCCCGAGGAGTGCCCGCTGTGCGCCGCGGACGAGCCTCTGACCGACCCCGGCAGCCGCCGTCTCGCGGGCTAGCTCCGCGGGCCAAAACCGCCTCTATGCTGGTGAAACGCGCCCGAACGCGCGTTGCGGGGCAGGGGGGCTGCTGCTACCATCCGCGCCGAGCACAGGCCGCGGCCCCCGGACCCGCGCCGGACCGGATCCAGCGACTTCCGTCATCACACCGTAAGGAGGTTCCTCAGCATGCCCTTGCCACCTCCGCTGACCGAGGAGCAGCGCAAGCAGGCCCTGGAGAAGGCCGCGATCGCCCGCAGGAAGCGGGCCGAGCTCAAGGAGCAGCTCAAGAGCGGCCGCACGAGCCTGAAGGAGCTGCTGGACCGGACGGCCGACGAGGTGGTCGGGAAGATGAAGGTGTCGACGGTCCTCGAGTCGCTCCCCGGCGTCGGACGAGTGCGTGCCCGGAAGATCATGGAGCGCCTCGACATCTCCGAGTCCCGACGCATGCGGGGGCTGGGCGCGAAGCAGAAGGAGAACCTCCTGCTCGAGTTCTCCCGCAGGTAGCGCGGGCTTGTCTCGGCGTCCCCCGGGCGGTGCCTCCGGCCGCCTCTTCGTGATCTCGGGGCCCTCGGGGGCCGGCAAGGGCACGGTCGTCAAGGGCGTCCTCGCCCGCAGGCCCGACCTGTTCTTGTCGATCTCGTCCACGACGCGCCCGGCCCGGCCGGGCGAGCGCAACGGCTTCGACTACGACTTCATCCCCGAGGCGCAGTTTCTGGGGATGCGCGACCGCGGCGCGTTCCTCGAGTCGGCGGAGGTCTACGGCAACTACTACGGGACGCCCCGCGCCCCGGTCGAGGCCGCGCTGAGCGTCGGCCGCGACGTGCTCTGCGAGCTCGACATACAGGGGGCGCAGGCGATCAAGCGGGCGGAGCCGCACGCGATCCTGATCTTCATCGAGCCACCGAGCCTGGACGACCTCGGGATGCGGCTGCGGGGCCGGGGGACCGAGGACCCGGAATCGATCTCGCGCCGGCTGCGTTCGGCTTACGACGAGGTCAAGAAGAAGGGCCTGTACGACCACATCGTCGTGAACGACGAGGTGGACCGGGCCGTCGAGGAAGTGCTCCGTATAATGGATAGTTCATAGCCGAAAGGACCCACACGTGATCGAGCCCAAGATCGAGACCTTGTTGACCGAGGTCGACTCCAAGTACACGCTCGTGATCCTGGCGGCGAAGCGCAGCCGCCAGATCAACGCCTACTTCAGCCAGCTCGGCGAGGGCGTCGCCGAGCACACCCCGCCGCAGGTCCCGCTGGCGCCGGACCAGGCCCCCAAGGCGCTGTCGATCGCCCTCCAGGAGGTAAGCGAGGGCACCGTCGCCTACGAGCGCACCACCGACGGGATCAAGTAGCAACACCTCCGCCATGGACGCCCCTCTCGCTCCGGCGTCCGACCTTGCCCCCGCCGCGCAGGGCCGGAAGGTCCTCGTCTGCGTCACCGGGGGCATAGCCGCCTACAAGGTGCCGTTCGTCGTCCGCGCGCTCGCGGAGCTGGGCGCCGACGTCCGCGTCGTGATGACGGGGGCCGCTCGCCGGTTCGTCGGCGAGCAGACCTTCGCCGCTCTCTCGGGGAACGACGTCTACACCGAGCTGTTCGGAGCGGGGCCGGACGTGCCGCACGTCGAGCTCGCCCGCAGCGCCGACCTCGTCGTCGTGGCCCCCGCGACCGCGAACTCGCTCGCGAAGATCGCGCTGGGCATCGCCGACGACCTCTTCGGCAACACGATGCTCACCGTGAGGTGCCCGATCCTGGTGGCGCCCGCGATGCACACCGAGATGTGGGAGCACCCCGCGACGCGCGAGCACATGGCGACGCTCACGTCGCGCGGCGTCCACTCGGTCGGCCCCGCCTCCGGCGCGCTGTCGTCGGGAGACACCGGGCCGGGCCGGATGGCCGAGCCCGCCGACATCGTCGACGCCGCGCTGCGGCTCCTGCGGCGGTCGGTCGAGCTCGACGGCCGCAGGGTCCTCGTGACCGCGGCGGGGACGCAGGAGCCGATCGACCCCGTGAGGTTCATCGGCAACCGATCGTCGGGGCTGATGGGCTACCTGATCGCGGAGGAGGCCCAGCACCGAGGGGCGAAGGTGACGCTCGTGTCGGGGCCGACGAACCTGCGCGTGCCCCCGGGGGTCGAGCTCGTGCCGGTGAAGACCGCGCAGGAGATGCGGGACGCCGTGTTCGCGCATGCGCCCGACGTGGACGTGGTCGTGAAGGCCGCCGCCGTGGCCGACTTCCGCCCCGGGGTCAGCGTAGCCAAGAAGCTGAAGAAGTCCGAGGGGCCGCCGGACATCACGCTCGTCCCGACCGTCGACATCCTCGCCGAGCTGGGGGCGTCGCCGGAGGCGCGCAAGCCGGGCGGGATCCTCGTCGGCTTCGCCGCCGAGACCGAGCCGGATGCCGAGGCCCTCGCGGGCCTCGCCCGCACGAAGCTCGAGGGCAAGGGGGCCGACCTGATCGTCGCGAACGACGTCGGGAGCCCCGACTCCGGCTTCGACGTCCCGACGAACCGCGCGGTGATCGCGTCGCGCGACGGCGTGACCGACGTGGGGCTCGTGACGAAGGCGGCGCTGGCGTCGGCGCTGCTCGACCGGGTGAGGGAGCTGCTGGCGGCCGAGTAGGGGGCCGCGTCGACCGGCGGCCACGGTCGGCCAGCAGGAGGGGCGGCGGGGACGGTCGAACCCCCACCCTCGTGAACAAGCTGACCAAGCACCTCGCGCCCGTCCTCGTCGTAGCGGCCGTAGCGGCTCTCGCCGTCCCGGCCGCCGCGCTGTCGCAAGCACCCGAGGCGTTCGACTACATCGCCAACCCCGGCCTCTCCCAGGCGCAGTACGAGACGCGGCGTGACTCGTTCCGCGTGCCGATGGACGACGGGGCCGAGCTGTACGTCGAGGTCGAGAGGCCCGACGCCGAGGGGAAGTTCCCCGTCATCGCCCACATCTCGCCGTACCACGGCGACGGGGTCCGGACGGGGTCGTCGTCCCTTCCCTGGCCGACCGCCACGCAGTGCGACGTCGCCCACCCCGTCTCGGGGTGCGTCTTCGACCACGAGGACGGGATCGGTCTCGGTGCGTATTTCGCGCCACGCGGATACGCCGTGGCCTACGTGGACCCCCGCGGGACCGGACGCTCGGGCGGCTGCCTGGACATGCTTGCAGCCCGCGACGCGGCCGACGTCAAGGCGATCGTGGAATGGCTCGCGTCGCGGGAGTGGTCCAGCGGCCGTGTGGGGACCATCGGGATGTCGTACCCGGGCGTAGCCGCCGCTTTCGCCGCCGCCCAGCGCCCGGAGGGCCTCGTCACCGCCGTTCCCATCGCGGCGATCACTTCGATGTACGACCATCAGTTCCACGGCGGCGTCCCGTATTACGGGTCTTGGGGCGGCCCGGTGAAGGGCTATGCGACTACGTCGACGGTGCGGCACCTGCCTCCGCTCCCGGGTCCGCTCGACTACCCGCTGGACTATCTGCAGGCGCACCCGGGCGACGACTTCGGCCGCGCTCCGCAGGACGCGGCGTGCGGCTGGGCATCCTCGGCCGCGCTCGCCGGCGGCGACTCTCCTGTGTCCGGCCAGTACACGGCGTGGCACGCGGCAAGGGACTTCCGGGCGGCGGCGGTTGCCGCTCCAATCCCTCTATTCGTAGTGCACGGGACGAACGACCCCGCCGCGCGCCCGCTCGGGATGCGGTGGTTCTTCGAGCGCGACGGATCGCAGCCCGACAAGCTCTGGTTCGGGGACTGGGCCCACGAAGCTCCGCGCGCTGCGCAATGGACGTATGCCCTGCACGCCTGGTTCGACAAGCACCTCCAGCAGCGTGCGGTCGAGACGGGGCCGTCCGTAGAGGTGTTCCTCCCGAACGTCTTCGGCACCGACGACGGTGTCTACGCCACCGATCGGTGGGCGCAGCCCGCCTCCGAGATCGTCGCCTATCCGGATGGCGAGGCACTCGCGCCGGTCGCGGGGGCCGCGGGGGAGAGGTCGTTCACCGGCTCGGCGTTCGGCGGCAACAACACCATCAAGATCTACGAGACGACCACGGGGCTCGATTCCCGCACACTCGGGACGCTCGAGTTCACCGGCGAGCCCGTTGCGGAAGGGACGATGCTCCTGGGAGAACCCGCTCTCCGCCTCGTCGCTTCGAGCACCTCGCCGAAGACCCATCTGGTCGCGACGCTCTACGACCAGGCCCCCAACGGAGAGCGCGTGCCGGTGACGACCTTCGCCCTGAACCCGGAGCTACGTGCCGGCGTCGACGCGCCTCGGCCGGTCGTGCCGGGCGAGAAGATGACGCTTCGGCCCCTGGGATTCCCCGTCGCCCACTTCCTCCGTCCCGGGCACGGGCTCGTCCTGGTCGTGTCGACGACGAGCTCGCAGTACTACCCGATGTACTCGACGAACCCGCGCGTCACGGTCTACACGGGCCCCGGCGAGACCGAGCTGAAGCTCCCGGTCCTCGACGACCCGGCCCGCGCCGTCGACGACGTCCCTCAGCTTCCGTAGCGCCTGCGGCGAACCCGTCATAGGAGGCCGTTAGGATGCCCCCGATGACGACCGACCTCCACACCTTCACCTCGGAGTCCGTTACCGAGGGCCATCCCGACAAGATGGCCGACCAGGTTTCCGACGCCATCCTCGACGCCATCCTCGAGAGCGACCCGGCGGGCCGCGTGGCGTGCGAGACGCTGCTGACGACCGGTCTCGTGGTCGTCGCGGGCGAGATCACGACGGAGACGTACGT
>DASZDG010000017.1:0-24053 GCA_035942255.1 Actinomycetota bacterium | reverse complement strand
CGGCTCGGGAGTCGGAGTGGGCGTCGGAGTGGGCGGCGGAGGCGGCGGAGTTCCGTTGGAAACGTCCAGCCAGTAAGTGCCCGATCCCGCTGCCGAAGTCACCCGCAGCGTGTACGTGCCGGTGCTCGCCGGCCGGAACGTCACCGTGTCCTGCCTCATGTTCGACGTCGAGGCGGCGACCTCGGCCCCCGCGGGATCGACGATCGAGACGTTGAAGTTCGGGTCCGCGGCTCCGGCGGCGCGGTCGGCCATGATCAGGACGGCCGTGATCGGGAACTCCGTGCTGGCGACGTCGACGGCATGCGAGGCCGTGGCGCCGGCGGCCAGTGCCCCGGCGAAGTGCGTGTGCGGCGGCGAGGCCGGACCTCCGGATCCCGTCAGGGGCGACGCGGCGTCGATCGCCGCGTACCCGTCCAGCCTGCCGGCGCCGTACTCGTTGTCCTTGCCGGGTGTGCCGAAGTCGTCGGCAGTCGCCGTCAGCAGGTCCTTCACCGGGACGGCGACGGTGTCGTCGACGACGCCGTCCGCGCACTCGGGCGTGACGTCGCCCGTCGCGCACGCGGTACCCGAAGACGTCAGCGACGGGTTGGCGTCCAGGAGCAACGCGGCGACGCCGGCCGCGAAAGGCGTTGCCGCGCTCGTGCCGCCCGAGAGCTTGTAGCCCGTTCCGCTGCCGGTCTGCGCCGCCGTGATGTCGACCCCATGGGTCACGATGTCGGGCTTGGTCCTGCCGTCGAGTGTGGGCCCGCGCTCGGAGCCCCACCACAGGGCGAAACCGGGGGCCTCGTTCGGGACGGTGTCGCCGGGGTCGGACATGCTCCCGACCGCGACCGAGTACTTCGCGGCGGCGGGGAAGCTCACGCCCCCCGGCTCCGGCGCCCCGTTCCCGGCAGCAGCGAACGACGTGATGCCGACGGTGGCGAGCTTGTTCGTGAGCCGGGACGTCGAGTCGGTTCCGTCGGACGGGTCGCGCCCGGCGAGGCTCATGTTCACCAGCTCGATCCCGTACTTGTCCCTGTTGGCGATGACCCACTCGAGGCCGGCGTCGACCGCCGCAGAGGTCGACATGCTGTTCCCCACCTTCACGGAGACGAGCGCCGCACCCGGCGCGACCCCTCGCATGGCGGCATTCCCGTCGCCCTCGCCCGCGAGGATCGAGGAGACGTAAGTGCCGTGGCCGGCCCCGTCGACGTTCCAGAAGCTCCCCGAGCAGGTGCCGGAGCCGCAGTCGATGCCTCCGATGACCTTCCCTCCGTCGAGGTCGGCGTGCCGGACGTCGATCCCGCTGTCGATCACCGCGATGACCACGTCGTCCTTGCAGTACTGGCGAACGCCGCGACACGGGCCGGTGCGCTCGTTGTTGCCGTCGACGTCGGAGAAGTCGGCCCGGGCCTTGTCGACCCCGGCCGCCGCACGGGCGGTGTCGAGGGCGAACTCCACCGGGGTGTCCAGCTGGACGTGCTCGACGTCCGGACGCCTCGCCAGCGAGCGGACCTGCCCCGCGGTGAGAGACGCCGCCAAGCCCGGCATCGTCTGGTACTCGTACGTCACGTCTAACCAGCCGAGGTCGCGCCTGACGGCCGCGGCCTTCTCTGCCGACGTCCCCTCGTTGAAGAGGACGATCACGCCGACGCGGTCGTTCCCGCCGTCGCCGAGCCTCGCCTCGAGGTTGTCGAAGACCTTGTCACCGTCCGCGTCGGACGCACGTGCCGGTCCCGCTCCGGCGACCGGCGCCGGCAGCAGCGCTGTGAGCGCCAGCAGGATCAGCAGAGAACCCAGCCCGTTCCCCCAAATGCGACGTCGCATCCATTCCTCCCAGATCGGCCAATTGCGCCACGATAGGTCGCAAATCGGGCACGGCACCATAGCCAATCCGAGCTATTTCGCGACCGCTTGCCCACCTATGGCCGCGGATACTGGCAGAGTTTTCCTGTCCGGAAAAGGGGGAACGCGCAAAAAAAGGGGGCGGGAGCTCCGAAGAGCTCCCGCCCGCCCCGCTCTCCCTTTCGGGAGGCCGGTGCTGAGATCGTGCGACGACCCCAGGTCCGTCTTTACGATCGTGATGTCGGTGCTGCTACTTGCACTCCCTCGAGTCCTGGAAGACGTGGGTCGTGGGGACGCCGTTGGTCAGGACGACGACGACGCGAAGCTTCACGTGGAGGTCGTCGAGGCCGGGAGACTCGTAGCCGAGCGACTCGCCCATGTGGATGTATTCCACGTGGTGGAAGGTCGTGTTGATGGAGTTCGCGGGGGCGGACTCGGTGGTCTGCGCGTGCGTCCCCTCGACGAACACGTAGCGATCGCCGGACGGGAAGCCGTAGCCGTCGACACCCTGGGTGTTCGTGTGGGCCATGACGTGGAACGTGCCATCGGTGTTCTCGGTGACCTGCGTGACGACGTGGACGCGGCCCTGCAGCTCGACGAGCTCGAGCGTGCACTCGTGCGGGTTGACGAAGTCGACGGGGACGCTCTGCGACTCGGCGTTAGCAGCCGGCTGATGCCCTACGACAAGGAAGGAAGCGACGGCCGTGATCGCCACGGCAACCCTGAAACCAAAGCGCGATCGAAGAAGGGTCATGGGAAACTCACTTTCTGATTGGGGGGATTTAGAGCGGGGCTTGCCTGTTGCCAGCGTTACTTCGTGCGTGCTGAAGCGACGATCGTCTGGTGCTTGGTTCGCTTCCTTTGCCGCTATTCCTGCGCTTCGGCCTCCTTTCTTTCCCTCGCCCCCGTCTTTGCCGACCGGACCCCCCGGCGTGCGTACCGGTATGTCCGATTTGAAATAGATCGGGGGTAATTCAGTTGTTTCAGCGAGCAGTTGCCTGTGTTGCGTAGGTAGGTGGTGGCTCGGAAGGGCTGGACGACCCCCCTGCGGGGTAGTCATCCACGGCGTGAATATGAACTATGCAAGTACATGGTTTCAATACTTTGAGAGGGCTATTTTGCAGTAGCCATTTCGGGCTACGCGCTTTTGCCTGCAGCCCCGACGCACCTTTACTCCGCCCTGAACGCCCTACGGGGCCGCACTAGGCACCCCTCTGCCCCCTAGCCCGCGCGGCCCCGGAGCGGTCCGGTTGGGGAGGGGCCACGTCAAGTGCCGGGACTACCCCGCCGATAAGGGACAAGACGCCCCAGGAGGGCGCCGGTCTCTGGGAGAGAAGGCGGATGACGGGAAGACAAGAGGGGTTCACGCTCACCGAGCTGCTGGTGGTCACGCTCGTGCTGGCCATCGCTCTCACGCTGGGCGCGACCGCGTTCACGCACTACTGGAAGGTGCGGGCGCTGTCGGGCGCCGTGGACGAGGTCGTCACCGAGCTGCGCGGCGAGCAGCAGGACGCCTCGACGCAGACGCACCCGTGGGTCTGGGGCGCGTGGTTCAAGCCGAACTCGTCCGAGTGGGGGACCCTGCGAGCGCATGCACTTACCGGCGTCTGCGAGATCAAGTCGCGCCGCACGTTCTCCTCGGGCGTCCGCGTGGCCTCGGCGTCCTTCAGCGACGTCACGAGCCCGAACATCTCGGCGCTGTGCGCGACGCAGGCCGATCCCGCCGCCGCCGCCGGGATCGAGGTCGTGGTCTTCTTCGCGCGTGGCACCGCCACGGGCGGCACCGTCTCGCTCTCTCACCCCTCGGTGAACGGGGGAGCTCCCCGCACGATCACCGTCGCGCCGATGACGGGGCGGGTGACACGGCCGTGACGATCAACAAGAACCGTGAGGCCGGGCTGAGCCTCGTCGAGACCCTAGTCTCGATCACGATCTTCGCCCTCATGACGATGGGCATCGTGCCGCTCCTCGGAACCGCCATGCGCGGGGGGGCCGCGACCCGAACCGAGTCCGTCGGCCGCAACGTCGCCGCTAAGACGCTGGAGCGCCTTCGCGGGCTCTCGTTCCACACCCCCTACTCCGCGACGCCCCGACAGGTCGACCTGCTCGACCACTTCTTCCCCAGCCGGACGCCCGCGTACGCGCCCCCGGGGACGACGACCGGCTTCGATACGCTCTCGAACTCCTTCGTGACGACCTGCGGCGCGAGCTCGACCGCGGCGGCCTGCTCGAGCCTCCCGGGCAACTCACAGATCCCGGCGGGCTACAGCGTCGAGATCCGCCTGACGTTCAAGGACACGGCGTCCGTCTCCACCACGGTCCCGGTCCCCGCGACCTACGCGTGGAACGCGGCCGCCGACGCCGACGTACCCCCCAGCCAGCTGGTGGAGGTCGGCGTGACCGCGGCCTGGACGGTGGGGGCGCGGCAGCGGACATTCAACCTCACGAGCTACCTCGGCGACCGGATGCGCCCCGACCTCCCGACCAGCGGGTCGGCCGCGCCGAGCGCGCCTCCGAGCGGCGGCGGTAGCGGTGGTGGGTCGTCCGCGCCGGCGACCGTGAAGCTGCGTGCCGAGGCGAGGATCGACTACGCCGTGGAGGGCACCGCCACGTGGCAGGACACCCAGAGCCCGCCGCGCAAGACCGAGGTCACGATGACGATGGGCAACGTCCAGGCCTACGGCGAGCAGCTCGACAGCGGCTCGCAGGCCGACCTCAAGGTCCGCGCCGGGACGGTTCGCGCCACCCGTGCCGCCAACCCCGCCGTCAGCGGGGACACCGGCATGGACGTCGTCTACAACGGAGCGATCCTCGACGCCCACGCGGCCCCCGACGCGTCCTCGCTCGCGACCTCGACCGTGAGCACGAACCAGATCCTCAACACGAGCGAGGTAAACGCGCCGACGGGCATGGCCTACGTCGGGCCGAGCCAGGCGGGGACGATGAGCACCGCTACGCGCGGGGCCGGCCCCTCGATCGCGGGCGGGCTGCCGTTCGTCAAGGGCTACTACGACTTCAACGGGACGACGAACTACCTCCCGGCGAACCGGCCGACGCACATGTGGCTGAACCCGCAGTACGCGATCAGCGCGGTCCACAGCCCCACCGTCCCCTCGACGACCACCACGGAGAACCCGTACAACCTCCGCACGACCTCGGGCAGCAACACCTACAAGATCCTCGCCCTCATGGACGCGCTGTCTCCGCCCGGTCAGGACCCGCACGGGGAGGTCGAGATCGACTCGACGGCGACCACGACCCCGTCGGCCCGCGTGGTGAAGGCGCGTTCCGACATCACGGCGATGAACATCGGGATCCTGACCACGAACAACAGCCCCGTCAGCAGCGCGTCCTTGCTGGACCTACAGAACTTCAGGGCGAGCGTGTACTGCGAGAGCCGCCCCGACGCGGCCTACCCGTCGACCGCGGTCGGGAGTTGGGCCGGCGACCTCTTCTGGCACTCCGACGTCAACAACAACGGCTCGACCGCGCTGAACCGCTACGTGACGAGCCTGCCCACGCAGACCTACACCGGCAACAACACCATCGGCCCCGTCCCCAACGGCGACACGAACCCGCTGCAGACGATCAAGGACCTGAACGGCGGCAACGGGCCGTTGATCTGGGACGCGCCGACAGCGAACAACCACCTCGACGTCTACCTCTTCAGCGGGAACGGCAGGAGGGGCGTGCTCAAGGACTGGTCGATGAGCTCGCTGCTGACGAGCATGACGGCCGACGAGCGGGTCGTCTCCGCCGAGTACAACGGCATCATCCGTATGGAGACGAACGCGTTGCGGGGGCCGTGGCTGTCGCCCGACAGCAGCACCACGTGGCCCGACTCCGAGATGACGGTCTCGATCGGCAAGCTCAGCTGCCTCGCGGAGGACTACCGGTGACGGAGCACCGGCCGGAGGGCGGCTTCTCGCTCGTCGAGATCCTCGTAGCGCTGGCGATCTTCGCGACGGTCTCCGCGGCGTTCATGTCGGTGATGCTGTCCGGCGCCCGCAGCAGCGACACCACCCGCGACAACGTCCGGGTGGCCGAGGAGGCGCGGCTCGGGATCAACCGGATGGTCCGCGACACGCGCGAGGCCGGGTGGATCGCGTTGCCGAGCACCGGCCCCGCCGATTCGTTCCCTTCGTTCACGGTCAAGGTCGACTTCAACGGCGACGGGACGTACTCGAACCCTGCGGGGCCGACCGTCGACACCGTCGCGAACTACGAGGTCGTCACCTACGCGTACGACGACGCCGGCGACCGGATCACGCTCACGGCCCAGGGTTTCCCCACCGAGACGCTAGTCAAGGGCGTCGATTGCGTGCGTCCCGTCAACGGCGGGGCGTGCACGAACGAGGTCTTCTCGTTCACCAGCAACCGGCTCGAGTACGACTGGGACGGGAACGGCGTGACGACGCTGGCCGAGATCAATCAAGCGGCCTGCGCGCCCTACAACGTCACGACGATGGACGTCTGCAACACGGCGCTCGTCGACAAGGAGCTCGCGAACGTGACGAGCGTGAACTTCGCGTTCAGCCTCAAGACGGGCGACCAGGTGACGAACTACTTCACCGAGGCGCAGTTGAGGAACCGGCGATGAGGAGAGGCATCCGCATGCGCGCACGAGACGAGCGGGGCGTCGCGATGCTGACCGTGATCATGGTCGGCGCGGCCCTCACCGTGATCACCACGACCGCCGCCGCGCTGAGCATCCGGGGGCTGAACGCGACGTCGGCGGACGGGCAGTCCACCAAGGCGCTGGCGGCCGCAGAGGCCGGCCTCGAGCGCTTTATGCTCAACGTCAAGAGCGGCGCGATCTCGCCGGGCGCCATGAAGAACGCCGGCTGCTCCTCGGCGCCGATCACGCTGCCCCCGGGCACGCTCGGCCCCGGTACGTACAACGTCGTGCTCACGATCTACAGCCCGACGAAGAACCCTCCGGTCCCGAAGACGGACCCCTGGAGCGCGCAGAACGTCAACGTCGCGCCCTGCCTGAACCACAGCGGCAACCTCTACGCGATCACCGCCACCGGCACGCAGGGCAACGGGACGAGGGTCGTCCGCCAGATCATCAGGTCGGTTCCCGGGAAGTCGAAGTTCCCCCTCGGGATCTACGCCGACCGTATCGACTCGAACGGCAACCCGGACATGAACAACATCAGCGTGTTCACGAGGGGTGACGTCCTCGGCCGCGGCAAGCTCTCGCTGTCGGGCATCGACGAGAACTACACCATGCGCGACGTCTACGACCAGAGCGCCTTCGGGGGATTCAGCTGGTCGGGCGGCCTGACCTGGGACAGCAACATCCCCGCCGCCGTCCACGCGACCGGCGAGGTCTACGCGAAGACCGCCGGGACCAAGGGCCGGCTGCATCCACCTCTGCCCAACTGCAACGCGAACGACACGCGCAACGGCGGTTACGCCATTCAGAGCGAATGGGACGGCAGTGCGTGCACGGGCTGCGCGAACGGCGGGGTGATCACCTCGGACGTGTGCGGAGGTCTCGACGGGTATCCGCCTACGGCACGGTTCACTCAGGCGGACATGGACCGGATCGCGCAGGTGAGGAACTTCACCGAAGACGAGTACGCGGTGCTGAAGGCGACCGCCCAATCCTCCGGGATCTACTGCAACTTCGCGACGGCGGTGAACCAGTGCTGGCGCAGCGGCGTGGCGGGCGCCGTCGACTCGAACTGGCAGAACGGCGACCTGCCGACCGCGTCGAACACGCTCGTCGCCTACTTCGACTACCCCGCGTCCTCGAACACGACCGGGAACACGATCACGTGGTCGGCGACGTGGAAGGCGCTCTCGGGAGTGATGTGCAACCCGGCCGACGGAGCCGACAACCGCGTCCTCGTCGCGATCGTCCGCAACGGCAGCTTCCAGTTGACCGGCAACGCGGAGGTCACGGGCGCCTTCATGGCGCCGGAGGGCGACTTCGACTCGACAGGGACCCCCGTCCTTCACGGGTCCGTCACGGCCCGCACGTTCCGCGTCCGCGGCAACGCGACGTTCGAGTCGTCCTCGTGCTTCGCATCCCAGCTCCCCACCACGACCGGTGAGCTCAGCGTCGCGGGATGGTCGGAGGTCGACCGCTAGGCGTTACCCGGTTAGGCCCTCGCGGCTGCGGGTACACAACGTCGCGATGAGCGACGAGCACGCGGGCATCACGCAGGAAGCCGACGACGAAGAGACCTATCGCGCCGTCCTGGCAGAGGTGATCGAGGCCGTCGAGGAAGAGGGCCTTCCGTACCTCGCGATCGGGGGCCTGGCCACCGCCGTCTTCGGCCGGCCGCGGCCGACCAAGGACATCGACCTGCTCGTCAAGCCCGAGGACGCCGAGCGGTGCGTCAAGGCGCTCGAGAAGGCCGGCTTCACCACGGAGGACCCCAAGGAGGACTGGCTCCTCAAGGCCTACAAGCGGGACGTCCTCGTCGACGTGATCTTCCGCATTCACAACAGCATCTACCTCGACGAGGACATGCTGGCGCGCGCGCAGCGGCACGAGCTGAAGGGGACGCACGTGCGGGTCGTGCCCCCGGAGGACTTCATCGTCATGCAGGCGTGCACGCACTCCGAGGACACGCCGCACTACTGGTACAACGCGCTCACGGTCATCGCCAAGTCCGAGCTCGACTGGGAGTACGTGTTGCGACGGTCGTCGCACGGCCCCCGGCGCGTGCTCAGCCTCCTGCTCTACGCGCAGAGCAACGACCTCGCGGTCTCCGACCAGGTCATCCGCCGGATCTACGACCAGATCCATGCCGTCTGAGAACCAGCCGCTCCCACAGGAGCCAGGCGCGTACCTCGAGGCCCACGTCGCGGAGGCGCTCGCGACGGACGAGCGCGTGTCCACCCTCGGCATCGAGGTCTCGATCCGCGGCAACGACGTCTTCCTCTCGGGAGAGGTCGGGACGATAGAGCGCAAGCAGGCGGTGTCCGAGGTCGTCGCGGAGCTTCTGCCCGAGCACACCGTGCACAACGACACGAGCGCGAGCGAGTTCCCGCCGGGCGTCGAGGTGGAGCAGCTCTCTTGATACGCATCGCCGCCGTCGGCGACGTCCACTTCGGACGCGACTCCGCCGGGTGCCTCCAGCCCCACCTGCCGCAGCTCGCCGAGGAGAGCGACCTGCTCGTCATCGCGGGCGACCTGACTCGCTGTGGCAGCGCGGAGGAGGCGGCGGTGCTCGCGAAGGAGCTCGACGGGCTCCCGCTGCCGGTCTTCGCCGTGCTCGGGAACCACGACTATCACGCCGACGAGAACGACGGGATAACCCGCGTCCTCACCGACGCGGGGATCAGGGTGCTCGAGGGAGAGGGCGAGATCGTCACGGTGGGCGGCGCCAGGGTCGGCGTCGCCGGCATCAAGGGCTTCGGCGGCGGGTTCGCCGGCGCGTGCGGCACCGAGTTCGGCGAGCCCGAGATGAAGAGCTTCATCCGCCACACCAAGGAGACGGCGACGCGCCTCGAGGACGCGCTGCGGTCCCTCGACGCCGACTACAGGATCTGCGTGCTGCACTACGCGCCCGTGGAGGAGACACTGCGCGGCGAACGGCTCGAGATCTACCCGTTCCTCGGCAGCTACCTGCTCGCGGAGGCAGTCGATCGCGCGGGCGCCGACATCGTGTTCCACGGCCACGCGCACGCCGGTTCCGAGAAGGGCGTCACGCCCGGCGGCGTACGCGTACGCAACGTCGCGCAGCCGGTGATCCGGCACGCGTTCAACCAGTACTGCCTCGGCGAGACCGGCCTCGGCGACTGCTGAGTCCGGTTAGGTCTCAGCCCGGTGGGTAACCCCGGCGCATGGACAACGACAAGGCACAGAAGCTTCTGACCGACGAGCGCACGCGCTTGCAGGACCTCCGCGCGCGCATCGACAACGTAGGTGACGCCGCGCAGGAGGACAGCCAGTCCGAGCTCTCTACGATCGACCAGCATCCGGCCGACGTCGGCTCCGAGACGTTCGAGCGCACGAAGGAGCTCTCGGTGCAGGAGGACATCGACGGCCGGCTCGACGACATCGAGCACGCGCTGGCGAAGCTGTCCGACGGGACGTACGGCGTCTGTGAGATCTGCGGCGAACCGATCCCGGAAGAGCGCCTCGAAGCGCTTCCGGCGGCGCGCTACTGCGTCGCCCACCAGGCTCAGCAGGAGCGGGGCGTAGCCGCCGAGTAAAAGCCGTTCAGCCTGCGGCGCGCGCCGCGCGCTGCGCCTTCTCCCGTGCCTCGCGGGCGCGCCGGCGCGCCTCGGACGCGGCCTCGGACGCGGCGAGAGCCGCCGCCTCCGCGCGCTCCGCCTCCTCGGTCAGCCGCGCGGCCTCCTCCTCTGCCTCCGCGGCGGCTCGCCGGAGCGCCTCGATCTCCTCGTCCGCCGCCGACGGAGGCGGTGGCGGCGCGTCCTCGAAGCCCCCGAACCCACCGAGAGCGTCGAATCCCGCCGGCGCGAGGTCGTGGGAGAGCACGCCGCGCCGCAGCAGGTCGCGCTCGTCCTCTTCGCCGCCCGCGTGCAGCGTCTGCGTCACGCGCTGGAGCGTCGCCGGCGACGCCGCGTGCCCCGCCTCCTCCATCAGCTCACCTGCGCGCCGCGCCATCTTCGCGACGAGCTCTCGCCGCTCCGCCGCGAGCGAGTGCATCTCCGCCGCCGACCGCGCCTCCTTCAAGAGGACGACGAGCTCGAGCAGGCGCGTCATCCCGCCGGGGTCCCGGCGCGCCAGCTGGTTGACGGCCCATGCCGAGACGGGCGGCTTCTTCAGCTTCTTCACCCGCGCGGAGTCGTCGGCCTGCCCGGCCTCCTTCAGACGGCGCGAAAGCTCGTTGCGCGCGGGGGTGAACTCCTCCAGCGGCAGCGCGTGGAGCTGCTCGAGCTCGCGATCGACGACCACGCCCGGAGGTTACGTGGCCGCGTCGCCTGCCGTCGTGAGGCTCCCGGGGGCGCCGGTCCCGCGGACGAGGTCGCGGTAGCACTCGCCCAGGGCGGACGCGGCCTCGTCCCACGTGGGGAGACGGCGGGCGGCGCGGAGCGCGCCTTCCTCGAGCCCGGTCCTCAACCCGGCGTCGTCGAGAACGGCGACGACCGCGTGGGCGAACGCGGCCGGATGGTCCTCGACCAGGAACGCGGCCCCCGCGAAGCGGTCGAGCCCCTGCGCTCCGACCCCGGTCGTCACGATCGCCTTGCCCCGGCTCATCGCCTCGAGCATCTTGACCTTGATGCCGCCGCCGACCCTGAGCGGGCACACGACGACGGCCGCGCGCTCGAGGAACGGGTCGATCGAGGGCACGCGGCCCGTGACGACGACGCCGTTCCCGCGGCCGAGCTCGACGACCTCCGGCGGCGGGGCGTTCCCGACCAGCAGCAGGCGCGCGCCCGGGCGGCGCCTCGCCACGCGCGGCCAGACCTCGTCGCAGAGGTAGAGCGCCGCGTCGACGTTCGGCTGGTAGCCGAAGTTCGCCGCGAACACGACGACACCGTCCTGCGCTCGCCGCTCGCTCCGGGGGACGAGCGGCAGGTGGTCGACCCCGTCGGGCACGAGCCGCACGTCGAGCCCCGGCAACGCGGCCCCCATGATCGCGGCGTCGTCCGCCGTCAGCGCCGCGCAGATGTCTGCCCTGCCCCACGCTGCCGTCTCGGTCTCCAGTGTCCTCAGGTACTCGGTGATGGCCGCGTCGCGCTCGTGCTTCGACACGGCGGTCCCGGCGCGCTGCCGCCACAGCACGTACTCGACGTTCTGCTCGACGAGAAGGACCGGCAGCGGGCACGGATCGGGCACGTGCTGCATCAGGTAGAAGCCCTCGACGTGGACGAGGTCGAACGCGCCGCTTTCGATCGCGGCCGCCACGTGCGCGCTCATCTCCGGCGCTCTGTGCCGGACAACCTGTGCGGGCTCCGTCGAAGGTGCGGGCGGAGGTGGCTCCGCGGCGAATACCGTGACGTCGATGCAGTGCTCCTTCAACGCGGGCGCGTTCGCGTTGTCCTCCTCGAACGTCTTGGAGACCGCGAACACCGTTAGGTCGAAGACCTTCCCGGCCCGGCGGATCAGCTCGTACTCGCGCCTTCTGCCGCCGCTGTACGGCGGGTACGGCAGATGACAGGCAACGAAAAGGACCCTCGGCCGTGCGATGGTGCACCTCCAATCGCTGCCGAGCCGGTGAGCGCAGCCACGGACGCGGTCGCTCTCGACCCGGCGGTGACTGCTCCCCTACCTGCCGCAAACCCTACCCTCCGCGGCCCCGGTTGAGGCGGGAACCCCTGGGTAATCCAGACCGAGCGATACCAATTAGCCAGAGGAAAAGGGGAACCCATGAACCTGTTGTCGATCTACCTCAACGATCACCGCGCGGGCGCGGTCGCAGGGGTGGAGCTGGCGAAGCGGACGCTCGGCAACAACCGCGGCACGGAATACGAGGCGTTCCTGGAGCGGCTCCTCGCCGACATCCAGGAGGACCAGACGACGCTCGAGCGGATCATCGAGCGGAGCAACCTCCCGAAGAGCCCGGTGAAGCCCGGCCTCGCCTGGGCGTCGGAAAAGGTCGGCCGGCTGAAGCTGAACGGCGCGATCACCGGCTACTCACCGCTCAGCCGGCTGGTCGAGCTCGAGGCGCTGAGGCTCGGGATCCAGGGCAAGTGGTGCCTGTGGCGCTCGCTGAAAGAGGCGCGCCCCGAGGGGACCGCGGTGACGGACGAGGAGCTGGACGAGCTGATCGCCCGGGCCGAGGCGCAGCTCGAGGTCGTCGAAGAGCACCGCCTCGCGGCCGCGCGTACCGCTCTGAGCGAGTCGCAGGTCGGGGCCGGAAGCTAGGCGTCGCGGGGCTCGAGGCAGAACAGCCTGAAGTCCCGGTCCGACCACCCCCTGTACGCCTCCCACGCCGGGTAGAGCTCGACGAGGCGCGGCCACAGCGCCTTCTTCTCGTCGGCGGACGCGAGGCGCGCCCGCACCGGCCTCTCCGTGCGCGCGATCCGGATGGTCGCGTCGGGGTTCGCCAGCAGGTTCGACGACCACGCGGGATGGCGCTCGGCGCCGTAGTTCGACGCCATCACCCAGACGTTCGCGCCGTCCTTCAGGTACAGGACGGGCACCTCGCGCGGAAGGCCGCTCTTGCGCCCGGTCGTCGTGAGGAGCAGGACGGTCGTCGCGGGGCTCAGCCCCCGGCGCCCGCGCGTGAGGCGGTAGACGAGCTTGTCCAGCGGCGTGTAGAGGTTCTTCGAGATCCACATGCCCCACCGGCGCGACGCGAACCACGACGCCGCCCGCGGGAACCTCTGCTCGTCGCCCATCGGCCCTCCCCCGCCCGTCACAACTCGTCCCTCGTCAGCTGCCCGCCGTAGGGGCCGCGGCCCGTTACCGTCGCCGCTCCGCAGCGCGCCGCGAACGCTAAGGCAGCCGCCGCGTCGTCGCCGCGACCGAGCGCGAATGTGAGCCCCGCCGCGAAGCTGTCGCCCGCTCCGTACCTGTCGACCACCGGCCCCGGCGGCGGCACCGTCTCGTACCGGCGCTCCGGACCGTTCCCTTCCCAGTAGACGCCGCCGCCCTCGCCGCCGGTCATGACGACGAGCCCGGGGGCCGGGTCGAGGTCGCCGCGGCGATACGCCTCACCTATGTCGGCCGCGCTGCCCACGACCGCGTCGAGATACACGCCGGCCTCCGCGAGCTGGGGGAGGACGCGCGTGGTAGCGACGAGCACGCGGGCGGAGCGGGCGGCCTCCAGCGCGGCGGTGTCTCCCGCGGTGAAGTAGACGGCGTCGGTATCGGTCAGCGACTCCCAGTCGAGGGGGTCGGCACCGGCGGGAGCGAGGCGGGGACCGAGCACGGTGATCGTGCGCTCGCCCATCGGATCGACGTACGTGATCGCGCGGCGCGACGGCTCGCGCCGCCGGGCTGCCTCGACGCGCAGCCCCGTCGCGCGGAGGAAGTCGTTCGCCGCGACGGCGAGGTCGTCGTCACCCAGCGCGGTGAAGAACGTCGTGTCGCCGGTGAGCTTCTGGAGCTGCACCGCTCCGCCCGCTCCCCCGCCGCCCGGCTCCTCCCACCACTCGAGAGCGTGGACGATCTCGCCGGGCCGCGGCACGTGGTCGACCGCGACGAACTCGACCCACTCGAGATGTCCGACGACGGCGGCGCGCATGGATGCAACTGTGCCCCATCGCGCCCGCGGCGCTCGCGACGGCGCTCAGCCCGCAGGACGACCGGTGAACACGTGCGTCATGGACCCACCGCCGCAGCCGCGGTACGGACGGTCTTCGTGGCTCAGCCGTCCCCTGATCCGCGTCGCGACCCATTCGTCACCGTCATTGCCGGCGTCCACGACGCTGAGCCGCAACGTCGCGAACGTCGGAGCGGGGGGCTCCCCCGCGCAGTTCCTGAGTCGCGCCGTCTTCGACCCCGAGTAGCTCGACCCGTCCCGTCGCAGGATCGCGGCCGCCTCACGAACTAGGTTGAAGTCGAAGTAGACGTCGCATGCACCGGCCCCGCACGACGGCACGAAGCTCCACCGGTCTTGCCACCGCTCACCTATCCGGCTCCTCGGGTAGGTCCCCCCCACGTCGGCAGTGCGCAGGGCGAGGACCCAGTCCCCCTGAAGCCGCGCATCCGCATGCGTGAGGCTCCCGGGCGTGTCAATGTATTCCTGCACCGAATCCAGGTAGTTCCCGTCCTCGAAGGCCGACACCCGCACGAAGTAGGTCGTGCCGGGGCGGGCGCTGAAGGAGTACGCGTCGCGCCAGCCCGGAAGCTCGACGGTCTCCCCGTCCACCACGACCTCATACGCGTCGACGTCGCCGAACGCGTCCCACGCGAGCTCGACGCTCGTGGGCGTCACGTCGTTGGCCCATAGCCGGTGGATGCCTCCGATCGCAGGCGCCGGAAGCGCGTCCGCCGGCGCGGGGTCGTCCTCTTCGACCGGCGACCGCGCTTGGTCCGCGAGTGGGTCCGTGGTCACGCTCACGACCGTCAACCCACCGACGACCAGCACCGAGACGAGGACCACCGACCCCCACGACGTAGCGAGACGGCGCGGCGGCCTGGCATCCGTCTCGCTTCGGTCGGCGTCCCGGGGGCGCTTCGGCTCGTCGTCTCGGACGACCGACTGTCCCGGCCGAATCCGGCGTGCGCGGCGAGTCGCGACTACCACCAGGGCGGCGCCGGTGCCGAGCGCGGCCAGCCACAGGGCCCAGCGCACGAAGCGGCCTACAAGCGGTGATAGCTCAGTGGCGACGAGGCTCGCGAGGACACTGCCGCCGAAGGCTGCGGCGGAGGCCTTACGCGACCGCAGGACCGACAGCAGATCGCCGAGCATCGACGGTGACCCGTCGCCGTCGTCCGTTACCACGGTGTTCACCTCTCTGTCAGCGCGTGAGTATAGAGCCACGGGAAAGCTCCCCTTCTGCCGCCCTCCCGCGACGCGCGTTGACCCCGCGGTCAACTGCGTGAACTTTTTTTCGCGCCGCGGCCCCCGCGCGCCGCCTGTGCTTGAACGGCCGGTCCGGGAGCCGCTCGACCACATCCAAATCGGGCGTAACGGACGTGCTTCGATCACGTCCATACACGAAAGGCGGCAGACCGGGAGGGCACTGCGGGTGGCATTGGCGAACACCGTGGCGGAACGAGAGCATCCGAGCGACGAAGAGCTCGCGGCGCGAGCCGCGCGCGACTTCGCCGCGTTCACGCTGCTCTACGAGCGCTACCTCGAGCCCGTCTATCGCTTCGTGCGCTCCCAGACGCGGGACCGCGCGACCGCCGAGGACCTCACCGCGCAGGTCTTCCTGAAGGCGCTCGCGGCCGCGGGGACGTTCAAGGGCGACGGGAGCTATCGCTCGTGGATCTTCACGATCGCCCGCAACACCGTCGCCACCTGGCGAATCGAACGCAAGAAGCACGTCGTGCCGATCGAGGAGCTCTCGCAGCACCCGGACCCGGCACCGACCGCGCCCGCGCTTGCGATCGCGTCCGAGGACCGCGCGCTGCTGTGGGAAGCCGTCGCGCGGCTCCCCGACGCACAGCGCGAGGTCGTCCGTCTGCGGTACCGGCGCGAGCTCACCATCGACGAGATCGCCCGAGCGACGCGGCGCAGCTCCGGCGCGGTACGGGTGCTCCTCCACCGCGCCCGCGCGCGTCTACAGCAGCTCCTGAAGCACAAGGACCTCGGATGACATCTGCACGGACCGTGGACGCGTCGCTGCGCGCCGGGTTCTACGAGGAGCTGCTCGTTCGCCTCGCGCGTACGGCATCGCGTCGCGCCGCGTTCCGGAGGATCGCTCCCGGCGCCGCGCTCACGCTCACCTGCGCCGCCGTGTTCTCCGTCAGGAGGAGGGGCCGTTGAGGGCCGGCCTGTTCCCGGGACAGGGGGTCGACGCGGCGACGCTGCACGCGGCGCTGGCCGACGCGCCGTTGCTCGAGCGCGCGAACGAAGTCCTCGGGTTCGACCTCAGCGAAGCGATAGAGCGCCGCCTCGACCGCGCGCGCCCGACGCTGCCCACGGACCTCGCGCAGCCGGCGCTGTTCGTCGCCGGCCTCGCGGCGCACGCCGAGCAGACCGAGCCGTTCCACGTCTACGCCGGCCACAGCGTCGGCGAGTACACCGCGCTCGCCGCCGCAGGCGCGCTGTCGCCGGAAGACGGCCTCAAGCTCGTCTGCGCCCGTGGGCGCGCGATGGGCGACGCGGGACGCGCCTCCCCCGGGGGCATGGCCGCCGTGAAGGGCCTGACCGCCGGCGAGCTCGCCGACGTCTGCGCACGCAGCGGCACCGTGATCGCCAACGACAACTCGCCGGTGCAGCTCGTGATCGCGGGCCCGGACGACGCGCTCTCGGAGGCCGCCCGGATGGTCCACGCGGCCGGGGGCCGCGCCTTGCTGCTGCCGGTCGAAGGCGCCTTCCACACCGATGCGATGGCGCCGGCCGCGGAGGCGCTGCGCGACGCTCTCGACCACACCCGTGTCGCGCTGCCGCGCGTGCCGGTGGTCTCGAACGTCACCGCGCGCCCGTATCGCGCTCCGGGCGAGGTCCGCAAGCTGCTCGTCCGTCAGCTCACCGAGCGGGTCAGGTTCCGCGAGTCGATCGAGTGGATGGAACGCGCGGGCGTGACGGACTTCGTCGACCTCGGGCCCGGGCGCGTCGCCGGCAAGCTCGCGGCCGCGACCGTCACGAGCGGGCGAGGTGCGGTCCATGCTTGAGGCGACCGCCGGGGTCGCCGAGGCCCCCGTCTCCGCACCCCCCGAGAGCATCGGCATCCGCGAGCGCCTCGTGGTCGCTCCGTGCGCGGGGCGGTTCCTCCCCCTGCCCCCCGAGACGTTCACGTGCGAGGGCGAGTGGGTCGAGGCCGGGCAACCGCTCGCCCACGTCCGCACGAACACCGCGGCCGAGCCCGTGTTGTCCCGCTTCCGCGGATGGGTGATGGGGATGCTCGCCGTCCCCGGCCAGCCGGTGGCGCGCGGGGACGCGCTCTTCTGGATCCGGGCCGAATGACGGGAGCCGCCATCACGGGCGTCGGGACGGCCGTTCCCGAGCGAGCCGTGTCCAGCTCCGAGCTGGAGGACTCGCTCGGGCTCGAGCCCGGGTGGATCGCGGCGCGCACCGGCATCGAGAGCCGCCGCATCGCGTCCGCGTCGGACTCCGTGACGGCGCTGGGGGCCGCGGCCGCGCGCGACGCGCTAGACGCCGCGGGGCTCGCTCCGCGCTACCTCGACTACGTGATCGTCGCGACGACCACGCCGGACGACAACCTCCCCGCGGCCGCGCCGCTGCTCCAGCACGCGCTCGGCTGCGACGGAGGGGCATTCGACCTCGCCGCCGGCTGCTCCGGGTTCCTCGTCGCGCTCGCGCAGGCCGACGCGCTCGTGCGCGCGGGATCGGCGCGGCACGTCCTCGTCGCCGGGGTCGACCTCATGTCGCGGATCGTGGACTTCTCCGATCCCAAGACCGGGATCGTGTTCGGGGACGGTGCGGGGGCGGCGGTGGTCTCGGCGGCGCCGGAGCCGGCGCTCGGGCCGTTCAAGCTCCACTCCGACGGGTCGCGCCCGGAGCTCCTCACCGTGCCGCACGGGGGCACGGTCAAGATGGCCGGACGCGAGGTCTACCGGCGCGCGGTCCAGGAGATGACGGCGTCGGTCGAGGAGGCAGTGGCGCTGGGCGAAGGGTCGCTCGCCGGCGTCGACCTGGTCGTCGCGCATCAGGCGAACGCGCGCATCCTGGCGGCGGTCGCGGAACGCCTCGGCCTCGACGAGGCCCGCATGTTCACGAACATCGAGCGCTACGGCAACACGTCCGCGGCGTCGATCCCGCTCGCGCTCCGCGAGGCGCAGGAGCGAGGCGTGCTGCGGGAGGGCGATCGCCTCGTGCTCGCAGCGTTCGGCGCGGGGTTCGTATGGGGGGCGGGGCTCGCCCGCTGGACGATCCCGAGCGAGCGCGTCGCGGCACCGGCCGAAGTGGGTGCGGCCCTTGTCTGAGGCCGCGCTCGTCACCGGCGCGTCGCGGGGTCTCGGCCGCGCGATCGCAGTCGCGCTCGCCGGCACGCGCCCGATCGCAGTGAACTACAGGTCGCGGCCGGACGAGGCGAAGGAGACGCTGCGTCTCGTCGAGGCCGCGGGAGGAGAGGGCATCTGCGTGCAGGGCGACGTGGGCGACCCTGCGTCGGTCGACGCGCTGTTCGGCGAGGTCGAGGAAGCGCTGGGAGCCGTGGGGGTGCTCGTCAACAACGCCGGGTGCCGCGCCGACGCTCTGACGGCGCGGCTCACCGACGCCGCATGGGACGACGTGCTGCGCACGAACCTCTCCGGCACGTTCGCGTGCTCCCGGCGCGCGTTGCGGCCGATGCTGCGCGCGGGGTGGGGCCGGATCGTGAACGTCGCGTCCGTCGCCGGGCTCAGGGGAAGCGCGGGCCAGGTGAACTACTCCGCGGCGAAGGCCGGAGTCGTGGGCCTCACACGTTCGCTGGCGCGCGAGGTCGCGCGCAAGGGCATCACGGTCAACGCGGTGGCACCGGGCCTCGTGGAGACCGAGCTGGTGGCCGGGCTGGACGAGTCGCAGCGCAACGCGTTGCTCCGCGAGATCCCCGCGGGGCGCCCCGGCGAGCCCGAGGAGATAGCGGCCGCGGTCGCGTTCCTCTGCTCCCCCGCCGCCTCGTACGTGACCGGAGCGGTACTGACCATCGACGGAGGAATGACGGCATGACGAAGGGAGAGACGAGATGACGAACCGGCAAGAGGTGTTCGACGCGATCCGCGATCATCTGAGCGGCCGCGGGGTGGATGCGTCCGCGGTGGTCCCGGCGGCCGAGCTGCTGCGCGACCTGGACCTGGACTCGCTCGACACGATGGAGCTGACGCTCGGCTTGGAGGAGCGCTTCGGCGTCGAGATCCCCGACCAGGAGCTGGAGGGCCTGGTGACGGTCGCCGACGCGGTCGACCTCATCGAGCGGAAGCTCGTAGTCGGCGCGTGAGCTCCGCCGTCATCACGGGGCTCGGCCTCGTCACTCCCATAGGCACCGGCACCGACGAGGTCTGGGACGCGCTGCTCGAGGGACGTTCGGGCGCGGCCCCCATAGAGGGCTTCGACGTGTCGGGCTACGAGACGCGGATCGGCGCTCAGGTGCGGGATTTCGAGCCGACCGCGTACATGGACCGGCGCGACGCGACGCGGAGCGACCGCTTCACCCAGCTCGCGGTCGCGGCGGCGGCGCTGGCGTGGCAGGACGCGGGGCTGGCCGACGCGGTCGACCGCGACCGTGCCGGCGTGATCGTCGGGTCCGGGATCGGCGGGCTCTACACGATCGAGGAGGGCGACGCGGCCCTCGCGCGCGGCGGCCCCCGGCGCGTCAGCCCGTTCACGGTGCCGAAGCTGATGCCGAACGCGGCGGCCGCGGCGATCTCCATGCAGCTCGGGCTGAGGGGGATCAACCACTGCGTGTCGTCCGCGTGCGCGACCGGTGCCCACGCGCTCGGCGAGGCGCTGATGGCGATCCGCGCGGGGAGGGCCGACGTGGTCCTCGCCGGCGGGACCGAGGCCGCGCTGACGCCGCTCGCGCTCGCGGCGTTCGCGCGGATGGGCGCGTTGTCCCAGCGCAACGACGATCCCGAGAGAGCGAGCCGGCCGTTCGACGCAGGACGTGACGGATTCGTGTTCGGCGAGGGCGCGGGCGTCGTGGTCCTCGAGAGCGAGGAGCACGCACGGCGGCGCGGGGCGGCCCCGCTGGCGAAGCTGGCGGGATACGGCGCGACCGCGGACGCCTTCCACCTCACGCAGCCGGACGCCGAGGGCGACGGAGCGACGCGTGCGATGGCGCTCGCGCTCGAGGACGCGGGCGTCTTCCCCGAGGACGTCGACTACGTCAACGCACACGGCACGAGCACCCCGTACAACGACCGCATCGAGACGCTGGCGATCAAGCGCGCGCTCGGCCCCGAGTCGAAGCGCGTGCCGGTGACGTCTACGAAGTCCCAGACCGGGCACCTGCTGGGCGCCGCCGGCGCGGTCGAGGCGGCCGTCACGGCGCTGATCGTCGACCGCGGTGTGATCCCCCGGACGATCAACCTCGAGGAGCCCGATCCCGAGTGCGACCTCGACTACGTCCCGGACGAGCCGAGGGAGCAACGGGTGAAGACCGCGCTCACGAACTCGTTCGGCTTCGGCGGGCAGAACGCGTGCCTCGTTCTGACGGCGCCGTGACCCCCCGGGACCTCGAGGGCCGCGTCGCCCTCGTCACCGGAGGGGGCCGCGGGATCGGCAAGGCGATCGCGGGCGATCTTGCACGCCGCGGCGCGAACCTCGTCGTCGCGTACCTGCGCAACCGCGCCGCCGCGGAGGAGACGTGCGCCGCGGCCGAGGAGCACGCGGTGAAGGCGCTCGCGGTGCGGAGCAACGTCGGCGACGAACGGCACCTGGACGCGCTGTTCGACACCGTCGACGAGACGTTCGGGCGACTCGACGTGTTCGTCTCGAACGCCGCCACCGGCGTGCTGAAGGGCCTCGACGAGCTGGACTCCCGCGCGTGGGCGTGGACGATGGACGCGAACGCGCGTGCGTTCTTCCTCGGAGCGAAGAGGGCGCAAGCGCTGATGCACGACGGCGGCCACATCGTCGGCCTGTCGAGCCAGGGCTCGACCCGAGTCCTTCCCGGCTACATGGTCGTGGGCGCGTCGAAGGCCGCGCTCGAGGCCGTAGCCCGCTACCTCGCGGTCGAGCTCGGCCCCCGCGGCATCCGCGTGAACGTCGTGTCACCGGGCATCGTCGACACCGACGCCCTGCGGCATTTCCCGGCGCGCGAGGAGATGCTCGCGGCCGGACGGGCGCGCACGCCGCTCGGGCGCCTCGCGACCCCCGCGGACGTCGCCGCTCTCGTGTCGTTCCTCACGTCCGACCGCGCCGCGCTCGTGACGGGACAGACGCTGGTGGTCGACGGCGGCGCCGGGCTGCTCGCCTAGGGCGCGGTATCGTCCCGCCCGAGACGGACATTCCGGGACGAAGGGGGAACGAGATGCGCAAGATCAGGATCCTGCTCGCGGCAGTCTTCATGGCGGTGCCGCTGGCCGCGGTCACGGCGGGGCCCGCCGCGGCTTGCCCCGACGGCGCCTGCGGCAAGTGCAAGGTCAACTCGCCGATCTCGGTCGGAACGCTGGAGCCCAGCGGCCGCCCGCTGGTCGAGTGCTACTACTAGACCCGTCGTAAGCCAAAAGGCCCCCGGAGCCCGGGGGCCTTTGCGCGTGCGGGGGCTATGGAAGGTTAGAGAACGTCGCCGTGATCGTGCCCTGCGTCGCGAACGCCGGCGCGGGGGCCGGGTCCGTGCACGGCCCGGCGAACACGAACACGGTGATCTCCAGGCCCGGCTGGATCGCGACGGGCTCCTCGGTGCTCGTGCAGAACGGGGTCGTCGTGACGGTCCCGTCGCCCTCGGGGTCCTGCCCGACGGCGGCCGAGACGTCCATGCCGGCGTTGTCGGCGATCTCGACCGAGACGAAGCTCTCGCCGGCACCGGTGGCGAACGACGCTCCGCCGATGTTGTCGCCCGTGGGGGCCCAGTAGAAGCGCGCGGGCGCGATGTAGCTCGCCTCGGCGACGCGCGTGACCTTCTTCGGAGCCTTCTTCTTGCCGGCCTCGGCCGACGCGACGGAGCCGACGAGCAATCCCGTCACCAGCGCAACAACGACAAGCTTCCTCATGAGATCCCTCCGTGAGCGTCCGCCCGTAAGGGGAGGTTTCGCCGGAGGGGGCCGCGTGTCCTGCGGGCACGTCATCGAGGGGCCGCCTAAGGCTTGGGCACCGCGCACGCCGCGCCCTCGGAGTACCCCTGCGACTCCAGCCCTACGCCGCGGTTGAACCGTCCGAGGAAGTTCTCCAGCGCCACCAGCGCGGCCAGGTGCACGACTCCCTCGTCACCGAGTTCACGGCGCAGCTCCTCGCGCAGCTCTTCCGGCACCTCGACCGGGCTCCGCGACAGCGCGGTCGCGAAGTCGAGCACGCGGCGCTCCAGGTCGTCGAACTCGTCGCTCTCGCGGTACCGGGCGAGCGCCGCGAGCTTCGACTCCGGGATCCCCATCGCCCTGCCGACCGCAGAGCCCAGGTCCAGTCACCAGGGGCACCCGTGGATGGTCGCGGCGCGCAGCCGGGCGAGCTCCGCCAGCCGCGGGTCCACGGCCCGCGACCGCGCGAGCGCGATCTCCAGCATCCCGTAGCCCCCCGCGACCATCGGCACGTGCGCCATCACGTCCACGCCGGCAGGCGCCTCGACGTCGCGCCGCAACATCTTCGACAGGGTCCGGCGCGTCGCGGCCTTCTGCGCCCGCAGCGCCAGAGAGAGCTTGCGCCGCGGTGCGATCGCCCCAGGTCTCGCCTCGTTCATCGCGATCACCTCCTCGTGCCTGAAGACGAGGCAGCGCCGCTTGTTGTGACCGTCCGTGTGAAGCTCACTCCCGCGTGGACGTGACGACCTTCGAGGCCCACCGGGCTCTGCTGTTCGCCGTCGCCTACCGCATGCTGGGAAGCGCCGCGGAGGCGGAGGACGCCGTGCAGGACGCGTACCTCCGCTGCAGCGACGCGTCCGGCGTCCGCGACGCGCGGGCGTACCTGGTGAGCACGGTCACGCGCCTGTGCATCGACCGGCTGCGCAGCGCGCGCCACCGGCGCGAGAGCTACGTCGGGCCGTGGCTCCCGGAACCGCTGGTGGGGACGGTCCCCGACGCGGCCGAGCACGCCGAGCTGAGGGAGTCGCTGTCGTTCGCTTTCCTCACCGTGCTGGAGACGCTGTCACCGCCCGAGCGCGCGGCGTTCGTCCTGCGCGAGGTCTTCGGCTACCCGTATCCGGAGATCGCGGAGATGCTCGAGCGCAGCGAGGCGGCGGTGCGGCAGCTCGTCCATCGTGCGAAGGCGCGCGTCGGCGCGCGCCGCGGCCGCTTCGGCGTCTCGCCCGACAAGCACCGGGAGGTCCTCGACGCGTTCCTCGACGCGTGCTCCGACGGGGACGTCGACCGACTCGCGTCGCTGCTCGCCGGAGACGCCGTCGTCTACACCGACGGCGGCGGAGAGACGCGCGCCGCGCTGAAGCCCGTGCGCGGGCGGCGGGCGGCGGCCCGCTTCCTCGTCAACCTGGCGCAGAAGGTCCCGCCGGGCACCTCGATCGAGGTGGCGGTCGTGAACGGGGCGCCCGGGATCGTGCTCCGATCCGGGGGCCGCGTCACCGCGGTGCTCACGCTGGACGCGCCCGAGGGGCCGATCGAGGCCGTGTACGTCGTCGCGGCCCCCTCGAAGCTCCCGCCCGCGGCGTCCTGACCTCCACCCGGCCCCGGCTGATGGACATGGTCGGGCTCGACGTGACGTACGCGATCCTGAACTCGCTCCACGACGAGTTCCGCGAGCGGCGCCATGCCCCCGCCCCGCTGCTCGAGCACATGGTCCCCGCGGGATACCGCGGCCGCACGACGGCGGGGGGTTCTACGACTGCGGCCATAGCCGCCACGACACGTCCTTCCGGACCCTCCGGTACACGCGGTACATGCGGTACATGCATGGTGTTGCCCCGATTTAGTGGACATGTGCGAGTGGTGCAGGGCTCGATTCTAGGTTGCTCCTTTCGTAGTCGTCTGGGCTGAGATAGCCAACGGAAGAGTGGCGTCTCTTGCGGTTGTAGAAGCCCTCGATGAAGCTGAAGATCTGGAGCCGCGCTTGGGTGTGGTCCTCGAATCGCATGCGGCCCAACAGCTCTCGCTCGAGGGTCGCGAAGAAGCTCTCGATCATGGCGTTGTCGTA
>DASZDG010000016.1:0-10153 GCA_035942255.1 Actinomycetota bacterium | reverse complement strand
CTTCGGGAGAGCCGCGGGGTCTAGTGGGGGAAGGAGCCGAGGCGAAAGGAGCCGAGATGTTCGCGGACACGAAGGCGTTCAGCGGGTTCGCCGTCGACGACGTCGCACGCGCGCAGGAGTTCTACGGGCAGACGCTGGGGGTGAGGACGACGGTCGCAGACGAGGCCAACGGGATGCTGACCCTGCACCTCGCCGGGGGCCGCGACACGTTCGTCTATCAGAAGCCGGACTTCGTCCCGGCGACGTACACGATCCTGAACTTCGCCGTGGAGGACGTTGACTCGGCGGTCGACGAGCTCACCCGCCGCGGCGTGACGTTCGAGCGCTACGAGGGGTTCGACCAGGACGAGAAGGGGATCGCGCGGGGCCGTGGCCCGGACATCGCGTGGTTCACGGACCCGGCGGGGAACATCCTCGCCGTGCTCGAGGACGAGTAGAGACCGCGCGCGTCTCTACAGCCGGTGCTCGTACCACCCCTTGTTCGGTGCGAAGTCGTTGCCGCAGCTGCCCGGGCACGCGAGACCCCGGTCGTACCAGACGACGTACCACCGGTACCGGCGGACCCGCTCGCCCAGTAGGCGCGGGGCGAACGCGACCTTCACGCTCCGGCGGTCCGGCCTCCACACGCGGATGTCTCCGGGGATCGGCTTCAACAGGTACCTGCCGCGGAACATGCGCGCCTGGAGCTCGCCGTCCTTGCGCCGGATCTCGATGCTTCTCTCGCCCCGCTGGTCGCGGTCGGTGTTGAACGTGATGTCGATGGTCGTGCCGTGCCGGCCGCCGAGCCGCCGCGTCTTCCACCGCTTCTCCGTGTAGAAGCCGTGACGCAGCGTCCGGCCGGAGTCGCCGTGCCCGAACGTCAGCCGGCGGAAGTCCATGTAGTCGTCGTCCGGACACGGGTCGGGGCTCTCGCAGAACGGCTGCTCTTCGGGATCCCGGAACGTGCCGCTGTCCGCGGCGGCCGGCACGACCGGGAGCACGAGCGCCGCGGCGACGAGCAACACGAGCCTCCTCATCGTCCGAGGTTGCCACATCGCGGGAACCGCGGCGAGGCCGGAGCCGTCCAACCTCAGATGAGCTCGTCACGAAAGGCCTCACTCGCGGCCGCGGCGCTGATCGTCGCCGCGCTCGCCGGACCGGCCCGCGCCTCGTGCGCCGGGGTGCCGCCGGTCCGTCGGGCCGTGCGCGACGCGCGCATCGCGTTCGCCGGAACCGTCGTCGACACGACGAGCAACGGGCGGTGGGCGACGGTAGAGGTGACGGAGGTCTGGAAGGGCGACGTCGACGCCCGTGTCGAGGTCCGCGGCGGCCCAGCCGACCCACCCGGGCCGATGAACGCCGTATCGAGCGTCGACCGCCACTACCGCGAGGGGACGACCTACCTCTTCCTCCCGTATGCCGGACACGGCGACACGTTCAGCGACAACAGCTGCAGCGCCACCACCCGCTTCACCGATCGGATCGAGCGCCTCCGCCCGGCGGGCACGTTCGTCCCACTGGACGACCTCCGCACCGGGGTCGCGGACGACGGGGGCTTTCCGCTGTGGGCGGCCGGAGCGCTAGCGGGGGCCGCGGGCGCCGCGCTCCTGCTGATCCGGCGCCTGCGCAACGCCTGACCGAACGCGCTCACTGACACCAGGCGGACACCTTCCGGCGCAGGACCGTCGCCGGGGGCACCGAATTTCCAGGTCATGAGGCTCCTCAGGGCGATCGTGCCCCTGCTCGTGCTCGCGCTCGGCTCCACCGTCCACGCCGCGACGCCCCCGGTCCGCGGCGCCGGCAACGGGCTCGAGCCGGTCGCGGAGGTCGAGTACGCCGACGGGATGCACCTCGCGGTCACGCGCATCAAGGGCCGCGACTACCTGTTCACGTCCACGGCCGACGCAGCCAGCGGCGGGATCCGCGTGTTCGACGTGAAGGACCCCGCGCGCCCGAAGCTCGTCGCCTCGATCCCGTGCGGCGGTAACCAGGCGTTCCTCCAGGTCTCGCACGACCGCAAGACGCTGGTGGTCGGCGAGGACGGCGCCCACTCCGCGGACGTCTGCTTCCCCGCCGGCGAGACGGGCTTCTACACGATCGACATATCGAACCCGCGCAAGCCGAAGCCAGCCGGGTACGGCATCGTCGCCCGCGGCGGCCACACGGTCACGGCGCACCCGAAGAAGCCGATCCTGTACGTCTCCTACGGCGACGTGGTCGCGACGGCCCTCCCGCAGTACGAGGTGTGGTCGATCGCGGACCCCGCGAAGCCGAGGCACCTCACGACCGCGTCCGTCACCGGCTACCACGGCCCCCACGACATCGAGTTCAGCCCCGACGGGAGGTTCGCCGTTGCCTCGTCGATGTCGGCGATTCAGGTGCTCGACACGAGCGACCCCGCGACCCCGGTCGAGCTCGAGGTCCTGCAGTGCCCCGGTTGCTCGCACAACCACGAGGCCCACTTCACCCCCGACGGGCGCCACGTGATCGTCAGCGACGAGGCGAGCGGCGGAGCGGCGTCGCCATGCCCGCTCGGCGCGCTGTACTTCTACGAGTGGGACGCCGAGGCGGAGCCGCACATGTCCCTCGTCGGCGAGTGGCAACCGGCCGAGCTCGTCACACCGGAGGCCGCGCGGACGAACGCCGGGCTCTGCACGTCACACGTCTTCGGCGTCTCCCCCGACGGCTCGAAAGTGGCGGCCTCGTGGCACACCGGCGGCGTGCGCGTCGTGGACGTCTCGACGATGGCCGGCGTCGGCGTGGGGGCCGAGGGCAACGGGGCGAAGGAGATCGGCTGGTACGTCTCCGACGGCGCCGACTCGTGGTCCGCGAAGTTCGACCGCTCGGGCCGCTTCGTGTTCGTCAACGACCGCTTCGCCGGGCTGCAGGTCTACCGCGTCGGAGCCCCCTGACCGAGAGGGATGACCCTCCGGGCGGCGAACCAAGAGCTCATGGACAAGACCCCCCGCCTGCCGCGCCGCGCCGTGTGCGCCCTCGCGGCAGCCACGCTCGCCCTGCCGCTGCTGTCGTCCGTCGCTCATGCGAGCCCGTACCCGCCCCCCCGTAAGGTCACTCCGCGCGTCGTCGTCGCGGTGATCGACACGGGTTTCAACCCGTACCACGAGTACTTCCACCAGGGCGGGACGCTCTACGGGAAGAAGGCGCCGTCGAGCGTCACGCCGGCGGTGCTGAAGGAGTTCGGCATCGACAAAGACCACATCATCCGCGTGCGCCGCACCGGCGACTTCGCCTCGGACTTCGCGACGGCGAAGGACCAGTTCGACAAGATCGAGGAGGGCGAGCCCTACTGGTTCGCCGGGACGAACGTGATCGGCGTGTCGTTTCTGCCGGCGAAGCAGAGGCTGCGTCCCGACGGGAGCGCGAGCACGCACGGCATCGGCACCGCGGCCTCGGTGTTGACCGCGAACCCCGACGCGATCGTCGTCGCGGTAGAGGACATGAGCGAGGCGTCGGAGGAGTGGGCGTTCACGCACCCGGCGGTCGACATCGTCAGCACGAGCTACGGGCCCGCGACGAGCTACCCCACGCTCAAGCACCTCTCGAACAGCTACACGGGCGTCGTCGAGAACGGCAAGGCCCACTTCGGCGCCGCTGCGAACGACCCGACGTACTCGGGGCTAGACGAGACGTCCGGCCCCTGGTGGAGCATCGGCATCGCCGGCTTCGAGGAGGGCGCGAGCCAGGGCCGTCAGGTCTCGTCCGGCCAGGTGCCCGATTTCGTCGGCGACTTCACGCAGGAGCTGCCGTACTGCCGCAGCTGCGAGGAGGGCCTGCGGGAGGTCGGCGGCACCAGCTTCGCGACGCCGCGCAGCGCCGGGACGTTCTCGAAGGTGCTCCTCGAGGCGCGGCGCGTCGCTGGACACAGCGGCGGGATCGTCTCCGCCGGGAAGGGCGAGCCCCTGCTCGTCGCCGGCACGCTCGGCCTCACGGTGTGGGACATGCGCCGTGCGCTCGAGGAGGCCGCGTACTACCCGAAGACCGCGGACTACGGGACCGAGGGCGGCCCCGACCCCACCTCGGTGCCGGTGAACGACGCGGCCCCCTGGGTGCAGACCGGCTGGGGGCTGATCTCGCCCACGCGGCAGTTCGAGGTCGTCAAGGAGACGCTGGCGCACCTCGGCATCGGCGGCAAGCCGAAGCGCACTAAGCCGCAGGAGGCGTGCGACTTCATGACCGCGAACATGGAGGCGCGGCACGCGTACTGGGACCAGCTCGCGGTGCTGGGGCAGGGCGTCGGGAAGAACGAAGACCCGTACGTCTACTGCTGAGCCGGCGCGGCCTGATAACCTGGCCGCTCATGGAGCACATCGGACGTAATCACCAGACAGGCACCGTGGGGGCCTTTACGGCTGCCGCTTCCGGCGCTACCCGCTAGCGCCTCGCGTCGCCCCCGGCGACACCCCTGTCCGTCCGACTCTCCCCCGAAGGATCCACTCCATGAAGAACGCCGTCTCCAGCCTGATCCCGCAGCTCCCCACACGCGCCTGGAAGGTCCTCGCCGGCGACAGCGTCGCCGCGCTCGGCACCGGCCTCGTGCTCCCGTTCATGGTCGTGTACCTGCGCGACGTCCGCGGCTTCGACGTGCAGACCGCGGCGTTCGTGCTGTCCGTCGTCGCGATCACCGGGTTCGTCCTCGGCGCGCCCGTGGGCCCGCTCGTCGACCGGCTCGGCCCCCGCCGGACGCTGATCGCGTCGCTCGTGCTGTGCGCGCTGTCGTCCGCGTCGTTCTCGCAGGTCCAGGAGCCGTGGCAGGCGTTCGCAGCGGCGATCTTCCTCGGCGCGGGCTTCGCGGGGCTGTGGCCGGCGACGCACTCGCTGCTGTCGTCGATCGTTGGTCCCGAGCACCTGTCGAACGTCTTCTCCGTGCACTACGCGACGCTGAACCTCGGCATCGGGATCGGAGGGATCCTCGGAGGCGTCCTCGCCGACGTCACCAGCCCGGGGACGTTCGAGCTGCTCTACACGCTCGACGCGCTGTCGTGGCTGGTCTTCGCCGCGGTCCTTCTGAAGATGCGCGACGTCGGCAACAGGGTCGAGCACTCCGACGAGGACAAGGAGGTCGCGGCCGGCGGGTACCGCGCAGTGGCACGCGACCGGAACTTCGTGCGCCTGTTCGTCCTGATGGCGGTGCTCGTCACCGTCGGCTACTCGCAGCTCGAGTCGGGGTTCCCCGCGTACGCGACCGGCCCGGGCGGCATCTCGACCGCCGCGCTCGGGATGACGTTCGCTGCGAACACGTTCGTGATCGTGGTCGCGCAGCTCGTCGTGCTGAAGGTCATGCGCGGCAAGCGGCGGACGCGCGGGCTCATGGCGATCTGCGTCCTGTGGGCGGCGGCGTGGAGCCTCGCGCTCGTTGTCGGCCAGCTCACCCCCGGGCTGCTCAAGAACGCCGGCTTTGCGCTAGTGATGGTGGTGTTCGGCCTCGGCGAGTGCATGGTCTCGCCGACCGCTCCGGCGATCGTCAACGACCTCGCGCCGGAGGCGCTGCGCGGGCGGTACAACGCGGCCTACTCGTTCACTTTCTCGGTGGGCCACATAGCGGGGCCCGCGTTCGCGGGCGTGCTGCTCGGCGCGGGCCTGGGCGACGAGCTCTTCGTCGTGCTGCCGGTCGCGTGCCTCGCCGGGCTGCTCCTCGTCCGGAACCTCGAGCGGAACATCCCGGACTCGGCGAACCGGGTCCGCGAGGAGGTGCCGGACGCGGGGGCCGAGGCGTCCCCGGAGCTGGCGTCCGCGTGACCGCTAGGGGATGCGCCTGATCGTCGCTACGTAGTTGCTCTGCAGCCGGACGGGCCCGTTGCGGACGTCGGTCTCGACCTGCTCCCGCAGGGGCAGCAGGTGCTTCGGCAGGAACCACGTCGTCGCGTTCTGGTAGCCCTCGAGCGCGCCGGAGAACACGATGTCGTTCTGCACGACGAGGGCCCGCACGGTCTTCCCCGAGATCGTGACGTCCTCGTAGCGAAGGGCCTGGAGCGCGACCTTCGCGCGCGTCCCGGAGCCCTCCATCGTGAAGCCGCGCTTGAACCCGGGCCCGGCCCCCGCAGGGGCGATCATCTGCGGGCGGGGCAGCCGGAACTCCCGCACGTCGGTCAGCCCGCCCTGGAAGCGCGCGGTGATCTTCACGTACTTCAGGTAGACGTCCCCGCCGCGGTAGAGGAGGTCGGTCTCCGTGAGGATCCCGTTGCCCTCCGAGTCGCGGAGGTCCCTCGTCTGCCGCTGCAGCCCGCTCGCCGGAGCGGCCGCGGACAGCGTCGTGGTCTCCGGCAGCGGCTCTTCGTTGCCGGACACGGACCGCTCGCCCTGCGTCGCGTAGTCGTACGTGTCGGCGGGCACGGGCGCGATCGCGGCCCCCGCGGCCGGAGCCCCGCCGCCGCCGGACGAGCCGTTGCCTCCCGGCTGCGCCGAGCCGCCACCACCGTTCCCGCCGCCGCCACCTGCGGGCTGCGCCGGCTCCCCGCCGCCGCCCTTCTTCGGCGCGGCCTTCTTCTTCGGAGAGTCGCCCTTCCCCCCGCCGCCGCGCGAACCCTCCGCAGGCTGCTCTTCGCTCTCGGTCTCCTCGAGCGCCCCGATGTCGTCCTGGGGCAGCTCCTCCGGCGTCGCGCACGCCGCCAGAGCCAGCACGAGCGTCAGCAGAACCCCGATGAGCCTCTTCACGTCCTCGTCCCTCCCGCCGTCGCTTCTCGGATGCCGAACCGGTCGTGGAACCGCCTGAGGGGCGCGGGCGCCCACCAGTTCGCGGGTCCCATGAGCTTCATGAACGCGGGCACGAGCGCGCCGCGCACGAGCGTCGCGTCCATCACGACCGCCAGCGCGAGCCCGAGCCCGAACATCTTGATGAAGGAGATCCCCGAGCTGATCATCGCGACGAACACGATCGCGATCAGCGCCGCCGCCGCCGTCACGATGCGGCCGGTGCGGTCCAGCCCCCGCGCGACCGCGAGCTCGTTGTCGCCGGTGGCGTCGTACTCCTCCTTGACGCGCGACAGCAGGAAGACCTCGTAGTCCATCGAGAGCCCGAACGCGATGCAGAACATCAGGATGATGTTCGACAGCACGATCGTCCCCGTCGGCGTGAAGTCGAGGAGGCCGGACAGGTTGCCGTCCTGGAACACCCACACCATCGCGCCGAACGTCGCGGTGAGGCTGAGGAGGTTCAGGACCACGGCCTTCAGCGGCACGAGGATGCTCCCGAAGAGCAGGAACAGCGTCACGAACGTCACCACCGCGATCCACGCGACGGCCACCGGGATGCGCGCGAACGCGCCGCTCTTGCCGTCGACCAGGTCGGCCGAGGGTCCCGCGACCTCGAACGCGAACGGCGCGTCGAGAGAGCGCACGTCGGCGACGACGTCCTCCGCCTCGAGCGACTGGGCCTCGACCTTCGGGTCGAGGACCACCGAGAAGTACGTCGCGTCCTCCGCGGCGAACCGCTCGGAGATGACGTCGGCGGCGAAGAAGAGCTCGCCCCCGATGAAGCTCCCCGCGGCGCTGTCGACGCGGGCGACGCCGTCCAGGCGCGAGAGGCGCTGCGCGAACCCTCGTACCTGCGGCCGCGACGACGCGGGGTCGACGCCCTCTGCGAGCACGAGCATCGCCGCGGCCTCGTTGCCGGCGAAGTCGCGGCGCAGCTCGTCGGTCACCGCGCGGCCCGGAGCACCCGGCGGCAGCACGCGGTCGTCGGGAAGGCCCAGCTCCACGCCGAGGAACGGCGCGCCGAGGAGCAGCAACACGACGGTGCCGGCGGCGGCGACCGGGAGCGGGCGGCGCATGACCCAGCGTGCGATGCGATACCAGGCGCCCGTCTCGCCCGCCGGGGCCGTCCGCCGGACCGACCACTTGTCGATGCCGTGCCCGAGCACGGCGAGCAGCGCGGGGAGCGTCACGAGCGCGCCCAGGCACGCCATCGCGACGACGGGGATGCCGGCGTACGCGAACGAGCGGAGGAACACGATCGGGAAGAGCAGGAGAGCGGACAGCGAGGCCGCGACGGCGATCGCGCTGAAGAGCACGGTGCGCCCGGCGGTCGCGACCGTCGTCGTCACCGCGTCGGGAACGGCCGCGCCCGCGGCGAGCTCCTCGCGGAAGCGCGACACGACGAACAAGCTGTAGTCGATGCCGAGCCCGAGCCCCATGCCGGTCGTCAGGTTCAGGGCGAAGATCGAGACCTCGGTGAGCGCGGCGATCGCGCGCAGCACCAGGAGCGTCCCGATGACCGCGACGAGCCCGACGCCGAGCGGCAGCGACGCGGCGATCGGGCTGCGGAAGACGAACAGGAGCAGGATCAGCAGGATCGGGATGGCGACGAGCTCCGCCCGCACCAGGTCCTCCTCGACCTGCGCGGTCACCTGCCGGTAGATCTCGGAGAACCCGGTGACCGCCACGCGCACGTCGTCGTTCGTCCCCGAGTAGCGGGGGACGAGCTCGTCGAGCAACTCGTGCTTGTCGTTCTGCGTCCCCTCGAGGTTCGCTAGCACGAGCGCCTTGCTCCCGTCCCTGCTGCGCAGCGGGATCGCCCCGCCGAGGCTCCAGTAGCTCTCGACGCGGACGACGCCGTGCTCGGCGCTCAGAGACTTCGTCAGCGCGAGCCCGGCGCGCCGTGCGGCGTCGTCGTCCACGGAGCCGCTGTGGGCTTCGACGATCAGCACCATGTCGGGGTCGTTGACCCCGAAGATCCGCTCGATCCGGGTCCCCGCGAGCGCCGACTCGCTCGTGGGGTCGTCGAACCCGCCGCTCGAGAGGTGGCTGGATACCGTCGGCGCGACGAGGCCCCCGAGGGCGACGAAGACGAGCGTCGCGACCAGCAGCGGTCGCGGGTGGTTCGCGATGAAGCGGCCCAGACGTTCCATTCGCTACATTTGCTATAGCCGATACTTGAAAAAGTCAAGTTCGCCTGGTAGCAAGGTCCCATGTCCCGGAGCTACCAGCAGTACTGCCCCCTCGCGCGTGCGCTCGACGTCGTCGGCGACCGCTGGACGATGCTGATCCTGCGCGAGCTGTTCTTCGAGCCGAAGCGGTTCACCGACCTCGAGGCGCGGCTCGACGGGATCGCCCCGAACCTGCTCAGCCGCCGCCTGAAGGAGCTCGAGGCTCGAGGGCTCGTGCGCCGGCGCCGTCTCGACCCGCCCGCGGCGGCGACGGTGTACGAGTCGACCGAGGTCGCCCGCGGCCTCCGCAGCGCCATGCTCGAGCTGTCGCGGTGGGGCATCCAGTTCCTCGGCGAGTACGACGGCGAGGAGCGCTTCAGCGTCGAGTGGCTCGTGCCCATGCTGGAGGAGATGGCGGACCCCGACGCGGCGCGCGGCGCGTGGGAGGTCTACCGGTTCGTCATCGCGGGCGACCCATTCTGGGTCGAGGTCGCCGACGGCGACGTGCGCGTGCGCGCCGGCGAGCCGCCCCGCACGCCGGACCTATCGGTCGAGCTCGACGTCGCGACGTTCATGGCGGTCGGCTTCGGCACGCTCGACCCGATGGAGGCGCTGGCCCAAGGACGTGCGACGGCCGCCGGCGACCTCACGAAGACGCAGACGATGCTGGACGTGCTGGCGCCGGCGCGCGTCTTCGCGAAGGCGATAGAGGCGCGGGCCTCGGTCTGAGAGCTCGCTAGAGCCGCCAGTGCGGGTCGAAGTCACGGTCGTGGCTCTCGTACACGATGCGGCGGTTCCCGGTGCGAACGTTGACGGCCTCGATGCGCGCGTCGACGCCGCGATGGCTCGCGTAGACGACGACGTCGCCGTCCGGTGACCACGCCGGCCGCTCCTCCTCGCGGCGAGGGGTGCGCGTCAGGTTGCGCCGGCCGCCGTCGGGGCTCACGACGAAGACGTCGTTGTTCTGCTGGTCGCACCTATCGATGCTGCATGCGGCCGTGTACGCGATGAGGGGCCCGGTCGGGGACCACACCGGCGTGAACTTGTACGTGTTGTGCCGCGTGAGCCGCGTGGCGTCCCCGCCTCGCGCGGGCGCGGCGTAGACCTCCTCGGCGTGGTGGTCGCCGTAGGCCGCGTCGCATTCCTCCGGGTCGTGCCTGACGTCGTGGTCCCGTGACGACAGGAACGCGATCCCCGTTCCCTCCGGAGACCACGTCGGGGCGTGGTCGTTTGCGAAGGGCTCGTCGGTGACCTGGACGCGGCCGGACCCGTCCGGGCGGGAGGTGTAGATC
>DASZDG010000015.1:0-64080 GCA_035942255.1 Actinomycetota bacterium | reverse complement strand
CACGTCGTGCCGCGCTGGGGCGGGGACACGAACTTCATGACGACGGTCGGCGACACGAAGGTGCTGCCCGAGATGCTCGCCGAGACCGCGGCGAAGCTCCGGCCCCTGTTCGAACGGCTCTAGCCGTGGCGTTCCGGCTCGAGACCGACCGGCTCGTGCTCCGCGAGCTCGAGCATTCTGACCTCGACGCGCTCGCGGAGGTCCTCGGCGACCCGGTCTCGATGCGGTACTACCCGGCTCCCTTCTCGCGCGAGAAGACCCGGCAGTGGATCGAATCCGCCCGCGCCAGGTACGCCGGCGACGGCTTCGCCCTCTGGGCGATCGAGTCGAAGGACACCGGCGAGTTCCTCGGCGACTGCGGGCCGGTGGCACGAGTGGTCGACGGCGCGCAGGAGGTCGAGGTCGGCTGGCACGTCGCGCGGCGTCATCAGCGCCGCGGCATCGCGACCGAGGCGGCGCGCGAGTGCTGCCGGTATGCGTTCGAAGAGCTGGGGCTCACGCGCCTGATCTCGCTGATCCGTCCGGAGAACGTGCCGTCGCGCCGCGTGGCGGAGAAGCTCGGGATGACGGTCGAGAAGGAGATCGAGTACGCCGGGTTCCCGCACTACGTCTTCGTGCTGCTGTCCGGTGCGTAAGCGATCCGCCCTCGCGGGCGTGATGCTCGGCGGGGTCGCACTCACGCTGGCGTTCCCCGAGCCCGACGTCGCGCCGCTCGCGTGGGTCGCGCTGGCGCCGCTGCTCGGCGCGCTCACCGGCGCCGGCGCCCGGCGCGGGTTCCTGCTCGGCGCCGGCTTCGGGCTCGCGTTCTTCGGGACGCTCCTGTACTGGGTCAGCATCGTCGGCTACGCCCCGTGGCTGATCCTCGTGCTGCTGCAGGCCGCGTACGTCGGTGTGTTCGGCGCGCTGTGGGGCGCGGTCTCCGGCCGGCTCGGCCCCGTGGGCCGGATCGTCGGGCCGGCGGTCCTGTGGGTCGCGGTCGTCGAGTACCTGCGGGCGGTCACGCCGGTCGTCGGGTTCACGTGGGGGGGCCTGGCGCAGAGCCAGCACGACCTCTCGTTCGTGCTGAGGCCGGCGGCGTGGGGCGGAGGCTGGCTGGTCGCGTTCCTGCTCGTGGTCGTCAACGCGCTGGTCGCAAGCGCCGCCGGTGCAGCGAGACGCCGGGAGCTGCGCGGGGTCGCGGTCCGCGCGGTCGCGGCAGCGGCCGTGCTGCTCGCGGGGGCGCCGTGGCCCGCTCCGCCCGCGACCGGCGAGCCGGTGACGGTCGCCATCGTCCAGGGCAACATCCCCGAGACGCAACCGGCGTCGTACGAGAAGGACCTCGCGATACTCGAGAACCATACGGAGCTCACCGCGACGGTCCCCGCGGGCGCCGACCTAGTCCTGTGGCCCGAGAGCTCGGTCGGGATCGACCCGTTCCGCGACCCCGCGGCGGGACGGGCGATCGCCGACGCCGCGCGCGGGATCCGCCGGGAGATGATCGTGGGCGGCAACCTCGCGCGCGACGACGGCGACTACCAGGTGATGGCATACCTGGTCTCGAGCGAGGGCGAGATCGTCGACCGCTACCAGAAGACGCACCTCGTTCCGTTCGGGGAGTACGTGCCGGCGCGGCGCTTTCTGGGGTGGATCCCCGCCCTCGAGCAGGTGCCGCTCGACGCGGTGCCGGGAGAGGAGGGCGTCCTCTTCGACGTCGCGGGCGGGCTCGTCGCCCCCGTCATCTCGTTCGAAGCCGACTTCTCGACGCTGGTGGGCCGGCGGATCGGAGCCGGCGGACGCCTGCTCGTCGTCCTCACGAACACCTCGACGTGGAGGCACTCGTGGGCGTCGGCGCAGCACGTCGCGATGAGCCAGGTCCGCGCCGCGGAGACGGGAGTGTGGGTCGCGCACGCGGCCCTCACGGGCATCTCGGCCTTCGTCGACCCGGCGGGGAAGGTGGTCGAACGGTCGCAGCTGTGGGAGCCGGACCTGCTCGTGCAACAGGTGCGGTTCGCTGAGGAGGTCACTCTCTACGCCCGCGCGGGTGACTGGCTGCCGATCGCGTGCGTGCTCGCGACCGCGGCAGCGGGGGCCGCAGTGGTGACGAGGAGGCTCCGGCGCAAACGCGGAACTACGTAGAAGTGTTGTGGCCGTCACTTCTTCGGCTCTTTCTGGTTTCTAGACTGGTTGTGGGCGTGGGAGTAGCGGAGGCAGGCGGACGTGACGGCAGACGATCTAGTTGAGGTGATGACTTCTCGCCAGTTCCTGGCGACCGGGGTCCCTTTTCTATCGGTCCTAGTCGAATGGGTCATCAGGGTCAACGCGAAACCGGACGACGAGCCGACGTTCCTGTGGAGGGATTTCGAATACGGGATGTCGCTGCTCGCGACGGCGTTCGTCTCGATCCCGGCGCTGCTGGCCGCGCGCGCGACCGCTTTGGAGTCGGCGTCGAACGGAGGGGAAACGGCCGAGTTGGGCTCGTTCTTCGTCGCCGCCGCGGGAATGGCTTTGATCGCGGTCGTGGCTATGCTTCTCGGCAGGTACGACCGCAGGATAGGACGGAGGTACAGAATGGGGAACCTCGGCGCGTTGACGCCGATCCTCGGAGTCTTCGTCCAGTTCACGCCTGGATTGATGGCGCTGTCTCTCGTGTACCAGCTGACACCGACGGCGAGGTGAAGGTGCAGAACGAAGCGGTGAAGACATCCGTGGCCGTGATGGGAGCAATCACCGCGTTCGGAGCAACCCTGCTCTGGTTCTCCGACGAGCTGCCCGACGTTGCGCTCGCCGCCGCGGCATCGGTGGCCATTTCGGGGTTCGTGACTCTTGTCTGGTTGCTGACGCAGGGTTCGCGGTCGGTGCCGGGAGGCCACAGTCCTCAGGTCGAGGCCGGCCCGGAGCAGCTCAGGATTCTTCTGGAGGACACCAAGAAGCTCCGCGCCCAGACGGAGACGCTGCACAAGCACCTGATCGACGCGCTGGACGAGTCAGCCCCTCCGCCGCCGGACAAGGCTCGAGAGCACGGTCGATCCGCAGGCACCGGCTGACGCGATTCCCCTAACGCTCAACGCCACTCCTCGGCCGTGAGCGCGTACATGTCGTGGTCCTCCCACCGGCCCGCGATCTGCAGGTAGCGCAGCGCCAGGCCCTCCTTCCGGAACCCCGCATTCTCCAGGACCCGCGCGGACCGTGGGTTCTTCGTCATGACGTTCGCCTGGACGCGGTGCAGGCCGAGGTCGTCGAACGCGTACGCGACCGCGAGCCGGACCGCGCGTGTGGCGTGGCCGCGGCCGTTGTGCTCCTCCGCCACCCAGTAGCCGAGGTAGCAGTTCTGGAAGCTCCTGCGGAAGACCTGGGACAGCGTCATCCGCCCGATCAGCTCGCCGCCCGGGACGGTCCTGATCGCGAACGCGTACATGGTTCCGGCCGCCCTCGCCTCCTCGACCGCGCGCAGCGACGCCTGCTGCCCGGCGAGCGTGAAGTCGCTCTCGTGCCGCAACGGCTCGAACGGCTCCAAGAAGGCGCGGTTGCTAACCAGTGCCGCGAGCATCTCCTGCGCGTCCGCCGCCACGAGCGGCGTGAGCCGGGTGCCGCCGGAATGAGCGTCAGGCGTGGGCGTCTTCCTTCACGGCCTCGAGGACCTTCTTGGCGACGTCGCCGGGGACTTCCTGGTAATGGGAGAAGGACCACGAGAACGTCCCCTTGCCCCCGGTCATCGAGCGGAGGTCGGTCGCGTAGTGCGTCACCTCGCCGAACGGGACCTTCGCCTTGACGATCTGACGCCCGCCACCGATCGTGTCGATGCCCTCGGGGATCCCGCGCCGTTTCTGAAGGTCGCCCATGATGTCGCCGGTGAACTCCTCGGGCACCATCACGTCGAGCGCCCAGATCGGCTCGAGGAGCGTGACGCCGGCCTTCTCGATCGCGTCCTTCATCGCCTGGCTTCCCGCCATCTGGAACGCCATGTCGGAGCTGTCGACCGTGTGGTACTTGCCGTCGTAGAGCTCGACCTTGATGTCGATCATCGGGAAGCCCGTGCCCGCGCCTCGCTCCATCGCGGCCTTGATGCCCTTCTCGACCGACGGGATGAACTGGTTCGGGATCGAGCCGCCGAAGATCTTGTCCTCGAAGACGAAGCCCTCGCCACGCGGCAGCGGCTCGACGCGGACGTTGCAGATCCCGTACTGGCCGTGGCCGCCGGACTGCTTGACGTGGCGGCCGAGCGCGTCGGCCTTGCCCTTCAGCGTCGACCGGTACGGGACCTTGAACGGCTCCTCGCCGACCTCCACGCCGAACTTGCGCTTGAGGCGCTCCATCGTGACGTCGAGGTGCGCGTCGCCCATGCCCCACAGGATCGTCTGGTGGGTCTCGTCGTTGCGTTCGAGCCGCAGCGCGGGGTCCTCCTCGATGAGCTTGTGGAGGCCGATCATGAGCTTGTCCTCGTCGCCCTTGGTCTTCGGGACGATCGCCTTCGGAAGCAGCGGCTCGGGCGGCTCGATCGGGGGCAGGACGACCGGGTTCGCCTTGTCGGCGATCGTGTCGCCGGTGACCGTGTGCGTGAGCTTCGCGGCCGCGCCGATGTCCCCGGCGACGAGCTCGGTCACGGGCTCCTGCGCCTTGCCGCGCATCGTGAAGAGGTGCCCGACGCGCTCGTCGATGTTGCGCGTGCTGTTGTGCAGCGTCGTGTCGCCCTTCAGGACGCCGGAGCAGACGCGGAAGTAGCTCACGCGGCCGACGTAGGGGTCGGTCATCGTCTTGAACACGAACGCCGACAACGGCGCGTCGGGCTTTGCCTCGCGGGCCTCGCCGTTCGTGCCCTCGACGGGCGGCCGGTCGAGCGGGGACGGGCCCGCCGCGACGATGATGTCGGCGAGCCGGTCGACGCCGATCAGCTTCGTCGCGGAGCCGACGACGACCGGGAAGAACGTCGCGTCGTCGATGCCCTCGTGGAGCGCGTGGACGATCTCGTCCCTGCTTATCTCGCCGCCCTCGAGGTAGCGCTCGAGGAGCGCGTCGTTGGTCTCGGCGACCGAATCCAGCAGCGCGGTGCGGACCTCGTCGACGCGGGCCTGGCGGTCGGCCGGGATCGGGACCTCCTTCGACTTCCCGTTCTCGTCGTACTCGAACGCGCAGACGTCGATGACGGAGATGACGCCCTTGAAGTCGTGCTCGCGGCCGAGCGGCAGCGAGATCGGCGCGATGCCCATGCCGAACGCCTCGCGGAGCTGGTCGAGCGTGTTGCGGAACGACGAGTTCTCACGGTCGACCTTGTTGACGATCACGAGGCGCGGGAGCTGCAGCTCGTCCGCGTAGCGCCACGCGACCTCGGTCTGGACCTCGAGGCCCTCGACCGCGGAGACGACGAACACGGCGAGGTCCGCGGCCCGCATCGCCGCGCGCATGTCGCTGACGAAGTCCGCGTACCCCGGCGCGTCCAGGATGTTGATCTTGCAGTCGCCCCATTCGATCGGGGCGAGCGCCGTCGAGATCGAGATGCCCTTGCGGATCTCCTCCTCGTCGAAGTCACAGACGGTGTTGCCCTCGCCGATCTTGCCGAGCCGGGTGGTGGCGCCGGAAAGGAAGAGAAGGCTCTCGGCGAGCGACGTCTTCCCGGCGCCTCCATGACCCACCAGCACGATGTTCCGGATGTTCTCCGTGGCGTAGCTCTTCACGCGTCTGCCCCCCGGGATGTGTGGTCGTCGAGTGGTTGCCATGCTATCCGCCGGCCGGGAGAACGACCCCGGCCGCGGCCCCCGCGGCCGGGATGGCTAGGATGCCGCCCGTGCTCAATCAGAGGATCCGGGGCGCGTGGGACCAGCTCGTGCGGCCGGTCGGCCGGACGGTGGGACGGCTCGGGGTCAGCGCGAATGCGATCACGGTCCTCGGGGTGCTCGTCCAGGCCGGGGCCGCCTACCTGATCGTGGAGGGCAGGCTGCTCGCGGCCGGGCTCGTCGCGACGGCGGCCGGGGTTGCCGACCTCCTCGACGGCGCCGTCGCGAAGGCCAAGGGGCAGACGACCCACTTCGGTGCTCTGCTCGACTCGACCACCGACCGCTTCTCCGATGCGCTGTTCTTCGTGCCCGTCGCGTGGCTCTACGGCGTGGAACCCGACGTTGCGGCGCACGACGAGCCGTGGGTCGCCGCGGTCGCGCTCGCCGCGCTCGTCTTCACGTTTCTCGTCTCGTACGTCAAGGCGAGGGCCGAGAGCCTCGGGTTCGAGTGCAACGTCGGTTTCGCCGAAAGGTTCGAGCGCCTCGTGCTGATGGTCGTGGGCCTGGTCTTCGGCATCGTCCCGCTGATGGTCGTCGCCCTGCTCGCCGTGAGCGCGTTCACGTTCGTCCAGAGGATGGTCCACGTCGCGGGCCAGGCGCGCACCCGGCAGACGTGACCGGCAAGCGCCCGGCCGGCGAGAGCCGGCTCCTCCAGGTCGTCTACTACGGGTACGTCGCCGGGTCCGCGCTCGCGCGGGCGCTTCCGGAGAGGTGGGTCTACGCGCTGGCGCAGCGGGCGGGGGCCGTCGCCGCCAAGCGCTCGAAGCGGTCGGCGCAGGTCGCGCTCAACCTCTCGCGCATCGTCGGCGAGCCGCCGGACTCCGAGATGGTCCGGGCCCTCGTCGTCGACGCCTACCGGTCGTACGCCCGCTACTGGCTCGAGACGTTCCGGCTCGTGCGCGAGGGGCGCGACTTCTTCCTCGAGCGCTTCCGCGGGATCGGCGACGAGAAGATGGACAAGGCGCTCGCACAGGGCAAGGGGGTGGTCGTCGTCGTCGGCCACCTCGGGAACTGGGACGCGGCGGGCGCGTGGGTGGGGGCGCGCGGCAACCGCCTGGTGACGGTCGCCGAGGTGCTGCGGCCGCGCCGGATGTTCGAGTTCTTCGCCGAGCACCGCGCGCGTCTCGGGATGACGATCTACGGCGCAGAGCCGGGCGTGACGGCGAAGCTGACGGAAGAGGCCGAGCACGGGGCCGTCGTCGCGATCCTCGGCGACCGCGACCTGAAGGGCAACGGCGTGCGGACGGACTTCTTCGGCGAGCCCGCGACGTTCCCGCGGGGCGCCGCGAGCATCGCTCTGCGGGCGGACGTGCCGGTGCTCGTGGCGGGCGTCTACGAACGGCCCTTGCCGGACGGTCGCCGCGGGTGGGTGGCGGAGTTCTCCGACCCGTTGCCGCTCCCCGAGGGTGACGGCCCGGAGGCGGTCGACGAGCTCACGCGGACGATCGCGGCCGGGCTCGAGGACTGCGTCGCCCGCCACCCGGAGCAGTGGCACGTCTTCCAGCCGTTCTGGGTCGTGGACCGGCCGCCGCCCCGTTGAGGGTCGCGCTCGTCTCCCCGTACGCGTGGGACCGCTTCGGCGGCGTCGGGTCGCACGTGCGCTCGCTCGGCGCGGCGCTGCGCGCCCGCGGGCACGAGGTGCTGATCCTGGCTCCCCACACCGCTCCCGACGCGTCGCCTCCCGCCGGAGTCGCCTTCGTCGGGAAGGCAGTCCCGGTCCCGGCGAACGGTTCGGTCGCCGCGCTTGCGTTCGGCCCCACGGTGGGGGCCGGAGCGCGGCGCGCGCTGGAGTCGTTCGGGCCCGACGTCCTCCACCTGCACGAGCCGCTGATCCCGAGCCTGTCGTTCCTCGCCCTGCGCGCGTCGGACGTCCCCGCGGTCGGGACCTTCCACGCGGCGGCCGAGTGGAGCTTCGGGTACGGGGTCGCACGCGGCGCGCTCGCGCCGCTGATGAGGAAGCTCGCCGTGCGGACGGTCGTCTCCGACTCCGCGCGCGCCCTCATCGCCCGTTACTTCCCGGGCGAGTACGTCCTGACGCCGAACGGGATCGAGACGTCGGCGTTCGCCGGAGCGGAGCCGCGGAGCTACGCGGAGGGGCGGACGGTCGTGTTCTTCTCCCGGCTCGAGCGGCGCAAGGGGCTGGAGGTGCTGATCCGGGCGATCGCGGAGCTGCACGGCGAGGGCATCACGCTCGTGGTGGCGGGCGCGGGGCCGGAGGAGCGTCGGGTCAAGGCTCTGGCGGCGCGGCTGGGCGTCGAGGCGGTGTGGCTCGGGCGCATCTCCGACTCGGAGGTCGCGCCCCTGTATCGCGGCGCCGGGGTCTACTGCGCGCCGGGCCTGGGGGGCGAGTCCTTCGGGATCGTGCTCGTCGAGGCGATGGCGGCCGGGGCTCCCGTCGTCTGTTCGGACCTCCCGGGATTCCGCGCGGTCGCGAGCGAGGCCGCGCTGCTCGTCGCGCCGGGCGATCCGCACGCCCTCGCGCGCGCGTTGAAGCGCGTGCTCGACGATCCCTCGGAAGCCGATCGCATGCGCGCCGCGGGGGCCGAGGTCGCGGCGCGCTACGACTGGAGCCGGCTCGCGCCGCGTGTCGAAGAGGTCTACGAGCGCGCGCTAGCGACGCTTCGCTAGGACGAGGTCGACCTTCGTCACCGCGTTCCCGCGCGCGTCGAGGCCGGTGAGCTTGCCGCGCAGCAGCTTGTAGGTGTCGCGGTCGCCGCCTTCGGCGAGCTCGATCGGGAGCAGGTAGTCGGCGAGCGCGATCCCGAAGAAGCCGCGCGTCTGTCGCCGCCCCGGCTCGTACCCGATCGGCACCTCCATGAACGCCACGCCCGGGCCCACGAACTGGAGCGAGTGGATCTCGGGACCGACCATCCCGGAGATGAACGTGACGCGGTGCTTCGGGTCGGTCTCTACGATCGCATGCAGCGGAGAGGTCGTCGCGGTCATGCACCGCCGGCTCCCGAAGTCGTAGCCGACGACGAGCTGGAGGCACGCGTTGTCGCCGGCGTCGCGGTAGCCGCTCACGGACCAGAGGGTCCCGCCGACGACGCCGTCGCTCACGTTGAAGAGCCGCGTCGCACCGGCGCCGGGGTCGTCGGGATCGAACGGGAGCGACGCCTGCCGCTGGTCGGTCTCGCGGCGGATCCGCGCGAGCAGCTGGTCGCGGCTCTCCGGGTCGTCGGGTTGCAGCAACGGCGACAGCTGTGCCGCTCCGAACGCGAGCGCGACGAGGGCGGCCGCGGCCCCGATGCCGGTCACGGCCCGGCGGCGGCGGGCGCGGCGCAGCGCACGCGCGACTCCGACCGCGGGACGCGGTGACGGCGCGGAGTCCAGCCATTCCCGCACGTCGGCGCGCGCCTCGGGCGGGAGGGCCGCGACGGCTTTCGTCACGAGGTCGCCGACGGCCTTGGGCGAGCAGTCCAGGAACACGGCCGCCCGCTCGTTCGAGAGCTCCGCGTAGTGGCGGAGGACGAGCGCGGCCCGTTGCCGGCGGGGGAGAGCGCGCAGGGCTTGGATTTGCTCCGGGTCGTGCTCGACGGGGACGGCCGTCCCGCCCGAGCGCCGCACGAGCTGCGCGAGCAGCGCATCGGCGAGCCGTCCGTGCCCCCGCCGCGCGCCGGTCCGGTGCAGTGCCGCCACGAGCGCGTCCTCGGCGATCTCCGGTGCACGGACGGGGTCGGCCGCGAGCAGCGAGGCCAGGCGCGTCGCCTCGGCGATGTGCCCGTGGAGCCACTCCGTCCGGGCCTGAGCCCGCGCTCGGTTCATCGAGACGATGTTAGGGGGCCGCGGGTCGTATCGCCTAGACGCCCTCGCACCGGTACCCGGAGGAGACCAGCGACTCCCAGCGGGTGCTCGACCGGTTCGTCCACTCGCCGCCGCGAACCTCGCAGAGGAGGCGGCCGGCCCAGAAGTGGGGGCCGGTGGCGACGAGGACGATTACTCCGACGACGAGGACGACGACGCCGGCGAGAGCGATGCGGGGGCCGCGCTTCACGACCGCAATCATCCCGCGGACGACTGTGTTCGACTATGCGAGCCACCACTCGTAGAGTGGTTGCTCATGAGATACAGGGTCGACGAGCTCGCCTCCCGGGCCGGGGTCAGCGTGGACACCGTCCGCTTCTACCAGGCCCGCGGCCTCCTCCCGCAGCCCGAGCGCGACGGCCGCGTCGCCTGGTACGGCGAAGCGCACCTCGACACCCTCCGCCGCATCCGGGACCTCAAGGAGAAGGGCTTCACGCTCGCGTCGATCGGGCGTCTGCTGGCGGGGGACCTCGACGCCGCGGACCAGGCCCTCGTCGCCGCGCTCGAGACTCCGGCTGCGGGGGCCGCGGACGGCGACGGCTTCCTGTCGCTCGACGAGCTCGCGGCGCGCACCGGCGTCTCTCCCGCGCTGTTGCAGGCGATCGAACGCGAGGGCCTCCTCGTCCCGCGGGCGACCGACGAAGGCCCCGTCTACACCGACGACGACGCAGCCGCGGTGACCGCCGGCCTCCAGCTGCTCGAGGCCGGGCTCCCGCTCGGCGAGCTGCTCGCGCTCGCGCGCGAGCACGACGCGGCGATGCGCCCCGTCGCGGAACGCGCCGTCGACCTCTTCGTGCGGTTCGTGCGCGACCCGATCCGCGGCGGCGCGCCGAGCGAGGAGGAGGCCGCGGACCGGCTCACCGAGGCGTTCGCCAAGATGCTCCCGGCCACCGGCGCCCTCGTCGGCAGCCACTTCCGCAGGCTCCTGATCGCGGAGGCGCAGCGCCGCATAGAGACGGCGGCGTCGCAGTGACGCGGGGCTCCCGCTCCACCGACCTGCCGGTCGGCGAGGAGAAGGTGCGCGCGGTCAGGTCGATGTTCGACTCCATCGCCCCGCGCTACGACCTGGTGAACCGCGTGATGACGTTCGGGATGGACACCGGCTGGAGGCGCAAGTCGATCCGGTCGCTGGCCTTGCGTCCCGGCGCGGTGGTCCTCGACGTTGCCTGCGGCACCGGCGACTTCTGCCGCGAGATCGCGGGCGCCGGCCACACCGTCGTCGGCGCGGACTTCTCGATGGGCATGCTCCGGTCCGCGCGGACGGACGCTCCGTTGCTGCAGGCCGACGCCCTGCGGCTCCCGCTGAAGAACGGGGCCGTGGACGCGGCCACATGCGGGTTCGCGCTGAGGAACGTCACCGACGTCGGCGCCTTGTTCGACGAGCTCGCGCGCGTCGTGCGTCCCGGTGGGCGCATTGCGTTGCTCGAGGTGTCGGAGCCGCGCTCACGCGTCTTGCGCGCGGGCCACCACCTCTACTTCCACAAGGTCGTGCCGATGATCGGGGGGCTGCTCTCCGACAGGGACGCATACGGCTACCTCCCGCGCTCGACCGCCTATCTCCCGCCGACTCCCGAGTTGCTCGAGGGCCTGCGCTCCGCGGGCTTCGACGACGCGGCCGCGGATCACATGGGCCTCGGCGCCGTCCAGCTGCTGACGGGGAGGCGGCGGTGAGCACCCGCGCGGCCCTCGCGGTGCGGGCGCACGCATCGCAGGACATCGACCTCCTCGACTTGGCGGCCCGGCTGGAGAAGCCGATCGTGTGGCTGAACGGGGGCGACGGGATGGTCGCGGCCGGCGAGGCCGCGCGAATCGACGCCGGCTCGGGGGACGACCGCTTCCCGCGGGCGGCGGCCGCGCTGCGCGAGGTGTTCGCCGGGATGGACGTGGCGCCGGAGGCACGAGCGGTCGCGTTCGGCAGCTTCGCGTTCGACCCGGCGTCGGACGACTCCGTCCTCGTGGTTCCGGCAGTCGTGTGGGGCCGGCGGGGCGGCCGTTCCTGGGTCACGACGATCGGCGACACGGACCCGGCGTCGCTGTTACGCCCCCGCTCACCCGGCTCCGCCGCGCGCGTCCGGTACGGCGGCTCGACGATCTCCGAGCTCGCGTGGCTCGACGCGGTCGCCGCCGCCGTCGAGAGGATCCGGAGTGGCAAGGCGCAGAAGACGGTGCTGGCGCGCGACGTGCTCGTGTGGTCGAAGGAGCCGTTCGACGTCCCGCTGCTGCTCCGGCGGCTCGCCGGGCGCTTCCCCGGATGCTTCACGTTCTCGTGCGACGGGCTCATCGGAGCGACGCCGGAGCTCCTCGTGTCGCGCGCGTGGGAGCGTGTGCGTTCGATCGTGCTGGCGGGAACCGTCGCGCGCGGCGACGAGGCCGCCGCCGACGAGAGCCTGGCGCGCGGGCTGATGACGTCGGAGAAGGACCTGGCGGAGCACGCGTTCGCGGCCGACTCGGTCGCAGACCCGTTGCGCACGGTCTGCGCGGATCTCGTAGTCGAAGGGCCGACCCTGCTGCGGCTCGCCAACGCGCAGCACCTCAGCACCCGCGTGGAAGGACGTCTGACCACCGGCGCCACCGCGCTCGACCTTGCCGGGATGCTGCACCCGACGGCCGCGGTGTGCGGGACACCGCGTGCCGAGGCCATGCAGCTGATCCGTGACCTCGAAGGAATGGGGCGCGGCCGCTACAGCGGTCCCGTCGGGTGGGTGGACTCCGCGGGCGACGGTGAATGGGGGATCGCGCTGCGGTGCGGCGAGTTCGAGGGGACGCGCGGCCGGCTGTTCGCCGGCAACGGGATCGTCGCCGCGTCGGAGCCGGAGGACGAGCTGGAGGAGACGCGCGTCAAGCTGAGGGCGATGATGTCCGCGCTCGAGCGGGCCTAACGGCCGCACCGGGGCGAATCGCACCCGCTACGCTGGAAGCCGGCGACCTGGGGAGGTTCGGTGGACGGCAAGATCCTGGCGCAGGAGGCAGAGCGGCCATCACTCGGCGACCGGTATCGCTTCTATTTCGCGGGTGAGGTCCCGCCGCGACACCCCCACTGGGCGCGGCGCCACCTCCGGTTCGGACGCTGGCTCGCGAGTCAGGTTCTCGTCGAGTCGTTGTGCTGGGCCGCGGGGCTTCTGTGGATCAGGCTGGTCACAGGTTCCTGGGAGGAAGCGCATGCGCTCTTCTTCGTCGGGCTGCTCGCCCTCGTCGTCTTCACGCCGATCAGAGCCGCCTACAGGCACGGGCGGATGACACGCGGGATCGCGGCCCCCGACGCGGGTGAGGTCCTGGCTTCGATAGGCGAAGGCTCGCCGTCGCTCAGGCGGCGTATGCCCCCACTGCGCTAGCGCCCGAGCGCGGCCCCCACGGCGGCCCACAGCTCGCGGTGCAGCTCGACGTTCGCATCCCGGTCGGTCCGCGGTTCGATGAGCTGGACGCCTCCGGCGGCGGCCGCGTCGTCGAGCGCGCCGGGGAGGTCGTCCGCCGTCTCGAGAAGCCGGTGCCCGCAGCCGTAGGCGCGGGCGACGTCGGCGAACGAGACCCCGTGGGGCGTGGAGAAGGCTCTCTCGAACTCGGGCACTGCACCGGCCTGCGGGAGGAACGAGAAGATCCCGCCTCCGTCGTTGTTCAGGACCACGAACGTCGCCGCGACGTCCTCGGAGCGAGCGAGCAGCAGGCCGTTCACGTCGTGGAGCATCGAGAGGTCGCCCGCGAGCGCGAACGTGCGCCCGGACGACGCGAGCGCGACGCCGAGCGCGGTCGACACGAAGCCGTCGATCCCGTTAGCGCCGCGGTTCGCGACGATCCTCAGCCCCGTCCGCGGTGACATGAACCAGTCGAGGTCCCGTACCGGCATGCTCGCCGCGACGACGAGCGTCGCTCCGTCCGTTGCGCGGCGCGCGACGTCGCGCGCCACCCGCGGCTCCGACACCTCGGCGCGCGCGTCCAACACGGCGTCGAGCGCGGTGCGCGCCGCGGTCTCCGCCGCGATCCACTCCTCGAGCCATCCGTCGGTCGCACGCGGCGGGACGCGTTCGGCCGCCGCCGCGCACAGGAGGTCGGGATCCGCCGCGACGATCCGGTGCGCGGTCCGCTCCGGGTCCAGCCACCTGCCGGCGGGATCGACCAGCGCCTGCTCGACGTCGTGGCCGAAGAAGGCGTTGACGACGCGCGAGATGCCGATCTTCCCCAGGCGCAGGACGAAGTCGGGCCGGTGCTCGTCGCCCCACCCGCTGCGAAGCAACGCCTCGTACGCCGAGATCGCGAACGGCCCGGACCGGAGCCCGGACGCCGGCTCCGCGAGGATCGGCCATCCCGCGGCCTCCGCCAGCGCGTGCACGCCGCGGCCGCCGGTGTCTCCCGCCCCCGCAAGGACGAGCCCGCGCGCGGCGGACGCCGCCTTCTCCGCGAGCCACTCGACGTCGCGGGGATCGGGGGCCGCCGCCCCCGGAGACGTCTCGGTCCAGGGCGCGCCCCCCGCACGTCCGGAGAAGTCGCTCACCACGTCGTCCTCCGGAGCCGCGACCAGAGGTTCCCGGAACGAGACGTTGAGGTGAACGGGGCCCGCGTCGCGCCGCGTCGCCTCGGCCCACGCGCGGCACGCGAGCGATCTCCAGTAGGCGCCGGCGCCGGGACGGTCCTCGGGCACCCCCGTTTCGCAGAACCAGCGCACGAAGCCGCCGTAGATCTTGAGCTGGTCGATGGTCTGGTTCGCGCCGGTGCCGCGGAGCTCCGGGGGCCGGTCCGCCGTGACGACGAGCATCGGCACGCCCGCGTTAGACGCCTCCGTCACCGCCGGCAGGAAGTTCGCGGCGGCCGTTCCCGACGTCGAGAGGGCGACGGCGGGGACGCCGGTCGCGCGCGCGATGCCGAGCGCGAGGAACGCGGACGACCTCTCGTCGATCGACACGTGCACACGCAGGCGGTCGTCGCTCAACGCTGCAACCGCCAGCGGCGTGGAGCGCGAGCCGGGGGAGAGGCAGACATGGCGCACGCCGCAGCGGACGACCTCGTCGAACAGAGCGCCCGCAGCCGCGTCGCCCACGGTTCGCCCGGTCACAGCGCGGCCTCCGCCGCGTGCAGCCGTTCCAACAGCGCGTCCCCATCGGGGCGCCCCGTCACCTCGAACGGCGCGAGCGCGTCCTCGTCCACGTCCGGACGGCGCACGGCGAGCATGCCGTCGACCGGGACGAGCGGGTCGCGGGTGACGTCCCCCGCAAGCAGCGTCTGGGTCCCGAGGCCGCACGCATACGGCAGCTCCGGCAACGCGGCGGCGAGCGCGAGGCCCGCCGCCAGCCCGACCGACGTCTCGACCGCCGACGACACGACGGCCGGCAGGCCAACGGCCTCCGCGACCCGCAGCGCTCTTCGAACGCCTCCGAGCGGCTGGACCTTCAGGACGACGAGGTCCGCAGCCGCGTCGAGCCCCGCGATGTGGAGCGGGTCCTCCGCCTTGCGCACCGATTCGTCCGCTGCGACCGGCACGTCTACGAGCCGGCGGAGCGCGGCCATCTCGTCGAGCGTCGCGACCGGCTGCTCGACGTACTCGAGGCCGTAGCGGGCGAGGGCGTTGATGCGCCGCGCCGCCTCGTCCACGTCCCACGCTGCGTTGACGTCGATGCGGATGCGGCCCTCCGGCCCCAGCGCGTCGCGTACCGCCTCCACCCGCGCCTCGTCGTCGCCGTCGGCGACCTTCACCTTCACGGTCGTGCAGCCGGACGCGCGCGTCATCTCGTGCGCCGTCGCGGGCGCGACGGCGGGGACGATCGCGTTGACCGGCACCGCGTCGCGCACCGCCGCCGGCCATCCGTCGGCCGCCGCCTCGAGCGCGGCCCGGAGCCACCGCGCGCTCTCGGTCGCGCCGTATTCCGGGAACGGAGAGAACTCGCCCCAGCCGTGGGGGCCGCGCAGCAGCACGCCGCTCCTCTCCTCGACCCCGCGGAACCGCACCCGCAGAGGGATGCGGAAGCACCTCATCTCCACAGGACGGCGCTCGCGGCGACGCCGAACGCGAGGTGCAACGCCGACGTCTGCACGAGGCAACGGATCAGCGCGGCCCCCTCGGCGCGATAGACCTCGCGCGCGATAACCCCTCCGAACGCGAGCACCGCCAGCAGCACCAGCGCCCGCGGCGACCCGTCCGCCGCGGCGACGAGACCGAGCGAGAGCCCGGCCCCCGCGAGCAGCCCGGCGAAGAGCCGGCGTGTCCCCTCCGGCCCCAGCCGCACCGCCAGCGTGCGCTTCCCCGTGACGGAATCCGTCGCGATGTCGCGGAGGTTGTTCACGACGAGGATGGCGGTCGCGAGAAGGCCGACCGGCACCGACAGAGCGGCCGTGACCGCGGGTATGCGTTCGACCTGGACGTACGCCGACCCCATGGTGGCGACGAGCCCGAAGAAGACGAACACGAACGCCTCGCCGAGGCCGGCCGACGCGTACGGCCGCGGCCCCCCCGAGTAGGCGAGGGCAGCTCCGATAGACGCGAGTCCCACGACCAGGAGCTCGGGCCCGACCGCGACTGTCAGCGCGATCCCGGCCGCCGCGGCGACACCGAGCGAGGCCGCGATCGCGACGTTCATCTGCGAGGGCTGCACGAGACCGGCAGCCGTCGCGCGCCGGGGCCCGACGCGGTCAGGCGTGTCGATCCCGCGGACGCCGTCGAAGTAGTCGTTGGCGTAGTTCACGGCGACCTGGAGCGCGAGCGACACGACGAGAGCGGCAGCCGCCCGCCACGCGATCACGCGCCCCGCGGTCGCGGTCCCGACGAGCACGGGGACGACCGCCGCCGGGAGAGTCCGCGGCCGCGCGGCCTCCACCCAGACGTTCACTAGGGACGTTTGGGGAACTTGTCGAAGTGCGGCGCGCGCTTCTCGAGGTATGCGTTCCGGCCCTCCTGCGCCTCCTCGCTCATGTAGTAGAGGAGCGTCGCGTCGCCGGCGAGCTGCTGTATCCCTGCCAGGCCGTCGGTGTCGGCATTGAACGAGGCCTTCAGCAGACGCAGCGCGAGCGGGCTCATCTGCAGGATGCGGCGCGCCCACGCGACCGTCTCCTCCTCGAGGCGCTCCAGCGGCACGACCTTGTTGACGAGTCCCATCGCCAGCGCCTCCTGCGCGTCGTACTGCTCGCACAGGTACCAGATCTCGCGCGCCTTCTTGTGGCCGACCATGCGCGCGAGCAGCCCCGCTCCGTACCCGCCGTCGAACGAGCCCACCTTGGGGCCGGTCTGGCCGAACCGCGCGTTCTCGGCGGCAACGGTCAGGTCGCACACGACGTGCAGCACGTGCCCTCCGCCGATCGCGTACCCGGCGACCATCGCGATCACGGGCTTGGGCAGGCGGCGGATCTGCACCTGGAGGTCCAGGACGTTCAGACGCCCGACCCCCTGCTCGTCCTTATAGCCGTCGTCGCCGCGGACGCGCTGGTCGCCCCCGGAGCAGAACGCCTTGTCGCCCGCCCCCGTGAAGATGATCACGCCGATCGACGGGTCGTCGCGGGCGACGTTGAACGCGTGCTGCAGCTCGAAGAGCGTCTGCGGCCGGAACGCGTTGCGCACCTCCGGCCGGTTGATCGTGATCTTCGCTATCCCCTCGGACGTCTCGTAGAGGATGTCCTCGTACGTCCCGGAAGGCTCCCAATCCATGAAGTGATTGCTCCTGAGTGATTAGTCGTACGATCACGAGTACCGTAGCAGGTGGCCATGGATACGGGCGAGCGGAACCTCTACGCGCTGCAGTGGCCCCCCGGGCAGGACGTGGTCGCCGCGTTCCAGCGCCTGTGGGACGAGGGGGCCGCCATCCTGCCGGTGCGCCCGGACCTGCCCCCGCCCGCGCTTCGGGCGCTGCTCGACCGGGCACGGCCGGCCGCGCTGGTGGATGTCTCGGGCGAGATGGCGCTGCCACGAGCGGTGCCTGTGGCTGCGGGGACCGCGCTGTGCGTGCCGACCGCCGGAAGCACCGGCGAGCCCAAGCTTGTGCTGCTGAGCCACGCCGCTCTCGAGACCGCGGCCCGCCTGACGAACGAGCGCCTCGGCCTGACGGGCGAACGGTGGCTGTGCGCGCTCCCGCTCGACCACGTTGCCGGGCTGATGATCCTCGTGCGCGCCCGTCTCGCCGGAGCCGAGCCGGTGGTCCTCCCGCGCTTCGACCCCGAGGCCGTGGGCGATGTCGACGGAGACGTGATCTCGCTCGTCCCCACGATGCTCGACCGGCTAGTCGCCACCGGCGCGGACCTGCGACGTTTCCGGTGGATCCTGCTCGGCGGTGCAGCGGTCCGGCCGGAACTCCTCGAGCGGGCGCGCGCGGCGGGGGCCCGGATCGTGCGCACGTACGGCATGACCGAGACGTGCGGCGGCGTCGTCTACGACGGCGTTCCACTGGAGGGCGTGCGCGTCGGCGTCGGCGCTGACGGAATGATTCGGTTGCACACCCCGACCGTGATGGACGGCTATCGCTTCGACGACGTCGCGACCGCGGCCGCGTTCGAGGACGGGTGGTTCGTCACCGGTGACCTCGGCGAGTGGGACGGGGAGGGGCTGCGCGTGCTCGGCCGCGCCGACGAGGTCATCGTGACCGGTGGCGAGAAGGTGTCTCCGCAGGAGGTGGAAGCGATCCTCGCCTCGCATCCGTCGGTGGCGGACGTCGCCGTCGCGGGGCTACCCGACGACGAATGGGGACAGCGGGTCGTCGCCTACGTCGTCCCGTCGGCGGGGACGGCTCCCACCCTCGCCGAGCTCCGCTCGCACGTGGGCGCCGCGGCAGCCCCTTACAAGGCCCCCAAGGAGCTCGTGCTCGTCGACGACCTCCCCCGTCTGCCGTCGGGCAAGGTCGCCCGGGCGTCCCTATCATCGAAGCCGGGGTAATAAGGGGGTCATGAGAGCCATGCGCATCACCAGGTATCTGGCGGCGACGGCCGCGCTCGTCTTCCTCCTCGGCGCGTGCTCGGACCCGCAGGGGACCGAGCCCGGCGAGGCCGCCGCGTCCGCGGAGCCGGGCGACGAGGCCACCGACGGGCCCGGCGGGGGCGGCAAGAATGGAGCCGGTAAGAAAGGGAACGGCGGCTCCGGCAAACCGTCGAACGGCGGCGGAGGCTCGGGCGACTCCGGCGGTGGTGACGGCGGCTCCGCGGGCGGCGGGGATTCCGGCTCCGGCGGGGGCGGAAGCGACACCTCGCGGGCGTACCCCGCGGCGGGCGAGTACACCTACGCCCAGGACGGCTTCGAGGAGTTCTGCCAGGGCCCGTCGTGCGACAAGCGGCAGCTTCCCGAGACGCAGACGGTGAACGTGAGCTACGCCGACAACACCGCCGACACCGCGACCGTCGTTACGAGGACGGTCTCCTCCGACGGCCAGACGCTGACGACGACTACGCGGTACACGCCGGAGGGCGCGTACATAACGAAGGTAGTGATTGACTTCTCCTACGGGAGCTTCGACTTCTCGCAGACGTACGAGCCGCAGCCCGCGGTCGAGGCCTTCCAGTTCCCGTTGAAGGCCGGGCAGAGATGGAGCGGGACGTGGAAGGCGCGGACGTCGGGCGACTACAAGATGAGGGTCGTCGCAGTCGAGGACTTCGAGATCGACGACAAGCCGACGAAGGTCTACCGGATCTCGAGCGTCACGAACTTCAAGGGTGACTTCTCGGGCCGCGCGCAGACGACGCTGTGGCTCGACTGGAAGACGAAGAGCCTCATCAAGACCGACGGCAAGATCGCGGTCGCCAGCGGCTTCGGCGAGTACACGAGCACGTTCAACACCCTGATCCAGTACGGCCCGGGGTATTGAGCACCGTCACCGCGGCCCCCGAGCTCCCGAGCTGGGACGACTCGCCCGGCGCGCCGGCCGGTCCTGCAACCGCCGAGCGCGCCCGCTCGCGCCTCGCGATCGCCGCCGCGATCGGCGTCGCCGGGGCGTTCCCATCGTGGCTCGTCCTCGAATGGATCGGCGCCGCCGCCTTCCTCGCGCTGTTCACCGGTGCCATCGTGTGGACGGTCTCGAACGCGGGACGCGGGATGCTGCGGCGCGAGCGCGCGGCACGTGTCAGGCCGGGCACGTCCCCCCGTCTCGAGAACATGGTGGCGGGGCTCGCCGAGCAGACGAAGATCCCGGCTCCGGAGCTGTGGATCATCGACGACGACGAGCCGAACGCGCTGGTGTGCTTCACGAAGCGGCCCGCGCTCGCGGTCACGCGCGGGCTCGTCGAGACCTACACGCGCACCGAGCTCGAAGCCGTCGTCGCGCACTGCTATGTCAGGCTGGCGGAGACGGCGACGCCGCTCGCTCGGACGATGCTCGCGCTCTCGTACGTGTCGCCGGCCTTCGGGGTGCCGGTCGGAGCCGCCGACGACATCAGGGCGGCCGCGATCACCCGCTACCCGCCGGCGCTCGCAAGCGCGGTCACGAAGGCGGTGCCGCGCCGCGGCAAGGGGGCCGCGTTCTGGTTCGTAGCGGACGTAGGCGCGCACGTGCCACCCGCCGAGAGGGCCGCGGCCCTGCTCGATCTCTAGTCGCCCGACTACCCTTTCGATCGTGGACTCCCACGGAGGCGTCGTTGCACGAGCGTTCGAGCAGCCTCCCTTCCCCCTCGTGGGGCTTTCACCCGACTGGATAGGGGCGCGCCGTCGCGGAGGTGGAGGCATCGACCCGGGTGTCGGGGTGGTGGAGCTAACACTCGTGCACGAGCGTCCCGAGGGCGGCACGCTCGAGGTGACCGTGTCGATCGACACGCGGCGGGGAGCCCGGTTGATCCGCCACATCGATGAACTTCGCAACGATCCGTCCTCACCCTGGAGGACGTGCGAGATCGTGCTGGACGGCGTGCGCAGCACGATGTACGTCCACGCGACCGAGCAAGGGTGGAGCGGGGTCGTACCCATGGGAGGGCGCACACTTTTCCTGGATGGCGATGGTTTTCCGGTCGAGGACGTCGAGCTCGTGCAGCTAGACGACGCGAGCGCGTATCGGCCGTGGGTCGAGAGCTAACGACGCAACTGAGGGATCAAGCTCCGGCCCGGAAGAACCACGACGCGGCGAACTCGTTGAGGGGAACGCCCTGACGTCTCTGGAGCCGCCTCGTGACTCTCCAAGCGGCGAAGAACACGATCCCCACCCGACCGGATACCTCGCCGATCGACGCCTTGAACGAGACGGATGGGTGCGGTTCGACGTCGAACGCGGAGGGGTTGTAGCGGCAACCCGTGATGCGCGTCGGGTCGTACATGTCGCACGTCACGGTCTTGAGCCTCTTACGGGGACGACCGGCCGGACCGGGATCCTCGAAGACGTAGAACTCGGCCCGGTTCGGAAGGCGGACGTCGTGTAGCGACACCTCCACACGGCCGTCGCTCAGGGAGCCTCCGGACACCCAGCGTACGTCCGGTCCGGGCTTCTTCTCGAAGACCTTGCCGCGACGCCACCATTGCGCGAACAGCAAGGGAGCGGTCCGGCGCCCGGAGAGGCTTTGGAACGTCGCCGTAGGGATCCCGCGAGGAGGGGCGACGATTGGTCGCCCCTCCTGCGGTCCGGTTCTCACCTCCGAGGCGAGCGGGTCCTTTCCCTGGGCGGATCCGCCGGCCTCGCTTTCGACGGGCGGAGTGCTCGTCGTTCGGGAGCTGCTCGGGTCGCTGCACGCTCCGGCGATGAGGGCAGCGATCAGGATCGCCGCTCCGACCTTCATCGTCTTACGGACAGTCCACGATGTTCTCGTTCGCCGTCATGTTCTCGGAGGGCTCGTAGCCGGGTCCCCACGTGACCTTGTGGTAGTTCACCAGGGTGTAGTTGTGCTTCCCCGCGCACGCGCCGGGGACGACCACGTAGTTGTTCCACGTCGGTCCCGCCTTGGGATGGTTCCTGTACCACTCGTCGGTTCCGTACCAGTGATGCATCCGCAGGCTGCCCGAGATGTAGAGCCGCTGCACCGGTGCCGAGCACTGCTGCGTCCCGCGAGCGTGTACCTCACGGTAGGTCCTCGAGTAGTGGGGATTGTTGGACTTGAGCTCGCAGTACCACGCCGCGTTGGTCGCTACCCCCGTGCCGACCGCCGGCGAGATCGTCATCACCTCCCAATTCGTTCCCTCGGGCACGCCCACCGGGAACTCCGGGTCGAGGGCGATCAGCTGCGGGAGCGAGGTTCCGAAGACGAGGTCGAACGCGGTCCAGAAGGTCTGCTCGTTGCTCTCCATCGCGACTCCGACGGCCGGGTCCGTTGCCGGCAGGTCGGGCTCCTCCTCCGCGAGGGCTGTCGTCGGGGATAGTGATGCCAACACCATGGCCGCTGCCGCGACGCGCGCGGCAGTGCGAGAATGTCTCATGCGTTTCTCCACTTTCGTCCGGTTGATCGAGTTGCGCGCGCAGACGGACGGTACTGCGGGGCTTGCGTAGCAGTTAATAGCCCAGACGTGCCATCTTCGGCGTAGTCGAAGTAACTAGTCCGCGTGCCATCCGCCGGCACCCGCTTTATCCTGAGGTCGATTCCTCGTCGCAAGAAAGGAACCCCGATGTCGGAGATCCGGGAGACCGGCGGCCAGCGCGTCAAGCGTGGCCTCGCCGAGATGCTTAAGGGCGGCGTGATCATGGACGTCACGACCGCCGAACAGGCGAAGATCGCCGAGGAGGCCGGGGCCGTCGCGGTGATGGCTCTCGAGCGCGTCCCCGCCGACATCCGTGCCGAGGGCGGCGTCGTTCGCATGGCCGACCCGGAGAAGGTCGCCGAGATCATGGAGACCGTCTCGATCCCGGTCATGGCGAAGTGCCGCATCGGCCACTTCGTCGAGGCCCAGGTGCTCCAGTCGATCGGCGTCGACTACGTCGACGAGTCCGAGGTGCTGACTCCGGCCGACGAGGCGAACCACGTCAACAAATGGGACTTCGACCTGCCCTTCGTGTGCGGCGCGACGAACCTCGGCGAGGCCCTGCGGCGCATCGGCGAGGGCGCGGCGATGATCCGTTCGAAGGGCGAGGCGGGGACCGGCAACGTCGTCGAGGCCGTCCGCCACATGCGTTCGATCACGGGCTCGATCCGCCGGCTCGCGTCGCTCGGAAGCGAGGAGCTGATGTCCGAGGCGAAGGAGCTGCGCGCGCCGTTCGACCTCGTCCGGGAGGTCGCCGAGACCGGCAAGCTCCCCGTCGTGCTGTTCACCGCCGGGGGCATCGCAACGCCGGCCGATGCGGCGCTGATGATGCAGCTCGGCGCGGACGGCGTGTTCGTCGGCTCCGGGATCTTCAAGTCCGGCGACCCCGCGACGCGCGCCCGCGCGATCGTCGAGGCCACGACGTACTTCCAGGACCCCGGGATCGTCGCGAAGGTCTCCCACGGCCTCGGCGAGGCGATGGTCGGCATCAACATCCCCGACATCCCCGAGGGCCAGCGGCTCGCGCAGCGGGGCTGGTAGGAGCGACGTGAAGATCGGCGTCCTCGGCCTCCAGGGCGACTTCCGCGAGCACGCACGCGCGCTCGAGGATGCCGGCGCGGCGGCCGTCGTCGTACGCCGCCCCGAGGAGGTCGCGGAGGTCGACGGGCTGGTGCTCCCGGGCGGGGAGTCCACGACGATCGGCAAGCTCCTCGACCGCTTCGAGCTCCTCGAGCCGTTGCGTGAACGAGTGAACGGCGGGATGCCGTTGTACGGCACGTGCGCGGGGCTGATCCTCATGGCGAACGCGGTCGAGGGCCCCCAGGACGCGCCGCACCGCCTCGGCGTCATGGACGTCACCGTGCGGCGCAACGCGTACGGCCGGCAGGTGGACTCGTTCGAGGCGGACCTCGACGTGGCGGGTCTCGACGAGCCCTTCCGCGCGGTGTTCATCCGGGCCCCCCTGGTCGAGCGCGCGGGCGACGGCGTCGAGGTGCTCGCGTCGCTCGACGGTCGTCCGGTGCTCGTCCGGGAGGGGCGGATGCTCGCGTCGTCGTTCCACCCCGAGATGACCGGCGACAATAGGGTCCACTCGATGTTCGTGGAGATGGTGAGCGAGTAGATGTCCGGTCATTCCAAGTGGTCGACGATCAAGCGCAAGAAGGGCGCGGCCGACGCGCAGCGGTCGAAGACGTGGGCGAAGCTCCTGCGCTTCGTGGAGGTCGCGGCCCGCGAGGGCGGCGGCAACATCGACGCGAACCCGACGCTTGCCACCGCGGTGCAGAAGGCGAAGAGCAGCTCGGTCCCGAACGACAACATCACGCGCGCGATCAAGCGCGGCACGGGTGAGCTGCAGGGCGAGTCGTACGAGGAGGTGTCGTACGAGGGCTACGGCCCCGGCGGCGTCGCGGTCCTCGTGCGCTGCCTGACGAGCAACCGCAACCGTGCCGCGCAGGACGTACGCAGCATGTTCAACGGCAACGGCGGGAAGATGGCCGAGCCCGGCGCGGTCGCATGGATGTTCGAGACCAAGGGCGTGCTCGTCGTCACGAAGGACTCGATGTCCGAGGAGGACGCGTTCCTCGTCGCGGTCGACGCGGGGGCCGAGGACGTGCGCTCCTCCGACGAGAGCATCGAGGTAGTGACCCCGCCGGACGGGCTGAAAGCGGTTCAGGACGCGCTTGCGGGCGCGGGGGCCGAGATCGAGTCGGCCGACCTGACCGAGGTGCCCAAGACGACGATCCCCGTCGACGGCTCCGACGCGAAGAAGGTGCTGAACCTCGTGGACGCGCTCGAGGAGCTCGACGACGTGCAGGACGTGTACGCGAACTTCGACATCTCGGACGATGTCCTCGCCTCCCTCGCTACCTGAGGACCCGCGCCTGCGGGAGGTGGCCGAGCAGATCGCCGGCACCCGCTGGGCCGCGTCGATCGTCGACCACGAGTACCGGCTCGTGTGGGTCTCCGAGGAGATGGCCAACCTGCTGGGCGAGCACGACGAGGGGAAGCTCGGCTACGGCAAGCACGTGATCGAGGCGTTGGTCGGCGACACGTGGTGCAGCGTCATCACCGAAGAGAGCAACATGCAGGCGTTCCAGAACGAGATGCCGGTGATGATCGAGGGCACCGAGGGCGGCAAGGAGGCGCTGATCGACATCATCGCCCAGGCCGCGCCGCTCGCGTTCTCGGAGGAAGCCGTTACCGAGGACGTCGTACGGATGTTCCTCGAGATGGAGCCCCTGCGTCCGCCGCCCGTGTGGACGAACTTCCTCGACTTCGTGCAGGGCGACCTGCCGCCGGTGCGCGTGACCGAGGTCCAGATCAAGCTCTACGACAAGGACACGAGCGAGTTCATCGGCCGCGCGTTCCTCTACGGGCCCGCGCTGCCCGCGAGTGTGCTGTCGCTCGTCGCGCGCGGTGACGAGGAGATGTTCCAGCGGATGTCGCGGCTCGTCGAACCCGGTCGTCGCCAAGCGGCCGTGCTGTTCGCGGACCTGCAGGCGTCGTCGGTCCTCTCGCGCCGGCTCCCGAGCTCCGCGTACTTCAAGCTCGTGCGCGCGATCACGACCGCGATGGACGAGCAGGTCGTGCGCAACACCGGCATCGTCGGCAAGCACGCCGGCGACGGCGTGACCGCGTTCTTCCTGTCGGACGACCTCGGCTCGCCCTCGCGCGCGGCGCGCGCCGCGATCGAGGCCGGCCGTGCGATGGTCGAGAGGGCGCGGGCCGCGGCGAGCGAGATCAAGGACGAGACCGGGCTGCTCGAGCTCGACGACTGCCTCGTCAACGTCGGCATCCACTGGGGCGGCGCGCTCTACATGGGGCAGCTCGTGACCGGCGGCCGCCTCGAGGCGACGGCGCTGGGCGACGAGGTCAACGAGTGCGCCCGCATCCAGGAGACCGCGCGGGAAGGGCAGATCCTCGTGTCGAAGGCGCTCGTGGAGCGCCTCACCGACGACGACGCCCGCGCGATCGGCATCGACCCCGACGGGGTTCTGTACTCGACGGTCGCGGACATGCCCGAGGCGACGCCGAAGGCGAAGCGCGACGCGGGCGGCATCCCCGTGACGCCCCTCTAGCGGCGACGCGTGGACCGGCCCGGGAGCGGCCGCCCGTGGACGGTGCGGGCGCTGGCAGTGATCTACCTCGCGACCGCGCTGTACTGGGCGTCGTTCGTGTCCGAGTGGAGGGCCACGAGCCTCGGATGGGTCGCCGGGCTCGCGGGGCTGTATCTCATCTGGCAGGGATCTCGAGCCGGGATGGTTGCCGCGGGCGTGGTGCTGGCGGCGTTCCTCGTCGTAGCACTCGTCGCCGTCGAGATGGCGATGGAGCCGGGCGGGCACCATCCGGCGATCCACGTGGTCGAGGCCGCCCTGCTGCTGGCGATGATCGCCCTCCTGGCCGCGCCGGCGACGCGCCGCTACTGCACACGGGCGCTGACGATTTTTCAGAATTTCTGAAAAGATGACACGGTGCCTCCCACCGAGTAAAGAAGGATGGACGAAGCCACGCGAGAGGGCGGGAACTTCGATTTCGACGTCGCCCTTTCGTTCGCGGGAGAGGACCGTGAGTACGTCCGCGGCGTTGCCCGCTCGCTGAATGAGCGAGGCGTTCGAGTCTTCTTTGACGAAGAGCGAGTCGTGGACATGTGGGGCGAAGACTTGGGGGACTTTCTCGATGAGGTCTACCGGAAACGGTCCCGCTACGCGCTCGTCTTCATTTCCCACTATTACGTTGAAAAGGCCTGGCCGAGTCACGAGCGGAAGAGCGCGCTCGCCCGCGCTATCGAGTCAAGGCAGCCGACCGTCCTCCCCGTTCGTCTTGATGACTCGGACGTCCCTGGACTCCGCTCGACGACAGGGTTCGTTGATGCTCGGAAGATAAGCGTTGAGGGCATTGCGGATGCAATTCAGCAGAAACTTGGGACGCTGGCACCGGGCCCTCCAACCGTATGGGACGGCCGGACGCCGCGAACGGATGAGGCATTCGAATATGTCGCTGCGACTCGGTCCGACGGGTGGGAACCTCCTGTATGCAGGCCGACTGCGCCGAGGCCTTCTTCAGCGAGAGGAGAAGTATCACGACCACGAACTGCGGTATGCCCGTCCCACGCTGCAATTCGTGGACGAGGAGGCCGCCCCGGCGTTCCTCTCGGGCGCTCTCGACGAAGCCATTCGCATCGTGGCTCAGCTCGACGGTGTACTCGGCGCAGACGTTCAGGAGAAGGCTTTAGGGCGGCCCGGTGAACCGGGCGACGCTGAGCGGATCAACCGACTCGCTGACCGGATCATCTCGATCTATGAGGATTTGCTCGACTGGGCGGCCCGAATTCGTGGAACTGCCGTTTCCGAGGAGTTCCGTGGCGCGTTCGACATCGCAGCGAGGTTCGTGGATGTTCCCATTGAACAGTTTCGCGACTTCGTTTTCAGAACGGTAGAGAGCTTCGATGGTCTGACGGCGTACTTGGAGGCCCCCGAGCCCAAAGCACCGCTCGAGGTAACGCTTGAACTCGTCGTCACTACCGACCGAAACGTTCTGAAGGCGTACAACTCTGAGCTCAAACGAATCCGTCGCCGTCGGAGATGGCGCTAAATCCGGCAGCCCCCTTCGATGTCCACGCGCCTAGGAAACGGGTCGGAAGGTCACCCAACGCTCGTGCCTCGACGTTCCCGCTCGGGGAGATGGGGCCGCGTGAGCCGCTCTGAATGTTTCCGAACGAATTCTGAAAAAATGACAGGGTGCCTCTACGACACCGCAACAAGCTCGACCCGCAGGTGACTCTCGTCGACCGTCTCTGGGTCGTCGCGCTGCTCGTCGTCGGCTTCGCCGACGTGATCGCCGTCCTGTACATCCTGCCGCTGTTCGACTGAGCGGCATGTCGATGGCCCGCGGACGAGCGCTTCTCACGCTCGTCGCTGCGGCGGCGGCGCTGTCGCTGGGCTCGCCCGCGGCCGCCGACTGCACGGGGCCGGAGATCGATGTCTTGCCGGCACGCGTCTCCTCGGAGGACCAGCTGACGATCACCGGAAGCGGGTGGGGCGACGCGTGCAACGACACGCCCGGGCTCGGATGCGACCCTCCGCCCCTGGGCGACCCGATCCAGAACATCCGGCTCGAGCTCGACGGCGTCCCGGTCGGGACCGTCGATGCGGACGACCAGTACTCGTTCGAGACCACGATAGAGGTCCCGGACCTGTCACCGGGCCGGTACGTCCTCAGGGCGACGGGCGAAGGCGGGCGAACGACGGGCGTCATCCGCGTCGTACGCACGTGAGCAGCTCTGACAAGATCGCGGTCATGGACGATCGTCTGGCGGAGTGGGCCGAGCACATCGAGAAGCTCCGGTGGTCGGCGATGATCCTCGATCCGGAGTGGCGCTTCGTGTGGGCGTCGCGGGAGCTCAAGGAGTTCGTCGGCGAGCACGACGAGGAGCGGCTCGGGTACGGCAAGCACATCGTCGAGGCGTTCCTCTCGGACGTGTGGCTGCGCACGGTCCACCCTGACAGCCAGGTCGAGCTATTCACCGAGATGGCGCCGTTCTTCATGAAGGACTTCCGCGACCGCGGGATCAACCCGAAGGACGTCTTCCCGGACCCCTTCGTCGGCCTGCTCGACGGTCTCGAGCCGCAGGACCCTCCGATGATGCACTCGACGTCGTTCGCGTACGTGAACCCGAGCTCGGACGAGGAGCTGGCGGACTATCGGGTGAACGGGCTGTTCCTCCGCCTGTTCGGTGACGACGGCACCGTCGAGGGGTGCCTGTTCATCTTCTTCATGGACATCCGGCCGAACCTGCTGGTGCTGCTCGCGCGCGGCAACGACCAGATGTACGAGCGGATGGCGAAGCTCGTCGACCCGGGGCCGCGGCAGGCGGCGATCGTGTTCTGCGACCTGAGCAGCTCCGGCCGGCTGTCGCGCCAGCTCCCGAGCGCGGCCTACTTCAAGATGGTCCGCCGTCTGTGGATGGGCATGGACGCGGTGGTCGCGGACGAGAAGGGCATCGTCGGCAAGCACGCCGGCGACGGGGCGTCGGCGTTCTTCCTCGTCGACGACCTCGGCTCGGCGTCCGCCGCGTCGGCCGCGGCGCTGCGCGCGGCCCGGCGGATCCACGAGATCGGACATCGCGTCTTCGACGAGGTGCTCGACTCCGACTGTCTGATGAAGATCGGGCTCCACTGGGGCGGGAGCCTCTACATGGGCCAGCTCGTCCCCGGCGGCCGCCTCGACGTCACCGCGCTCGGAGACGAGGTCAACGAGGCGGCGCGGGTCCAGGAGACGGCGGGGCCCGGCGAGACGCTCGCGTCGAAGCAGCTCGTCGAGCAGCTGACGCGTGACGACGCGGCGAGCCTCGGGCTCGACCCCGAGAAGCTCTCGTACCGCCCCCTCGCCGAGATCGACGGCGCGCCGGAGAAGGCCGTGCGGGACGCCGGGGGCTTGGCGGTCACGAACCAGATCGGGGGCTGAGCCCGCCGGAAAACCGGCTCCGCCGCCGCACCCTCCGGTAGAGTGGCCGAACAGGTGTTCGCCCAAACGGCCTCGCAGACTAAGGAGCGGAAAGCGTGCGCGTCCTCGGGATCGATCCCGGCTTCGCGACCACGGGCTACGGCGTGGTCGAGCGCGTATCGGGGGCGCTTCGTCCCGTCGCCTTCGGTGCCGTGCGCACGCCGGCGTCTCTTCCGCAGGCGGGGCGCCTCGCGTACCTGAGGGCCGCGCTGCTCGAGGTCCTGAGGGAGACGACCCCCGACGTGGTGGCGACCGAGCGCGTCTTCTTCAACTCGAACGTCCGCACGGCGATGTCGGTCGGCCAGGCGTCGGGCGTGGCGCTGGCGACGGCCGCGGAGGCGGGCCTCGACGTCTTCGACTACACGCCGCCCCAGGTCAAGCAGTCGGTCGTCGGCGTCGGGAACGCGACCAAGCATCAGGTGCAGACGATGGTGGCGGCAGTGCTCAAGCTCGACGCGATCCCGAAGCCGGCGGACGCGGCAGACGCCTGCGCGCTCGCCATCTGCCACCTCAACCGCAGCGGCCTGAGCCGCGCGATCGACAGCGCACGGAGGGATGCCGGGTGATCGGGTTCCTCCGCGGCACCGTCGCGGGCCGTACGACCGACGGCTGCTTCCTCGACGTCGCCGGCGTCGGCTATCGGCTCGCGTGCTCCGCCACGACGCTGGCGGCCGTCCCCCCCGAGGGGAAAGAGGTCCGTCTGTGGACGCACCTGCACGTGCGCGAGGACGCGCTCGCGCTGTTCGGGTTCGCCACCGAGTCCGAGCAGCGGATCTTCGAGGCGCTGCTCGGCGTCTCCGGCGTGGGGCCGAAGGTCGCGCTGCAGGTCTGCTCGGCGTTCACTCCGGAGGCGTTGCGCAAGGCGCTCGTCACGGACGACGTCGCGTCGATCTCGTCGGTGCCGGGCATCGGCAAGAAGACCGCGCAGCGGATGGTTCTGGACCTGAAGGAGAAGCTCGCGCTGCCCGACCTCGAGGTCGTCGGCGCGCGGCCGGACGCGCTCTCGAAGGCGCGCTCCGCGCTGGAGAACCTCGGTTACTCGGCGGGCGAGGTCCGGGTCGCGCTGAGCGACGTCACGGCGGCCGCGGACGACACCGTCGAGGACGTCGTGAAGCGCGCGCTGAAGGTGCTGGGCGCCGGGTCGCGCCGAGCTGCCAGGGAAGAGATCGGATGACCGAGGAAGGCGCCCTGGCGAACGAGACCGTCCTGGCGAAGGTCGCCGATCCCGAGGACCACGAGGCCGAACGGTCGCTGCGGCCGCGCAACCTCGGCGAGTTCATCGGCCAGCCCGAGCTGAAGGAGCACCTCGGCATCGTGCTCGAGGCCGCGCTCGAGCGGAGCGAGCCCGCGGGACACCTGCTGCTGTCCGGGCCGCCGGGCCTCGGCAAGACGTCGCTCGCCCACGTCGTGGCGAACGAGATGGGGGCCGCGATCCGCCCGACGTCGGGCCCGGCCCTCGAGCGCGCCGGCGACCTCGCCGCGATCCTGACGAACCTCGAGGACTCCGACGTGCTGTTCATCGACGAGATCCACCGGCTTCCGCGCGCCGTCGAAGAGGTGCTGTACCCGGCGATGGAAGACTTCCAGCTCGACCTCGTCATCGGGAAGGGACCGAGCGCGCACACGATCCGGCTCGACCTCCCGCGCTTCACGCTGATCGGGGCGACCACTCGGGCAGGCCTGATCACCGGGCCGCTGCGCAGCCGTTTCGAGCTCGCCGAACGGCTCGAGTACTACCCGCCCGAGGACCTCGAGACGATCGTGCGCCGTTCCGCGGCGATCCTCGGCGTCGCGCTCGACGGCGACGGCGCTCTGGAGATAGCGCGCCGGTCCCGCGGCACGCCCAGGATCGCCAACCGCCTGCTGCGCCGCGTCCGCGACTTCGCGCAGGTGCGAGCCGACGGCCTGATCGACGGCCCCGTGGCGCGGGACGCGCTCGCGGTGTTCAAGGTCGACGACAAGGGCCTCGACAAGACCGACGGGGCGATCCTCCACGCGCTCGTGCGGCGGTTCGGCGGCGGCCCGGTCGGGCTCTCGACGCTCGCCGTCTCGGTCGGGGAGGAGCCGGACACGATCGAGGACGTCTACGAGCCGTTCCTCATGCAGCTCGGCCTCGTGCGGCGCACGCCCCGGGGCCGGGTCGCGACGGAGGCCGCCTTCGCACACGTCGGGGCCCCGCCGCCCGAGGGGGCCGCCGCGGCCCGCTTGTTCGAGAGCTAGGCGCCTTCCGCCGGTAGGATGGCGCTTCGAGCCGCTGCCATGCGGCTCTGTTCGCGTGGGCGGACCCCTTTCGGAAGGAAGTGAGTCGTGGAGCAAGGTCTGAGTCAGCTCATCCTGCTGGGCGCGCTGATCGCCCTCTTCTACTTCGTGCTGATCCGGCCGCAGAAGAGAAGGGTCGAGCAGCACCAGAAGCTGATCGGCAGTGTCGACGTCGGTGACGAGGTCATCACGATCGGCGGCCTCTACGGGACCGTCACCGCGATCGGCGACGAGGACTTCGAGCTCGAGCCGTCGCCGGGGACGCGGCTGCGCTTCGTGAAGTCGGCGATCGCCCGCCGCGTGACCGAGGACCTCGCCGCGGACGAGCCCGCGGAAACGGCGGAGGATTCGGCCCCCGGGGATGCCGAGGCGTGACGCATTCGGCCGGCGATCCGGCCGGCCCCGTCCCTCCCCGCAGCGAGCCCGCCGAGCCGCGGCCCCTCGACCCGGCCGACGGCCCGGAGCCGATCCAGAAGGGCTCGCCGATCGGCCTCGCGGAGCTGCAGGCTCACGAGGGCGTGCAGACGTTCATCTCGCTGGCCGACCGCTATCTCGGCGTGCTCGGCTACACCGAGCACGGCTTCCGCCACGCCGGCCTCGTGGCGAAGATCGCCTACAACGTCCTGCACCGGCTGGGGTTCGACGAGCGCATGCAGGAGCTCGGCGCGATGGCCGGCTACCTCCACGACATGGGCAACTTCGTCTCTCGGACGATGCACTCCCAGACGGGGGCCGCGATCACCTACGACATCCTGCGCGACATCGGCCTGCCCTACGGCGAGGTCGGCGTGATCCTCGGCGCGATCGGCAATCACGAGGAGGAGTTCGGCAACCCCGTCAACCCGGCGGGGGCGGCTCTGATCGTCGCCGACAAGTCCGACGTGCACCGGTCGCGCGTGCGGGTCAAGGATCCCCAGCTCTTCGACATCCACGACCGGGTCAACCACGCTGTGGAACACTCGTTCCTACGGGTGGACTCGGATGCGCGTACTCTGACGCTCGAGCTCACGATCGACACCGAGCTCGCGGGCGTCATGGAGTACTTCGAGATCTTCCTGTCGCGGATGGTGATGTGCCGGAGGGCGGCGGAGTTCCTCGACTGCGAGTTCAAGATAGACATCAACGGGAGCAAGCTGCTTTAGGGGGCAGCGGACCAGCAGGGGGCGTATGAAGACCAGGCGACACAAGATCATGTTGGTGGTGGGGCTCGTCGTCGCGTTCGGCGGGCTCGCCGGAGTCGTAGCCGCGGGGGCCGAGCCGCGGCTCGGCCGCGACCTCGAGGGCGGCATCAGCGTCATCCTCCAGGCGACGGGCGAAGAGGTGCGCGACGACGTGCTCGACGAGACCGTCGAGCTGATCCGCCAGCGCATCGACGCCCTCGGAGTGGCGGAGCCGGAGGTCACACGAGCAGGCGAGGACAACGTGCTCGTGCAGCTCCCGGGCGTAGAGGACGAGGAGGCGGCGCTCGAGCTCATCGGGACGACGGCCCAGCTCACGTTCCGCCAGGTCGAGCAGATCTACGGGCCGAACGCGAAGGACGTCCCCGAGATCACCGAGGAGGAGGACTCGTCGGTCAACGACGAGGAGGTCGTGTACCCCTCGGCGGACCCCAACGACGAGTCGGTCTACAGGTTGAAGCCGGCGAACGGCCTGACGGGAACCATCGTCGACCGGGCGGAGGCGGTCCCCCAGGGGAACCAGTGGGTGGTCAGCATCGACATGAACGAGCAGGGCGCGAACCTGTGGGAGGACTTCACCTCCGAGCTCGCCTGTCTCCGTGACGAGGGTGAAACGGTCAAGAGCCAGGTCGCGATCGTGCTCGACGGCGTCGTCGAGTCGGCGGCCGGGATGCAGGCGCCCGGGTCGTCGGGCGGCGGGGGCGTCGTCTGCGGGGAGGGCATCGCCGGCGGCGAGACCCAGATCACCGTCGGCGGTGAGAACGAGGCCAAGGACCTCGCGCTCGTGCTGACGACCGGCGCGCTCCCGATCACGCTGGAGCAGCAGGAGGTCCGCAAGGTGTCGCCGACGCTCGGGCGCGCCTCCCTTAACACGGGCCTGACGGCGGGTGCGGTCGGCCTCGCCCTCGTGATGATCTACGTGCTCCTCTACTACAAGATGCTCGGCCTCGTGATCTGGCTCGGATTGGCGCAGTTCACGGCGCTCGTCTACGCGTGCCTCGCGATCCTCGGAGAGACCGCCGGGCTCTCGCTGACGCTCGCCGGCGTCGCCGGGATCATCGTCTCGATCGGGATCGCCGCGGACTCGTTCATCGTCGCGTTCGAACGGCTGAAGGACGAGGTCCGCTCCGGCAAGAGCATCCGGGCGGCGGTGCAGCGCGGGTCCGATCGCGCGATCAAGACGATCCTGGTCGCCGACTTCGTGACCGGCATCGGCGCGGTCATCCTGTTCTTCCTCGCCGTCGGGCCCGTGCGCGGGTTCGCCCTGACGCTCGGGCTCTCGACGATCGTGGACGTGCTGCTCGCGTACTTCCTGATCCGCCCGGCGATGGTGCTGCTGGGGCGGACGAAGCACCTCGCCGGTGCCGCCGTCGGCGCCAATGAGCCCGCGGGGGTGACGCCGTGAGCGCGCTGGGACGCCTCTACCGGGGCGAGACGAATATCGACTTCATCGGCAGGCGCAACCTGTGGTTCACGATCTCCGGGGTCATCCTCGGGATCTGCTTGGTGTCGATGATCGTGCGAGGGTTCGACTACGGCATCGAGTTCGAGGGCGGCGTGGCGGTACAGGCGCCGGTCGCGGCCGACGGCCCGGCCGCCGACCTCGACAACAACGCCGTGATCGCCGAGGTGCGCGACGCGCTCGAGGAGTTCGGCGCGGCCGACGCGCAGATCCAGATCGAGGAGTCGACCGACGGCGACGAGCGCAACGTGATCGTGCAGACGGGCGAGATCGACGACCCCGAGGTCCAGCAGAACGTCGTGAACGCGGTCAGCGAGGCCGTCGGATCGACGCTGCAGGAGACCGACAGCCAGCGGATCGGAAGCAAGTGGGGCGGCGAGATCACCGAGAAGGCGGTGCGCGCCCTGGTGATCTTCCTGTTCGTGATCCTGGCCTTCATCTCGTGGCGCTTCGACTGGAAGATGGGCGTCGCGGCAATCGCCGCCCTCGGCCACGACCTGTTCATCACCGCCGGCGTCTACTCGCTCGTCGGCTTCGAGGTCACGCCGTCGACCGTGATCGCGATCCTCACGATCCTCGGTTACTCGCTGTACGACACCGTGGTCGTGTTCGACAAGGTGGAGGAAGATGCCGACGCCTACGCCGGGACCGGGCGCATGACCTATCAGGACGCGGCGAACCTCGCGATGAACCAGGTGTTCGCGCGCTCGATCAACACGTCGCTTACCACGTTGATCCCGGTCGCCGCGCTGCTGTTCGTCGGTGCGGGCCTCGCGGGGGCCGCGACGCTGAAGGACCTCGCGCTCGCGCTGTTCGTCGGCATCCTCGGCGGGACCTACTCGTCGATCTTCATCGCGACGCCGCTGCTCTCCGTGATGAAGGAGCGCGAGCCTCGCTACCGCAACGTCCGCGAGAAGAAGCTCCGCGAGGCACAGCGGGCCGAGACCGCCGCGCAGCACAAGGCCGAGGTGCTCTCGCCGGCGGCCGAGACGGCCGGCGCGGGCGCGGCCCCCGCGGTGACGCGCACGGCGGGGGGGCCGCCGCGCGCACGCGCGGGCGACAAGAAGGCGAAGCGGCGCAAGCGCCGCTGAGGGAGGCGACGATGGCGCAGCGCGATCACGACTGGCTGAAGGAGCACATCCGCGACATCCCCGACTTCCCGAAGGAGGGGGTCGTCTTCAAGGACATCACCCCGCTCCTCGCGAACAAGCGCGCGTTCGCCTACACGATCGACGCGATCGCGCACGAGTTCGACCGCGACGAGATCGACAAGGTCGTGGGCATCGAGGCGCGCGGCTTCATGATCGCGGCCCCCCTGGCGTACCGGTTCACGGCCGGGCTCATCCCGGTGCGCAAGAAGGGCAAGCTGCCGTGGAAGGTCGAGGCCCAGGAGTACGAGCTGGAGTACGGGACCGACCATCTCGAGATGCACCGCGACGCGGTCGAGTCGGGGGAGCGCGTGCTGGTCGTCGACGACGTCCTCGCGACCGGCGGGACCGCCGCCGCGACCGCCGCGCTCGTCGAGCGTTGCGGCGGGAAGGTCGCGGGGCTCGCGACGATCATGGAGCTGACGTTCCTCAACGGGCGCTTGCGCCTCGAGGGCTACGAGTTCCTGAGCATCCTCTCTTACTGATTTCGTTCCGGCTGCACAAACCGGGACATAAGTAGCTTCCTACTATCGAGGCGTCGCCCCACCTCCTACCGTCGGGGGCGATGACGTCCGCCGACGGCGGTTCCAAGCGACGCTCGCTCAGCTATATCCGGCTGGCGGCTTTCCTCGCGTCCCAACCGGCGAGCACGGACTCCATCGAGCTGTCGATCGACGAGATCAGCGACCTCGTGGACGAGGAGCTGCCGACGAACGCGCGCTTCCCCTCGTGGTGGCGCAACGACCCCAAGAGGATGCACAGCAGGGCGTGGCTCACTGCGGGATGGGAGGTCGCGCAGATGGGCGGGGGCCGCGCCAGCGTCCTGTTCGTCCGCCGGAAGGACGCAGAGCCCGCCCGATAGCCGCGTTAGACGCGACAATGGACGGAATGGCAGCCCCGCCCGAACGAACCGCCGCGACGCCCCCGGCGACCCCGCCGGCCCCCACACCCGCGCATCCACGCGGCGTGAAGGCCGTGCTGAAGAAGGTGCGGCCCCCGAAGGCGCAGGTCGACCCGGCGCTGGAGTCGATCGTGAAGGAGATGAAGGCGCGCCGCCCGAAGGCGGACACGAAGGTCGTCGAGCGGGCGTACGAGATCGCCGAGGCGTGCCACACCGGGCAGCTCCGCAAGTCCGGGGACCCGTTCATCACTCACCCCGTCGGAGTGGCCCTCGCGCTCGCGAAGCTCGGGCTCGACGAGACGACGGTGGCGGCGGGCCTGCTGCACGATGCGGTGGAGGACACGCAGCTGACCCTGCTCGAGGTCGAGGCGGAGCTGGGGTTCGACGTCGCCCAGCTGATCGACGGTGTGACGAAGCTCGACAAGATCCGGTTCCGCTCCGCGGAGCACGGCCGCGCCGAGAACCTCCGCAAGATGATCGTCGCGACGGCGAAAGACGTGCGCGTCCTGCTGATCAAGATCTCCGACCGGCTCCACAACATGCAGACGCTCGCGCCGCTGGCCCCCGAGAAGCGCGAGCTGATCGCGCTCGAGACGCTCGAGATCTACGCGCCCCTGGCCCACCGGCTCGGCATGTACGCGGTCAAGTGGGAGCTGGAGGACCTCGCGTTCAAGACCCTCCACCCGAAGCGCTACGCCGAGATCGAGGGCCTCGTGCAGCAACGCCAGCCCGAGCGCGAGCGGGTCCTCGACGAGGTCTGCGAGCAGATCCTCGAGAAGCTGAAGGACGTGAAGATCAAGGCCGAGGTGTTCGGGCGGCCCAAGAACCTGTACGCGATCTACGAGAAGATCGTGCTCCGCGGGAAGCAGTTCGAGGAGATCTTCGACCTCGTCGGCATCCGCGTCGTCGTCGAGAGCGTCAAGGACTGCTACGGCGCGCTCGGCGCGCTGCACACGCTGTTCACACCGGTGCCGGGCCGGTTCAAGGACTACATCGCGATGCCCAAGTTCAACATGTACCAGTCGCTGCACACGACGGTGCTGGGCCCCGCGGGACGCGTGATGGAGATCCAGATCCGGACGGACGCGATGCACCGCGCCGCCGAGTTCGGCATCGCGGCGCACTGGCTCTACAAGGAGCAGCGCCGCGGCAAGGTCTCGGAGGACGACCTCGCGTGGCTGCAGCGCATGATGGACTGGCAGAAGGAGTCGCAGGACCCCAAGGAGTTCATGGAGTCCCTGAAGATCGACCTCTACGCGGACGAGGTCTTCGCATTCACGCCGAAGGGCGACGTGGTGGAGCTCCCGCGCGGGGCGACGCCGATCGACTTCGCCTACTCGATCCACACCGAGGTGGGACACCGCACCGTCGGCGCGCACGTGAACGGCAGGATCGTGCCGCTCGGCTACGAGCTCTCGTCCGGGGACTCCGTCCAGATCATCACGACGAAGGGCCCGGCCGCGCCGTCGCGCGACTGGCTGCAGCTCGTCAAGACCCCGCGCGCCCGCAACAAGATCCGGCAGCACTTCGCGCGGGAGCGGCGCGAGGACGCTCTCGCGGGAGGCCGCGAGGCGCTCGTGAACGCGATGCGCAAGCAGGGCCTCCCGGTCGACAAGATCACGAAGGGCGACGTGCTCCAGCAGATATCGGACGAGCTGAAGTACACGGACCTCGAGGGGATGTTCGTAGCCATCGGCGAGGGCCACCTGTCGCCGCAGACGATCACGACCCGCGTGATCCGGCTGTTCCAGCCCGAGGAGGAGGCGGCGGACGAAGAGGTCGTCGAGGCGGCTCCGCCGCGGCGGAGGTCGCGCAAGCCGCGCGGCAAGGGCGTGATCGTCGAGGGCGTGGACGACCTGCTCGTGCGGCTCGCCCGTTGCTGCACGCCGGTGCCCGGCGATCCCATCCTGGGTTTCCTCACCAGGGGCAGGGGGGTATCGGTCCACCGGGACGACTGTCCCAACGCGAAGGCGCTGCAGGCGACGGACGAAGGAAGGATCGCAAAGGTTTGGTGGGACGACCGGCAGCAGGGCACGTTCATCGTCAGCATCCAGATCGAGGCGCTCGACCGCACGAAGCTGCTGCGCGACGTGACGACCGCGATCTCCGACCAGGGGATCCACATCGTGTCGTCGGCGACGCGCACGGGCCGCGACGGGATCGCCACGCTCGTGTTCACGTTCGAGCTCGCCGACCCGTCGCACCTCGAGCACGTAATCCAGAGCGTGCGGCGCGTCGACTCGGTCTTCGACGCCTACCGCACGGTGCCTTCCTCGGCTCGCACCTGAAGCGTCCGTAGTGGCTTCCCCCCGCACCGTTCGTCTCGCCGCGTCCTGGAGCGCGCTGCTCTTGCTCCTCGGCGCGTGCACGTCGGAGAGCGCCGAGCCGGAGCTCCCGCCCGCCGAGGCGACCGCGGAGGAGTTCGTCGACGCGTGGAACGAGCGCGACGCCGGCGCGATGGCCACGCTGCTGGCCCGTCCCGTCCCGCGCTTCCTCCGTCTGTTCCGCGACGTGCTGCACGGCAGGCCCATCGACTTCGAGGTCTCGTTGGGGGACGTCGAGACCACGCCGGGCGCGGACGACGGCGGAGACGCCGCCGGCGGCGCGCCCCCGTCTGCGACGGCGGCGTACTCGATCACGTACCGCGTCGGCGACGTCACCGCGGACGAGCCGCTGGAGGGGGAGCTGGAGCTCGCGTACGACGCGGGGGAGTGGGCGGTCGAGTGGGTGCCCTCCGCCATGTGGCCCGGCTACGAGCGCGCGACCGGCATCGAGCTGTCGTATCTCTGGCCGAAGCGCGCTGCGATCCTGGACCGGTCCGGGCGTGCTCTCGCGCGCGGCCCTGCGTCCGGCCGCACGTATCCGTTCGGGGCCGCGGCCGGCAGCACCGTCGGCCACATCGGCGTTCTCTCCCGCAAGGAGGCGGCGGAGTCCGGCCGCTACGAGCCGGGAGACCTGGCGGGCGCGTCCGGCATGGAGGCAGCGTTCGACGAGAGGCTGGCGGGGGAGCCGGGCGTGCTGCTCGACGTGATGCGCGGCTCCCGTACGCAGAAGAGGGTCATCCGCACCGCGCCGGAGCCGGGCCGCCCCGTCAAGACCACGCTCGACATGCGCGTGCAACAGGCGGCGGCCGCCGCATACGGGGGCACGACCGGGGGCGCCGTCGTGCTCGACCCCGCGACCGGCGACATCCTCGCGGTCGTGTCGTCGGCGGAGCTAAACCCCGAGAACTACGTCGGCGCCCGCGACATCCAGCCGTTCAACCGCGCGCTCTCGGGGCTGTACCCACCGGGCTCGTCGTTGAAGGTCATGACCGGCGCGGCCGCGCTCGAGACGGACGTGGTCGACCTAGGCACGCAGCTCACCGGGCCCGCGGAGTACAGGGGCGTGCGCAACTTCGAGTCCGGTGAGTTCGGGAGCCTCGACTTCGCCACCGCGGTGAAGTTCAGCGTCAACACCGCGTTCGCTCAGATCGCGGAGGACCTCGGCCCGAAGCGCCTGACGCGCTTCGCCGACGCCTTCGGCTTCAACCGGCCCCCGGAGATGGCGCTCGGCGCCGCCACGTCGTCGTTCCCGCGCCCCGAGGACGAGGGTGACCTCATGTGGGGGTCGATCGGTCAGGCCCAGGTGCTCGCGACGCCGCTGCAGATGGCGACGGTCGCGGCGACGATCGCGAACGGTGGACGCAGGATGGAGCCCCGCATCTCGAAGCAGGTGAAGCCCGCCGGCGAACGGGTGGTCTCCCGCAAGACCGCGGCGACGATGACGCGCCTGATGGAGAGCGTCGTCACCGGGGGCACCGGTGTCGCGGCTCGCATCGCGGGCGTGAGCGTCGCGGGGAAGACCGGCACCGCCGAGGTGGATGTGAACGGCAAGAGGATGAACCACGCGTGGTTCGTCGCGTTCGCGCCGTCGGGCGACCCGAAGCTCGCGGTGGCCGTGGTCTCGGAGCTCGGCGGAATCGGGGGCCAGGTCGCGGCCCCCCTGGCGCGAGCGATCCTGCAGGCGACGCTCCCGCTCGTCAGATGAGGGCGGTAGTTCAACGGGTCGCGCGGGCGCGGGTGTCAGTCGGGGATCGCGTCACCGGCGACTGCGGCCCGGGCGTCCTGGTGCTCCTGGGGATCGCGCCGTCGGACGGCGCCGCGGAGGTCGCGTGGCTCGCCGACAAGGTCGCGAACCTGCGGATCTTCAACGACGACGACGGGAAGATGAACCTGTCGCTGCTCGACACCGGCGGGGCCGCGCTCGTCGTCTCTCAGTTCACGCTGTACGGCGACGCGCGCAAGTGCAGACGCCCTTCGTTCATCCGGGCCTCGCAGGGCCCGGAGGCGGAGGCCCTCTACGAGGACGTCGTCGCGGCCTTCCGCGGCCTCGAGATCGAGACGGCGACCGGCGAGTTCGGGGCGATGATGGACGTAGAGCTCGTCAACGCGGGCCCGGTGACGATCCTCCTGGACTCCGAGAAGACCTTCTAGGCCCTCAGTCCTTCGTGACCCTCCGCGCAGCGTCCATGATCGCCTCGGGCGTCAGGCCGTACTGGAGCAGCAGCTCATCCGCCTTGCCCGACGTCGCGTAGGTGTCGCCGATGTCGACGAACGCCATGCGTGCGGGGCTCCTCTCGGCGACGACCATCGACACGATCGAGCCGAGGCCCCCGTGCGCGATGTGCTCCTCCGCGACCACGATCCCGCGCGTCTCGTTCGCCGCGCGCTCGATCGCCGCGCGGTCGACCGGCTTGACCGTGTGCATGTCGAGCACGCGGGCGTTTATCCCCTCGTCGGCAAGCCCGGCGGCCGCGTCCAGCGCCATCGCGACCATGATCCCGTTCGCGATGATCGTGATGTCGTCGCCGTCGCGCAGGGTGTTGGCCTTCCCGAGGTGGAACTCCGCCCCTTCCCGATAGATCACGGGGACCTTCGGCCGGCCGCACCGGAGGAACATCGGGCCCTTCGTCTCGATCATCGTCTTCGTCGCGGCCGTCGTGCTCGGGCCGTCGGCCGGCACGATCACGGTCATCCCCGGCACCGCGCAAGCGAGCGCGACGTCTTCGATCGCCATCTGCGAGGGTCCGTCCTCGCCGATGGAGATGCCGGCGTGCGTCCCGACCAGCTTCACGTTCTGGTTAGGGAATCCGACCGACATCCTGATCTGGTCGAAGGCGTTCGCCATCAGGAAGATCGAGAACGACGAGACGACCGGGATCTTGCCGCTCGCGGCGAGGCCGGCCGCTATCCCGATCATGTTCGACTCCGCGATCCCCGCGTTGAAGAACCGCTCCGGGTAGCGCTCCTTGAAGTACATCGTGAACGTCGAGTTGTTGACGTCGCCGTCGACGACGACGATCCGCTCGTCGGAGCCCAGCTCGGCCAGCGCCCGCCCGAACGCTTCGCGGGTGGGGGCGCCTTCGGGGAGGTCGACCCGGGAAATTCCGAAGCTCATGAGCCCGCTCCAATCTCTTGCAACGCCTTGGCCTCCTCGTCGGCGGGAATCGGCTTGCCGTGCCAGCCGCCCTGCTTCGCCTCGAGGAGCGAGACGCCCTTGCCCTTGATCGTGTTCGCGACGATCGCCTGCGGCTTGCCCTTGACGCCCCGCGCCCACTCGAACGCCCGGGCGACCTCGTCGAGCGAGTGCCCGTCGATCGTCGTCACCTCGAGCCCGAACGCGCGCAGCTTGTCCTCGAGCGGGTCCAGCGGCTGCACGTCGGCCACCGCCCCCGTCTGCTGGTAGCCGTTGCGGTCCACGATCAGGGTGAGGTTGTCGAGGCCGTGGTTCCCCGCGTACATCGCGGCCTCCCAGACCTGGCCCTGCTCGCTCTCGCCGTCGCCGACCATGACGTAGACGCGGTAGTCGCGCCCGTCGAGCCTGCCCGCGAGCGCGTGCCCGATCGCGATCGAGAACCCCTGGCCGAGCGATCCGGTCGACGCCTCGACGCCGGGCAGCCGGCACATGTTCGGGTGCCCCTCCAGCGGCGAGCCCATCTTCCGCAGCGACAGGAGGTCCTCGCGGGGGAAGTACCCGGCCTCGGCGAGGACGGCGTAGAGCCCGGGGGCGCCGTGGCCCTTCGAGAGGACGAACCGGTCGCGGCCGGGGTCGTCGGGGATGGCGGGGTCGTGGCGCAGGACGCCGCCGAAGTAGAGGACGGTGAGGATCTCGACCATCGAGAGCGACGTCGAAGGGTGCCCCGAGGCCGCCGCCGACGTCGCTTGCACGATGTCCCGGCGGATCCTCTTGGCTATCTCGGCCAGCTCGGTGGCGTCGTTGTGCGGGCCCGGCATCGCACCTCCCGTTTTCTCCACGGAAACGTCACGTGGGTTGTCTCGTACTGGTTCCTCCTCATGAAACCACGCGATTTTTCGCGACCGGCATGCCCGGCGGGGGCCGCGCCACGCCGTGTGATTTCTTCAGAACGGATTCTGAAAAAAACACACGGGCCGCGCGGGCACCCTCGCCAGCCGGCCGCTTCCAGCCGCCCCCGTAGGATGGCTAGATGGCGCCAGACAACCTCTTCGCGGCCCCCAAGGGGACGTACGACCTGCTTCCTCCCGACTCGTGGAGGTGGCTGGAGGGGACGCGTCTGGCGCTAGACACGTTCGCCCGCGCCGGGTACGCGCCGGTCGAGACGCCCGCTTTCGAGCACACCGAGGTCTTCGAGCGGGGCGTGGGGGCGACCAGCGAGGTCGTCAACAAGCAGATGTACACGTTCCTCGACAAGGGCGACCGCTCGCTGACGCTGCGCCCCGAGGGGACGGCGCCGGTGATGCGGGCGGTGCTGGAGCACCGGCTCGACAAGGGGCCGCTACCGGTCAAGCTCGCCTACGGGAGCTTCATGTTCCGCCAGGAGCGCCCCCAGAAGGGCCGCTTCCGTCAGTTCTTCCAGGTCGGGATCGAGGCCATCGGCACCGATGAGCCCGCCGTGGACGCGGAGGTGATCGAGGTCGGGGCCCGCTACCTGAAGGCGATGGGCGTCCGGCCGGTGCTCCTGCTGAACTCGATCGGGCACCCGTCGGAGTCCTGCCGCGGGGGCTACGTGAAGCTGCTGGCGGACTGGCTGCGCGACCGGCTCGACGAGCTGGCCCCGGTGGACCGCGAGCGTGTCGAGACGAACCCGTTGCGGACCTTCGACTCCAAGGAGGAGCCGACGATCGAGGTCATGCGGGACGCGCCGCTGATCACCGACCACTTGTGCGAGGGCTGCGCCGCGCACTTCGGGGAAGTCACTTCGCTGCTCGGCGGTGTCGCCGTGGAGTACGAGCTAGAGCCGCGGCTCGTGCGGGGGCTCGACTACTACACGCGCACGGCGTTCGAGTTCGTGGCCGGGAACCTCGGCTCCCAGAGCGCCGTCGGCGGCGGCGGGCGCTACGACGGCCTCGCGGAGTCGCTCGGGGGCGACCCCCTGCCGGGGATCGGCTTCGCGCTCGGGCTCGACCGCGTGCTGCTCGCCGGCGACGCGTTCTCCGAACGCGGATCGAGGGTCGACGCGTACGTGGTCACCGCGACGCCGGACGCGCGCGGCGCGGCGTTCGCACTGGCGACACGGCTGCGCGCCGCGGGGGCCGGGGCGGACCTCGACCTTGCGGGGCGGAGCATGAAGGGACAGATGAAGGACGCGGCACGGTCGGGCGCGCGCTGGGCCGTGATCCTCGGAGCGGACGAGCTCGCTGCGGGGGCCGCGACGTTGAGGGACCTCTCCACCGGCGAGCAGGAGCAGGTCCCCCTGGACGAGGTCGAGAGGAGAGTCACGCCACATGCTTAGGTCCCACACCTGCGGCGAGCTGAGGGCGGTGGACGAGGGGTCCACCGTCGCGTTGTGCGGCTGGGTCCACAGCCGCCGCGACCACGGGGGCGTGACGTTCATCGACCTGCGGGACCGCAGCGGCCTCGTGCAGGTCGTGTTCAACCCCGCGGTCTCGGCGTCGTCGCACGAGACCGCCCAGTCGCTCCGCAACGAGTACTGCGTGCGCGTGTCCGGGCAGGTCGTTCCGCGCAAGGAGGGGACGGTCAACCCGAAGCTCGGCACCGGCGAGATCGAGATCTCCGTCACGGAGCTCGAGGTGCTGTCCGTCGCCGACACGCCGCCGTTCCAGGTCGACGACCACCAGGAGGTCGACGAGACGCTCCGGCTGCGCTACCGGTTCCTCGACCTCCGGCGCGAGCGCATGAAGGAGAACCTCGAGCTGCGCCACGCGATCGTGTCGGCGATCCGCCGCTTCTACGACTCCGAGGGCTTCCTCGAGATCGAGACGCCGATGCTCACGCGGGCGACGCCCGAGGGAGCACGCGACTACCTCGTGCCGTCGCGCGTGCACCCCGGGAAGTTCTACGCGCTCCCGCAGTCCCCGCAGCTCTTCAAGCAGCTGTTCATGGTGTCCGGGCTCGACCGCTATTACCAGATCGTCCGGTGCTTCCGCGACGAGGACCTCCGTGCCGACCGGCAGCCGGACTTCACGCAGCTCGACGTCGAGATGTCGTTCGTGGACGTCGAGGACGTGCTCGACTCCACCGAGCGGATGTTCAAGTTCGTGTGGCGCGAGGCGCTGGGTGTCGAGCTCGAGCCGTTCGCCCGCCTCAGCTATCAGGAGTCGATGGAGCGGTTCGGCGTCGACAAGCCCGACCTGCGCTTCGGCATGGAGCTCGCGGACCTGGGCGACGTCTTCGCCTCCACCGAGGTCAAGGTGTTCCAGTCGGTGCTCGGCGGCGGGGGAGCCGTCAAGGCGATCGCGGTCGCGGGCAAGGGCGACCTCGCCCGCAAGGAGCTCGACGCGATCGTCGAGGAGGCGAAGTCGCTGGGGGCCGGGGGCCTCGTGTGGATCGGGGTCACGGGTGCGAACGACGGGAACGTCGCGTTCAAGTCCCCGATCGACAAGTTCTTCAGCGACGACGAGCGGCAGGGCCTGTTGAAGGCGACCGGAGCGGGCGAGGGCGACCTCATCCTGATCGTCGCGGACAAGCGGATCTCGGTGGTCTACAAGGTGCTCGGCGCGTTGCGGAACCGGCTCGCCGCGCGCTTCGGGTTCGTCCCCGAGCGCGACCGGGACGACCCCGCCGCGTGGAGGTTCGCGTGGATCACGGACTTCCCGTGGTTCGAGCGCAACGAGGAGGAGGACCGGTGGGAGCCGATCCACCACCCGTTCACCGGCGTCGTCGAGGAGACCATGCAGTACCTCGAGAGCGACCCGGGCCGCGTGATCTCGAAGTCGTACGACATCACGCTGAACGGCTGGGAGCTCGCGAGCGGGAGCATCCGTATCCACGACGCGGAGCTGCAGCAGCGGATGTTCCAGGCCCTCGGGATCTCGCCGGAGGTCGCGGAGGAGAAGTTCGGCTTCCTGCTGCGCGCGTTCCGGTACGGTCCTCCGCCGCACGGGGGCATCGCGCCCGGGATCGACCGGATCGTCGCTCTGGCCGCGGGCGAGACGAACATCCGCGAGGTCATCGCGTTCCCGAAGACGCAGACGGCATACGACCCGCTGACCGATGCGCCCTCGACGGTGGACGACGCACAGCTGAAGGTCCTCCACCTCAAGAGCACGGCACCGGTCGCCTCGGCGAGCGGTCCAGGACAAGACGCGCCGCCGCCCACTCCCTGATGGACCTGTTCGACAACGCGCTGGAGGAGCGGTTCGCCGAGTACGCGCCGCTCGCTGCGCGGATGCGGCCGCGCTCGCTCGACGAGATCGTCGGCCAGCGTCATCTCCTCGGCCCCGGCAAGGCGCTGCGCGCGCTGGTGGAGTCCGGCGATCTGTCCTCGATCGTGCTATGGGGGCCGGCCGGGACCGGCAAGACCACGCTCGCGCACGTGATCGCGGGGACGAGCAGCGCGCATTTCGAGCCGATGTCGGCGGTGACCTCGGGTGTCGCCGACGTGCGCAAGGCGATCGAGGCCGCACGCGACCGCCTCGCGCAGCAGGGACACCGCACCGTGCTGTTCCTCGACGAGATCCATCGCTTCAACAAGGCGCAGCAGGACGCGTTGCTCCCCGCGGTCGAGAACGGATGGATCGTGCTCGTCGGAGCCACGACCGAGAACCCCTCGTTCGAGGTGAACACGCCGCTGATGTCGCGCAGCCTGCTGTTCCGGCTCGAGGCGCTGACCGCGGACGACCTCGCCGAGGTGCTGCGCCGCGCGATCGGCGACACAGAGCGCGGCATCGGCGGGCTGCCGATCGAGATAGACGACGAGGCCGTCGCGCACATCGCGGCCGGGGCGGGAGGCGACGCGCGCGCGGCCCTCAACGCGCTCGAGGCCGCCGCGTCCATAGCGACGTCGACCGGCGATCGCCTGGACCTCGGCGCGGCGGAGGAGGCCCTGCAGCGACGCGCGCTGCCGTACGACAAGGCGGGGGACTGGCACTACGACGTGATCTCCGCGTTCATAAAGTCGATGCGCGGGTCCGACCCCGACGCGGCGGTCTACTGGATGGTGCGGATGCTCGACGCGGGTGAGGACCCGCGCTTCGTGTGCCGGCGCATGGTGATCTTCGCGAGCGAGGACGTCGGCAACGCCGACCCCACCGCGCTCGAGGTCGCGATCGCGGCCCACCGCGCGCTCGAGTTCGTCGGGCTCCCGGAGGCGAAGCTCAACATGGCGCAGTCGGCCGTCTACCTCGCGCTCGCGCCGAAGTCCAACGCGAGCGCGCTGGCGCTCTGGCGTGCCGAGGAGGACCTGAAGGCGGGGCCGCTCCCCGTCCCGGCGCACCTGCGGGACAGCCATTCGCCCGCCTCGCGCTCCACCGGGGCCGGCAAGGGCTACCTCTACCCCCACGACCACGGCGGGTACGTCGAGCAGGACTACCTGCCGGACGCGCTGAGGGACCGCCGCTATTTCGAGCCGATCCGGGGGGCCGAGGAGGAGCTCGCTCGAAAACCAGATAAAGGCTGACCCGGCTCCTTATCATTCGGCTAAGGGGAGACGGTGCCGAGACCCGGATCCACAAGACGCACTTCCTAGATGCCCGGAAGAGGTCCTCATGAGCACGCGTACTTGCCCCCGTTGCGGGGCCGAGGTTGCCGCCGACGCCGATCGCTGCCCCCGCGGGCACACGCTGACCGAGGGGGTCGGGGGTGAGCTCCAGGACCTGAGGGCCGAGGTCGACCAGGCTTTCGAGCTCGCCCGGAAGAAGGTCGCGACCGCGCTGTCGGAGATCGGCGGGGCCGCCGAGGAGTCGATCGTCGAGCAGGCCATGCGCCCGGCGGCCAAGGCCGATCCGAAGCCGCAGCCCAAGCAGGAGACGCAGGCGAGGCCGCAGGCCGAGGCGAAGGCGGCGACGAAGCCCGCGGCCCGCGCCGCGGCCCCCGTGCGCACCGCGACTCCGGAGACCCGGACGAGAACGGCTTCGGTCAAGACCTCGTCGCCGCCGGCACAGACCGGCGAGCGGGCCTCCGCATCCCGCACCGGAGCGGCCGAGACCCCCGCTCGCGAGGCGAGGCCGGCCGCGGTGAAGCCGCAGCAGGCCGTCCGCCCGGCGCAGCAGACCACCACGGGCCGGACCCCGCCGGCGCAGGCAGAGGCCCCCCGGCGCGAGGCGACGCCCCAGCCCGGCGCGACGCGCCCCGCCTCGGGTGCGACGTCGGGGCTGGATCCGGTCACCGCCGAGGCCCGCGCCCGGGCCGAGCGCGAGGCCGCGAAGATCCGTGCCGCGGCCCGCCACGAGGCGGCCGAGCTCCGAGCGGCCGCCGAGTCCGAGGCCGCGGAGCTGCGCAAGGCCGCCGACGTAGACGCGATGGGTCTGCGCCGCCGCGTCGATTCGGACCTCGAGAAGATGCGCACCGCCGCCCGCAAGGACGTCGAGGCCGTCCAGGCCGCCGCCCGCGCCGAGGCCGAGAACCTCGTCGCCGCGGCCCGGGAGGCCGCGGCGCTGCTGCTCACGTCGGCCGAGAGCTCCGCCGCGGAGGTCACGTCGGCGGCCGAGCAGCGGGCGAACAGGCTGATCGCCGCCGCGGACGCCGACGCCGAGGCCGCGCGCACCCGCGCTTCCGAGCTGCGCGCCCGCGCGGAGGAAGAGGCCGCGGAGGTCCGGCTCCACGCCGACCAGAAGGCGGCCGAGGTCCGCACGCAGGCCGGCCGGGAAGCCGCGGACCTCCGCAACGACGCGAAGAAGGAGGCAGCCGCCCACCGCGCCGAGGCCGAGGCCGCGCTGGCGCGGGCGGAGTCCCAGGCGGACGAGCTGCGCAAACGAGCCGAGAACGAGACGCGCGAGCTGCGTGCCCGGGCCGAGGCCGAGATCGGCGAGATGCTCGGGTCGGCGCGCCGCGAGGCCGCGCAGGCGAACGAGGCCGCGGAGGCCGCGCGCGAGCTCGCCCAGAAGCTGGCGTCCGAGGCCGAGGCGGCCGCGGCGGCGCAGCTGCGAGAGGCGGCGGCCGCGGCTACCGAGCTGAAGGAGGCCGCCGACGCCGAGGTGGGGAAGGCGCGCACCGACGCGGCCGAGGCCGCCTCGAGGGCGATCCAGGAGGCGACGGCCGCCGCGGCCCGCATGACCGAGGAGGCGACGTCGGCGGCGACCAAGGTGCGCGAGGACGCCGCAGCCGCAGCCGCACAGCTGCGTGACGACGCATCCACGGCCGCTTCCAGGGCGATCGAAGAGGCGGCAGCCGCAGCCGCACAGCTCCGCGAGGAGGCAGCGTCCGCGGCCGCGACGATGACCGCCGACGCCGAGGCGACCGCGTCGAAGATGCTGGAGGACGCCACCGCGGCAGCCGCGTCGGTCCGGGCCGAAGCCCGCGCCTCCGCCGCCGCCGAGCTCGCGACCGCCCGCGAGGCGGCGGCACGCGAGCTCGACGAGGCCCGCGCGTCGGCGGCGGACGAGCTGGCGACGGCGCGGCGCACCGCCGACGAGACGAAGGCGGGGGCGGAGGAGCACGCCCAGGCCCTGCGGGCCCGTGCCGAGGAAGAGGCGACGGACATCAGGGCCCGCGCTATCACCGAGGCCGTGGACATCCGCAAGCGCGCCGACGCGGCGGCCGCGGAGATGCGGCTCACGGCCGAGAAGGAGGTCGCAGAGAGCCGCAGCCGCAGCGAGCAGCGCGCCGAGGAGCTCAAGAGCCGCGCCGGGCGCGAGGCGGCGGAGACCCGGACGAAGGCCGAGGCCGAGGCCGCGAAGCTCCGCGACGAGGCGTCCGAGGAGGCCGCGGTTGTGCGAGCGGCCGCACGCGAGGAGGCCGCGGCGCTGAAGGCCCGCGCCGAGGACGAGATCGCAAAGCTGCGGGCCGCGCGGGAGAAGGAGGCGGACGAGCTCAAGCACCGGGCCCAGGCCCTGTACGAGCTCACGCAGAAGGAGGCCACCGCGCTCCGGCGCCAGTCCGCTGCCGAGGCCGCGGCGGCCCGGCAGCAGGCCGTGGAGGAGGCCGACGAGATCCGGCGGGTCGCGGCCGCCGATGCCTCCGCCGAGCGGAATCGTGCCGGCGAGATGCTCCTCGAGGCGGAGCGCTCCGCGGCGGGGACGATCGCCCGGGCCGAGGGCGAGGTCACGGCGATGCTCTCGAAGGCCGAGAGCAAGCGGAGCCAGGCGCGGGAGCTCGCGGAGCGCGAGGCCGCCGAGATCCGCGGCAAGGTCGAGCACGACGTGGCGGAGCTGCTGAAGGCCGCGACGACCGAGGCCGAGACGCTGCAGGAGTCGGCCCGCGAGCTGGCGGCGCAGATGCGAGAGTCGGCGGAGTACGAGTCGAAGGCGGCGGTCCAAGCGGCGCGGCGAGAGGCGGAGGCCCTGCGGGCGTCGGCTCAGGCCGAGGCGGACCGGCTCGTCGCGGACGCACGGGACCGCGCGAAGGACATGGTCGAGCACGCCCACAGCGCGGTCGGCGACATCGGCTCCCGCGTGTCGGAGTTCTCGTCGGCGGTCAGCACGCTGCGCAGCTTCCTCGAGTCCGACGCAGAGGCAGCTCCCGAGGTCGACCTCGCCTCTGCCGAAGACGACGACGCGCCCGCGAACGGTAAGAAGACGCGCCGCAAGCTGCTGGGGGCCCAGCGGTAGGGCAGTAGGGATTAGTCTCGGCGCATGCTGAGACGACTGTTCTGGATCGGCGTGGGCGCAGCGGGCGCGCTCCAGGCGGACCGCTGGATGAGGAAGCAGCGCGACCGGTTCCGCCCGAACGCGATCACGGGAACGCTGCTCGACAAGGTGAACCAGAAGCTCGAGGAGTCGAACGCCCGAGCTTCCCAGGCGCCGGCCCCCGGGCCGGGCGACCGCGTCTAGACCCCGGACCCGGAAAGGCGCGCCGGTGGACTCGAACACGATCCGTCAGAAGTTCGTCGCGTTCTTCGAGGAGCGCGGGCACGCCCGCGTCCCGTCGTCGTCGCTCGTGCCGAACGACCCGTCGCTGCTGCTGACCAACGCCGGGATGAACCAGTTCAAGCCGTACTTCCTCGGCGAGCAGCAGGCGCCGTGGCCGCGCGCCCTCAGCATCCAGAAGTGCTTCCGGACCACCGACATCGACGAGGTCGGCAAGACGGCGCGGCACCTCACGTTCTTCGAGATGCTCGGCAACTTCTCGTTCGGCGACTACTACAAGCAGAACGCGTGCCCATGGGCGTGGGAGCTCGTCACGGAGTCGTTCGGGATCGACCCCGAGCTGCTCTGGGTCACGATCTACGAGACCGACGACGAGGCGCAGGGCGTGTGGGCCGACGAGGTCGGCGTGCGTCCCGAGCGCATCCTGCGATGGGACAAGGAGAACAACTTCTGGTCGATGGGCGTCGCGGGGCCGTGTGGCCCGTGCTCGGAGATCTACGTCGACCTCGGCGAGAGGTTCGGCGACGCGTCCGACCAGGGGCCGATCGGCAACGGCGACCGCTACCTCGAGATCTGGAACCTCGTGTTCATGCAGAACGACTGCAACGCGGCGATCGAGCCGGTGTCGGAGCTGCCGCGCAAGAACATCGACACCGGCGCGGGGGTCGAGCGGCTCGCGCAGTTCCTCCAGGGCGCGGGGTCGATCTACGAGACCGACACGATCGGGACGCTCGTCCAGACCGCCTCGAGCCTCACCGGGAAGACGTACGGCTCGGACGCGCGCACGGACCGGGGGCTGCGGATCCTCGCCGACCACGGGCGCTCGCTGACGTTCCTGATCGGCGACGGCGTGATGCCGTCGAACACCGAGCGCGGCTACGTCCTGCGCCGGGTCATGCGGCGTGCGATCCGCGAGGCGCGGCTGCTCGGCCGCAACGAGCCCGTGCTGCCGGCGCTCATCACGACGACGATCGAGCTGATGGGCGCGGCGTACCCCGAGCTGGTGGAGCGCCGCGACTTCATCCTCGAGGTCGCCGAGCGCGAGGAGCAGAGGTTCGACGAGACGCTGCGTCAAGGCCTAGGGGTCCTGGAGTCGGAGATGGGGAAAGCGCGCGACCTCGGCGCCGGCGTGCCCGGCGACGCGGCGTTCCGCCTGCACGACAGCTTCGGCTTCCCGATCGACCTCACGGTCGAGATCGCCGGGGAGTCCGGGCTCGACGTCGACATCGAGGCGTTCGAGGTCCTGATGGCCGAGCAGCGCAACCGTGCCCGTGCCGCCCGCAAGACCGGCGAGGAGGCCGCGTCGGTGGACGCCGCGGTCGCGCTGCTGGAGGAGCACGGGGCCACGGAGTTCGTCGGCAACGAGCACCTGCAGGGTGACGCCCGCGTGATCGGCATCCTCGAGGGCCCCGAGAACATCGCGGTCGCGAGCGAGGGCGACGTCGTCGACCTCGTGCTCGACCGCACGACGTTCTACGCCGAGGGCGGGGGCCAGGTCGGCGACCAGGGGACGATCCGGGCGGCGAGCGGCGTCGCGGACGTGCTCGATACGAGGCGCGTCGTGCCGGGGCTGACCGGCCACCGCGTGAAGGTGCGCGCGGGCGAGATCAGGACGGGGGACCAGGTCGAGCTCGGGGTCGACGCGACCTACCGCCGCGGGTGCGAGCGCGCCCACACGGCGACGCACATCCTCCACTGGGTGCTGCGCGACCGGCTCGGTGAGCACGCGACGCAGGCGGGCTCGCTGGTCGAGCCCGGACGCCTGCGCTTCGACTTCAACCACTTCGACGCGCTCGCGGGCGACCAGCTGACGGACGTCGCCGGCGAGCTGCAGACGCGCGTCGGCGCCGACGACGGCGTGCGCGCCTACGAGACGAGCTTCGACTACGCGCGCTCGATCGGGGCGATGGCGATCTTCGGCGAGAAGTACGGCGACTTCGTCCGCGTGGTCGAGGTCGGCGAGTACTCGAAGGAGCTCTGCGGCGGCACGCACGTGGCGCACACGAGCCAGATCGGCGTCGTAGTCGTGACCGGCGAGAGCTCGGTCGGCGCGAACCTGCGCCGCGTCGAGGCGCTCGTCGGCCGCGAGGGCCTCTCGTTCCTCGAGTCGAAGCTCGCCGTCCTCGCGCGCACCGCGACGTTGCTCAAGACGAACCCCGACGAGGTCGCGGAGCGCGTCGAGCGCCTCGTGTCGTCGCACAAGGAGCTCGAGCGCAAGCTCGCCGAGACCGAGCAGCGGTCGATAGAGGCCGACGCGGCGGCGCTGGCGGACGCCGCGCAAGACGTCGACGGGACACGGCTCGTCGTGGCGCGCCGCGATCTCGGCGTCGACAACTTGCGGAAGCTCGCGCAGCTGCTGAAGGGCCGCCTCGGCTCTGCCGTGGTCGTGCTCGGTGCGGCGGCCGACGGTCGCGCGAACCTCGTCGCTGCGCTGACGAAGGACCTCGTGTCGCGGGGGCTGTCGGCGCGCGACCTGCTGGCTCCGGGCGCGCAGCTGCTCGGCGGCGGCGCGGGCGGGAAGCCCGAGCTGTCGATCTCCGGGGGCCCGGCGGCCGGCAAGGTCGACGAGGCGCTAGAGGTGGTCGCCGAGCAGGCACGGCAAGCCCTGCGCCCGTGATCCTCGGCGTCGACCCGGGGGAGCGGCGCGTGGGCGTGGCCGTCGCCGACCTCGAGACGTCCTTCGCCCGCCCGCTCGAGGTGATCGACGTCTCTACGACGGACCCGGTGGCGAGGCTGACCGAGCTGGTGGCCGAGCAGGGCGCGACGCTCGTGGTCGTGGGCAAGCCGCTGTCTCTCCGAGGAGCCGAGGAGCGCGCCGTCGAGGACGCCGCTCCCTTCGTCGCCGCGCTGCGGGACGCGCTGACGGTCGAGGTCGTCGAGCACGACGAGCGCCTTACGACGGTGATCGCCGAGCGGTCGCTGCGCGCCGGAGGTGCGGGCCGCGCGGCCCGCAAGGCGATGCGCGACGCGGTCGCGGCGTCGGTGATGTTGCAGGGATACCTGGACGGCCGCCGGTGAGCCTCACGCGCCGGGGCCGCGTCGTCCTGCTGCTCGTGATCCTCGCCGGGATATTCGCCGTCCCCGCGGTCGCCGCCAACGTCTACCTGCGCTCGATCGGCGTGTGGGGCAACAGCGATCCCGGCAAGCCGGTCGCGTTCGAGATCCCGAAGGGTGCGGGGGTCGAGACGATCGGGAAGCTGCTCGAGGCGAGGGGCGTGATCGAGTCCGCGTTTGGCTTCCGGATAGCCGCGTACCTCGACGGCGGCGCGGAGGACATCCAGGCGGGGAGCTACGAGCTCCCGACGGGCCTTACCGCGCGCGACGCGCTCGCGCAGCTTCGGAAGGCGCCGCCGGCGCCGGAGTTCGTGAACGTCACGTTCCCCGAGGGGCTGTGGCTCGAGGACTTCGCGCGGATCCTCGAGGAGGAGACGGACCTGTCCGGCGAGCGCTTCCTGAAGGTGCTCGAGAACGGGAAGGTCCGGTCGTCGCTGCTGCCCGAGGGGTCGGACAACCACGAGGGCCTCCTGTTCCCGTCGACGTACCAGGTCAGCGAGGACGACGACGAGGTCTCGGTCGCCCGGCGGCTCGTGGAGGAGATGGAGGAGAGGGTCGCTCCGATCGACTTCTCGTTCCCGGAGTCGCTCGGGTACTCGCGCTACGAGGCGCTCGTGATCGCGTCGATGATCGAGGCCGAGGCGAAGCTCGACTCCGAGCGGCCGAAGGTCGCGCGCGTGATCTACAACCGGCTCGAGATCGGCGAGAAGCTCGGCATCGACGCGACCGTGAACTACGCGATCGGCGACCACAAGCTCGGGCTGACGGTCTCGGAGCTCGCGATCGACTCGCCCTACAACACGAGGCTCTACCCGGGGCTGCCGCCGACGCCGATCGGCGCGCCGGGCGAGGAGGCGCTCCAGGCCGCCGCCGAGCCCGCGGAGGGCGAGTGGCTGTTCTACGTGCTCGCCGACTGCGACGGCCGCCACGCGTTCAGCGAGACCTACGACGAGTTCCTGGTGGACAAGGCCGCCTACGAGGCGCTGGGCTGCTCGTGAAGGGGACCGGGAGCTCGAGCTTCGTCGGCATCCTCGGGTGGCCGCTCGAGCACACGCTGTCGCCCGTGATCCACAACGTCGGCTTCCGGCGCGTGGCGCTCGACTGGACGTACCTGTCGTGGCCGGTGGAGCCGCGGCTGCTGGGCGACGCGGTGCGGGGGCTGAGGGCGCTCGGCGCGATGGGCGCGAACGTGACGATGCCGCACAAGGAGAGCGTGGTCGAGCACCTGGACGAGCTGTCGGGCGACGCGCGCCGCGTGGGCGCGGTCAACACGATCCAGAGGATCGGCGACCGTCTCGTCGGCCACAACACCGACGTCGACGGGTTCTCGGAGTTCCTCGCCGGGGACGCGGGGTTCGACGCGCGCGGCAAGCGCGCGCTCGTGCTCGGGTCCGGGGGCGCGGCTCGCGCGGTCGTCCGCGCGCTCGACGACCTGGAGGTTGCCGAGGTCGCGGTGGCGGCGCGCGACACCGCGAAGGCCGAGGCGCTCGGCGAGCTCGCGCAGGGTGCGTCGGTGCGGGTGGAGGAGTGGCCCGCGGCCCCCGCGGCGGCCGCGAACGCCGACCTCGTCGTCAACGCGACGCCGCTGGGGGCCGCGGGCGAGCACGCGCTTCCGGGGGCCGAGCTCAGGCCGGGACAATGCGTCGTCGACCTCCTCTACGTCCCGCCGTCGACGCCGCTGGGCGAAGCCGCGCGCGCCGCAGGCGCGCAGGCGTGGGGAGGACTCGGGATGCTCGTGCGCCAGGCCGCGGCTTCGTTCACGATCTGGACGGGCCAAGCGGCGCCGCTGGAGGCCATGTCGGCGGCGGCGATCCACGCGATCAACGCGCACTCGCGCAGCTCGGGCTAGCGCTCCTCGTCCTGCGGGTCGTATCCCGGGAGCAGCGCGAGGGTCGCGGCCGCGCATACGAAGAGATCCGGTGACGATTCGAGGTACTCGTCGCGCGTCGCACCGTCGCCCGACCTCCGCAGCAGTTCCCGTGCGACGAGCACGTGGCAGTCCTTCGCGGGGGGCTTCCCTCCGTCGGAGGCGAGCGCCGAGTCGACGGCGGAGCGAGCCTCGCCGATCCGCCCGTCCAGGTAGTACGCGACCGCGAGCGCGCCCCAGACGCGCGCCGAGACCGCGTAGCCCTCCTCGATCTCCGGTAGCAGGAATTCGAGGACGTCGACGGCCTCGGAGGCGCGGCCGAGGCGGAGCAGCGCCTCGGAGGCCAAGATGCGGGCAGTGGGGTTGTAGGGATCGAGATCCAGCTGGCGAAAGAGCTGGGCGAGCGCCGCCTCTTCCTCGGCGACGTCGTAGATCGACCACTGGTGCAGGAACCCGGCGTACTCCGCGATCGCCTGCACGTTCGGGAAGTCGTCCAGGTACGCGTACGCGCGCTTCATGCGGGCGAGTTCGTCCTCACCGTCCGCGCCGGCGTCCAGAGTGGCTCTGCCGAGGATGAGCCCGAACGTGCGGCGGTACGGCTCCCAGCTGCGGTGGTCGAGCACCTTCTCCAGCGTGCCGCTGGCCTCCGCGTGCCGCCCGAAGGACGATTCCTCCATGGCCTCCAGGACCATCGCGTCGTCCTTCAGCACCCCGAAGCTCCACCACCCCGCCCCTGCGGGAAGGACGAGGACGATCGCGGCGCCGGCGGCAAGCCGTGCGGGGGCCGCGGCCCGTGGCCCGTTTCGTTCTTCCGCTGCCGCGCGTTCCGTCGATGCGGCAATCCCCGCGATGCACACCCAGAGCGCGAGCTGCAGCACGGGCGAGTCGACGCTCACCAGGGATTGGGCGAAGTAGGCAGCGGCCCCCGCAGCGAGCCCATCCGTGACGGGAGACGGCGCGGCGCGCGCGACGCGCCGCGCCGCCCACACGAAGACGCCCGCGAAGCCGGCGAGGCCGAGGAGACCGTGATTGGCGAGCAGCGACAGGGGCACCGAGTGAGGCGCGTCCTCCACGAGCGTGTCGTGCGACAGCGCGTCTGTCGCGGTCCGGTCGTGCGGCCCCTCGATCGCGTAGACGTTCGGGCCGTGTCCCCACACCGGTGACTCCGCGGCCATCTGGATCGCCGACCTCCACCACAGCCCCCGGGAGCGGGCGGTATCCGGAACGGCGGGATGTGACGGGTCGACCAAGCTGAACAGGACGACGCCGACGCTTAGGCCCGCGACCGCGGCGGCCACCACGACGCCGGCCAGGGGAGCGCGCCGGTGGCGGTCGCGGAGACGGCGACCCGCGAACACGGAGACGCCGGCCGCGGCGGCGGCCCAGCCGCCCTGAGAGAACGCCAGCAAGATGCCGAGCACGAGGACGACCGTGGCCCCCATGGCGGCGGCGCGAGCGGCCCCCGACGCCGACGTCCACGCGGCAAGTGCAAGCGGCAGCGCCGCCGCCAGGAACCCGCCGACGAAGTTCGACTGTCCGATGGTCGAGGGGGCGTACTGAGCGATCGGGATGTCCAGCGGGTCGAGCCCGACGGACTGCACGAGCTCGTACAGCGCGACGATGGTCGCCGATGCGACGAACGTCCACGCGGGGGCGCGGTAGTCGCCGCGGAAAGCATCGGTGAGCAGGAGCCCCGCGGCGGCAACCAGCAGGACGGGCACGAGGCCCTCCAGCCTCGACTCCTCTCCCAGCAGGGCCCACCGCCGGTAGTCGCTCGCCGCCCACGCAACCGCCGCGGGAAAGGCGACGAAGGCAACCGGAAGCGCCGCAGCCCGCAACCCGCGCCATGCCCCTCCCAGCACCACCTCTACGGCCTTCAAGCTCGCGGCGAGTGCCACGGTGACGGCGAGGAGCGCCACCTTCGGCAGCAGAAAGGCGTCGAGGGCGACTCCCCAGAGGATGAAGACCGGCACCCCGAACACGAGCGCAAGGAGGACGGCCCTGCGCGCGGCCGCCAGCCGCTTCAGGGGGTCGCGAGCGTCCCCCCTCCTCAAGGCGCCGTCGCCCGCCGCCGATTAGGTGTGGGAGGCCGGCCGGAGGTCCCGGCCGTAATGGGAGCTGTCGACATGGGAGTAGTAGGCGAGGCCGCGGGGGACGGGCGACTCAACGTGGCGGGGCTGTACGCAGACTCCGTCGCGCCGGACCGCGCCGCCACTGTCGAGGCCATGGAAGCGAAGCCTATGTCATGCGCCGAATGCGCCGGGCGGTCGCGATGAGCCCCACCGCCATCCTCGCAGTCGCCGTCGTCGCGGGCGCGATCTCCTACGCTGCGACGCCGCTCGCCGGGCGCCTCGCCGGGATCCTCCAGATGGAAGACCGGCCCTCGGCGCGCAAGGTGCACGGCCGCGTGATCCCGTACCTCGGCGGGCTCGGCATCCTGACCGGCTGGCTCGTCGCGTTCGTCGGCGCCGACGCCTTCAAGGAGTCCGCGGTCCTGCTCGCCGGGATGGCGATCCTCTGCGTCGTCGGCTTCGTGGACGACAGATACGACATCAGCGAGCGGCTCCGGCTGGTCGTGCAGATCGGCGTCGCCGTGATGGTCTTCGCCGGCGGCATCCGGATGTCGCCGCTCGACAACGTGAGCGGCATTCAGAGCGGCGCGCTAGACCTCGTGCTCACGGTGTTGTGGATCGTGGGGATCACGAACGCGTTCAACTTCATGGACAACATGGACGGGCTCGCCGCGGGGGTCGGCGGAATCGCCGCCGCGTCGCTCGGCATCGTCGGCATCGTCTTCGGCCAGCAGCTCGTGTCGTTGCTCGGGTTCGGGCTCGCAGGGGCGTGCGCCGGGTTCCTGCGACACAACTTCCACCCCGCCCGGATCTTCATGGGGGACACCGGAAGCCTGCCCCTCGGCTTCGGCCTCGCGGTGCTGGCGGTCAAGGCGGACTTCCCGGGTGTCAACTCGCACATCGCGTTCGCGGTTCCGGTGATCATCCTCGGCTTGTTCGTGCTCGACACCACCGTGATGACGCTCGGGCGGATCCTCCGCCGCGAGCCCGTCATCGGCGCTCGCCTCGACCACGTCTCTCATCGCCTCCTGCAGCGTGACGTGCCGGTACGCGGCGTCGCCCTGCGGCTCTACGGAGCAGCGGCGTTGTGCGGGACCATCGGGATCCTGGTCGCCGTGACGCAGCCGGCGTTCGCGGCCGCCGTCGTGGCCCTTTCCGCCGTCGCCTTCGCCGTCTTGACCGTCGCGTTGGTGAGGTCGCCGATCATGCAGGTCGGCGCCGTCGCCCCTTCGGACGCGACCGCGCTCGAAGCCGCTTGACGGCCCGACGCTCTGCACGCGGAAGCCACGACCCTCTGCGGGGCTGATTCAAGGTTTTCGGCGGTCCTGCCGAAGGTGACTAGGTAATCAGGACTACTCCCCCCGCCGGACCGCAGGACGAAACGGAGGACCCCCCCATGACCAAGGCCGACCTTCTCGCGCTCGCGCTCGACGACTTCCTGGCGATCTCTTCAGAGGTCGAGGCCGCCGCCGTCGTGAGCGCCGACGGCCTCCCGATGGCATCGGCTCTGCCCCCGAACGTCGAGGAGGACCGGCTCGCCGCGATGAGCGCGGCGCTGCTGACGCTGGGAGAGCGGGCGGCGTCGGAGCTCGGCAAGGGTGAGCTCGCCCAGGTCTTCATCGAGGGACCCAAGGGCCACGTGATCCTGATGGCTGCCGGGCCCGACTCCGTCCTCGTCGCAGTCACCGCCCGCGGGGCGAAGGTCGGCCTCGTCCTCTTCGAGATGCGGCGCATCGCCGAGCGGGTCGGAGCCGTCATGACCGCAGGCGTCAGCGACACCCTCCACACGCCGGCCGGACTCGCGGTCGTGGGCGAGGAGCCCCCTGCGCCCGCCGAGGCCTCCGCCACGCCGGTCGCGAGCTGGCACTAGCTCCCCACAGGAGGAGATCGAAGCATCGCCTCGGCGATGCTCCAAGAAGGAGACGACATGCTCACCGGAACCCTCGACGACTTCACGCTGCCCGACGTCCTCCGGCTGATCGGGTCCGCCCGCCGCACGGGGCGCCTCGACGTCACCCGCGACGCCGGGAGCGGGAGGCTGTTCTTCCGCGACGGCGACGTACGGGCCGCCGGCGATGCACGCGACGTCGCGTTCGACCTCATGCGGTGGGGCGACGGCGAGTTCTCGTGGGAGCCGGGGGCCGCGGGCCCGGCCGGCGGCGACGGGATCTCCGTCGAGGACCTGCTCGAGCACGTCGCGCGCCGGCTCGACGAGCTGGCGGAGATCAAGACGCTCGTCCCCTCCGAGGAAGCCGTCCTGGTCATGGCGCCGCAGCCCCCGGAGGGCGCGGTCCAGATCAACATCAGCCCGTCGGAGTGGCGGGTGCTCGTGATGGTCGACGGCCACCGGCCCGTTCGGGACATAGCTCTCGCCGCCGGGCTCGACGACATCGCGACGATGAAGGTCCTCTACGGCCTGGCCGCCGCCGGGCTCGTGCGCCTCGCCGAGGGAGCCGCCGCCGTGCCCGAGCCGGAGCCCGATCGCGATGTAGGTGTCTCGGCGGAGGCGTCAGACATGACAGACATGACAGTCGTGTCTGACGTGTCAGACACACCCCGGGAAGAGGATGTGGTCGCCGCGGCCCCCGAGCCGGAGCCGTTCGCGGCCCCCGAGCCGGAGCCGTTCGTGGAGCCAGCGCCCGATCCGGAGCCCCAGCCCGCGGCGGTCGCGACGCCCGAGCCCGCCGCCGTCGCTCAGCCGGAGCCCCCGCCCGATCCGTTCCTCGACGACGCCGTCTCCGAGAGCGCCTTCCCGGGCGGGTTCGGCACCCCTCCGTTCGGCGACACCCCGGAGGTCGATCGCTCGACCGCCGCACGGGAGCTCGCCGGGCTGTTCGACGAGGCCGACGTCGCCGGGCTCTCAGCGGGCGGCACGTTCGTCGCCTCGCCGCCCGCGCCGCCCCGGCCCCGCCGGATCGAGGACGACGACCAGGTGACGCGAGGCCTCATCTCCCGGCTGATCGACGGGGTGAAGGGCCTTTGAGGGCCGGGATCGTGCGCCGGCAGCGGCCCGAGAGCGCCGCTGCGCGCCCGCTGAAGATCGTCGTGACGGGGCCGTTCGCGGCGGGAAAGACGTCGCTGATCCAGACGATCAGCGACGTGACCGTCCTCGGCACCGAGCGGCCGATCTCCGACCACACGAGCTCCGGCACGAAGGACAGCACGACGGTCGCGATGGACTTCGGCCGCATCCAGCTCGGCGGCCCGGAGGGCCGCGGCCCCGCCTTGTTCCTGTTCGGGACCCCCGGCCAGGAGCGTTTCGACGTCATGTGGGAGGTCCTGTCGGAGGGCATGATCGGGTTCGTCCTGCTCGTGAACGCGGCCGACGACCGGTCCGCGGAGCAGGCCGTCGCCCACCTCGACACCTTCCGGCGGTACGCGGACGTCCCCTTCGTCGTGGGGGTGACCCACCTCGACGCGCCGGGGGCCTCGCTGCCCGCGGTGCGGGAGCGTCTGGGGCTCGGCGACGGCGTCCCGGTGGTCGCCTGCGACCCGCGGTCTCGCGAGGACGTGAAGGGTTTGATGCTCCGCATCCTGTTCGGGGTCCTCGAGCGGCTGGACGCCGCCGAGGGGGCCGAGCCGGTAGCAGTGTCCTCCTGATCGGGGGGCCTCGGCCGCGGCGGATTTGCCTCAACTGACCCTTCAGTCGTGCCCGGCGCCGCCGATAAAAGGCCTATGGGAGGGGCACGTATCCACACACGCCGGGGGAGCTGAATGAGCGTCACCTCTAAGCCTCGCGCTGCCGGGCTCGACGAGCTCCTGCTCGCGCGCCGGCTCGTAACCGAGCAGCAGCTGGCGGAGGCCAAGGACCAGGCGGCCCAGAGGCAGCGTTCGCTCGGCCGCGTGCTCATCGAGCTCGGGTTCGTCACCGAGGCCGGCCTCGTCTCGATCCTGGCGCAGCAGCTCGGCCTCGAGTTCGTCGACCTGAGCGAGGTCAAGATCGACTCCTCGGCCGTAGCGCTCGTCCCCGAGCTGGTCGCACGCCGCCACAACTGCCTGCCGGTCGGGTTCGACGACGGCGGGCGCCTGATCGTCGCCATGGCCGACCCGGCGAACGTCGTCGCGGTCGACGACATCCGGGCGATGAGCAAGCGCGACGTGAAGACCGTCGTCGCCACCAAGGCCGACGTCGCCGCCGCCATCGGACGCCACTACAGGCTCGACCGCACCGCGGAGACCCTCGTCGAGGAGGCCGCGGCCGAGCAGGTCGACGAGCAGGCCCACGACCTCGAGGCACAGCTCGCCACTGCGGGGGCCGAGGACGCCCCGATCATCAAGCTCGTGAACCTGCTGATCACCCAGGCGGTGCAGGACCGCGCCTCGGACATCCACATCGAGCCGGGCGAGAAGGACCTGCGCGTGCGCTACAGGATCGACGGCGTGCTCCACGAGGTCATGAACCCGCCGAAGTCCGTGCAGGCCGGCATCACGAGCCGCCTGAAGATCATGGCGGACATCAACATCGCGGAGCGCCGCATCCCGCAGGACGGCCGCATCGGCCTCGTCCTCCAGGGCAAGCAGATCGACATCCGCGTCGCGACGCTCCCCACGGTCCACGGCGAGAAGATCGTCATGAGGATCCTGGACAAGTCGAGCGTGCTCCTGCAGCTCTCGGACCTCGGGTTCCTTCCGGAGAACTTCCAGCGGTTCCGCGAGTCCTACATGAAGCCGTACGGGGCGATCCTCGTCACCGGGCCGACGGGCTCGGGCAAGTCGACGACGCTCTATGCGACGCTGAACATCAAGAACAAGCCCGACGTGAACATCATCACGGTCGAGGACCCGGTCGAGTACCGGCTCGCGGGGATCAACCAGGTGCAGACGAACCCGAAGGCGGGCCTCACGTTCGCCTCCGCCCTGCGCTCGATCCTGCGATCGGACCCCGACATCGTCCTCATCGGTGAGATCCGCGACCGGGAGACGGCGCAGATCGCCGTCGAGGCCGCGCTCACCGGCCACCTCGTGCTCTCCACCCTCCACACGAACGACGCGCCGTCGGCGCTGACCCGTCTGGTCGAGATGGGCATCGAGCCGTTCCTCGTCGCCTCGTCGCTCGACAGCGTCCTGGCGCAGAGGCTCGCCCGGAAGCTCTGCGACCGGTGCAAGGAGCCGTACGCGCCGTCCGTCGACGAGCTCACGCACGCGAAGTTCCCGTTCGAGCCGGGGGAGGAGCCGCCGAAGCTCTACCGTCCCGTCGGCTGCACGTCGTGCGGCAACACCGGCTACAAGGGCCGGATGGCGATCCACGAGCTCATGCCGGTCACCGAGGAGATCGAGCGCCTGGTCGCCGAGAACGCCTCGGCCGAGACGATGGGCCGCGTCGCCCGGGAGCAGGGCATGATCACGCTCCGCCAGGACGGGATGGAGAAGGCCCGCATGGGCCTCACGTCGATCGAAGAGATCCTCCGAGTCGTCGTTTAAAACTCTCTCTCCCTGCGCTTAGGGCGGCCCTCTCGCCCGCCGATACAACCTTCGAAGGCTCCGGTTGCGGACGCGCACGCGTCCGTTCCGGACGCCGTAGTTCCTTGGGGCTCGACTAAGAGGGAGCAAGAGAATGTCGAACGGTCCACGGCAGCTCTCGGATGTGCTGCTCGAGCAGGGGCTGGTCACGTCGGACCAGCTCACGTTCGCGTCGCAGGAAGAGGCGAACACCGGTAAGTCCGCGTGGAAGGTGCTCCTCGAAGGCGGGGTGCTCACCGAGCGCGATCTCGTGCGCGCCCGCGCCCTGCAGATCGGGCTGCGCTTCTTCGACACCCGCAACGAGCCGCCCTCGGCCGAGGCGATGGCCGCGGTCCCCGAGGAGCTCGCCCGGCGCCAGCTCGTGCTGCCGATGCGCGTGGAGAACGGGACGGTCGTCGTAGCGATGGCCGAGCCGACGAACCACCTCGCGGTCGAGGAGCTGAAGAACGCGACCGGCCGCCCCGTCGCGCCGGCCGCCGCCTATCGCTCCGACCTCGCCTCCGCCATCGACCGCTGGTACACCGCCGCCGCCAAGGCGCCGGCGGCGCCCGGCGCGGGGCCGAACGGCAACGGCAACGGGATGTCGGCTTTCCGGGCCGACGACCTGCCGCTCGTCGAGGCCCTCGAGGCAGAGGAAGAGGAGCCCGAGGAGGAGGAGAAGGAGCCGAGCCTCGCCGACTTCCTCATGCAGGTGCTCGAGCAGGGCGCCTCGGACCTCCACCTGACCGTCGGAGTACCTCCGACGATCCGCGTGCACGGCGAGATGCGCCCGATCAAGGGCTACCGGGTCCTGTTCGCGCAGGACCTCCAGGAGATGGTCTATTCGATCCTCACGCAGCGCCAGCGGGAGATCTTCGAGGACAAGCTCGAGCTGGACATCTCGTACTCGCTCCCGGGCAAGGCGCGCTTCCGCGTGAACGTCTTCCAGCAGCGCGACGCGGTCGGCTGCGTGATGAGGGTCATCCCGTTCGAGATCAAGTCGCTCGACACACTCGGCCTCCCGCAGTCGGTCAAGGAGTTCGCGGCGCTGCGACGGGGCCTCGTGCTCGTCACCGGCATCACGGGCTCCGGCAAGTCGACGACGCTGGCGGGCCTCGTCGACATCGTGAACTCCACGAGGGCGGAGCACATCATGACCGTCGAGGACCCGATCGAGTTCCTCCACAAGCACAAGAAGGCCGTCGTCAACCAGCGTGAGGTCGGCACCGACACCCACGCCTTCCAGCACGCTCTGAAGCACGTGCTCCGGCAGGACCCCGACGTCATCCTGGTCGGCGAGCTCCGCGACCTCGAGACGATCTCCGCGGCCCTCACCGCAGCCGAGACAGGCCACCTCGTGTTCGGGACGCTCCACACGCAGGACGCCCCCCAGTCGGTCGACCGTGTGATCGACGTCTTCCCGCCGCACCAGCAGCAGCAGATCCGGGTGCAGCTTGCGGGAACGCTGGCCGGGGTCGTCTCGCAGCAGCTGCTGCCGACGGCCGACAACAAGGGCCGTGTCGTGGCCGCCGAGGTGCTGGTCGCGACCCCGGCGGTCCGGAACCTCATCCGTGAGGGGAAGACGCACCAGATC
>DASZDG010000014.1:0-7030 GCA_035942255.1 Actinomycetota bacterium | reverse complement strand
GCCTCGATCACGCCCACGAACGGGTAGATCGCGTAGTTGCTGACGAAGGTCGGCGTCGGCGGCAGGGCGCCGAGCAGGCGGACGGCCTCGGGCGGAAGCCCGACCTCCTCGTGCGCCTCGCGCAGGGCGGTGTCGACCAGCGCCTCGCCCTCGTCGCGCCGGCCGCCCGGGAACGAGATCTCGCCGGCGTGCCGGCGCAGGTCGTCCCGGCGCCTCGTGAAGACCAGGTGCGGCTCGCCGTCGTCGCCGACGAAGAGCGGGACGAGCACCGCCGCGTCGGTGCGGCCGTGGACGTCGAGGGCCGAGGCCTCGTGCGGATCGAGCAGGACGCCGCGCAGCGCGGCGGCGAGTTCGTCAGCTCGTCTGGAGCTGGAGCCGCTCGACACGCTCGTTGAACATGACCTCGCCGTCGAGCGTCCGGTGGACCGGGCACTTCGCGGCGATGATCCTGAGGCGCTCGAGCTGCTCGTCGGAGGCTTCCTCCGGCAGGCGCATGATGAGGTCGAACTTCGTCGGGCACCCGCGCTCGGCCGGCGTGTACTCGACCTCGACCTCGACGTAGCCGAGGTCCCAGCCCTTGCGGGCGGCGTACATCTCGATCGTGATCGCCGTACACGACGCGAGGCTCGCGGCGAGGAGCTCCTGCGGGCTGGGAGCGGTGTCGTCGCCCCCGGCGTCGAGCGGCTCGTCGACGGAGACGTGGTGGGACCGGATGTCGACCATGTGGCGGTACGTCCCGGTCCGGCGCGCGACTGCCTTCATGTGACTCATCGTACTCCTGGGTTCCCGAGGGGGTTGAAGAGCAATCCGGTCGGCACCTTCGGGAAGAAGTACGTCGACTTGGGCGGCATGTTCTGGCCGGCGCCGGCGATGTGTCGGATCGTGCTCACCGGCGGCGGGCGGAGGAGGAACGCGACGTCGTACTCGCCGTCGAGCACCAGCCGCTTGGCCTCGGCGTCGTCGCGGGCGTAGGCGAAGTCGTGGAGGTGGTCGATGTCGTCGTCGGTCAGGGCGAGCGGCCCCTTCAGGATCAGCGCCTCGAGTACCGCGGTGTCGAACGTCGCGAGCGGCCCGCTCAGCCCGGGCGCGTCGCCGCCGCGGTAGCGGAGGCGGAACGCCCTGCGGAAGTGGCTGTCGAGGTAGCCGAACTCCGGCTCGCCGTCCGAGGCGGGCGGCGCGAGCTCCTCGAGCGGGACCTCCTCGATCTCGAAGCGCTCCTTCAGCGTGGTGGCGAGGGCCTCGTAGCGGTCGAGGCCGCGGCCCTTCGCGAGGCGGTGGGTGGGGAAGACGGGGAGGCCGGGGTCCTCGAGGGCGACGAGGTTCATCAGGACCCACTGCGCCTCCGGCGTTCCCGCCTCCTGCGCGTAGACGCGCGCGGTCTCGTAGCGGTGGTGGCCGTCGGCGATGAGCAGCTCGGCGTTCGCGACGACGTCGCTCAGCGTCTCCGTCGTCTCCCCTTCGGCGACCCGCCAGAGGCGGTTGACGGTGCCGTCGTCGTCGGTGACGGTCGCCCACGGCTCGTCTCTCGTGACGCCTTCGAGCGCCTCTCGCGCGCGGCCGTCGGCGTCGGAGTAGAGGCTGAAGATGGGGGAGAGGTTCGCGTTCGTCGCGCGGGTCAGGCGGAGCCGATCCTCCCGCGGGCCGGGATGGGTCCGCTCGTGGGGGCGGATGCGGCCGGGGCCGTAGTCCTCGACCTTGACGGCGGCGAAGAACCCGGTCCGCGTGCGCCGCGCGCCGTCCGGGCCCGTGTAGTCCTGGGTGAGGACCCAGAGCGCGGGCGCCTCGTCGCGCCGGAGGACGCCGCTCTCCTGCCACTCGGCGAACAGCCGCGCCGCGGTGCCGTACGGGTCGTCGCCCTTCGGCAGGTCGATCTCCACGACGTTGTGCGGCGAGCGCGACGCGAGGTCCGCTCGCAGGTCGTCGTCGATGACGTCGTAGGGCGGGGCGACGACGTCCTGGAGGTCGGACGGGTCGTAGTGGAGGGCGCGCAGCGGCCGGATCTCGGGCATGGAGGCGCCGATCCTACGAACCGCGCCCCCCGCGCGGCGCGCGGCGCCCGCCGCGGCCGCTCTAGCCTCGGGCGCCGAAGTCGGTCGTGTAGGTGGCGGCCGGCTGGCCGTGCGTCGGGCGCGGGGCGCCGATCGCGACGCCGACGCCGATCTCGCGGAACGAGCGGTGCAGGATGTTGGCCCGGTGCCCGGGGCTGTTCATCCAGCCGTCGACGATCTCCGCCGGCGTGGCGTAGGAGCCGGAGCCCCAGGCGATGTTCTCGCCGACCATCAGCCGGCCGCCGCTGCGGTAGCCGCGCCGCCGGACGCGGTCCATGACGGACGCCCCGCCGAGCGAGTCGTGGGCGAAGAAGCTCTGCTGGACCATGTTGCGCGAGTGGTTGCGGGCGGCGCGGTCGAGGATGCCGTTCGGGCGAAGCGCGGAGAGCCCGCGAGAGGTGCGCTCGCGGTTGACGAGGCAGAGGGCGGCGGCCTCGAGCTGCTGGGGGCCGGCGTCGGCGGGCGAGCTCTGGGCGGCGCTGCAGTCGCCGGTGGCGGCGGCGCGGGCGAGCGGGCCGGCGAGCGTCCCCGCCGAGTTCGCGGAGTAGGAAGCAGCGCTCGCGGAAGCGGCGGGAAGGGCGAGGACGAGCGCGAGCGGCAGAAGGCCGAGCACCCGACGAAGGCGGCGGTTCGTCATGGCGGCGAGTGGTCTCCGATGGGGACAGTGCGTGTCGCCCCGTTGATCGGGCTCTCCCACCGGACCCACCAGTCGGGATCCGCCTGGTGGACGTCCGTTCGACGTGGTTATGCGCCATTGCCCAGACCCCCGTCCGGCCCCGTTCAAGAACCACGCCCGCCGGCCGAGAGCACCTGTCACCCTTCCGGGACCGCGGGGCGTAGCTCAGCCTGGTAGAGCACTGGCTTTGGGAGTCAGAGGTCGCCGGTTCGATTCCGGCCGCCCCGACTGCGCGTCAACCCGCGCGCACGGCCCGGCGCTCCTGGCTCCGCGCCACCGTCCGGAGCGCGTGGCAGTTCGCGCAGACAAGCTCGCACTTCTCGATCTCAGCGAGCAGCTTCCGGCGGCTGTGCTGGCGCGCGGTGTGTCTGTCGGCGAACGGCTTGCGGCGGTGCTTCGTCCGGGCGTAGCATTCCGCGTCGTAAGCCTTGCGACACGCCTTGCAGTAGACCTGCCTGCCATCGCGACGCGCCCAGCGGTGGAAGGCTTCGAGAGGCTTCATCTCGCAGCACTTCGGACACCGCTTCACCAATCGAACATTAGTTCGTATCGCGGACGGAAACGGGGTGTGCCACCCTCTCGCCGCACGCCCCCGTAGCTCAGCTGGATAGAGCGACGGCCTTCTAAGCCGTGGGTCGCAGGTTCGAGTCCTGCCGGGGGCGCTCGGACCCCGCATCATGTCGATGCCGGTCGGGACGTGTACGACCGCGTCACGCTGCGGCGTCTCCATCCGTTCTTATGGTGCGGCCTTTGGTCGGCCGGCTGTTGAGATGGACGACAACTCACCCCCCGACGCCCCGCTGCGGTCCTGGATGCGCGCGCATCGGGACCAGGCTTCGCTGTGCTGCGTCTCGGCCCTGGCACCGCAACGACCTCGCGGAAGCTCAGGAGTACGCAAGCGATCATGAATCAGTACGGTATTTCTCCGCGTTCCATCAGCGGACGCACCAGAGGGATGACGGGAGGATGGATACACACCGTGTACCGCAACGGCGCGTGGGCGAACGAGCTCGAGGGCGACCGCGTCTTGTCGTGGCATGACTCCCATGCTGAAGCGGAGAACGCGGGAACGGCGTTCGCGCGTGAGCGGAGGACGGTGCACGTCATCCACGGCGAGGACGGTCGCGTCGTGCGGTGGACCCTCCATACGCTCCAGGTCGTGGCGGAGGGCTAGGCGGGCCACGCGCGGCGGTGGTCGCTGAGGCGCGTCTCCAACGTCCGCAGGCGCCGCCCGATCTCGACATCGTCCATCCAGCCCGTGAGCAGCGACTCGTAGGCGTCCAGCGCGCGGTCGTCGTGGGCGGCGCGGAGCTTGACCCGGCCCCGGCGGATCTCGCGGCCGTCCTCGAAGCGGTCGACCGTGACGACCAGGCGCTCGAGTACGTCGAAGGGGAACTTGAGCGGCTCGACCGACCACCCCTCCCGATAGCAGATCCTCGCCGGCTCAGCCACGCGCTCGTTGAGGTTCCCGAAGAACGTCGACAGGTCGGCTCGCTGAAAGGCCCCGAGCACTCGCTTCACGCTGTCGGGATGCTCGCAGTACGCCGTCACGTGCCTGAGCCCGTACTCGAGGTTGCCGTCGAGCCCTGGGTGCCGGTGCCGCAGCGCCTCGTTCATGGCGGCATGGATGTGGGAAAGGCGGGCGAGCACCTCGGGCTCGCGGGCGGCGGTCTGCAGGTGTCGCTTCCCGCCCCTGCGCGCCATCAGGGCAAGCGCCTGGTGGGCGCCGTTGACCATCCAGATCTTTCGATCGCGGCGCGCGTCGATGTCATCCACGATCTCGACGTCCGCGGCGGAGGCGAGGGCCGTGATGACCGAACTGCTGCGGGCTGGCCGCTCGATCAGCCACTCGCCGAGCGGATGAGCAGAGACACGCCGTCGACCGTCGCTGTCGCGTGATCGCTTGATGCACATGCGGTTCACGACGGTTCGCAGTGACTGGCCGCCGATCGCCGTTGCGAGGTCCGCGAGTCGCCCGTACTCGGACTTGGGATCGTTCTCGCACGCGAGCAGAATCGTGTCGGAACCGCCCGTGCGGCACCCGAGAAGCGACTCGATCAGGTCCGCGCGCTTCGCGATCGCCCCGCGGAGAGTCGCGGTGACCAACAGCGGCTCGCCGGAGCCGATCCGGTCGACCAGTTCGTCAGGTACGTCGTCGATGCTCTCCGGGCCCTCGAACCACCGGATGCCGCGCTGTACGGCGACGCTGCCGCCGGGCCCGGACCAGCCGATGAGGTACTCGCGTGGCTCCGCCGCGCCGGCGCGCCCGAAGATCGCAATGTCGAAACCCGCGCTCGACGTGGCGGGAATCAGGAGCCCGAGGGCGAGGGGACTGGGACCAAGATGGACGTGCAGCACGACGCGGCGAGTCGTAAGGACTGACCCACGAGCAACGCAGATGTTCAGACGTTAGCCCGCGGCGACGGCCCGCTCTGGATCCTCGCTGCTTTCGGTCCAGCGCGGATCCTGACGGCGTCGTCCGTAGGCGCGCAGACAGACGCCGCACTCCTCGATGTGCTCGGCCATCCTCCGGGTCACCCGCGGGCCGAGCAGCGCGACCGCGTCGGCCTCCCTCAGCATGCCGTGACGTTCGGGGCTGACGTGCGGGGTGGCGCTGTCATGGAACGGGTTGTGATCGTGCACGTACCGGGCGTGCTCGCCCGCGGGACCCCGTGCATGACGCGTTGCGCACTCCCAAGCTTCGTCGAGCTCGCCCAGCCGCAAGTAGTCGAGGGCGGCGAACGTGCCGGCCTTCATCAACGCGTCAGCCTTCTCGACGTCCTGGTCGGCGACCACGAACAGCCGTGCGGCGCCGGACACCGTCAGCTGCTTATCCGCCGCGAGGTCCAGCTCGCCGAGCAGGGTCTCCACCCACCCCATGTACGCCGCGCATCGACGCAACCGCTCCGGTTCGAACCCCTCGAGCTGCTGCTCGGTCTTCGTGTCGCATCCGAGCCGCTCGAGAACCTCTTGCGGCGGCCAGCCGGTGTGCGCTCCTATGCGGACGACCAACTCGAACGTCTCCGCGAACAGCCGAGCGCGATCCTTGTGGTTCGAGAGCCAGTCGGCCCAGAGCTCGGGGTGTGACAGGAGTGCCCCGACGTCCGAGAACACGCGGGGCATCGGCACGTCAGCGCCATCTCTCACACGGTCGTCAGGCTGCGCCATGCGGACGAATCGTCAGAGATGAGCGGGTTCCTGTCGGGAACGGGGGCAAACCTAGCCGAATCTCGCAGTATTCGGCGAATAGTGCCACTTTCCTGTCTGGCGTGTGGTACCCCAAAAACGGCCGCATTGATCCGATGTAGCGCGACAACCAGCGTCGGATCCGAGCCCCCCAGTACACGACCAGTCGCAAACCTATACGAAGAGACCCGGTGCGCGCAGTGGCGGCTTCGCCGTCCGGGCATCGGGAATGCGCGGCCGGTGGTCGTGATGCTGCTCTCGCCGTCTCCACCGCGCCCACGGTACCAATCGGCGACCACCCCCCCGCGATCCTCAGGCGGCGTTGAACGTCGTCGTTTGCAGGATGATTCGCTCGAAACGCGTCGCAACGGCCAGGTGCATCGACCGGCCGCACCACGGAGCATCTCTCCCGGGAGGCGGCAGGAACGCGCGCTTCGGGACCGAGGGAGCGAGTGCTCAGCAGTGCTTGACACGCTCGGCCGCCGGGAAGAACTGGCTGTCCTTGCCGCCCACCGATCGACAGACCGGCGGGCCGGTCTCCTTCCTCCTCCTCGGCGACCGGGCGACGGAATGCGAGCCAGTACGCGGTCGTGCCCCCGCTGCTCGCGAGGCGGACGGGGCCGAGCTCGCGATCATCGCCAGCGACGTCACGGACCGGGCCGGCGAGCTCCGCGGCTGCGACAAGAAGTTCTTCCGCCCGTACCGAGACCTCGACTGCCCGATCTACGCGATCCCCGGCAACGACGACTGGTACGACGGCCTCCACGGCTTCATGTCGCACATCTGCGGCATCGACGCGCCGCAGGCACCGCTCGAGGTCGGGCCGGGGATCAAGGGGAAGATCGCGCGCGCTCTCTGGCGCCGCACGATGCGCCCCGACGACCAGACGCTCGCTACCGCCATCACGTGGGCGGCGCTGTGCTGGTACTTCGTGCAGAAGCCCGAGTTGCCGGGCGCCCTGGGGTAGACCGCCGGATCGTCGTAGTAGGTCGCGACCAGGAACCGGTCGCTAGCGGTGGGAGCGCAGGTTCGAGTCCTGCCGGGGGCGCGCACGTCACCTCGGGGCGAGGATGCGGGCCGCGAGCTCAGGCGTGCAATCGCGGTCCACGAGGTTCAGGAG
>DASZDG010000013.1:0-30247 GCA_035942255.1 Actinomycetota bacterium | reverse complement strand
GCCATGGACTAGCCGATCCCAACTTCACAATGGTGAGCCATCGAAATGCCGTCATCGCAAATGCAATTGCTGGATCAAGCTTGTTTAAGGTTGATCATGATGACGTTCTGGCGGATTGGTAAACAGGTAAGCGCCGCGTGGATCTAGTAATCGGTTTCATCCTTGGAATTCTTGGGTCTCTATTGTCGTGGTGGGCGATAGCTCGCTATCTGGGTCCGAAAGTGGTTATCTCAAAGAGTATTACGGTCGTGCCTACCGATCTTCATGCCTGGGGGCGCCCTCAGCGTTTCAAGGTCCTGAATAAAAGGCGAAGGGGCATCTCTGAAGTCAGGGCAGTCGCTAGGCTTCGAATCAAAGGACTGGAAGCCGCTTCGTTGATTTATCCCAATAGTCGTTTGGCCTTCGAAATTTCTCTTAGCAGTGTCGATAACTGCGTCGACTATATCCGCGGACGGGACGGCTGGATATTTACTCTCGACCCACAGCAAATCACGAGCCCCTACACGGTTTTCCTCCCGACTTCTATCAAGGAAGCACTCGCTGCCCGCACGGCGAGCATGCGAGACTTTCTGACGCTGGGCGATAGAGCTGAGCTGGAAGTGTTCGTCTCGGCTACCGATGGCTATTCTGGGACCAGGCGAACGTTCTCTCACACCTACCTAATCGATGACATCGTGCAGGGATATTTTTCTGTCGAGTCACTCGAGGTCGTCGAGGCCAACTCTGACGATCCGCCTCCCAGGAAGGGCCACTAGACCATCCCTGGGTGGGGACTAACGAACACTCTCTCGCGAGAGTAAACGAGGCGCTCCGCTTAGCTTAGCTGGCGTAGCGCTGGGTGAGCAGGGCGCCCCACCGGTTGCTGCGGGTTAGCGCTGCTGACCTGCGGAACGCTAGTCTCGATAAATATCGCCCTTTCGCTCAGTCAGGCCAGCACGAATGCCCGATTGCACAGCGCCAATCCGCTTCTAGACAACTGCTACAGGGACTACGCGCAGCAGAACGCCAAAGAGCTGGCGGGCCTGCTGAGCAGCCAAGGTTCCTCGTAGGCCGCGGCCAGAGGTGCGCCCAAGCGACGCGGCACGAGAAGGAATACGACCGCAGGCCCCGAACCCTCGTCCATCCGGATCGGGGATCAAGAATAGGAGCCCGAAGAAGAGATGACCTTCCTGAAGACGCGCAAGACAATCGCGGCCCTCGCCATCGTGGCGACTGGTGTCGTCCCTCTGGCCCAGACGGCGCCGGCGTACGGAGAGGTGCCGACAGACCCCGCGCAATGTAGCGACGTCGCCGGTCCGCGCGGAGAGGATGTCCAGCAGGTCGTCGTTGCGCTGCACGCCGTGCACCCGGGTGCCGCAGTCGTCAGGGCCGGGTGCGGGATCGTCACGCGTCAGGGCGTGGTCGCCTATGCGAGCGGGACTGGGCTCGTGGCCGTGGACGCGGTAGCGAAGACGATCCACGAGGGCAGCTACGAGATCTGCTCCGACCTCCTCGTCATCTTCGTCGACGGCTCCGAGATCCGCGACGAGAACTGCCCCTGAGAGAGCCGACGCCGAGATGACTTCGACGAAGACGCGCAGGGCCCTCGCGACCGCCGCTGTCGTGACGAGCGGTTTGATACCCGTCGCGCAGGTGACCCCCGCTTACGGCGACCCGCCCATCCCCTGCACCGTCGTCGGCGAGGGCGAGAGAGACGGCCCGAGGGTGGTCCTCGCGCTGCACGCCGTGGAGCCGGGCGCCGCCGTCATCGTGGCTCGCTGCGACATCGTGCAGAGTGAGGTCACGGTCGCCTCTGCCAGCGCCATTGGCGTCGTGGCGGTGGACGCGGTGAGGGCGAAGGTCGCTCCAGGCGATTACGCGGTGTGCGCCGACATTTGGGTCCTGTACGTCGACGGTTCGGAGAGCGCCGACCGGAGCTGTCGCTAGCGCGTCGCGATCGACCGGCGTAGGCGAACCACGGCGCGATGGTCCGAACGAGGGCGGCCATCGGCGGAACGGAAGCCGGCCCCCAGACGTCTCACCCGCAGCGAATGCGCTGCAAAGGGGGCCCGCCTTGAAGAACGCCATCGTCGCGGCGATCTCGATCACCGTGCTTGTCGCGGCTCCCGCCGCGCCCGCGTCCCCTCAGGAGCTGTGCATGGGCGAGCGCGCGACGATCGTCGGGACGCCCGATGGTGACGAGCTGGAGGGGACCCCGGGCCGCGACGTGATCGTCGCCCTCGACGGGATCGACACCGTTAGAGCCGGCGGCGGCGACGACGTTATCTGCGCCGGATGGGGCCTCGACTACGTCTATGCAGGGGCGGGTGACGACCGGGTCGACGGAGGATGGGGGACCGACCGGATCCTCGGTGGCGACGGCAACGACGATCTCGACGGCGGATGGGAGGAAGATCGTCTCGTCGGCGGCGAAGGTGACGACCGGTTGTCCGGGGGGCGCTACGACCCGCGCGTCGATCGCGCCGTGTACTCCACGTCGGCCTCGCCGATCAGCGCCGACCTCGCGACCGGACGCGTCACCGGGGCCGCGAGCGGAACCGACGAGCTGCGGTACATGGAAGGCGTCGTCGGGACGCCGGGGGCCGACGAGCTGCTCGGCGACCGGTTGCCGAACGACCTCACGGGACGAGGCGGGGACGACACGATCGACGGCCGCGGCGGAGCGGACACGATCCTCGGTGGTGAGGGCGACCCGTCGTGGCAGACCGACGACGGCCGAGACGTCGTGCACGGCGGCGACGGGGACGACGACATCTCGGGCGGCTACGGCTCCGACGAGCTCTTCGGCGACGGCGGGGCCGACGTCCTGATGAGCCTGGGCCTGCGGGAGCCGAATCCCGCGCTCGACGGCGCGGGGACGCTGCATGGAGGCGACGGCGACGATGAGCTCGTCTCCGGCCCCCGCGACGACACCTTGGACGGCGACGACGGGCTCGACCTCGTCTCGTACGCCCACTTCGACGCGTCCGTGGTCGTCGACATCGGCGCTCAGAGCGCGGCCGGCGAGGGTGTAGACGTCCTGGTCTCGGTCGAGGGGGCCAGGGGGACGCGCCTGGCCGACTCGCTGCTCGGGGACGACGGGCCGAACGTGCTCGCCGGATACGGGGAGGGGGACACCGTGCGCGGCGGCGGGGGGGACGACCGGCTGAGCGGGTGGAGCGGGGCCACCACCCGGCCGCTCGTGCTCGACGGCGGCGACGGGGACGACGAGATCGCGTTGTTCGGCGGGTGCTTCGGCAGTTGCCCCCCGGAGGCCGTAGGCAGCGGGACGTTGGCCGGGGGTCCCGGCGACGACGTCCTCCGCAGCTATCCGCAGGGCTACACGCTCGACGGGGGTGAGGGTGCCGACACCGCCGCGTACTCGAGCCAGCTCAACGACGGGACGGTGATCGACCTCGTGCGCGCCGAGGCATGGCCGAACGACGAACGATGCACCGCGGAACAAGACTGCTTGGCGGACAGGCTCGTCTCGATAGAGAACGCCGTGGGTGGCCGCCGCGCCGACATCCTGCTGGGCAACGACGCGCCGAACGTTCTCGGGGGCCTCCAGGGCCACGACCGGATCGAGGGACGTGCCGGCGACGACACCATCGACGGGGGGCCGGGCGACGACTCGGCGGACGGCGGCGAGGGCGCCGATACCTGCGGGAACGTCGAGGCCCCCGTCAGCTGCTGATCGGGCTAGGGCCCGCATCGGAGCGCTCGTCTTGAGCACTACGTCGTCAACCATCCGAGGCGCGGGAACGTCGAATAGGTACGGACGTCGGACCCGAGGAGGCGGTTATGCGCATTCGAGCACTTCGCGTCGCGCTCGTCGCCGCATCCGTCCTCGCCGGCGTGGCGTGCGACGAGAGCCGCTCGGTGCAGGGGCCCGACCAGGGACGTGCGGAGATCGATCCGCCTTCCGATGTCGTTACCTGGGGGTGCGACAAGGTGATCCCGGAGCTGCGCGAGCACTCGCCTCCCGGCTGGCGCGACGAGGCGGTCGTCGTAGGGGACTTCGGCTTCTACGGGATGGCCGGCGACTTCAATGGGTTCCGCCTACATAGGCGCTCGGACATCCAGGTCAAGGTCCCGATCGCCATCGAGGGCGACTCCCCGCTCGTGCTCTGGCTTCCGGCGGGCGAACGCGACCGCGCCGGCCTGATCATGGCGGATGTCACGAGACGCGGCCCCGCGAACAGCTACCGGCTCGAGGACGGTCACCGAGGAGTCCGCTTCGAGCCCTGCCCCGGCAGGGAGTGGAATGGATGGACGGCAGGCCTGGCGCTCGCCGATCGCCGGAAGATCACCCTGATGGTCAAAGAGGACGGTGCCTCGTCGGCGACGCCCGTGGCGCTCGGTCCGTGGGAGGTCGACGCCCTATGGCGGCTCAAGCGTCGCGACTGATTTTTCTGACCGCTGTGGCCTTGCTCAACCTGCCGCCGTGTGACCCCAGCGCGGATCGCTCCGCGGCCGCACCGGTGACGAGCACTGCTCCCGAGAGGGCCGTTTCTCTCTCCAGGGAGAAGGTGCCCACGGAGTCGTTTCGCTTGGACGGCCTCGCAGAAGATGCGCGGTTCATCGAGGACACGACGACGGGCGGCTTCAGGGTTCGGCCACGTGTGGGCGTCGATCCCGGAGCGCGGGTTCGCTTGAAGGGGAAGGGATGTACGGACGCGCACTCCGTGAATGCCGTGCTCTTCAGGGTGGAACCCCTTCGGGCCGGGCAACACGACGCCGACCAGACTTGGATCGACACGAGGGTCTTTCCGACGACAACCGAAGGTTGGTCCGGTTCCTTGCGACTACCGAAGAGCCCCTCCGTCGCCGAATACGGGGTCTGGGCCGTTTGTGAGCTCGACGGGCATGCGTATTTCCCGTCGGCCTGGGACGTCTACGTCGGCCCGTGATATCTGGTCATAGGCCCGGATCGGGCGGGAAACCTGCTAGAGCTTGTGGTCTTGGACCGGCCACAGGGGCCGGCAGTGATTCATGCGATGAAGATGCGACCCAAGTATCGACGACTCCTACCGGGGAGCGAGTGAGATGGCGACAGACCACGGCAAGCTCAAAGACGGAACGGCCGTCAGCGACGATGACGTCGAGAGATTGGCCGATGAGGCCGAGAGAGGCTATGACGTCGATGACATCCAGCGTCGAAGCGTCGGAGGCCGCCCGGCGATCGGTTGCGGTCCGGCATCCGTCGAATTCGTCCGTCTCGACCCCGAGCTCAAGAGGCAGCTGTTGCTGCGTGCGTCGGCGGACGGAATCAGCGTTTCGGAACTGATCCGGAAGGCCCTCCGGACCTACGTACGCGCCGGCTGATCGTCGGCGCTTAGCGATTCAGGCGCGGCGCCGCGCCCGCCATTGTCAGGAGCGGGCTACGTGTAGCACTTGTAGCGAGGGACTCCGGGGAACGGAACGGGGTCGATCGAGAGCGGCTGGTCCCACACGATCTCGCAGTCCATCGGCCGGCAGTGCGGTCCGGGGGCTTGGCCCTTGCACGGGTCGTCGTCCGCGAATGCGGGGGCCGCGGGGGCCGCCAACGCGAGTGCCATGGCAGTGACGCCGATAAGCCGCCTCATGAATTGCTCCTCTCGTCGCCGTTGACGCAAGCCGAGCAACCGTACAACACGCGTTTCGGGGGAGGGCCTGCAACGGGCGGCACGAATCACTGAGGGGTCAACCCGAGCTGGAGGAGGACTTCAATGAGGAAGCTGACCGTGGGACTCGCGCTGGCCGCCGTCGCCGTCTCGACCTTCGCCCCGGCAGTGTCCGCCGGCCCCGTGGAAGAGGCGGCTTGCGAGGCCGTGCTCCGCGCGCGCAACGCGATCGGTTTCCACCCGATGGGTGGCAACGAGCAGTGCCCGGGCGGCATCAAGCCCTAGCCCGTCTGCCCCGGAGACGAGGCGACTACCGGATGAGCTAGACCGGCAGCGACTGGGTCGCCTTGTCCAGGCGCACCGTCCGTCCGGTCGTGGCGCTCAGCCGCGCGGCGTCGAGAACCGTCGCCGTCGCAAGAGCGTCCCGCGGTGCCACGGGTATGGGGCCTTCGTTGCGGACCGCCGCGGCGAACGACGGATAGATCATGTTCCACGCCCCGTTCTCCAACGGAACGGCTTCTCGTATGTTGCCGCGCTCGATCCGCCCCCACCGTTCCGGCGGCTCTTCGCCCCAACGGTCGCCGTCGGTCGCGGGGGATGCACCGGTCAAGAGCCGGGCCTCCTGCCCGTCGACGCCCTCGACCACGAACGTCCCCGTCGATCCGGTGACGCGGAACCGGGTCCCCGGTGCGCCTTGCCGCCAGCTGCCCCATATATGCGAATGCACGCCGCTCTCATGGGTCAGCGCCACGAACATGTCGTTGTCGAGCCCCCGCTCCTCGTCGCAGACGTGCATCTCGGCGTAGACCAGCGACACGGGGCCGAACAAGACGAGTGCCTGGTCGACGAGATGGCTCCCGAAATCGCGCAACGTCCCGCCCCCCGAGGGGTTCGGTCCCGGGTGCAGCCGGTAGCGCTCGAAGCGAGATTCGAACCGGCTAATCGTTCCGAGCGCGCCCGTGCCGATCAGCTTCTGAAGGGTGCGGAAGTCGGAGTCCCAGCGCCGGTTCTGAAAGACCGTCAGGGGTAGTCGCAGCTCCTCTGCCAGCTCCACTGCGGCACGCGCGGTGGCCGCGTCCGGGGCGAACGGCTTCTCGCAGACCACGCCCATCCCGCGGCGGAGAGCCTCCTGGGCCAACGAGACGTGCGTGTGGATCGGTGTCGCTACGGTGACGGCCTCCGCGCCCGCTTGCGCCAGCTCCTCCAGAGAGCCGTACGCCGGCCGTCCGCCCAGCTCGTCGGACACCAGCGCCCTTTCTTGCGGGACGATGGTCGCCACACCGACCAGCTCGCACTCCGGTGCCGAATCCAACAAGGGCGTGTGGATGCGGCGGCCGCTGAACCCGTATCCGAGCAGGCCTATCCGAACCGGTCGTGTCACTGCTCCACCGTCGCCGTCCACCCCGGGTGACGCGACCACGGCGCCCCACCCCCATCACTCGACTGGTAAACGGGATGTTAACCCGTGGCGTTTACCGGGTGTCGTGCGCGCCGGTGCCGCGCCGCCGAGCGATGATTCTTCCCTCGTGCTTCGTCGGATCGGTGAGAGGAGCGCTCGATAACGATCATGGAACGGTTGAAGGCTCTTCAGAGGGCGATGGAGGCGCGTGGATGCGACCTCGTCGTCGTCGGCCCGACGGCGAACATGCGCTACCTCACCGGGTATCGCGCCATGGCCGTCGAGAGGATCACCGTCTTGCTCGTCACCGGCGACGCCGTCGCAATGGTGATCCCGGACTTCGACGCGGACGAGTTCAGGCATGCCACCGGACTAGACGCGGTCTTCGAGTGGGCGGACAAGCACGGCCCCTCCGAGGCGATCGACGGGGCGTTCGCGTCACTCGGCCTCCCCGGGAAGACGGGCCCCGCTCTCGTCGACGACGAGCTCCGCTTCGACTTCTTCACGCACCTGCGGGGGCATCTCCGCGACGAGCCCGGGCGAGCAAGCGAACTGCTCGGCCCCCTGCGGCTCTCGAAGACGGCCGCCGAGCAGGAGTGCATGCGCCGAGCGGGGGAGCTCGTCTCCCACGGGATCGACGTCGCCCTCGAACGCGCCCGGCCCGGGATGACGGAGCTCGAGCTCAAGCGGGCGATCGAGGACGCGCTGTGGGACGAGGGCGCGGAGTCGGTCGACTTCGTGCTCGTGCAGGCGGGCGCGAACTCCGCGGTCGGCCATCACAACGCGGACGAGACGCTTCTGCGCGAAGGGGAGCCCGTCCTGGTCGACATCGCCGCGCGGGTCGACGGGTACTTCGGCGACATCACGCAGCAGGCGTTTCTGGGGACGCCGCCGGAGGAGTACGTGCGCATCTACGAGATCGTCGCGAGCGCGCAGGAGCAAGGCGTCCGGGCCGCTCGTGCGGGTGCGACCGCGGCAGACGTCGATCGCGCAGCGGCCGCGGTCATCGAAGCTGCGGGTTTCGGCGATTCGACCGGCCCCCGGACGGGGCACGGGATCGGTCTGGACGTCCACGAGCCGCCGTCGGTGGTCGCCGGTGACGATACCGAGCTCGTCCCGGGGGCCGCGATTACTGTGGAGCCCGGCGTCTACCTCCCGGGCAGGTTCGGCATACGCATAGAGGACACCGTGATCGTCACCGGCGGGGACGCGCAGCGGGTCACGCGCGGTGCGCGCCCGCTCTTCGCAAAGCAAGGGTTCCGCGCAACGACACGAGGAGATTGACTGTGCAACCGAACGAGGTCGCCGAGGTCCTGAACCGTCCGCTCAGCCGCGAGCTTCTGGATCGCGACCTGACGCGGCTGGCCTACGTGGCCAAGGACGGGACCCCCAGGTCCATCCCGATCGGGTTCTCGTGGAATGGCTCGCAGATCGTCATGTGCACCCCGACGAACGCGCCGAAGCTTCATGCCCTGCGCCACAACCCCGCGGTCGCCCTGACGATCGACACCGAGGTGCACCCGCCGAAGATCCTGCTCGTCCGCGGCCGGGCGGAGCTCGACGTCGTCGACGGGATCCCCGACGAGTTCCTCGAGATGAGCGGCACCTACACGATGACGCCCGAGCAGCGCGTCGAGTGGGAGGCGGGGGTCCGCTCGCTGTACGACGGGATGGTCCGGATCGTCGTGACCCCGACGTGGGCGAAGCTGATCGACTTCGAGACGACGCTTCCGAGCGCGGTCGAGGAGCTCATGCGCCAACGGGCGCCTAAGCGGTAGGCGCCGGCGCCGGTCGTTACGTCCCGGCGGGCTGGAACAGCTCGACGACGTTGCCCGACGGGTCCTCCACGAGGATCTGAGAGCCACCGGGGCCCGTGACGATGTCGTTGCGGAAGACGACACCCTCGTGACGGAGCCGGTCCACTTCGCCCGCGATGTCGTCAACGACGAGATGGATGCGGTTCCAGCCCCCGGGCGACGGCTTGCTGCCGTCGGGCATGGCGCGGCCCGCCGAGCTCGCCGGCCCGCTCAGCAGCAGCCGCAGGTTCCCGCGAGCGACGTCTGCGAATGCCGGAGCGAAGTTCGTCAGCGGCTCGAAGCCGAGGTGCTTCGTATAGAAGTCGAGCGCTGCGTCCACATCGTCGACCATGTAGCGGACGTTCACCATCTCGTCCCTGTCGATCATGTTCCCTCCTCAGTCGTCGTTGCTCCTCGAACGCGGGAAGCCGCAAGCTCGGCCAGCAGGAACTGGATGCGGTCGTCCAGCTCGCGCGCGGTCTCTCGCAAGGCTGCCGCGGCAGGCCGTCGTCTCGCGTGAGGGTCGGGGATGCTCCAGTGCGCGGTGACGGGGTCGCCGGGGAACGCCGGGGAGACCTCGCGCACGCGGTCGCAGAGGCTGATGACGCGGTCGAAGCGCCTCTTCGCGAACGTGCTCAGGTGTGTCGCTCGGTGCCTGCTGAGGTCGATCCCGTGGTCGTCTCGCATCACTCGGACGGCGAGCGGGTCCAGAGGCTTCGGCTCGCTACCGGCGCTGCATGCCTCGACCGAACCCCCCGACCTGACGTTGGCGAGCGCTTCGGCGATAGGGGAGCGGGCGCTGTTGCCCGTGCACAGGAACAGAACCCGCGTTATGCGCTGCCGCCGTCGAGGAGAGGCGTTCGGCGCCGGCTTCAGCCCGAGCCCCGGGTGTAGAGCCTCACCTGTAGCGGCGAGGAGCCCCCCGATGCGGCCGAGCGCGGCCGCGTAGTAGGCGTCGCGGCCGTCCGCGGAGCTCTGCCGCGCGCTCACGAGCTCGGCGTCGCGCAGCTTGGCGAGGTGGTACGAGACGAGGTTCTGAGGCTGACACGTCAACGCGGTCAGCTCGCGAACCGTGCGGTCACTGCGCGCGAGGTGCGTCAGCAGCTCCCACCTCAGCGGGTGGGCGACCAGCTGCAGGAACGCCGGCGGGGCTACCTGCGTGTCGGGCACGAGCAGACGATATATCAAACTAGATTGATAGATCAAGGAGAGGTCGAAGCCGTCAAGATGACGCCATGCACCTGCTCTCGGACGTAGTCGCGGCCTCCGCCGAGGTCGCCGGCACCAGCTCCCGGTCTCGCAAGGTCGCCGTCCTCGCCGAGCTGCTGACGCGGCTCGAGCCGAGCGAGGTGCCGATCGCCGTGGGCTTCCTCTCCGGCATACCGCGACAGGGGCGAGTCGGCATCGGGTACTCGACCATCTACGGCATCGACGTCGCGGCGGCACCCGAGCCATCCCTCACCGTCCACGACCTCGCCCGCGCGATCGACGACGTGGCCGAAGCGACCGGAGCCGGATCGGCGGCGCGGCGCCGGCAGATCCTCGGCGACCTCCTCGGCCGTGCGACCGCGGAAGAGTCGGATTTCGTCAAGCGGCTGTTCACGGGAGAGCTCAGGCAAGGAGCACTGGCGGGGTTGATGGTCGAAGCGGTCGCGGCCGCGGCCGGCGTCTCCGCGCGCAGCGCGCGGCGCGCGCTGATGTTGTGCGGTGACCTGACGCGTACGGCCGAGATAGCGATGACCGAAGGCGAGGCGGGGCTGCGGGCGGTGGGCTTCGAGGTCTTCCGGCCGATCCTCCCGATGCTCGCATCCTCGGCGAGTGGCGTCGACGAGGCGGTCGCGGGGTTCGAGCGTGCGTCGGTGGAGTGGAAGGTCGACGGGATCCGCATCCAGATCCATCGTCTCGACGATGAGGTGCGCGTCTATACGAGGAACCTCAACGACATCACCGGCGCACTGCCGGGCGTCGTGGACGCGACGCTCCGTCTTCCCTCGAACCGGCTCGTGCTCGACGGAGAGGCGCTGTGGATCCGCGACGACGGACCCGCTTCGTTCCAGGAGACCGTCTCGCAGATCGACGCCGACGCTCCACCCGAGGGGATCACGACGTTCCTGTTCGACGTGCTCCACCTCGACGGCGACGACCTGCTGGACACTTCACTCGAGGAGCGGGCCGCGCGGCTCGAGTCGATCGCGCCGCATCTCAAGGTCCCCGCGGTCTTCACGTCCGACCCGGAGGAAGCGAGTCGTGTGCTGGAGGAGTCCCTGGCCGCCGGGCACGAGGGCGTAGTCGTGAAGGACGCGTCGTCGCTCTACGCGGCGGGCCGGCGCGGCAAGGCGTGGCGGAAGGTGAAGCCGGTGCGCACCTACGACCTGGTCGTGCTCGGCGCGGAGTGGGGTCATGGACGGCGGCGCGGCCGGCTCTCGAACCTGCACCTAGGTGCCCGCGACCCCGCGACCGGGCGGTTCCTGATGGTCGGCAAGTGCTTCAAGGGGCTTACGGACGAGCTACTCGAGTGGCAGACGAAGCACCTGCTCGAGCTCGAGACCGCCCGCGAGGGGATCGCGGTACTCGTGCGTCCCGAGCTGGTGGTCGAGATCGCGCTCGACGGCGTCCAGACCTCCACGCGCTATCCGGGCGGCGTGGCCCTGCGCTTCGCCCGCGTCAAGCGCTACCGCCCCGACAAGAGCGCGGCCGAAGCAGACGCGATCGACGACCTGAGGGCGCTGCTGCGCGGTGCTAGCCGCGCGGAGGGATCTGCTGGACCATCCACCGATTCCCGTCCGGGTCGCTGAAGAAGACGACGCCGACGAGATCGAGCGACTCGCCGGCGCGGGCGGGCCGGTACTCGCCTGCGTCGAACACCAGGACGTCGCCGACGTCTACGCCGCGCGCGCGGAGCTCTTCGCGCGCGGCCCCCACGTCGGACACGACGAGGAACAAACCTTCGAGCGAGCCCGGCTTCAGGCGGTCGGTTCCGGGGCCCAGGTGGATCGAGCACGCGGAGCCCGGGGGCGTCAGCTGGAGGAAGCGAATACCTTCGGCGACCTGGTGGTCGATGTCGACGTTGAAACCGACCTGTTCCGCATAGAAGTCACGCGCGCGGTCCATGTCGGAGACGGGGACCGTCACGACCTCGAGCTTCCAATCCACGAAGTGCCTCCTCTTATCGGCGTCGGCGCGCGTCGTGCTGGAAGTCTTTGCCTTCGGCTCTTCGGAGGTGCAGCGCGCCGCGGGACGAACTACTCTACGGACGAACCGTGGCGAATGGGGACGAAAGTGAGGCGCGCATGAGCGACGTACGCCACCGGACCAAGCTCTCGCTGAACAAGGAGACGCTCCGAGTCTTGGCCGACTCCGATCTCCGCGCAGCCGTCGGGGGACACGCCGACGCGTTGACCGCGAGCGTCGACACCGCGTTGCACACGGTTTGCGGGTTCGACCCGCCACCTTGGGTCAGCACCAGCCCCCCGACCCACCTCTGCCAGTGATCGGCGGTCGATCCGGACGAAGAGGAGGTGAGATTTGGATAAGGCGGTCAAGAAGCTCGTTCTCGGCAAGGAGATCTTGCGAGACCTCACCCCGAGCGAGATGAAGCGCGCCGCAGGCGGCGGTTATCAGAACGTGGTCCCTCCCCCTACGGGTTGCGAGAACACCGGCATCATCTGTGAGTACTCCGAACGAACGTGCTGTTTCTCGATCTGACGGCCGCGACTCGTTCGGGAACGCGGGCGGCTCCGGCCGCCCGCTTCCTCATGGGGCGCCTTCCGTCGCTAGCGTGATGACGCAGCCGTGGCGGCCTCTCCTCGAAGGGAGCAGTGCCGCCAGGGCTGCAGAAGCAATCGACGCGATCGCCGCCGCTCTCGAGCGACCTCCTCCGGCCAGCGATCGCACCGACGTTACCGATCTACAGCGCGGCGTGGACGAAGCTTCTCTGGCGCGGGGGCGTGCCGGTTACGCGGTGTTCTTCGGGTGCAAGGCCGCGGCCGGCGACACCGCCGCCGGGGAACCGTGCCTGGCTTATCTCGGTGAGGCGATCGACGCGCTCACGCACGTCCGGATGGGGCCTTCCTTGTTCATGGGGTTCTGCGGGGTCGCGTGGGCGTGCGACGTCCTCGGAGAGATCGTCCTCGATGCGGAAGAGGACCCGAACGAGGCGATCGACAGCGCGTTGCTGCCGCTGCTCGAGTCGCGGCTCGTCACCGAGGTGGACCTCATAAGCGGCGTCGTCGGCGTCGGTGTGTACGCCTTGCAGCGCCTCCCCAAGCCCGACGCCCATAAGTCTCTGGAACACGTGGTCGCGCTCCTGTACGAGCGCGCGGTCCACACGCGGGACGGCATCTCGTGGCTCACCGCTCCCGAAGCGCTGCCGCCGGACACGCGGCGGGACTACCCGGACGGCTACTACAACCTCGGTATGGCTCACGGCGTCGCCGGTGTCATCGCGCTCCTCGCCGGCGCGGTGGCGGCGGGGGTCGACGCGTCGAAGGCGGGTGCCCTGCTCGAGGGCGCGGTCTCGTGGCTGCTCGCTCAGGAGAGGGAGGACGATCCGCGCTCGTTGTTCCCGGCGATAGTCGACCCACACGGGCGGACGGAGCCGAGCAGGACGGCCTGGTGCTACGGCGATGCCGGCACGGCCGCGGCGCTCACGCTCGCAGGAGCCGCCGCGGGGGACGACGCGTGGTCGACGCACGCTCGAAGAGTGGCGCGCGAGGTCGGGCGCCGTCCGCAGGAGATGTGCGGCGTGCGCGACGCGTGCCTGTGCCACGGCGCAGCCGGCCTGGCGCACATCCTCAACCGGCTCGCCGTGCAGCTCGATGACGAAGAGCTCGCGGGGGCCGCGCGTATCTGGTTCGAGAGAACGCTGGACATGAGAGACGCGACGGCAGGTGTCGGAGGGTTCAGGACGTACCGGACCGGCCGTGACGTCGCCGCCCGGTGGATAGATCACCCGGGAATGCTCGCGGGTGCAGCCGGCGTCGGTCTTGCTCTTCTCGCGGCGATCGGGCACGAGGCCCCCGTCTGGGACAGGGCGTTCTTGCTGTCGATCCCGGAACGTTCCGGCGGTTGAGGCTCAGTCGAACGCGAAGAGCGCCGGGAGGACGACGACGACCGTCGCGGCCCACAGGGCGAAGGCCGGGAGGTAACCCGTCTGCCATCGCTCGAGGCGGTGGAACGCGACCTGCCCCCGGAGGAACCGCAGCGACAGCCGCGCGGCCCCCACGAGGTTCACCAACAGCACGAGGTTGAGACCGAGCGCCGCCACGCGGTTCGGCGTGAATCCGAGGTCGCCGATGCGAGCGACCATCGAGCCGAGCACCATCACGTCGAGCAGGAGCGCGGCCCCGACGGCGACGAGCTGCACGCGGTCCATCAGCGCCGCCGGGCGCGCCGGCTCCCGCGCCGACAGCGCGTAGAGCACGAGCCCGAGCACGACCACCAGGAGCGCGTCGAAGACACCGAGCAGCTCGCGGTCGAACGCGTCCCCGAATCCCGTCGCCGCGTACGTCGCCGCCGCGACCGTCAGCATCACGGCGAACAGGGGAGTGAACAGCATCGTGAGCACCGGCGCCATGTTCTCCACGACGTGCTGCTTCGACTCCACGAGCCACGCCGCCACGACGACCGCGCCGGCTGCGCCGGACGGCAGCACCCACTCGATGACCCGCTCGCCGAGCCCGGGGTCGATCGGCTCGAGGATCAACGCGGTGAGCCCCATCAGGACGCCGCCGCCGAGCGCGATCAGTGCGTAGTAGATGAGCCACTCGCCGGTGAAGCGGACGAAGTCCATGCGGCGTTCGTGCGAGCGCAGCGTGCCGCCCATGTATGGATACGCGACCGCGAACCACAGCACGATCGGCAGATGGATCGCGACTAGCGCTTCGGTAGCCGAGCTCGCGTCGTACGGGTAGACGTTGACGACGAGCGCGAGGAGCGCGAACGGGAGGACGGTAAGGGCCCAGCCGCGGGCGTCGAGGCCCCGGCGACGCGCGAAGTAGCCGGCGAGGAACGGCAGCACGAACAGGGCGACGTTCCGCGGGAGCCATCCCGTCTCGTCTCCCGGGAATCCCGCGGCGAGGCGCGCGGCCTGGATCGCCACGGCAGCCGCGGCCGCGAACCCGAACGCCTCGAGCCACCCGCTGGCCGAGCGCGCCGGCTCGTCCTCGTCGCTCAGGACGAGCTGCTTCCACAGCCGGCCGCTGTGCTCCCGCGCGAACTCGCGCGACAGCGCGTCGAGATCTCCCATCCGCTTGACGGCGACGAGGAACGCCTCGTCGGCCGAGAGCCCCCCTGCGCCGAGCTCGGCTATCTCGTCGCGCAGATGCGTCTCGAGCTCGTCGACGTCGCGGCCGTCGACGGCGGGAGCCTTGGCGACGTACGCGCGCCACTCGGCGATCTGGGACTCCAGCGTGTCCATCACGCCTCGCCGAGGGCCATGAGCCGGCCCCCGGGGCCCTTCCAGACGCCACCGAGAGCGCGCGTAACGGTCATCCATTGGCGTTGCTGCTCCGCCAGGGCCCTGCGCCCCTCCGGCGTGATCGCGTAGTAGCGGCGCCGGCGTCCCTCCGCGGGGGCCCGCCATTCGGTCGTCACGTAGCCGAGCCGGCTCAGCCGGTGGAGGAGCGGGTAGAGCATCCCGTCGGTCCACTCGAGCTCGCCGGCCGAGAGCTCCCGCACCCGCTTGAGGATCGCGTAGCCGTAGCTCTCGCCCTCGGCCAGGATCGCGAGCACCAGCGGGGTGGCGGACGCCGCGACCAGGTCCTTGTCGATGTGCACGCTCACCTCCCGATGGCTGGCAGTTCTATGCATAGAACCACAAGGTACTGGCGGGCGCAAGAACCCGCCGGCGCGTCAGGAGGCGATCAGCTGTCGCTCGCCCGTATCGCGCGGCACCGGATCCTTGCGTCGGCGACGGGGTCCGACAGGGGATAGCCGGTCTCGTACGTCCACGTCCCCTCGCCCCGGTTCGTCGTGAACTGCGCCTTGTCGGTGCGGCCGCTCTCGAACCACACCTTCAAGAAGCACATCCGGGAGTCGACGTGGTCCTCAGCGAGCGCCGTGGCCTCGAAGACGAGCCGTATCCGTTCCGGGGGAGGGCTCTGCCCCCGGACGTACGTCGGCCTCCACGTACCGGCGCGGACGAACTCCACCTCGACGCCCGGGCCCGGTGCGTACGCTCCCGCCTCGCAGGCGGCCCTCGCGGTGACGGGACGACCCGAGACGTGCATGCCGACGACGTCGCGCTGCCGGGACGTCGTCTCGAGCCCCGTCAGGCCCCACGTCGTGCGGCCTACGACGGACCCGTCCGCGGACGAGAGGACGACGCGGCACTGCACTTCGCCGGGATACTCCTTCGTCGCCCATCGCCAGTGGTACGAGAAGCCCGCCTGCTCGCGCCGGTGCCCGCACTCCCACTCGGTCTTCGCCGAGCAGTAGTCGTCGCGTTCCCTCCGAGAGATCGGGCTGCTGTCGACGGGGGCCCAGGGATACAGGATCCTCACGTCGTACAGCTCGTACGTGGCCTCGTTCTTCCGCGCGGGAACGAACGTCCCGTCTTCGTGGTCGGCAACGTCGTTCTTCTCGTCCGGCGCCGCGACGCGCCGGTCGTCGACCAGCCGCGGGACGCCGGCCGCAACTCCCAGAAGCACGATCGACGCGAGACCCCCGACGGCCGCCCTTCGCCGCAGCCTGCGCCTCCGTCCCGCCCGAAGCACCCGGACGAGGTTCGGGGCGCCGTCCGGCGCCCGCCCGTGCAGATCCTGCAGCGGCCGGCGCAGGTCATCGCTCACGGCGTTCTCCCCACGTCGTTCGCAGCCTCTCGCGTGCTTGGGCCAGGAGGGCCTTCACCGTTCCCTCCGCGACCCCCATCGCGTCGGCTACGTCTCGCACGCGCATGTCGGCGACGTAGTGGAGGAGGACGGCCGTCCGCTGCCGGTGGGGGAGCTCCCTCAGGACGTCGAGGAGCTCACCGTCGTAGCGGTCGAGCACGCCCGTAGGCGGCGCCGCGGAGAGGCCCGCGTCGCGCGGTCGCCTCCGGTCCTTGCGCATCACGTTCAACGCCGTCGTCATGACCCAGCCCCCGGCCCAGGTCTCGCGTGACAGGCGCGCCCACCTGACGAACGCGCGCTCGAACGCCTCCTGCGTCGCGTCGTGGGCGAGCGAGGCGTCCCCGCAGCCGAGGTAGACGGCCTTGAAGACGCGCTGGAACTCGGCGGCGTAGAAGGTCTCGAAGTCCAGATCTCCTCCCGCCCGTCGGTTGTGCCTGCCGTCCTCTTCATGTCGTGACTACAAGGGCGGAGACGGCGCCGAAGGATTAGGCGGCCGGCCGCGTGCCGTACAGATCGCAGACGAGCTGGACGAGCGCCTGCGCGTGCCGCGGGGGGCTGTCCCGCCACCACGCGACCCACACCGGGATCGGCTGCGCGTCGCGCACCGGGCGGTAGACGACCCCCGGGCGCAGGTGCTGGCGGGCGGTGGCCTCGGACGTGAGGCCGGCGGCCCCCCCGGCGGCTATCAGCGTCAGCCAGTCCTCGATCCCCTGCACGGTCCGCGTCGTCGACGGCCCGGCATCCGCCGGCCACAGGTCGGGTGTCGTGGTGCCGGTGAGCGGGTCGACCGCGATCGTCCGCCCCGTGAAGTCGTTGAGCGTGACGTTGCGCCGGCGCGCCAGCGGGTCGGCGCTCGCGACGGCCGCATACCGGGGCTCGACCCCGACGAGAACCGTGGCCAGGCGTTCGTCGGCGAGCGGGCGGCGGACGACCGCGACCTCCGCGATGCCCTCGGCGAGGCCCGCGGTCGGGGTCTGGGACTGGACGAACCGCAGCTCGGAGCCGGGATAGGCCGCGGCCCACCGCCGTTGCGCGGTGATCGTGTGCCGGCCGAGCGCGGCCCAGGCATATCCCACCCGGATCTCCGACGGCGTCTCGGCCGCGACGCGGGTGATGGCGGCGGCCTCCTCGAGCGCTCGCCGCGCGTGACCGAGGATCCGCGCCCCGGTCGCGGTGAGCGAGAGCTCGCGGGTGGTCCGCTCGAGGAGCGGCGCCCGCACCGCCCGCTCGAGGGCCGCGACCGAGCGCGACACCGACGCCTGCGAGAGCATCAGCGCGGCCCCCGCCTTCGTGAAGCTGCCCTCGTCGACGACGGCGACGAAAGCCCGCAGGTGCCGGAGCTCCAGGTCCATACGCTTAGCGTATCAATGCTTGCACAAATCACGCTTGCCGTATGAGATGTGAAGGCCGACGCTGATCTCATGAGTGCTAACCCTCGCGAGATCGCCCCCGCGGCGGCACCGAACGACGCGCCGGGGGCCTCCGACTCGAAGCCGCTCGCCGGGCGCATCGCGGTCATGCTGGGCAGCGGGTTGAGCAGCCAGGTCGGAGCCGCCTCCGCCGCCCACGCGTTCGGCGCCATCGGCCCGGCCGGGGTCGTGGCCGTCCGCCAGGTCGTGGCCGCGGCCGTGCTGCTGCCGATCGCGCGGCCCCCGGTCCGGCGGATGACCTGGCCGCAGTGGTGGCCCACGCTGCTGCTCGCAGCCGTGTTCGCGTGCATGAACCTCGCGCTGTTCATGGCGATCGACCGGATCGGCCTCGGCCTGGCGGTGACGCTGGAGTTCCTCGGCCCCCTCGCGGTCGCGCTCGCGTCCTCGCGCACCCGCGTCCACCTCCTCGCCGCGGCATCCGCGGCGATCGGCGTCTACGTGCTCGTGCTGCCGGGCCCCTCGAGCGACTGGGCCGGGATCGCGTTCGCGCTGGCGGCCGCCGCGTGCTGGGCCTCCTACATCCTGTTGAACCGTCTCGTCGGGGCGCGGCTCCCGGGCCTTCAGGCCCCCGCGATCGCGACGTCGATCTCCGCCCTGGTCTATCTGCCGGTGCTGTTCGCGCTCGGCTCGGGGGGGCGGTTGACCGCGGTGCCCCTCATGTACGCGGTCACCGCGGGCGTGCTGTCCTCGGTCGTGCCGTACACCGCGGACCTCGTCGTGCTGCGCCACGTGCCGGCGCGCTTCTTCGGGACGTTCCAGAGCATGCATCCCGTGTGGGCGGCGCTCGCAGGCGTGGCTCTCCTGGGGCAGGTGCCCGCGACCCACGAGTGGATCGGGATAGCCGTGATCGGGCTCTCGAACGCGGCCGCGGTCGTCACGGCCGATCGCCGTGGGGGCCGCGCGCCGCTCTCGATCCGGCGTGCCTCGAGGGCCACGGCCCCGGCCTCCTGACGCGGCCGGGAAAAACCTCCTCCCGCACCGATTAGTTCCCGACTCCCCGGCGGTCCTGATAGACGTGGGCTGAACGCCCGCACGGAGATGCATTCAGGAAGGAGGCCGCGGTGCAGAGGATCACGCCACACCTGTGGTTCGACAAGGAGGCGGTGGAGGCGGCGAAGCTGTACACGTCGACGATCCCCGGCTCGAAGATCACGGACGTGTCCGAGATCCACGACACGCCCTCGGGCGACGTGGACACGGTGTCGTTCGAGCTGGGCGGGCAGCCGTTCCTGGCGATCAGCGCCGGTCCGCACTTCCGGTTCACCCCCGCGACGTCGTTCCTCGTCCGTTGCGGGACGCGCGACGAGGTCGACGCGCTCTGGGCGACGCTGTCGGAGGGGGGCAGCGCGTTGATGCCCCTCGACTCGTATCCGTTCAGCGACCGCTACGGATGGACCGAGGACCGGTACGGGCTCTCGTGGCAGGTCATGCTCGACGAGGGGCCGATCGAGCAGAAGATCACGCCGACCCTGATGTTCACGCGCGACGTGTGCGGCAAGGCGGAGGAGGCGGTCGAGCAATACACGTCGGTGTTCCCGGACTCGAAGGTCGGCCACATACTCCGGTACGGCGAGGGCCAGGAGCCGGACCGCCCGGGCACGATCCAGCACGTCGGCTTCTCGCTCGCAGGCCACGACTTCGCCGCGATGGACAGCGCCCGCGAGCACGAGTTCGGGTTCAACGAGGCGGTCTCGTTCATGATCGGCTGCGAGACGCAGGACGAGGTCGACTACTACTGGGAGCGGCTCTCCGCCGTCCCGGAGTCCGAGCAGTGCGGGTGGGTGAAGGACCGGTTCGGCGTGTCGTGGCAGGTCGTCCCGACGGTCCTCGACGACCTCATGAGCCGCGGCACCGAGGAGCAGACCGCCCGCGTCACGCAGGCGTTCCTCGGCATGAAGAAGCTCGACGTGGAAGAGCTGAGAAGGGCGTTCGAAGGAGCAGAGACGACGACGGGAGGTCAGTGATGAAGGTGAACCCGTACCTGAACTTCGCCGGGAACGCGCGCGAGGCGATGGAGTTCTACAAGTCGGTGTTCGGCGGCGAGTTCTCGTCCGTCGTCACGTTCGGCGACATGCCGATGGAAGGCGTCACGATCCCCGAGGCCGACGCCGGGAAGATGATGCACATCTCGCTTCCGCTCGGCGAGGACAACGTCCTGATGGCGAGCGACACGCTCGAGTCGCTCGGGCACCAGTTCGTGGTGGGCAACAACGTGTACGTGTCGCTGCACCCCGACAGCCGCGAGGAGGCCGACCGGATCTTCAACGGCCTGTCGCAGGGCGCGGACGTCGAGATGCCGATGGGCGACCAGGTGTGGGGCGACTACTTCGGGAGCCTGAAGGACAAGTTCGGCGTCAGGTGGATGCTGAACTACAGCACGCAGCAGCAGGGCTGAGAGCCTGGGGCGGCGGCCACGCAGGACGCGGCCGCCGCCGCGCTACTTCGGGGGCAGCGTCCGCGCGTAGCCGACGCCTCGCTGCACCCACTTCGCGAGCTGAGGCTTCGTGCGGACGTGCTCGGCGTCCACGCGCAGCCATCCGCCCATAGGACGGCCGCGCATCTCCATGGGGTACGCGTTCGTCTTCCCGACGAGGGCCTCGGACTCGCCCGGGTCGACCCGCACCATGATCCCGCCCTGGCCGCTCGCGGCTACGGCCATGTTGCCGTCGACGAGGAAGGCGAGGCCCCCGAACATCTTCTTCTCGGCGAGCCCCCGCTCGCCCGCGACGAGGTCGCGTATGCGCTCGGCGAGCTCTTCGTCGTAGGCCATGGAGGGATCGTACAGACACCCCACGCACGCAATGTTCTCGCTGCCCCAGGTATCTAAAGGGATGTGGGGACCGACGCGGCAGTTGCGGTGACCGAGGAGGGCGGCCGTCTCGAGCGGCTCTACGTCCGGCACGTCCCCCGGGTGACGAGGATCGCCTTCCTCCTCGTCGGGGACGCCGAGGCCGCGCGCGACCTGGCGCACGAGGCGTACCTCCGCACCAGCCGGCGCCTCCACACGTTGCGCAACCCGGACGCGTTCGGCGCCTACATGACGCGGACGGCGATCAACCTCTCGAAGCGGCATCGCGTGCGCCGGGAACGCGAGCGCCGCTACGTCGAGCGGGCGTCGGGCGAGCTCCGCACCGAGACGGTCCCGCCGGACGTCGCGACGCAGGACGAGCTCGTACGCGCGCTTCGGGAGCTCCCTCAGCGTCAGCGCGCCGCGCTCGTGCTCCGCTTCTACGCGGACCTCCCCGACGCCGACATTGCGGAGGCGCTCGGCAGCCCGGTGGGAACGGTCAGGTCGCTCATCTCGCGCGGGCTCGCCGCGCTGAGGAAGCAGTTAGGAGACGAGCATGCTTGAGGACAGGCTGCGGGGGGCGCTGGAGCGCGCGGTCGGTGAGGCCGCGATCGCCGAGGCCGTCGACTACGCCGTCGTCCGCCGCGCGCGGCGGAGGGTCGCGCTCACCGCGCTCGTCGGTGCGCTTGCCTGTGTCGCGCTGACCGTGACGGGCGTGAAGGTCGTGGCGGCGGGCCTCGGCGACGACGGCGGACGGGCGGTGCAGCCGGCCCACGACGACGACGTGCACAAGCCGGTCGTCAGGGAGGAGATACCGGAGGAGTTCCGGGCCGAGATCTTCGCCTTCCGCGCGCTGGCCGCCACCGGGCTCATGGACCCGCTCTCGTCGCGGACGTACAACTGGACCTACGACGACGACACGGCGTTCGAAGACGGACGCTGGAGCGTCGGGTTCGCCGCGAGCGACTGCGCGCCGAAAGGCAGCGGACAGACCTGCACCGGACTGTCGGGGGAGGACCCGGAGCTGGGCAACGCGCGGACCGACACGTTCGTCGTCGTCGCGCTCGAAGACGGCACCTGGCGCGTCGTCGCGGTCGAGGGGAACATGCTCCCCGAGGAGCGGGAGCGGCTGATCGGGTTCTCGCTGCCCGACCGGCGTGAGCGCTCCCACTGGGACTTCGCCTCCACCGCGCTCCTGAGGATGGGCGGCGAGGCCTCCGCCGACCTGACCCCGATCTGGGTCGGCCCCTATCCCACCCGCGCCCCCGGCAGCGTCTGCGAGCTGCAGCTCGTCGACGGCGAGGGCGAGCCCGTCGGAAGGCCGGAGGTCTTCTACCAGGAGCCCCCCGACCGCGAGTTCGAGCGCGGGGGCTGGGTCCACGGGAGGGGCGTGGGCGACGCGCGGGGCGCCGCGGACGCCGTGGTGGAGTGCCGGCCCCGGACGGGCCCCGGCTGGAAGCTCGCGGCGCCACCGGCGATGCAGGGTGAGCCGGGGGCCGTGTTCGGCGTGTCGTTCGAGCTCGTGTGGCGCGGGGGCAAGGGCTTCACGGCCCCCGCGGTCTGCGAGGCGACGCTCGTGGACGAGAGCGGCGAGGTCGTATGGGAGGGGTCGCGCCGTATGGAGGCGCTGTGGAGGCCGGGCGAGCTGAAGCACTACCCCTACGAGGGCTCACTCGTCGTGGACACGCGCGGCCGGATGATCGACGCGGTGGCCGTGGGGGAGACGAGCTGCAGGTCGCTGTGACGAGCGGGCCGGGAGGGTAGGGGGGCCGCGGCGGCGAAATGGGTAGGCACCACACCCATCGACTCCTTCCCGCCGGAGGTCTTCGAGATGAGAAGGTTCGCCTGCCTCGCCGCGCTGCTGGGCCTGCTGCTCGGCGCGCTCCCGCCCGCCGCCGCCCAGGGCCACAGCGCCGTCGACGAGGTCGTAGAGAACCCCGACGACGGCACCCAGATCGCGATCACGGTCTTCCGGCCCGCGGGCGCGTCGGCGTCGGCGCAGGTCCCGGTCGTCCTCCATTCCCACGGCTGGGGCGGAAGCCGCGAGACCGACCCGGCAGGCGCGGTGAAGCCGTACCTCGACGCGGGCTTCGGCGTTGTCAGCATCGACCAGCGCGGCCACGGCGAGAGCGGCGGCCAGGCCCACGTCCAGGACCCGACGCGGGAGACCGAGGACGTCAAGGCCGTCATCGACTACGTGGCGGGACTCGACTGGGTGCGGCTCGAGGCGCCGAACGACCCCGTGCTCGGCGCCATCGGCGGGAGCTACGGCGGCGGCTATCAGACGATGACCGCGCTCGACGAGATCGCGGACGAGGGGCGGACCCGCTTCGACGCGCTCGCGCCGCAGATCACCTGGTACGACCTTCCCGAGAGCCTCGCGCCGCAGAAGGTCGTGCGGACCGCGTGGGTCGCCGCGCTGTACGGCGCGGGGGCCGGGATGCTCCCGCAGTACGTGCACGAGGCGTTCGCGTGGGGGAGCGCGACCGGGCAGTGGCCCGACGGCACGCTCTACGGGCAGCCGGTCGCCAGCGTGCCGGACATCGACTCGGAGTTCGCACAGCACGGCCCCAGCGGGTTCGTCGAGCGCGGTATCCGCCTGGACGTCCCGGTGCTGCTGCGCCAGGGCGCGAGCGACAACCTCTTCAACTTCAACCAGGGGCTGAAGATCTTCGAGCGCGCGCTTACGGACGAGGCGAGGGAGCAGAGCTACTTCGTGTCGTTCAACGGCGGTCACGCGCTGCCGAACGTCCTCCCTCCGGGCGAGCCCGCGGACCTCCAGACCGGGGACGGCGTGGACGCGTGCACCGACTTCACCGCGACGACGATCGCGTTCTTCGAGAGGGTCTTCGCCGGGACGTCGACCGAGGGGGTGCTGCCGGCGCGCTACAACCTGACCGCCGTCGACGGCGAGACGTGCCTGCGGGCGCGCAACCTCAACGGCCGCCGCACGGTCCCCGTCGTCTCCCCCTTCGGTGCAGGCCCGATCCCGGTCCCGACCGCCGCGGGTGCTCCGCTCCAGCTGCCGGTCGCTCGCGGCCCCCTCACCGTGGCCGGCGTGCCGGCGCTCTCCGGCAAGGTGACGTCGGCGGCGCTCGACGGGCGCGCGTTCTTCGGGCTCGCCGTCGGGACCTCGCCGGCCGAGGCGCGGGTGATCCACAACAACCTGTTGCCGCTGCGACGCGCTCTGCCGGTGACGGACTCGAAGTTCGAGATCGAGCTGCCGGGAGTGGTCGCCGAGGTCCCGGAGGGGAAGACCCTCTACCTGACGGTCACCCCGGTCTCCGACGTGTTCTTCGCTCACGGCTCACGCACGCCCGGGGCGATGGTCCTTACGGATCTCGAGCTGGACCTTCCGGTCCTGAGCTGCGGGCGCACGAAGTCTTGCAACTAGCCGTTTCGATCGAGCGCTAGCGATGACAGAGCACGTGCATCCCGAGCCCCCCGCCGCGAGCACCGAGGTCGAGACCCTTCTCGGGTCATTGGAGCGGGGGCGCGCGACGCTGGCGTGGAAGTGCGGCGGGCTCGACGCGGAGGGACTGAGGACGCGGCTCGGCCCGTCGGCGATCACGCTCGGGGGGCTACTCAAGCACCTCGCGCTCGTGGAGGACCACACGTTCTCGGAGAAGTTCCTGGGGAAGAGCGCGGGGCCCCCGTGGGAGACGGTCGACTGGGACGCGGACCCCGATTGGGAGTGGCGCACGGCCGCGGACGACACGCCGGAGCAGCTCATGGAGCTCTGGGGGGCCGCGGTGGCGCGCTCGCGGGCGACCGTCGCCGAGGCGCTCGCGGGTGACGGGCTCGACACACCCGGGAAGGTGAAGTTCAGGACGGGCGAGTCCCCGAGCCTGCGCCGCGTCCTCATCGACATGATCGAGGAGTACGCGCGCCACGTCGGCCACGCCGACCTGATCAGAGAGTCCGTGGACGGGCTCGTGGGGGAGGACCCGCCGCGCTGACGTCCGGCTCGGGCCGCGCGGTCAACAGTCCGGCCATGGTTCCGAAGATCGCCGTGGAGGCGTGCGCGACCTGGTCGGCGGCGTTCGACGCGATCCGGAACGTCGACGGGTCCCACAGGACGAGCGAGACGAAGAGCCCGACGTGGCCCAGCCCGAGCGCAAGCGCGCCTGCTCGAGCGTGCCGCGGGCGCAGCGCGTAGTACAGCGAGACGCCGGCGACGAAGACTGCGCCGAGCGTGTGCCAGCCGTTCGTCTCGAACACGCCGAAGACGTGCGGATGCGGGCCGGCCGCGGCCGCGCCCGAACCGATCGGGAACGCGAGCTCGTAGAAGAGCCCCGCCACGCCGACCGGCACGTGGAACACCGCCGAAGCGGTCATGAAGATGCGCGCGGGCGTCCAGGTCTTATCCATCCTCGTCCTCCAGGGTCGGGGGCAGGCCGAGAACGCCACGGACCACGCGCTCCGCGAGCTGCTCGTCGAACGGCGCGTTGCCGGAGAGGTTGATGACGAGCCCCTCGACCGCACCGACGAGCGCGAGCGCGACGACGTCGGGCGGCGGCCCCGGCGGGATCGCCCCGTTCGCGCGCCCGGCGGCGATCAGCGCGGTGCAGCTCGAGAGGACCGTCTGGACCGCCTCGTGGACCGCGCGGCCGACGGGATGGTCGCGGCCCCCGAACTCGACCCTGAGCGTCATCATCACGCGCGCGATGTCGCGGCGGCAGTAGACCGCGTGACGCCGCGCGACGTTCACGAGCGCGCCGGCGGGGTCGTCGTAGTCCACGACGAGGTCGCCCATCTCCGCGTACCAGGTGGCCTCGACCCACTTCACGACCGCGAGCGCCAGGTCCTCCTTGCTCGCGAACAGGTGGTACAGGGCGCCGCGCGAGTACCCGGCCTCGCTTGCGACCTGCTCGAGCACGAGGTTCGCGTAGCCGTGGCGCGACAGCCCCCGCGCCGCCGCCTCGAGAAGCGCGCTGCGGGTGCGGGCGCGCCGGTCGGCCTGCGCGCGACGGCGGGGTGGGGCTAGCGTAGACACGGGCAATTACATACGTACATGCATGTATGTTAGCGTACCCGCGGCAAGGACGCCGGATCGCACCACATGTGAGGAGCGAGCCGTATGGAAGCGGGACTCGGGATCGCGGGCCTGATCTGCGTGGCGATGGCGATCGGCCACACCGCGATCGGCGTGGTCTGGGTGCTCCCGCACGTGACGGAGGAGCGGGTCCCGCCGACGCCCTTCGGCTCCCGGTCGACCACCGTCGCGATGGTGCGCGTCACCTGGTTCGTGGTGACGTGCTTCGCCCTGGGCACCGGAGGTCTCTTGATCACGCTGGCAGCGGCCGAGGATGCCGACCCCAGGACGGTGGTGCTCCGGTGGCTCGCCGGCACGTGGATCGCCGCCACCGGGATGGCGTTCTTCGTGTCCCCGCAGTCGCTCCGTCGCCCGCGCGCGTTCATGCGGCTCCCGGTCCCGGCGCTGTGGGTGATAGTCGCGGCCCTGTGCTGGACGGCGTCCACGTGAGGCTTCCCAGGGCGGCACACACCTCCCGCCCGTGGAGGATCCACGACCTCGCGCCGGACTTCCGCGTCGAGGACGTGTGGGCGCTTCCGACGCCGGGGGGGCCGGACGACTTCCCGAGGCTCGTCGAGCTCGTGACCGCGCTCGACCCGTCGCGGAGCTCGTCGCGCTCCGCGCGGGCGCTCTTCGAGATCCGGCGGAGGCTGGGCGAGATCCTGGGTCTGGATGCCCCGGAGTCGGGGCTCGGCGCGCGCGTGCCGACGCTGCGGGACCGGCTGCCGGCAGACCTGCGGGAGACCTCGTCCGAAGTAGGCCCCGGCGTGCTGCCGTTCACGCCGGTGTACTTGACGGACGACGAGCTCGCGGTGGAGGTCGCGAACCGGACGGTGCACGGGGTGCTGCACGTCGGCTGGGTCCGCGACGGCGACGGGTACCGCGGGCAGCTAGCGATCCTCGTCAAGCGCAACGGCCTGCTCGGGGGCGCGTACATGGCGGCTATCACGCCGTTCCGGTACCTGATCGTCTACCCGCAGCTCCTGCGCGACATCGGGCGGGCCTGGGGGGGCTAGGGCGCCCGCACGTTAAGCCGGCTGTTAGGCGCGCCGGGTGTACGCTGGAAGCGTCCCCACCACAAGCGTGGGCGATCTCTGGGTGGGAGAACCAACAGCCACACCTTTCCAGTCTTCGCTGGAAAGGCATGTCATGTCCCATCTAGAGATAACTCCCCAGATGATCGAGGCACTCCAGCAGCTGTCTGCGGTCCTGGAGCACGAAGACGCCCTGGAGAAGACACTCCAGACGATCGTCGACCTCTCCGTCGCCTCGATCCCGGGCTGCGACGCCGCGGGCGTGACCTTGCGTGCCGGCGGAAAGACCGGGACGGCGGCCGCGAGCGACGAGCTCACGCTCGAGCTCGACAGGATCCAGTACGACGCCGAGGAAGGCCCGTGCCTCGAGGCCGCCGACAGCGGCCTGACCGTGCGCATCGACGCGCTCTCGGAGGAGTCGCGCTGGCCGGAGTTCCGCCGGCGTGCGGCCGACGCGGCGCTCGGGAGCTCGCTCAGCCATCCGCTCAAGGACAACGGGTCCGTCGGCGCGCTGAACCTCTACGCGAAACGTGAGCGCAGCTTCGACGAGAGCTCGACCGCGATCGCCGAGATCTTCGCTCGCCAGGCGACGATCGCGCTGCGGAACGCGCGCACGTACCTCGCGGCCCGCCGGCTCTCCGAGCAGCTGAACGACGCGCTGCAGTCGCGGGACGTGATCGGCCAGGCGAAGGGCATCCTGATGGAACGGGAGGGAGTCAGCGCGGACCGCGCGTTCGAGATGCTGACGACGATCTCGCAGAACGCGAACGTCAAGCTGCGCGACGTCGCACAGCGGATCGTCGACGAGACTCTCAGAGCGCGGTGAGCGGTGCCGGCGCCGGTGGCGGGCCTCTGCGATCCGCGGGCCTGACGGACTCCCCGCTCTCGTGACGGGTCCGCGCGACCCGGCCGAGCTGGACGAGGCGCGGCGGCATCTGGGGCTGACGCTGAAGGACCTCTGGATCCGCTACTTCGCACTCGGCGGCAACGCCGACCAGATCGAGCTCGACGCGTTCTTCCACGGGCTGTCCGAGCTCAGCCGGCTCGAGTACAACGTCCTCGCCCACGCGATCAACGAAGCGTTCATGGACCACGGTGCCGAGCGTCGCGTCCCGTACTACTTCGAGGACGGTTCCGGCCCCCGCTGAGCGCAGCGCCGCTCCGGTGTCAGCGGCTCCGGGCCGGGCGACGGCGACGGCCGCGGCCCCCTGCGGGGTTGCCTCCGCCGTTGCCGTTCCGGTTGCCCGACGACGAGGACGGGTGCGCGTGAGTCATGCGCAGGCCGTTCTCCGTGAACTCCCGCCCGAGCTTCAGCGAGTGCGCGATCGCGGCGACGTCCTTGTGCTTCTCGGGCGTCACGAACGTGATCCCTGCGCCGGTGCGACCGGCGCGCGCCGTGCGGCCGATGCGGTGCACGTAGTCGGTGTGGTCGTGCGGCGGGTCGAAGTTGACGACGTGCGTGATGCCGTCCAGGTCGAGCCCGCGTGCGGCGACGTCGGTCGCGACCAGCACGTCGACCTTCCCTGCCGCGAAACGGTCGAGGGCGCTCTGACGCTGGTTCTGGCTCTTGTTGCCGTGGATCGCGAGCGCCTTGATCCCGCGGGCCGCGAGCTTCTTGCAGAGGCGGTCGGCACCGTGCTTCGTGCGCACGAACACGAGCGCGAGGTCGCGCTCGGCCCTCAGCACCTCGACCAGCGCGTCGACCTTGTCGTGGTCGTCGACCGGCAGGAACGCGTGCGACGCGAGCGCGACGGTCGGCTGCAGCTCCGCGACCTCGTGGCGCACGGGCTCGTCGGTGTAGTGGCTTGCGAGCTCGCCGACGCGCCCGTCCAGCGTTGCCGAGAAGAACATCGTCTGGCGGTCGCGGGGGACGCTGCGGAGGATCCTGTCGATCTGCGGCTGGAAGCCCATGTCGAGCATGCGGTCGGCCTCGTCCAGGACGAGGATCGAGATCGCGTCCAGGCGGATCATCTTGCGGTCGATCAGGTCCTGCAGGCGTCCGGGCGTCGCCACGAGGACGTGCGCCTTGCGCGCGAGCTGCGCCTGCCGGTCCAGGCCGACCCCGCCGTAGACCGTCGCGACCCTGAGGTCACGCGCTCGGGCGATGCCCGCGGTCTCCTCGGCGACCTGCACCGCGAGCTCGCGCGTGGGGACGAGCACTAGCGCCGAAGGGCGCCGCGAGGCCGAGTCGAGGCGCTCGACGATCGGTATCGCGAACCCGAGGGTCTTGCCGGACCCGGTACGGGACTTCGCGAGCACGTCGCGGCCGGCGAGGCCGTCTTCCAACACGAGGTTCTGGATCTTGAACGGTTCCTCGATCCCCCTCTGCGCCAGCGCCCGCACTACGGGCGCGCTGACGCCCAACTCTGTGAAACCCATGAGGCTCAACTCCTTGCTGCTCGGTAGGAACCGCTACCGCCGACGGGAGACTCGACCATCCCGTTGCGTCCGATGAAGGAGGAACCAGGGAGAACCGACTCTCGCAGGCACGTTTTGCGCCTGCGGGTGTTGCTCAGGTACGTACAACAGTCACGCTAACCGCTTATTCCCCACACGTCGACCATTCCCTGCGGAAGGTTTAGCCCCCGTTCCTGGCCTTGGACTCCCAGGTCTCGACGTAGCGTTGCGCGATCTCTCGGAGCTTCAGGTTGGCGTTCTGGGAGACCTTCACGAGCCTCTGGAACGCCTCGTCGGACGTCAGCCCCTCCTGGCCCATCAGCAACCCGGTCGCCTGCCCGATGAGCGTGCGCGTCTGCAGGGCGTCCTCGAGCTGCCGCGCCTGCGTCATGGCCTCCTGGAGCGACTTCGCGTTCGCGACCGTCACCGCGGCCTGAGCGGCGAACAGCGACCCCTCTTCCCTTTGGCCGGTGCGAAGGGCGTCGCGCTCGCGCGAATAGAAGTTGAGGGCGCCGATGACCTCGCCGTCGATGCACAGCGGGAAGGACAGGACGCTGTACACGTCGTGGTTCGCGGCGAACTCGGCGAACTGCCGCCACCGGGGCGGGATCTCGTTCCCGTCGAGGTACTGGACGTCGCCTCCGAGGGCGTCGACGCAGGGGCCGGAGCGCTTGTCGTACTGGAACTGGTCGACCGGGTCGACGCGGTCGTCCGTGCTTCCGAAGGTCGCGACCTTGTCGCGCTCGACGAGCGTCGTCGCGGCGGCGTCCCATCCCTGCAGCACGCCGACGCCGAGGCGGCCGACGTGGTGCAGGACCGAATCGAGCGACTCGTGCGAAAGGTTGAGGTCCGATAGCGAGTTGACTGGGCTCTCGACGCGGCCCGACGGTCTCCGCTGGTCATCCATAAGGGGCTCCTGACGCTAGAGCGAGCACCAGGAGCGGGGGGGGGGGG
>DASZDG010000012.1:0-5632 GCA_035942255.1 Actinomycetota bacterium | reverse complement strand
GCCAGCGCCTGCGCCGAGCCTTGCGCCGCCTCGACGAGCTCGAGCGGCGTGCGGTCGCCGAGGAAGGCGCCGAGCTGTCGGAGGGCCTGCGCGTAGAGCGCCATCAGCTCGTGCGCGGGCGTCTGCCCGGTCACCATGGCGATCTCGTCCGTGGTGATGGCCCGCAGCTCCTCGTTGGAGTAGGGGCCGCGGGCGTGGAAGCGATCGGTCAGCCCCATCGCGACGGTGAAGTAGCCGGAGACGGTCGTCCCGTCGACGACCCGCTTGCGGAGCGTCGGGAACCAGCCGGAGCCGAAGTTGATCGCCGTCAGCGTGAGGACGTACGCCGCCACCTCGGCCCGCGGCGCGTCGACGAAGTGGCGCTCCGGGTCGAGCTGCGGCGGCGGCCCCGCTGCCACGTCGCCGATGCGGTCGAGGTCGATGCGGACGTGGCGCGCGGTGGCCGCGACCTGCGCGCAGTGGGCGCGGACGGCGTCGGAGAGCGTCGCGGGCACGGGCTGAGGGTAGGGTCCGGCGCCGTGATCCGGGTCGCCAGGCCCGACGACGTGCCGGCGCTCGCGGCCACGCTCGCCCGTGCCTTCCACGACGACCCGGTCGCGCTGTTCACGAACCCGCGAGCGTCGACGCGCGAGTCGCGCATGCGGTTCTACTTCACCGGGCGCCTGCGGACGCTCGTCCGCGACGAGCTGTGCTTCTGCGACGACGAGCGGATGGGCGCGGCGCTGTGGGCGGCGCCCGATCGCTGGCACGTCCCGCCGCGCGAGCAGCTGCGGACGGTGCGGCTGACCAACCGCCGGGCGCCGTTCGTCATCGCCGGCTACGCGCGCGTCGAGAAGCGTCACCCGCGCGAGCCGCACTTCTACCTGTCGGCGCTCGGCGTCGACCCGCAGGCGCAGGGGCGCGGCCTCGGCAGCAGGCTGATGGAGCCGATGATCGCCCGCTGCGACGCGGAGGGCGTGGGCGCGTACCTCGAGAGCTCGAAGGAGTCGAACGTCGCGTTCTACTCGCGCCACGGGTTCCGGGTCACGGCCGAGACCCGGTTCCCCCGCGGGCCGAGGCTCTGGCTCATGTGGCGCGACCCGAGATGACCGCCGCTCCCGCTCCTATGCTCCGGTGGTGTCCGCGACCGACGCCCATATCGAGCGGCTGCTGGAGGGTCTGAACCCGGCTCAGCGCGACGCGGTCACGCACGGCGACGGGCCCCTGCTCATCCTCGCGGGCGCCGGATCCGGGAAGACGCGGGTCCTCACGCACCGCATCGCGTGGCTCAACCACACGGGGCGCGCGCGGGCGAACGAGATCCTCGCGATCACGTTCACGAACAAGGCCGCGCAGGAGATGCGCGAGCGCGTCGAGGGGCTGCTCGGCCGGCGCACGCGGGCGATGTGGGTCCTCACCTTCCACGCCGCCTGCGCGCGCATGCTGCGCGCCGAGGCCGACAAGCTCGGCTACACGAAGCGCTTCACGATCTACGACCAGGCCGACGCCCGCCGGCTCGTGAAGCGCTGCCTCGACGAAGCGGGCGTCGACCCCAAGCGCTTCACCCCCGCCGCCGTCCACAACCAGATCTCCGACGCGAAGAACAAGCTCCGCGACGCGGAGGCCTACCGGCAGCTCATGGGCTCGTACTTCGAGCAGACGGTCGGCGAGGTGTACGGCCTCTACGAGCGCGAGCTCGTCCGCATGAACGCGATGGACTTCGACGACCTCCTGGTCCGCGCGGTGAACGTCCTCGAGCTGTTCCCGGAGGTCCGCGAGCGCTACGGAACCGCCTTCCGCCACATCCTCGTCGACGAGTACCAGGACACCAACCACGCCCAGTACAAGTGGCTTGAGCTACTGACCACGAAGCACCGGAACCTGTCGGTCGTGGGCGACGACGCGCAGTGCCTGGCCGCCGGGACCCGCGTGACGATGGGCGACGGGACGACCCGACCCATCGAGGACGTGCGTGTCGGGGACGCGGTGCTGTCGTCTCGGGGCAGCGGGCAGATGGCGCCTGCTCGCGTCACGCACACGCATCGCTCGCACGCCCCGGCGGGCGTGAAGATCACGACCAAGAGCGGGCGCGTGATCGTCAGCACGCCGGAGCATGTCCACTTTGCGGGCTACCGATCCGGCATGACGCCGCCGTTGCACCTGACGTATGTGATGCGACGACGCGACAAGGGCTGCCGAGTCGGCGTGACAGGTGTGATTTCCCGCCGCGGCAAGCCCACCGCCGGGGTCATGGCCCGCGCCCTCACCGAGCAGGCCGACGCGGCCTGGGTGGTCTCTACGCACACGTCGAAGGCCGAGGCGCAAGCGGCCGAGGCGATGCTGAGCCTCAGGTATCAGCTCCCGACGGTTCCCTTCCGGGCCCGCGCGAGGGCGCCCTCGGAAGGCGTCATGCGGGATCAGACGCTGATCGACCGCGTGTTCGACAGCGTCGACTCGGAAACGGGGGCGCTTCGCCTGCTCCATGACCACTGGCTCTCTCCGGAGCATCCCCATCACCTTCCCCAACAGCACGACGGCGCGCGGCGGAACGTGGTGCTCACGCTCTGTGCGATTCGGATGCACGGTTATTTGATGCACACGGTGTCGCTCGGCGGTCGCGACCCCGTGCTGCGGGCAGCGGTCGAACAGCACGGGGGCCGCGCGAAATCGGTCGGTAGCTCGCAGGCATGGCGGTCGACCAACGCGTTCAGGAGGGTCGGAGCGGCGATGGCGTTCGCGCGCAAGATCGCCGAGCTGGGCGACCTCTCGATCCGATGCGTCGCGCGGCTCGGCGCTCCGACGCCCGGCACGAGCAACGCCCTCCCGTTCATGCCTGCTGCGTCAATCCGGCCCGGCATGGCGATGTTCGACGAGAGCGGCGGCTACGACATCGTCGAGGCCGTGGAGCCGGTCGACCTCGACGCTCCGGTCTACGACATCAACGTCGAGGAGTCGCACAACTTCGTCGCGAACGGGCTGATCACACACAACTCGATTTACTCGTTCCGGGGCGCGGATGTGAGCAACATCCTGGAGTTCGAGCGGCACTACGGCGACGCGCGGGTCGTGAAGCTCGAGCAGAACTACCGCTCGACGCAGACGATCCTCAACGCGGCGAACGCCGTCATCGCGAACAACCGCGCGCAGAAGCCGAAGCACCTGTGGAGCGATCTCGGGGACGGCTCGAAGATCACCGTCCGCGAACTCGACGACGAGCACGCCGAGGCGCGGTACGTCGTCGGGCAGATCGCGAGGCTCGTCGACGGCGGCTCGTCGCTGAACGAGATCGCGGTCTTCTACCGGACCAACGCGCAGTCGCGGGTGCTCGAGGACACGCTGGTGCGCAACGAGACCTCCTACCAGGTCGTCGGCGGCACGAAGTTCTACGACCGGGCGGAGATCAAGGACGCGATCGCGTACCTGATCCTGCTCTCCAACCCGCAGGACGCGATCTCGTTCAGCCGCATCGCGAACTCCCCCAAGCGCGGGATCGGCGCGACGTCGCTCGCGCGGGTGCTCTCGCACGCGGACACGATCGGCGAGCCGGTCTGGGAGGCCGCGGCGAACCCGGCCGCGGTGCCGGGGCTCGGGACGGCCGCCATCAAGGCGCTGACCCGGTTCATGGACGTGATGATCGGGCTGCGCGAGCGCGCGGCGGACGGCGTCCCCGTCGGCGACCTCCTCGAGGCGGTGCTGCACGAGTCGGGGTACATCGACGCACTGGAGGCCGAGCGGACGATCGAGGCCGAGGGCCGCCTCGAGAACCTCCGCGCGCTCGTCGAGGGCGCGCGCGAGTTCGACGCGATGGCCGAGGAGGGAGAGGACTCGCTCGACGACTTCCTCCAGCACATCGCGCTCCAGTCCGACGCCGACACCCGCAAGGACGACGAGGGCATGGTCACGCTCATGACCCTCCACAACGCCAAGGGCCTCGAGTACCCGGTCGTCTTCATGATCGGCTGCGAGGAGGGCGTCTTCCCGCACTCGCGCGCGCTCGACGAGGGCGGCCTCGAGGAGGAGCGGCGGCTCTGCTACGTCGGCATCACCCGGGCCAATCGCGAGCTCACGATCACCTTCGCGCGCCGGCGCAACGTCTTCGGCGCGCAGACCTACGGCATGCGCAGCCGCTTCGTCGACGAGATCCCCGCCGAGCTGACCGACCGCGAGGAGCCGGTCGTCGCCGCCGGGCGCCCGCGCCCCGGTGCCTGGGCCGCTGCGTCGCAGGCGACCGCCGACCGTGTCGACACGCGCCGGGGCGGAGGCGGCGCGCAAACCGACTTCCGCATGGGCGACGACGTCGTCCACGCCGCGTTCGGCGAGGGCGTCGTCACGGGCGTCGAGCCGGGCGGGATCGTCGTCATCCGCTTCGCCAGCGACGGGTCGGAGCGCAAGCTCATGGCCGAGTACGCGCCCATCAGCAGGCGATAACGGGTACCACCCCTCCATGGCGACCGCCCCCGCCACTCCCCGCCGTCGCGCCGCACCGCGCGGCCTGGTCCAGTTGCCGCTCACGTTCGCCCGCGCGGAGCGCCACGGAAAGCCCGTCTCGGCGCACACGATCGACCTCTCCGCCGGCGGCGCCCGCGTCTGCGCCGACCGCCCGCTGAAGGTCGACGAGGTCCTCCGGTTCGACCTCTGCTGCGAGGGCGACGTCCACGTCTCCGGTGAGTGCCGCGTCCTGCGCGAGCACCCCGGCCGCACCTACGCCGTCCGGTTCGAGCGGCTGGACGGCGACGACGCGGCCAACGAGCTCTCCCGGCTCGCCCTCGCCGCACAGCCCGGCTAACGCACGAGGCGGCGCACTACGCCGCGGCGGCGCCCAGCGCCTCGTTCAGGCGCCCCCGCTCCGCCTCGCCCAGCGGCCGCGAGCGCCGCTCGGCGGGATCCCACGCGACAAGCACCGAGGAGCCGGTGGCGGCGACGGTCCCGTCCGCGCGCAGGACGTCGTGCTCCACGGTCACCGAGGACCGCCCGACGGACGCGATCCGCACCACGACCTCGACCGGGCCGTGGTCGCGGCGCACCTCCGCCCGGTAGTCCAGCTCCACCCGCGCGAGCACGAACGCCTCGAGCGCGTCGAGCCGGTGGAAGAGCGCCGCCCGCCCCTCTTCCAGCAACTCGTGGTACACGGATTGGTTCAGGTGACCGAGCATGTCGAGATCGCGCCAACGGACATCGATGCGAGTGCGGACCTCGAGGGGCGTCAAGCCGCGGAGTCTAGGACTCCTCGCGGCCGCGGCCCTGGTGGCGAGCGCGTGGCCCGCCGCTGAGGCCAAGGGCCCGCCGCCGTGCTTCGGCGCCGCCGCCCGCGACGCCGCGAACCCGTGCGACAACCCGGCCCTGCGCTTCCGCGCGACGCCGTCGCCGGAGGACGCCCCGCTGCTCCCCGCCCTCGACTGCCGCTTCATCCAGTACGGCCGCGACCCCCGCGTCTGCGAGTTCGCGACACCGCGGAGGAAGGCGAAGGCCACGGTCGCGCTGCTCGGCGACAGTCACGCCCCCGCGTGGCGGGCGGCCGTCGACGTGCTGGCGCGCAACCGCCGCTGGCGCGCGCTGACGCTCGCGCGCTCGAGTTGCCCGTTCGCCGACGCCGTCACGCGCCACACGAGCGACATCGCGCGGGACTCCTGCGCCGCGTGGCGCCGCGCCGTCC
>DASZDG010000011.1:0-5137 GCA_035942255.1 Actinomycetota bacterium | reverse complement strand
CTTCTCGACCGGGTACTCCTTGATGAAGCCGTACCCGCCGTAGACCTGCACGGCGTCGGTGGCGATCTCCATCGCGGAGTCGGCCGCGAAGCGCTTGGCGTGCGAGGACTCGAGCGTGTTGCGCTTGCCCTGGTCGAGGAGCAAGGCGGCGTTCCACGTCATCAGGCGGGCGGCGTGGATCTTCGTCGCCATGTCGGCGATCATGAACTGGATCGCCTGGTGCATGGCGATCGGCACGCCGAACTGCACGCGCTCCTTGGAGTACTGGGTCGCGAACTCGAACGCGGCGCGCGCGATGCCGACGGCCATGGCCGCGACGCCCGGGCGGGTGAAGTCGAGCGTCTGCATCGCGACCTTGAAGCCGTGGTTCTCCTCGCCGAGCAGGTTCTCGGCCGGGACCTCGGTCTCGTTGAACGTCACGGTCGCGGTGTTCGACGCCCGCTGGCCCATCTTGTCCTCCTTCTTGTCGATCACGACGGTGTCGTCGCGATCGACCACGAAGGCGGAGATGCCGCGGTGGCCGGCCTCGGGGTCGGTCTTGGCGTAGACCGTGTACCAGTCGGCGTACTGGCCGTTGGTGATGAAGCACTTCTGGCCGGTGATGACGTACTTGTCGCCCTTCTTCACGGCCTTCGTGCGCATGCTCGACACGTCGGAGCCGGCGCCCGGCTCGGTGAGGCAGAACGAGGCGAGCTTCGGCGCCTCGGTGAGCATCCCGAGGTACTTGCGCTTCGTCTCCTCCGAGCCGGCAATCGACACGGGAGCCGACGCGAGGCCGTTCGCGCCGAGCGACGTCTGGATGCCGGAGCAGCCCCAGGAGAGCTCCTCCTCGATGAGAGCACCGTCGAGGTGCGAGATCCCTGCCCCGCCGTACTCCTCGGCGATGTGGGTGTTCATCAGCCCGAGCTCCCAGGCCTTCTCGATGATGTCCTGGGGCCAGGTGCCGTCCCTGTCGTACTCCCAGGCGACCGGGCGGATCTCCTTCTCGGCGAAATCGTGCGCCATGTCGCGCAGGTTCTTCTGCTCGTCGGTGAGCGTGAAGTCGACCATGTGAAGTGGGTTTCTCCTTGGCGGCGGCCAATCGGTTGACTGGCCAGTCAACTTTGCGACCGGAAGGGTACTGCGCGGTCGTGTGAGCAGCCGCACTACGCGAGCAGGAAGGCAACCACGAAGCCGATCCCGATCGCCAGCGCGAGCAGCGTCACGGCGACGAGCGGCCACTGCTCCGGGAACACGGCCGGGCGGCGCGGGGCGAACGAGCGGCGACGGAACCGTTTCCAGAGCGGCACGCCTACCGGCGTACCCGGAAGCGCACCACCTGCGCCGCCGAGACGTTGCCGGCCGCGTCCACCGCGACGATCCGCAACCGGTAGGGCCCCGGCGCCAGCGTCCCGGCGAGGAGCCGGACCGTGTTCGCGCCTGCCACCACCGAGCCCGGCATCTGCTTGACGCGCCTGGCCTTCGTGCAACGGCGGCCCTTCTTCGGCTTCGGCGCCGACGTGACGCACCTTCCGCCGCGCCGGCGGCCCCGCACCACGCGCGACAGCGTCGCGCGCAGCGTGGCGTTCTCCGACGAGGCGACCTTCAGCACGATGCGGCTCCCCTCCCGGCGCGCGCTCGCGTGCGTGAGGCGCGGCTTGACGACGTCCGGAGGCAGCACGACGAGCGGCGGCGGCGGAGCGGGCGCGGGCGGCGCGCCGGGCGGCGGTGGGGGCGGAGGAGGCGGAGGCGCGGCGGCCCGCTCGTGGGCGCCCATGTCCACCGCCACACCCTGGACCCGCGCCGAGCCGTCGAGCGCGGACGGTCCGAGCTCGTCGGCGGTGCCCGCGTCGATCGCCGGAGAGTCGTCCGCGAGGCGGAAGTCGCCGGGGCCGACGAAGCGCGGGTCGCCGGACTGGTTCCCCGCGCCGCCCTCGAGATCGCCCTCACCGGTCACCGTCCGGAAGTTCGAGAAGGCGACGTCGAGGCCCTTCGGCTCGCAGGGGGTGCATCCATCGCTTTCTCCGAAGGCGAAGTCGCCCCGGGTCCCGCGGACGATGACGTTCCGGGCGTCCACAGAGGTCGCGCCGGTCACACCCTGGTCCACGAAGACGCCGTCCGACTGGCTGCCGGTCGCGATCGCCGTGACGTTGCGGAGCTTCAGCGATGCGTTCTCGGCCGACGCGGCGGGAAAGCCGCCGGCCGACGAGGTCAGCACGCTGTCGGTGATCGTCCAGCGCCCGCCCGACACCTCGGCTCCCTCGAGGGCGGCGTCGACCACGACGCGCCGGACCACCCCCGCGTCATCGGCGCCGCCGAGGACGAGACCGCCCCCCGCCTCCGAGACGAACGTGGAGTCCTCGAGGGTGGAGGGGCTCTCGAGGACTGCCACGGTCGCGTCGGCCCGGGCTCGCATCCTCGTGATCGTCGAGCCCGGCGCGAGGCGCACACACCTCTGGACCACCGCGTGCCCCACGGCATCGACGTCGGTGTACCTCTGGCCTCCGGCGTTCCCGTGGACGCACGTCGAGTCCGCCTCGACGTCGACGTCCTCCACGTCGGCCAGCGGCGCGTCGACCTTCAGCGCGCCGTCGGCGGCGCTGTCGTCGCCGGTGGAGACGATGCCGACGCGGCGCAGCGTCGCGCCGCTCGCCGCGGCGGCGATCGTCACCGCCCAGCCGGCGCCGTCCAAGATGACGGGCGGGGCCTGCCCCACGATCCCGTGGACGACGATCGGCTCGCCGATCGTCACCGGCGTCGCGGAGACGGAGTAGTTGCCCGACGCGACGACGATCTCGTCCCCAGGCGCGGTCACCGCGGCGCTCACGGCGCGCGCCAGGCGGCACGGCGCGGAGGGCGAGGTGCAGTCGCCCGAAGCCGCCCCGTCCGGTGCTGCGTAGCGCACCGTCCCCTGGGCCGCGGCCGGGAAGAGCGCGAAGGCGGACACGATGCCGGCCACGAGCTTGTGCCGCATGTCGCAACACTACGGACCGCCACCCGCTCGTGCCTGAAATCTGTGTGACGCGCGGGCGTGGCTGCCACAATCGTCACATGGAGGAAGCGTTCGGGACCGTCCTGCTGCTCGTCGTCATCGCCGCCACGATCGCGGCGGTCATCAGCATGCACGGCGCCCGCTACGACCACGTCGGCCGCGGTGGCCTCTTCGAGGACGACAACCAGATGCGCAAGGAGCCGACGCCCGCGGTGGCCGCCGCCGAGCGCGACGACGAGATCCGCCAGATGCTCACGGCCCGCAACGCGCGGCGGGAGGCCAAGGGCCAGGCGCCGCTCGACGTCGAGGACGAGCTGCACCGGCTCACCCGGCAGGCGCCGGCGACGAACGACCCCGCGCTCGAGGCCGAGGTGCGCCAGCTCGTGATCGCCCGCAACGAGCGCCGTGCGCGGGCCGGGAAGCCCGCGCTCGACGTCGAGACCGAGGTCCAGCGGCAGCTCCGGGAGCTCGGCGGCGGTTAGCCGTCGGCGCAGTGGGGAGAATCCGGCGCATGGCCGATCCGAGAACGTTCGAGCTCGACGAGCTCGTCACCCGCCCCGGGACCTACTTCAATCCCCAGACCGACGTCCTCATCGTCGTCGACGACGGCGTCGACGCCGACAACGAGGTGTTCGACATGGAGGCGATCGAGGGGGCCGACTGGGTGCTCATCGCCGACGAGGTCCCCGTCGACGAGGCGCGCCGCGACCACCTCGTCGAGCGCTTCCAGGTGACGCAGAGCGCGGACCCCGGCGTCTACGAGGACGACGACGTCGAGGACGAGGTCGAGGAGCTCGAGCCCGACCCCGAGCCGGAGTGATCCTCGTCCCGCCGGTCGCCCATCACTGACGCGACCATCCCGATCGCGAACGCCGCGATCACGATGAGGAGGCTCGTGACGGGTCCGATGTGCACCCAGTCCTCGATCAGCAGCTTGACGCCGACGAGGGCGAGCACCGCGGCGATCGTCTCGTCGAGGTAGCGGAAGCGCCGCATCAGCCCCTCGACGAGCACGAACAGCGCGCGCAGGCCGAGCAGCGCGAAGACGTTCCCCATCCAGATCACGAACTCGTCGCGCGTGATCCCGAAGGCCGCGGGGATCGAGTCGATGGCGAAGGCGATGTCCGCGGCCACGATGGCCGCGAGGCACAGGAACAGCGGCGTGGCGTGCAGGCGCTGGTCGGGCCGCACGAACCACTTGTTGTCGTGGTACTCGTTGGTCACCGGGAACACGCGCCGCACGAGCCGCACGATGAGGTTCTTCGACGGGTCGACGTTCTCGGCGACGCCCCGCCAGATGCGGTACGCGAGCAGTATGAGCAGCGCGCCGAGGACGTAGAGGACGAACTCGAACTGCTCGATCAGCGCGACGCCCCCGAGGATCGCCAGGCCGCGCAGCACGAGCGCGAAGACGATGCCGAAGAACAGCAGGCGCGCGCGCAGCTCGACGGGCGTCCCGAAGTACGCGAAGAGCAGCAGGAAGACGAAGAGGTTGTCGAGCGACAGCGAGCGCTCGATGAGGTAGACGGTCGTGTACTCGAGCGCGCGCTCGGACCCGTCGAGCGCGAGCAGCACGATCGCCGCGATCAGGCTGATGGCGAGCCAGCCGATGCTCCAGACCACGCCCTCGCGGAACGACGGCTCGCGCCCACGCGCGCAGAAGTGCAGGTCGAGCCAGAGGAACAGCAGGAGAGCGGCGACCGGCACCCCCCACGGCAGCAGGTCCATTACGCGTAGTAGAAGACGACGCCCATGAGGGCATACAGGGCTAGCAGCTGCAAGCCCTCGAACCACGTCGACTCGCCCTCGTTGACCACGAAGTTCGCGACGAGGATCGCCAGCAGGACGGCGACGAGCTCGAACCCGTTGAACACGAGCGCCATCGGGTGGTCGCCGATCCCCGGGACGAAGGAGAGGAGCACCAGCACCGGCGCGACGAACAGCGCGATCTGCGCGCTCGACCCGACCGCGATGTTCACGGCAAGGTCCATCTTGTCCTTCGCGGCGAAGTAGATGGCGACCCAGTGCTCGGCGGCGTTGCCGACGATCGCCACGATGAACACACCGACGAAGAACTCCGACAGCCCGATGTCGTGCGAGGCCTCGGAGATCGCGCCCACGAGGACCTCGCTCATGATCCCCACGAGCACCGCGGCGATCCCGAGC
>DASZDG010000010.1:0-37543 GCA_035942255.1 Actinomycetota bacterium | reverse complement strand
ATCCTCATGTCACCACTCCTGGTCGGCACGGACGCTGCGGGCGAGGGACCACGTGGCGTCCTCGAATATCCATCCTGGAACGGGGAGGTGACAGATTTCCCACGTGCTGGCCCGACGGCAGTATCAGCACGGGAGGCGACGGAGAGCTTGCCTCTGGAAGTATCGAGACACGCGTCTGCCTGCCACACGGGGTGCCTGAAGTGCAGCTGCTGGATCTGCCTCTGGACCAAGACCTTGTGTTCGAAGATCGTCGCTCGAGATATCCGAGCCTCTTTGCGTCAGCCACGAACGGGTTCGAAGCATCTCGAAGCGTCGTACTCGACGGCGGAGCGCCGTCGAGTCGTCGCGAGTCGCACCCCACACCGGACCCCCCCGGGCTCTTCGACCTGGGACGACGAGTCCCCTCGGGTGGTCCAGTCATGACTCGACCCCCCAACGGACCATCCGGAGCTTCTCCAGGATGCGATTAACCGCGGCGCGTACCGGTCGACACCGGAGGAGGAGGCGCGTCTCTTCTACACGGCACTTACGCGTGCTGAACGTTTCCTCTACGTCACGGGATGTGGCCAGCTGCCGGGCGCGCGGAGGCCGAGTCGTCCGACGCGGTACTCGCAGCGCGTCGCGGGCGGCTTGGTCGAGACGTCGCCCAACATCCTCCCGACCGGACTCGTGCAGGCGCCGCAGAGGCGTCGGATCGACGAGACGATCCTGCCGACGAGCTATTCAGACGTGCGGTACTACCTGCGATGTCCCGCGGACTATCGCTTCCGCAAGACGTACGGATTCAGTCCGCCGATCACCGAGATGTTCGGGTTCGGTCGGACGGTCCATGCGTCGATCGGGAAGCTCCACGAGACGTTCTCGGAGGGTGCGCCAGACGCGGACGAGGCGCGGAAGGTGGCCGAGGGTCTCTTCCACCTGAAGCACGTCCCGCCGTCCAGGGATCCGGTGAACAAACCCGGGCCCTACGAGCGAGCGCGGGAGAAAGCTGGCGAGATCGCCGGTTCGTATGTCTCCTCCTACTCCGAGGACTTCGCGCGACGGCGTCAGATAGAGGTCAGGTTCGAGATCCCCGTGGACCAGGCGGTGATCACCGGCGCGATCGACCTCATGCTCAAGGAGAGTGCCGACGGCAGAATCCTCGAGGCGAGCGTGATCGACTTCAAGGCTATGGAAGGCGGACCTGATCCGTCTGCCAGGGACGATCTCCACTGGACGGAGCTCTCGCTTCAAGTCCAGCTCTACGCACGTGCCGCCCTCGAGGTGCTAGGGGAGAACGCGCAGACGGGCGCCGTCCACCTGCTCAAGGACCAGCATCGGGTCGACGTGCCGATCGACGACGGCGCGCTCGACGCGGCTGTCGCCAATGTCGAGTGGTCGGTGGACCGCATCATCTCTGGCGACTTCCCCCGTCGTCCGTTCGCCGCGAAGTGTGAGGAGTGCGACTTCCAACGGTTGTGCCCTCAGAGCCCCGAAGCCTTCGGAACGCCGGACGAGCCTCCCGAGATCAGCGTGCCCGGCCCTTCGCGGCAGATGGCGCGCGCGTTCAGCGAGTTCGACCCCACGCATGAGCGCAAGTAGGACCTCGCCTGTCTGGGTGCCTCCCGCCGGATCATGGGCTTCGTCCGCGGGAAACCGGCGATCGATGGTGGCAAATCGGGGGCGCGACACGAAGCCCGAGTTGCGCCTGAGATCGATCTTGCACGCACAGGGCCTGCGCTATCGCGTCCACGTGAGGCCCCTTCCGCATGAGAGGCGGACTGCGGATCTCGTCTTCCGGCGGGCGCGCGTAGCCGTTTTCGTTCAAGGCTGTTTCTGGCATGGGTGCCCGCAACACTTCCAGGCGCCAAAGACCAACGCGGACTTCTGGCGGTTGAAGATCGGCCGGAACCGGGAGAGGGATGTGGAGACTGATGACGAGTTGAGGAAGTCAGGGTGGGTGTCGGTCCGCGTTTGGGAACATGAAGACGTAGAGGTGGCCGCAGCTCGGGTTGCGAAGCTCGTGAGAAGGCGCCTTGCCTGAGCCTCGGACGCGTCTCGAGTGAACCTAGATAGACAGGTTGAACCTTCAACAGTCGAGCAAGACAGCCAGCCGTGAGTCGACCCCTGCGGCTGCCCTTTCGCTGCGAGTGCGGCATCCTCATACTGATCCTGGTCCCCAGACGCCGATGGGCCGAGATCGCCGGCGACATCCACAGCCCTGAGTACCTAGCGGAACTCGACCGGGAAGACGCTGCGAACAACAATGCCGAGATCGTGCAAGCCAGCGCGCTCGCTGCTGCTGAAGGCGCCAATTTGGTGAACCCCTCCGAGGTGGGCTGGTACGAGTGCAGTTGCGGGCGCAACTACGAAGTCGTGTCCCTCGTGCGCCTAATCGCGGAGGCGCCCTGACGGCCTCCCTCTGAGCAGAGAGCGCCGGTCTAAGGAGAGAGGCGTTGGAGTGGGCTCTGCACGCTTATCGCTACAAGGGCATCCGCCGAGGATCCGCGGCGACCCGCAGCCCGTAGATCAGCAGGGTATCCCGACAGTAACGGCCGGCGGTCCGCAGTAGCGACTCAGGTGCCAAGGGCCCCTTGCCGCGCGCTGACGTAGGCGCTGGGTGATCTCACTTGGCGGGACGAGACCCCACCGCTAAGCCGTCCCATGGATGCATTGCCGAGTTACCCCGCCCAGCCCCGTTGTTCAGGCCGACTCGATCACTTCGACGATGGCCTTGACGCTCGCAAAGAGTTCGTCGTACGTGATCACGGTGACCTGGCTCAGGTGTGACCGGTAGAGCTCGAAGGATCGTTGCTTCGCCTGATTGTCGAGGGAGGCGAGATCGCCGACGATGACCACGCAGTGAGGATTGAAGATCGAAGCTCGAGCCTCGTCTCCGACCAGGGAACTCGACGGCCCGACCAGAGTCGCCCGCTGAGAAACGACCTGTGAAACCGCCCCAGCCAGCTCTCTACTCGGAGGGAACACGTTGTCGCGATAGGTGGACCCCAAGAGCGGCGTGGTCGGCACTTTCAGTTCCAGTATCGCGACTCCTCGGGTGAGCCTATGGGAGAGCAAGAAATCTGTTATCTCGCCGCCGGTGTTCGCTATTGTTTTTCCGCCCACGTAGGCCTTGCTCTGTCGGATGACTACCGGGTAGGCGAGGACGCGAGACGCGAGGAAGGGAAAGCGGTCGAACACGCCATGCCAGAAATCCTCATCGGCGACGGAGCGATCCTCCTCCCAGATCTGCAACAGCTCACGCAGGTTCTCGAGCCCGTGCGCCTCATAACCTCGCCAAACCAGAGGCTCCAGACCCTGGAGAAAGACGAGCATTGACCACGCGATTCCGAGACGCTGGGCGCCCCACACGGCATTCGTAAAGTCGTCGTCATCGAGCGCCTTTTGGACGAGCAACGCGAGAGCTCCGACTTGCCATGCCCAGGTCTCCTGCAGATGATTCTGGTTCTCGAGACGGCTCCATGCCTCCTCAGCCCCTGCTTCCGTGTTCAGGTCCAACCCCTCGAGAAGCTCGCTAGCCTCAAGGACGGCGTTGGCTCTCGCGAGGTAGGCGTCGAGCGATTTCGGTAGCTCGTCGGCGTTCGTCGGCGCTTCCTGTGTCAACAACATCTTCATGAACCACGCGATCCCTGGCCTCGTGAAGGTCCCCGTCGATTGGCTCCTGTCCAGCGTCAGGCGGAGCCAACCCTTCGGGATGACGAATTGAGCGCCTTCCGTGACCGGGACTCCGTCTTCCGTGGCTGCCTCATACATCGGCTTGCCGCAACCGGGACAGGGTCGAACGGCGTGCGGACCTTCCGGCTGGTCGTTCTTTCCAGCGCACGTTGTGCAATCGGTCGCTGGGGTGGCCGTCATTGAACCAGGATCGCAGACGTCGCCGGGCAAGCGGACCAGGGCCCGCCAACCGGACCAGGGCCCGCCAACCGGACCAGGGCCCATTGATTAAGGACCGCAGGGTCATGTGCCTGACGCCGCCTGAGGCATAGACCGGTGTCACCCTGCGACCGAAGTGCCGGTCCGTGGCCCCTGTGCCCGAGACCGAGACGGCGTCCTGATCGAGATGGCAGCGGGTTCCAAGGATCCCGTGTCCGGGTTCGCGCACCGCTCAATCAGCTTCACTTGGAATGACCCCGCAGAACCGATTGTCCCCCTGAACGGGCAACCCCGACTTGCGGGACACGAAGATCGGCACGATGTGGTACCGCTCGTACACGCGAACCTCATGAGGAGACTTCGGACCGTTGTCTGGCGTACCGGACGGCGCCATGCGCCAGCGCGTCCCTCAGTCCGTTCGCGGCCCGTGCAGCTCGGCCCCGCTCGATAGGGCGAAGGCGTCTCGGTCAATGGTGTCGGCGATGAAGCTGCGCCGGTCGTGCTAGTTCTCGTGCCCGTTCGTCTAGGTCCGCAGCCGTTCCCCGCATTTGGCAGCGAACAGGGTCCCCGTTCTCGGAGGCGATCAGGTAACTCCATGGTCTCGTTGACCCTGCGGGGCCCGGCGTCGACGGAATCGAGCTCTGCAGTCTGGCGCTTTTGTTGGGCTGCCAGTTCGGCCCAGGTCTCTTTAAGCGCCTTGTCGAGGACGCCGGGCTGGTTCGGCGTTTCAACTAGCCGAGGCGGCGCCCGCCTCGGCTACCTGCTCCAGGGTGGGTGCCACCAGCTCAAGGTGGGCTGAGGATGATCGTGGTCGTGTCCCTTCCTCGGTCGTGGAAATTAGGGGCCGTGTACATACACGACCCGCAACGAAGCTGGCAGCGCCCCCAGCAACGGGGGGAATACGGTTACAGGAAGACATGCGGGCGAGGCACCACCCCCTCGCGCCATAGAGGGGCCGCAATCCCGACTCTCAGGGGGTTGGGGAAACGACCGCGTAGTCGCAGGTCAAGGGCTCGTTCACCCCAGCAACATTTCTCCCGGAGTGTACAGAAAAGTCCGCTGCTTCTCCTAAGAGACCATGAGACGCGCCATCCGCAGACTCACAGACCGAGACATGAAATCCTCGGATGCCAAGTACCGCGATACGAAGAATTGCCATCTTGCATGACATCCTCCCGACGGGCCGGCGCTCGCGCAGACAGCGGGCGCCGGGCGCATCGCTAGTACAGCCGCCCGGCTGGAGGACGCCGGGGGTGCCGACGAGTCGGACACAGCACGCGCAGCCCGTTCGTTAACCAGGATTATGCCCGAACCCTGTAGAAGTTAACAGCCATGACGACTGAGGTTGACCAACGAGAGCCGGAACGCAGGTGGGAACGCTCCGAAACGAACAAGCTATTGACCTACTTCAGCGCGGCTATTGGCACGACCGCGTTGGGGATAGCGATTTGGCAGATTGTGACGGAGCCCATCGCACGCGGGCTGGCGGAGACGATCTACGTCCTCGTTCTCTTGGTGCTTGTCTTGTTCACGCGCGTCAGGGCACTTGAGACAAAGACTGCGTCGGCGGTGGCTGACGCCGCAACACTTAGGGTTCGAGCTGCGTCGAACGAGTCGCAAGAACTCCTTGCGCAAGGTCTCCTGAGCCTGGTCGTCCTTGTGCACGTGCCGCCGCTCGCCGACGAAATCCATCACTTCAGTCTCATTCGAGAGGAGTACGTAATTCGTGGTGAGGGCGGAACATACAATTGGAGATTCGAAGGATGGAATCGCAGCGGCTCGGTGTCGGAGTCGCTTGTGATCAAGCTCAGTGGAGATGCGCCGGCATCGTTGGATTCCCTCGGCCTATCGATCAAGAACGCCAACACGAATACCGATCTGTCTTTTACCGTGAAGCTCGATAGACCTCACGTCAAGGTGATCGAGATCTGCTTCGATCCTCCACTCGTCGAGGGCGCAGGCTTCGCCGTCGACGTAAGTTGCAAATGGGAGAATATCTTTCCGCACTCGCGGGCTACCAACTATGTCTTCTTTCCCTGGGGAGCAATAGCGCCCCAACGGGTGGACAAATACCAGACCAGATTGGTCAGCGATGCCCCGATCGCGGCTTTCGAGTTGCGCAAAATCCAGCCGGGCCAAAGCGTGGCGGTGCTTCCCCAACCCCTTGAGACCACTTCGCCGGTATGGGCCCTCGATTGGCAGACGCCACGGCCCGAGGACATCTACGTCCTCACGTTTAGCCGCCGCCCCATTTCAACCTAGTTGAACTTGTCAATCGGCAGGACTATTGCTACCATCTCACAGTGGCGCGACGATTCATCGAATGCCCGGACCTTGGCGTTCGCTATCGGCTCCGTACGCAGACAACCTGGATGGATCGCGAGATAAAGCCGACCACCGTCTGCATCAAAGTGAGCGTCCTTTCACAGCATTCCTCAGCCCAGTATTTGTCCTGCCAACTCAAATGGGCGCAGCCCAATTTCGAGCGATTCATCTTCTGTGTTGCCGATCTTATTCAAGAGTACGACTACCGTATAATTGGTCATCCATCTCTTGGTCGTCTAGATGCCGCCACTGCTCACCGAGTAGCTGATCAAGAGGGTCGGACTTGGATCGATGCAAATCTGAAGGTCATCCTAGAAGCCCTGCCACCCGCGAGTTACGACATAGTACGTACTAATGAGTGGCGAGCCTGGGAGGGTTACCAAGGTCGCCTGGCGGATTTGGTCCGGCTGTACCACGCGGATCCTATGTTTTCTGAGGCTGTTCGATCTGACGTCCGTGACTATGCTCGCCGCCGTGGCTTTTACCGATCACTTTCCGAGCACGAATACGATGAACTTGCCAGGCACACGTTGGAGGAGCTGACGTTCGACGGATTGCAGGCGGAGCGTGAGGCCACACTATTTCTATACGCTGGTAGTGAACCCGAGGCGTACAAGGCGATTCGGCATCATCCCCTGGCACCGGCATCTGTGGCGGATCTCGACTACCGATATGTCGAGATACGGCCAAGCAGCTCCTCCACAAAGCGTACGAAGTAGCGACAGTTATATCCATTTTCGAATTTCCTGTAAGCCGCGATCTCGCCATCTTGTGAGGCAGGTGCTTTCTTCGCAGGTCAGGGAAAGGGCTTCAACAATCCGCCCGTTAGTGATGATCTTGCCGCAGCTAGCGGATCGCAGAGTACTAGGACACCTTAATCCTGCCACCTACTTGACTTGCTTTCGCAACGTTCTTCGGAGGGTTTTGACATGTTGCCAGAACCTGGGGTTTGAAAGAAGCTCCATCAAGACCACTCGTTTCGTGGTGCGTGAGCCAGCGCCGGAACGTGATAGGTCGGGACGACGTGAGCCTGGCTACAGTAATGCGCGTGGAGAAGGACTACATTCTGAGCGAGATTCGCCGGAAAGCTGCCGATAATGGGCACGCCGCTGGGTCAGCAGGCATTCCAAACCGCGACGGGCATTCGCAATCGCGATTGGCGCGGGCGTTATTGGGCTAGATGGTCCGAGGCGGTGCGAGAGGCCGGTCTATCCCCGAATCTGAAGAAGCAGGCCTTCCATGATGAATACGTATTTCCCAAGCTCATAGACCTGATTCGCGAGCTCGGCCGTTTCCCTACCGGCGACGAGCTAGCCATTCGCCGAAGAAAGGACGCGACGTTTCCCAGTCCAAGTGTGTGGCGACGAATGGGCTCGACGCGGGATCAGCTCGTCGCAAGGCTGGCTGCCTACTGCGAGGCTCAGGCAAATGGTAAGGAAAGCTATGAAGATGTTCTTTCGATCCTTCGGCCCTTGCTCGCATCTGATGCAGCAGAAACACCAGAGGCAAGGCAATCTGCCGTACCTATCGGGTTTGTCTACTTGCTGAAATCCGGTAGGCACTACAAGCTTGGACGCACCAAGGCTCTTGGACGCCGTGAGCGTGAGCTTTCCATCCAATTGCCTCAGAAGACTAACCGGGTGCACGTAATCGAGACTGATGATCCTGTGGGTATCGAACGCTATTGGCACAGTCGATTCGCTGATCGCCGCGTACGGCCAGATGCGGAGTGGTTGGAGTTGACAGCGGATGATGTTGCCGGTTCAAGCGGCGCAGGTTTATGTGAGTTCCGGCAGAGCCAACGATTGCGATCGTCACGCGAGGCCTGAGGAAGGTGCGGGCGCTGATCGGCTCAGAATAGTGGGGGCTCGTCGACGGGGTAGGAATCGGATAGCTGAGGGGCGGGACTCAGATGCCGATCGACTCCGGCCGCAAGGTCGCGACGTTCTTGTTCGCGCACCGATCAATCAGCTCCACTACGTTCCGCTGCCTCGCCCACGCCCGAAGCCACAATCGAAGCGCCGGGCGGCTACGCCGCTCCTCCGTCGCTTCGATTCCCCGGCAGCTCCACTACTCGTGCCTCGTATCCAGCGTCGCCATGCCCGGCAGCACTCTCGGCAAGGATTTGTCCGAGTTGCACCGAATTACGAGCTGTCCACTATTCCCTCTAAGAGGAGGATCGATGATTGCTCGTATCGGCATCGCCGTCGCTCTGATCACCGGCATGTTCGCCGCTTCGGCTCCCGCGGCTTCGGCTTCCTGCTATCCGCAGAAGCCGTCCACCTGTCATCCGGTCATTTTCCACTGTCACGTCACCCCCGAGATCTACTGCCACGAGGGTTACTAGACCGCGAAGAAGGTAAGCCAGCCGGCGATGAAGAGTCGCCGGGCGGGCCTCCCGGAGAACGCCGCGGCGGCGGTGGTCGAGCTCATGCTCGGCCCCCTCGCCGACAACCCGAGACGTGTCGGTCACCCACTCCGCGGCGTGCTCGAAGGCCTGTGGCCGGCGCGCCGAGGCCCCTACCGGATCGTCTACGAGGTCCACGATGACGTGATGCGGGTCGACGTCCTCCGGATCGACCACCGCGCCGACGTCTACCGCCCGCGCTAAGCCCCCCGAACCAACGCGGCCCCCGCGCAGTCTCCTTTTCGTAACCGGGCGAAGGAGGGACTCATGCGCAGGAGCCACAGGACCGGGACGATCGGGTTGCTCGTAGCCACCATGGTCGTGGTTGCCTGCGGGGAGGCCCCCGACAGGCAGGCGCAGGCCGCCGACCTCCTCTACTTCTCCACCGGCAAGGGCGTGGCCGTCGTCGCCGCGGGCGCTAAGAGCGCGCCGCCCAGCACCGAGGGCGTTCCCTCCACCGACTGGTCGAGCGTCGTCACCGCGTCGCCGTACCGGCTGGCGACCCACGTCGAGGCCGTCGACGCGACGACCGGCGACATGCAATGGAGGAAGTCGATCGAGGGGCCGCGGCTGCGCGTGAGGGTCGTCTCGCACGAAGCCCAGATGGTCGCGCTGACGCCGCTCTACCAGCAGCACTACACGGCCGGGCGCACGAAGACGACTCTCGTGGTCGCCGGCCGCGCGGTCGAGCCGCGCACGATCGAGCTCGACGGGAACTACGACCCCGAGGCCTTCTCGACCGACGGCAACCACGTCTTCCTCCTCCAGTACCTGCCACCGCAGAGGCCGACTAGCTACAGGGTCCGCCGGCTCGACCTCGCGACGGAGAAGGTCGAGGGCGTTTACAGCGTCGACGCCGAGCTGCAGGAAGCGATGCGCGGCACCGCACGCATCCAGTCGATGAGCCCGGACGGGAAGTTCCTCTACACGCTCTACACGACCGGCGGCGGAGCTCTCGGCCCCCGGCGCGCGTTCATCCACGTGCTGAACCTCGAGGAGCTGTGGGCGCACTGCATCGACCTGCCGGCCGAGTTCGGCGGCGCGCGGGAGCCGCACATCTCGATCGCGGTGACGCCCGACTCCAAGCGCCTGTTCGTGACGGATTCCGCCACGGCGGCGATCGCGGAGGTGGACACGCAGAGCCTCGAGGTGCTCCAGACGAAGACGGCGGACCTGCTCGAGTCGCAGTCCTCGCCCAAGACCGCGCACGACGGCGGCCACATGCTGTACATCGCGCTCGGCCCGTTCGTCTATGCCGTCGACACCCGCGACATGGGCGTCGAGGAGCGGTGGACGCTCGACGCCGCGATCTCGGGAATCCAGGTCTCCGCAGACGCCACGAAGGTGTACGTGTCCGTTGAGGGGGAGCTCGTGACGATCGACGTGACGACGGGGGCGGAGCGGCCCACGGTCACGCCACCCGGCGTCGGGCGCATCAGGGAGGTCGGGCGCGTGATGCAGAAGATCGAGGAGCCGCTGGACAAGCTCACCTGCGCCTGCTGACGCGACCCCGCTAGCCCCCCCGTCCGCGCCGTGCGACCCTGGGGAGGTCGAACGGACGAGGGGGAACGGGGTGGGCGAGCTCGAGAACGGCGTGCGGGGGCCGCGCGGGCGCATAGCGGGGACGGTCCTCGCCGCGTTCCTCCTGGCGGGCGGCACCGGCGTCGCCGTCTCGTCCCTCGACGACGTAGGGGCGGACCCGCCCGCGATGTCGGAGCCCGAGACGCCGGCTCCGTCGCCGCCGCCGCCGAAGAGGCGGGCCGAACCGAAGCTCGTGGTGTCCGGCGACGCACCCACCGTGTACGACTCGATGGACGACGTGCGCGAGTGCGCGGCGAGCCGCAAACGGTTCCCGCGCTCACGGCCCGATCCCTCGTTCGAGGACGACGTCGACAGGATCTCGAGCAGCGTCGAGCAGATCCGCAAGCTCGACTTCAAGCGTCGAGTCGACGCGCACGTAGTACCCGCGGAGGAGGTCGGGCGCCGGTTCGCGAACGGCATCGCACGGCAGTACTCGCCGTTGCAAGCAGAGGCCGACAGGCGCTGGATGAGCGTTCTGCGGCTCGCTCCGGAAGACGTCGATCTCCGCACGCTCGCCGTCGACGTCGCCCGCACCACCGCCGCCGGCTTCTACAGCCCGCGCAGGCACCGGCTGTACTCTCGCTCCACCGGCGGAGTGCTCACTCCGACCGACGAGGTCGTGCTCGCGCACGAGCTGGATCACGCGTTGGTCGACCAGGTGCTTCGGATTCCCGGGACGCTGTCGCGGGACCCGATGCTCTCGGACGTGATGCTCGCGCACCAGGCGCTCGTCGAAGGTGACGCGACGCTCGTGATGAGCCGGTACGGAGCGGGAACGCTCGACCGCGCGGCCCTCGACGCGTTCCTGCGGCGGTTCTCGAGCCCTCAGATCACCGGCTATCCCGGTGTCCCGTGGTACCTGCAGCGCACGAGCGGGTTCCCGTACTTCGAAGGGCTCCTGTTCGCGTGCGGCGCGTGGCGGGACGGCGGCTGGAGGGCGATCGACAGGATGTACCGGAAGCCTCCCGCGTCGTCGGCGGAGATCGTCTTCCCGTGGAGGTACGAGGAGCGCGCTGCGGGTGAGCTCTCTCCGACGCCGCCGGCGCCCGGCCGCAAGTGGAAGCAGATGACGGTCGCGGCCTTCGGCGCCTTCGACCTCATGCTGATGCTGGAGAACTCCGACCTTCTCGCGACGGGCCGCGCCGATGCAGGGGGCCGCGTCGACGAGGTCAGGGGGTGGAACGGCGGCGTGATGAACGTGTGGTTCAAGGGGGCCGCGACTGCGGTGCACCTCTCGTTCCTCGACGCGGGGGTGACGAAGGACGGGCGGCGCTCGCGCCGTCTCTGCGGCGTCCTCCGTGGGTGGCTGGCCCGGACCTTCCCGGAGGCCCGGCGGACCCGTCCGGGCGCGGATCGTTGGGTGCTCGAGGACGGGCACGCGGGCCTGCGCTGCGCCGGGCCTTCGGTCGAGCTCGCGATCGCTCCCGCCCCCAAGCTCGTCCACAGGGTCCTGAGACCGTAGGGACCTCCCCCGCATGGGGGAAATGCGTGGCCGGAGCGCGCCGCTTCCTTTACGCCCCCTGCGTCGCTTGCTATGTTCCGCCCCGATTCGACCGGTCTTTCAACTGGAGGTGGGGAATGCGCATCAAGGTCTTGCTGGCCCTGTCGGTCCTGACGGGCGCCCTGAGCGTCTTCGCCGGCGCGGCGCCGGCTCACGCGTGCACCGCGGAGTTCCCGAGCACGGCGTGCGTCGAGCACGACATCTGCATGGTCACGGGGGGCAAGCTCATCCCGTTCTGCTAGGACGCGGAGCTGAAAGGAGCGGGCGCCCGAGAGGGCGCCCGCTCCTTCGCGTTACGAGGTGCTCTAGCTGGAGCCTGCGGTGGTGCTGAAGTTGCGGCCCTTGCACTCGCCGGTCTGGAAGACCTCGATGTCGTTGTTCGGGATCGTCTCGCCCGCGCCGTCGTCGCACTGCACGAGAGTGTCGGTGCCGGCGCCGCCGTATACGTAGTCGAGGCCGTACCCGTCGTAGATCGTGTCGTTCCCGGTCCCGCCGTGGAGCTCGTCCTTACCCCCCGCTCCGACGAGGACGTCGTCCTCGGCCTGGCCGTGGATATAGTCGTCGCCGTCGCCCCCACAGATCTTGTCCGTGCCACCGTCCGTGTCGGCCCAGTCGTCACCGTCGAGGAGCACGATGATGTTGACGCCGGTGCCCCCGGTGAAGGTGTCGTCGGCCTCGTCGAACGTGTTCGTCCCGGCCGCCGTCCCTGCGCAGTAGAGCGTGGGAGACGTGGACGTGATCGGCGTCAGGTAGACGCTCTCGGCGGTGTTCGAGCCGTCCATGCCGTGGCTCCAGGGCTCCCATTGCGGAGCGGTTGCGCCGGAGGCCTCGAGCGTCGAGTACCACTCGTCCTTGTTGCAGTCGAGCTGGACCCGCTGGCAGTAGGAACCGGCGGTCGGGCGGAAGGTCGTCATGATCTCGTGGCTGTCCCGGTGGTAGAAGCTCGACTTCGCGTAGACGTCGGGGGCGCCCAGGCAGTGAAGTGTCTCGTGGACGGTCGTGTACTTGTGGGTCGACGTCCCGGTCTCGTTCCCGTTGAGGACTGCTCCTCCGAAGCCGTAGATGAGCTCCCCGTCGATGCCGCCCGCCGCGCACCCGAGGACGAACGGGTTGGTCCGGCACGTCCCGTTGTTGTTCGCGTAGCAGTCGTTCGGCCCGAGGTTGAGCCACGTCGGATGGAGGTCGCCGTCGCGCCAGGGACCCGGGTTCGACGCCGTGCCTTCCAGAGCTGCCTCGATCTCGCCGTCCGTGATCTTGTTGTCGGATCCGACGGCGGTGATGGTCACCTGCGTTATGACCGGTGTCGTCCCCGAGCAGTACCAGCGGAACTGCTGCTCGCGCCACGGACCGCTGCCGTAGGACATCAACCTCTCCGCGAACTTGATGTTGTCGCGCATCTCCTCCTCGCGCGTAAGCCCGGACGCGGTCGTCGTCGAGAAGTAGCTGGTGCGGTCGGACGGCACGACGTACAGCCACCGCGAGCGTGCGCCGCTGGTGCCGTCGCCGACGCAGCCGGGGGAGCCGTCCTCCGTGTCGAGCTGGTCGGTCGCGCCGCTGCCCGACATCGAAGCGGCTGCGCCCGGCTTGCCGGGACCACCCTCCTGGAACGCTGCGCCGTTGCTCGCCTGAGGCGGCATCTCGTCCTCGCGGTCGAGCATGTCGAGCGCCATTGCCGCCCTGTCGCCCGCGGGCAACGGCGGCTCGTGGTGCCCGTGCTCGTCGATGTGCCCGTCGGCGCCGTGCGCCGGCCCTGCAGCCGTGACGGCGCTTCCGGCCCCCTGGCCCAAGACCATGAATGCCATCATCAACAACAGAGGAACTCGTCGAATCATCCGGACCCCCACTTTCCGCTGGCGTTAACGCCTGTCCAATCAGTCGTCAAGATGCTGTGGGACGCCGGTTGTGTGCGCCATGGCTCGAAGTCGTCATCTTTGCTCCGCCTGCTTGATGACTAGTCGGTTTCGCGAGCGCGCCGGTACCGGCGTCGCGGCGTTAGGTTGGAGGTCCTCTCCCGCTCCACCAGGAGGCTTCCGATGCAGGAAAAGATCGACAAGACCGAAGAGCAGTGGCGTGAGGAGCTCACGCCCGAGCAGTACGCCGTCCTCAGGGGCAAGGGGACCGAGGCCCCCTTCACCGGCAAGTACGTCCACACGAAGGAGGACGGCGTCTACCGGTGCGGCGCCTGCGGCGCCGAGCTGTTCGCGTCCGGCACGAAGTTCGACTCCGGCAGCGGCTGGCCGAGCTTCACCGAGCCGGCGAACCGCGCGAACGTCGAGCTCCACACCGACACGAGCCACGGGATGGTCCGCACCGAGGTCACCTGCGCCCGCTGCGGCTCGCACCTCGGGCACGTCTTCGACGACGGCCCCGGCCCGGAGGGCAAGCGCTACTGCATCAACTCCTGCGCGCTCGAGCTCGAGACGCAGACCCCGGCCTGACCCGCAGGTATCCGGGCAAACGGAACGAATAGGACTGAGATGAGCTTCGTACGTCCGCGCGCCCTCCTCTGGATCGCCCTCGCCCTCGTCGCCGCGCTCTTCACGGGCTCGTTCTCCTCCGGCGTCGGGGCGACGCCCGTGTGCGCGGACGAGCCGCGGGCGGCCTGCGGGGGCCGCATCTTCCCCGAGCCCGACAACTCCGCCTCGTTCGTGCAGCACGACAACGGCGAGTACGAGTCGGGGATCCTCGCCCTCGAGAAGGAGTACCCGCGCTTCTTCCGCGCGACGACATTCTCGGAGCTTCGGGGTGAGGAGTCGCTGTCGGCCGGGGGCCGCGAGATCTGGATGATCGAGATCACCGACTTCAACGCGCCGGAGAAGGGCAAGGTCCCGGTCGCCGCCTCGCTCTCGATGCACGGCGCCGAGCGAGCCGGCCTCGAGGGCGGCGTCCGCTACATGGAGGACCTCGCGCGCTGGGCCGCGGAGGAGCCGGACCACGAGCTTCGCAACGGGACGAACCGCGACTCGATCGGCGTCCCCGTCTCGGAGGTCCTGAAGAAGGTCCACTTCTACCTGGCGAACATCAACCCCGACGGTTGGGCGGAGGGGGACACCCAGAACGCCGGCGTCTACCAGCGCGGGAACGCCACCGGCGACGACCTCAACCGCGAGTACCCGACGCTGGGGTGGACCGACCTCGGCAACACGCCGCTGTCGGAGCCCGAGACCAAGTACTGGATCGACCTCATGAACCGTATAGACCCCGTCATCACGACCGACATCCACGGCGAGATGACGTCGGCGAACAACGCGTTCGCCGACCTGATGCTGCCGGCAGGGCAGTGGAACCCCGTCGAGCAGGCACAGGTGGAGCGCCTCGCGCGGCACATGGCGTCCAACGTCGAGCGGTACTTCGAGCAACAGAACATCGACACCTCCGAGGTGATGGGACAGGAGGGGATGAAGCCCGCGGAGTACGCCACGGGCTTCGACGTCGTCGGCTACGACGCGTCCGGGTTCATGGGCGACTGGCTCACGCAACAGGGTGCGGTCGACATGGACTCCGAGCACTTCCTGTCGAACACCGCGCCGAACTCGGTGTGGATACCGGCGCTCGAGAAGGCCCACGTCGCCGCGGTGCGCGGCGAGCTCGAGGCCGCCATCGTCGAGGCGCTTGTGACGCACCGCGTGAAGCCGACCCTCGCGCTCGGGCGCGTGAAGTACCTGGCGAACGGCAAGACCGTGAAGAGCTCGGACGGGTACGGCGGCCCGAAGCCCCCGAAGAAGGCCGACCCGGCTCCGTACAAGGTGAACCGCATCCGGTACTTCCGCGACCTGTCGAAGCACGCGCGGCGTCCGCTGCGGGCGGTGACGCCCGCCCGTCTCACCCGAAGGGGGCCGGGCCGGGCGCAGACGCTCGTGATCACCGGCGCCTTCGGCAAGGCGTTCCGCAAGGCGGCGCACCCGAAGAGGGCCCGGCGCGCCGCGACGAGGAGCGTGAAGAAGTTCGTGAAGCGCGGCGGCAACCTCGTGCTGACCGACGGCGCGCTGAAGCTCCTCCCGAAGCTCGGGATCGTGAAGAAGAACGCGGTGGGACGGCGCGTGTTCACCGCCGGCCATGTCACGCCGACCGCATGGGAGGACCCGTACCTCCGCAAGGTGCACCACACCGCGAGCCAGACCTACTACGAGGTCCCGCTCGGGTACTCGCTCGACGACGACACGTCGCCGCACTGGGTCGTGGCGCAGGAGGCGTGGGAAGGCGCCGGCGGCACGAGCGTCGCCTACGTCGGCGAGGAGACCGACATCGCGCTCGGCCGCGTGAAGGTAGGTCGCGGCACCGTCGGCATCTTCGGCGCGATCCTCCCGGACCCGACCGAGAAGTACGACCACCTCTTCGGGCTGGCGGACTACGCGGTGAGCGTGGCCGGGGGCCAGATCCTCAACAACATGATGGCCTTCGGGCGGCGCTAGCTCTCCTCCAAAGAACGGCGCAGGGCCCGAGCAAACGTCGTCACGACATCCGTGACCCGCTCCGCCGGAAGCCCCGTCCGGAAGTGCTCTACCGCCATCGCGGTTCCCGGAGTGCGCGTTCCCTGGAATAGCTGCACGAGGTGGCGAAGTCCGTCGGTGCAGATTTCTCCGAGAGCGTCGTGACGACGGAGGCCATCCGCAACCTCGACGCAGGTGGCGACGTCAGACGCCTGCATGAGGCGATAGACGTCGCCGGCGTCCTTCTCGTGCACACGATCGGGCCGCGACGGCCGGCTCAATCTCTCCTGGATCTTGAAGGCCTTCGCTATCAATAGGGCTACCGGTCCCGCGACCTGAACGCGGAAGGTCCTCGGGTCCCGCGGCTCGAGCGCGTTCACCGTCCAGGGAGAGTGATCCAGCACCGCCGCCTCTAGGCCCGGGATCGTTCGTGCTGCACCCGTCGTGTGGCCCGGTAGCCGAGCAGACCTGCGGCGCGTCCCGCTCACGCCGGTCGGAACGATGAGATCCACGGGTATTGCGGTGTCTTTCCCGTCGACGGTTCGCGTGGTGATCCAGGCGCCGGGCTGCACGTTTCCATCGCGGTCCCGCGCGAGCTCGAAACCACCGCGCTCCAGAGCGGTGAAGAGGTCCGGCTCCGACGCGAGGACGCTCGGGTCCAGCACCAGATCGCTGTCGGTCGTGTACGGGGCCACCGGCAGCCGCAGCTCTTCTGTCCTGAGGTAGACCGCCTGGGCCCCGACGACGACGATGGCGTCCAGATGAGGCTGGAGCACGGACAGCGCGTCCAGCAGCACCTGCCGTGCAGCCACGTACAGCGGATCGCTCGCGGACGTCATCGTTGTACCCAGGGCGGCCACGTCGCGGCATCGAGTGACTCGGCCCGCCACGCGTTCTGATCTTGTCTCATCCACTCCAGCACAGCCTCGCCCTCTGCCGGCATCCGCCCGTTCCCCGAGAGGCAGTCGATTACCGTCTGGCTGGGAGCGGCGAACATCACGGGCGGCGACGGAACCGCGTTGAAGAACGGACCCGTGTTCTGGGGTCTGATCAGCACGACGTTCGCACCTTCGGAAACGGGGAGCAGGTTCAGCCTTTCGGCGATCTCGTCGCGGTCCCGCAACGTGTACAACGCCAGCAACACGGGCGCCGCAACGGGGGCGATCCGCGACGCGGCGAGCGAGCCGGTAACCACGGCTTCCTGTTGCGCGAGCCGATCCAGTCGGGCGAACGTGGCCATCGCATCGTCGGGTGCGACATACGAAATGCTCTCTCGCGGGTTGAGGAGGTCTACGGCACGCGCGCGCTGACGCAGGAGGAGCTCCCAATCGGTGTCGATCACGCGCCCGCGGCGGCCTCGATCCACTAGAGCTTCGGCCTCGAGCGTCTCCAGAACGCGGGACGCGTAGCCCGCGTCGACTCGGGCGACCTGGCTCAGCTCGGTCACGCCGTAGGGCGGGCGGACATCCACGAGCACACGCACGAGCTTCCCCGCCGCAGCGCCCCGCACGCCCCGGGAGGGACGTTGCTTCGCGGTCGGGTCGTTGCGCGCTCCCTCCTGTTGGATCCAAACGGCGGGGTACTCGGACAAGATGCGGACGTTCCCGGTGAGGTCGAGGTAGCTGATGTCCTCCCTCGCGAGCAGCTCACGCGAGCGCGGGCTCAGGTAGGGCGCGATCACGATCAGCGATTGCCCGCTGCGGGCGCGGAGTCTTCTGAAAGAAGGTGACGCCAACGACGTCTCGATGTCCCGAGGTGTCAGCGACATCCGCGGCTCGACGACGAACGAGGCTGTGGACGACCCACCTCTGAGCGCGAGGACCCAGCCCTCGTCTTCATCCGGCGCCACCCGAGCCAGCTCTACTTTCCACGCTGAGGGCAGTCGGGTCTGGAGGAATTGACCAGCTCGTTCAAGTAATTGCCGGTTCTCGTCGTTGCCCACTATGGGCATCCTGGGCCGATCAGCAATAATTGCATAAAAAGCAGTATTGCCCGTAGTGGGCAATACTGCAAGATTGGCAATATCCGGCTTCGGCCCTACCCGGCCTCCCGCACCCGCTCGAGCGTCGCCTCGAGGTGCGGCTGCAGCTCGTTCTCGCCGAACGCCATGTGCACCTCGTACGAGAGGACGTTGCCTGTGAGCGTGAACGTCCGCGTCAGCGCCTCGACGCGATTGGCGGTGCCGGTCGACGTCAGGCTCCGGCTCCGCAGCGTGATCGTCGTGCCGTCGACGGTCCCCTCCTGGATCTCGGCGATCCCGAACGCGTGCGCGAGGACCACCTCGACGCGACCGTCACCAGCGGGGCGCCAGTAGCCCATCTCGGAGTGCATCGGAGCGCCCGCCGCGAGCGACCACGTGCGCTGTGAGTACGCGAGGGCCGGGCGGCCGTAGTGCCAGAACCGGACTTCCTCGCCGTACTCGAAGTCCTCGATGCGCGGGTACCGCCCGGACCCCCGGCCCCGCCACGTCCCGGTCAGGAACGAGAGGGGCTCGAGCGCGGGGTGCAGCGCGGGGGCATCGGTCACCCCGCGACTCTACCGAGCGGCTACTCCGCGGGGGTGGCGGCCGGCTTGCCGAGGCGCGGCCGCACGATCCGGAACACCGCGTACGCGACCAGCGCGAGGACGAGCAGCGGGAGCACGAAGCCCGCGCCGACGATGACTCCGGAGACCACCCCGACGAACGTGTCGCGCGCGTTGTCCCAGGCCTTCTCGAACGGCCCCGGCTCCGCGACGACCGCGCCCGACTCCCGCACCGACACCGAGATCGTGCTGAGGTCCGTGCGGTCCTCGAGGAAGCGCAGCCGCCCGCGCAGGCGCTCGATCTCGAGCTGCACGTCCTCGAGCTCGCGCTGGACTCGGATCGTGTCGGCGATGCTCTGCGACCGGTCGTAGAGGCGGAACAGCACCTCCTCCTGCGCGGTCGCGTTGCGCAGGCGCGCCTCGAGGTCGACGAACTCCTGCGAGACGTCCTCGCCGCGCACGTCCTCTCCCGTGATGTCACCGAGGTCCTCCAGAGCCGAGAGCGTCTCCTCGAATCGCTCCGCCGGGACACGGATCGTGAACTCGCCGCTGCGGCGGTCGGTCCCGTCGATCGAGGTGGACAGCAGGAACCCGCCGGCCGCCTCCGCTATCTCGCGGCCCGCACGCAGCGTCCGGCCGATGGTCCCGTCCTCCACCTCGAGCCGCAGGTCTGCCGTCTTGATCACGCGCTCGGGCGTGAGCGGCATCTCGGCCTGCACGGCGACGGGAACGTCGGCTCCGACCTCGTAAGCGTCACCGGCGTCGTACGAGGTCGCGCTGTCACCGAGCGAGTCGCGGCTGGCGACACCGAGCGACCTTCGGGCACTGCCGTCGGACCCTCCACCGCCTCCGCCTCCCTCTTGTGCGGGCGCGTCCATTCCCGCAGCGGAGCCGGCTTCGGAGTCGTTCCCCGAGCACGCCGCGCCGAGCATCAGGACCATCACCAGAGCCGTCGCGGCCCAGAGTCGTCTGCGCATGAGATCCCCTCCTGTGTGTTCGCCCTTTGAGCGTTCAGACGGAGGCGCGTGTTCGGAAAGTTCCAGCCGCGACCGGGAACCAAGCCGCGTGCCGGCCCCGTCCAAGACCACAGTCGGACCGGGAGAAAGAGGGGAGTCGTCATGCGCCGGTGGATGGTGGGCTTCGTTGCAACGATCGCCGTGGTCTTCTCCGCGGCCCCCGCGTGGGCGTGCGGAGGTCTCGTCGCCCCGAACGGGACCGTGAACCTCCTGAAGACGACGACGCTCGCCGGGTACCACGCCGGCGTCGAGCATTACGTGACGTCGTTCGAGTTCGCGGGCGGCGGCGGCGAGTTCGGATCGATCGTCCCGTTGCCCGGCATCCCGTCCGACGTCGTGCGCGGCGGCGACTGGACGCTCCAGCGCCTCGTCCGCGAGGTGTCCCCTCCGGTAGCCGAGCGCAGCGCGCTCAACAGCGGCGTCGCGTTCGCCTCCGCCGGCGCCGACGCGCTCCTCGAGAAGCGCATCGACGCGCTCGACATCACGATCCTGAAGGGCGGCGCGGACGAGGTGGGGCAGTGGGCGCTTGACAACGGGTTCGCGCTGCCCCCGGACGCGCCCGAGGTCCTGGAGTTCTACGCGTCGCGCAGCCCGATCTTCATGGCCGCGCGCTTCGACGCATCGACGGCCGCGCGTCTCGGACAGCAGATCGGCGACGGAACGCCTATCCACCTGAGCATCCCGACGCAGACGCCGTGGGTGCCGTTGCGCATCCTGTCGCTCGGCCGCCGCGCATCTGAGACCGTCCAGGCAGATGTCTTCCTGCTGACGGACGAGGAGCCGAACCTGCTGCCGCAAGCAGGCCCGACGATGACGCTGGAACGCAGCGAGCAGGCGTCGCAGAGCCTGATCGACGACCTCCGGTCCGACAAGGGGATGGACTGGATCCCGGAATCGGGGATGTGGCTCAGCTACCTGACGATCGACACCGCGGCGCGCGACCTCGACCACGACCTGGCGATCGACCCCACGGGAGCGGCCGTGCCGTCTCCGGTCGCCGCGGGGCTCGTGCTGCCCCCGCAGATAGAGGAGCTCGCCGCCGACGGCGCGCCGCTGTGGGCGTGGGCCGCGGGGCTCCTGTTCGTGGTCGTCGTGCTCGCGGGCGTGAACCGGTTCGTGGGCGACCCCGGGAGGTAGACGCCTATGCTTCCCCGACGCACTTGCGGCGGGAGGAGGACGCGACGCTCGAAGAGTACGAGCTGGTACTGCGGATCGTCCTCGCGGCCGCGCTCGGGGGCCTGATCGGCTTCGAGCGCGAGCTCTCCGACCAGCCCGCAGGGTTCCGCACGCACATGCTCGTGTCCGTAGGCGCGGCCCTCTTTACGGTCGCCGGGGCGTACGGCGTCGAGGACCTCTTCCGCGACCAGGCGTTCCGCGTCCGGTACGACCCGACGCGCATCGCGGCACAGATCGTGACCGGGATCGGGTTCCTCGGGGCCGGGGCGATCATCCAGCAGGGGTTCAGCGTGCGCGGGTTGACCACCGCCGCGTCGCTGTGGGTCACGGCCGCGGTCGGGCTCAGCGTGGGCCTCGGCTACTACTCGGGCGCGGCCGCCACCGCGGTGTTCACGGTCCTCGCCCTCTACATCCTCAAGCGGATGCGGAGCGTGCTGTTCTCCCGCCTGAAGAAGGGCGAGTGCCGGATCACCGTCCGGATGGGCGAGAACCTGCGCCTGGCCCAGCTGATCGACGTCCTCGAGCTGCGCGGGTCGACCGTCGAGTCGATCAAGTTCGCCGACGACGAGGACGAGTCGAAGCAGCTGGTCGCGAAGGTCAAGCTGGGGCCGGACGTCGTGCCGGAGGAGCTCGTCGCGCGCGGCTCGGACCTGCCGGGCGTGCGCGCGATCGAGTGGTTCCGCTAGAGGCTGCGCGCCAGGGGGACGACCATCGTGAACGTCGAGCCGGCCTCGGGGGACGTCTCGACCTCCAGGGACCCTCCCGACGCCTCCAGCACCTGGCGCGCGATGTAGAGCGAGAGCCCGAGGCCCCCGACGCGCCGGGTCGACGAGGCATCGACCTGACCGAACGGAGCGCGGAGCAGACGTTCGAGGGCGTCCTGCTCGAGGCCCGGCCCCTCGTCCGCGATCGAGAGGCGCGCGCACGCCTCGTCCGCCGACACCGTCACGCGCACGGCGCCGCTCGTGAACTCCAGCGCGTTCTTCATCAGCGCCAGCGTCGTCTGCACGATGCGACCGCGGTCGCCCGCGACGACGACGTCGTCTCCGGCGACCACGAGCTCCCGGTCGGGGAACGTCCGGTGCAGCGCGCCGGCGGTCGCACGCGCGACGTCTCCGAGCGAGAACCCTTCTCCGTCGAGGTCGAGGCCGCCCCGCTGGATCCCCGAGACCGTCAGGATCTGCTCCACGAGGTGCGTGAGCCGGTCGCACTGCCGGTCGATCTTGTCGAGGAGCTCGAGCTTCGTCGGGTCGTCGATCGCGCCCCATCCGCGCTGGAGCGTGCGGACGCCGCCCTTGATCGACGTGAGCGGCGTGCGCAGCTCGTGGGACACGACCGCGACGAACTCACTCTTCATGCGGTCTAGCTCTTCCAATGAGTCCGCGCGCTCCTGCTCGTCGCGGTAGAGCTGGGCGACGTCGTCGATCACGCCGCGGGTCACGCCCTTGTCGAGCGCGCCCTGTCCGACCGCGACGGCCTCCAGCGAGTTCAGGAGCTCCTCGGTCGAGCCACCCTTCAGCAGGTAGCCCGACGCCCCCGCCTTGATCGACGCGGACACGAGCGACATGTCCCCGAACGCGGTCAGAGCCAGGACCTTCACGCCCGGGTGCCGCGCGATGATCGCCTTCGTCGCCTCGACCCCGTTCATCACCGGCATGTTCATGTCCATGAGCACGACATCGGGGCGCGTCGCCGCGACGGCCTCTACCGCCTCACGGCCGTTCGCACCTTCGCCCACCACCTCGTAACCCGGCCGCAGCTCGAGCAGCTGGCGCAGGCTCGATCGGATCGGCGCGTGGTCGTCCACCAGGAGCACCTTCACGAACCCTTCTTCGGCGCGGCCGCGCGGGCGATTCAGCAACCCGGGAACTCTGTTCCAATCTGTGGTCGACGCGGCTTGGCGAGCTGAGAGGAGGTGGTGTGCGTGACCGACGAGATCAGGCTGACCTCGTACTCCCACGGCGGCGGCTGAGCCTGCAAGCTCGGCACGGCCGAGCTGGCGCAGGTCCTGCGTCACGTCAAGAACACGCATACCGACCCGGCCCTGCTCGTGGGCCTCGACGCCCCCGACGACGCCGCGGTGTACCGGGTGGCGGACGACCTCGCCCTCGTGCAGACCGTCGACTTCTTCACTCCGGTCGTCGACGACCCCTACGACTGGGGGCGCATCGCGGCGGCCAACGCCCTCTCGGACGTCTACGCGATGGGGGGCCGCCCCGTGACGGCGCTGAACCTCGTCGGGTGGCCGCGCTCGCTGGACTTCGCGCTGCTCGGACGGGTCCTCGAGGGCGGGGCCGCGACCTGCGCCGAGGCCGGTGTCTCGGTCGTCGGGGGCCACTCCGTGGACGACCCCGAGCCGAAGTTCGGGCTGTCGGTCACGGGGCTGGTCGATCCGGAGCGCGTCGTCCGTAACCGCGGCGGGCGTCCCGGGGACGTCCTCGTGCTGACCAAGCCGCTGGGGATGGGCATCGTCTCGAGCGGGATCAAGGAGGGCCGGACCTCGCCGGAGACCGCGGCGCGGGCGGTGGAGATCATGGCGACGCTCAACCGGGTCGCGTCCGAGGCGATGGTCGCGATCGGGGTGTCCGCGGCCACGGACGTCACGGGGTTCGGGCTGATCGGGCACCTGCTCGAGATGCTCGGCCCTCCCGGAGAGGAAGGCCTCGGCGCGGAGCTGTACGTCGAGGCGATCCCCGTCCTGCCGGAGGCCGTCGACCTGGCCGCCGCGGGCGTGCTTCCCGGCGGGAGCAAGAGGAACATCGAGGCGATGGCCAAGCGGGTCGAGGCGGACGGGATAGACGACGCCCGGAAGGCGGTCCTCTTCGACGCCCAGACCTCGGGGGGCCTGCTCATCGCGGTGGACGAGGGCTCGCGCGAGGCGCTGCTGGCCGCGCTCGAGGAGAGCGGGGTCGAGGACGCCTGCGTCGTCGGCCGCCTGACCGGCGAGGACGGGAAGATAAGGATCAGCCCATGAACAAGCCGGACCTGCAGATGACGAGGGCCCTCGCCGACGAGATGGTCGAGCACTGCCGTGCCTGGTACCCGAAGGAGGGGTGCGGGATGCTCGCCATGAAGGACGGCGAGATCGTGAAGGTCTTCAAGATGACGAACACCGAGAACAGCCCCGTCCGGTACGCGCTCCACGGCAAGGAGCAGCTCGCCGCCGAGAACACGATCGCCGCCAACGGGTGGGAGCTAGGCGGCATCTTCCACTCCCACACCCACACCGAGGCCGTGCCGTCGCCCACGGACGTGAGGAAGGCGATCGAGCCGGTGCCCTACGTGATCGTCTCGTTCGCCGACGACCCGCCCTCGATCCGGGCGTTCTGGATCAACAAGGCCGACCCGCAGGACGAGGACGGCGAGGTCGAGGAAATACCGGTCGTGGTGATCGGTTGAGCCTTCAGTAGGCTCCCCCGAAAAGACCAGAGGAGATCCCCGTGGCCGTATCCGTACGCATCCCCACCGTGTTCCGCAAGTTCACGAACAACGAGAGCGTCGTCGAGGTCGAGCCCGGCACCATCTCGAGCATCGTCGACCAGCTCGAGGGCCGCTACCCGGGCCTCAAGTCCCAGCTGATGACCGAGTCGGGCGAGCTTCACCGCTTCGTCAACGTCTACGTGAACGACGAGGACGCGCGCTACCTCGACAAGCTCGACACGAAGGTGTCCGAGGGCGACACGGTCTCGCTCCTTCCCTCGGTCGCGGGCGGCTCGTTCAGCGCGTGAGGTACGGCTCGATCCTCGAGACGATCGGGAACACGCCTCTCGTCGAGGTCCCCCGTCTCAGCCCGGCCGAGAACGTCCGGCTGTGGGTCAAGCTCGAGGGCGAGAACCCCACGGGCTCTGCGAAGGACCGGATCGCGCTCGCGCTTGTAGAGGCCGGCGAGAGCTCGGGCGAGATGCACGCGGGCAAGACGCTGCTCGAGCCGACGTCGGGCAACACCGGCATCGCGCTCGCGATGGTCTGTGCGACGAAGGGCTACCGGTTCACCGCGGTGATGCCGGACAACGCCAGCGCGGAGCGCGTGCAGATGCTGCACGCGTTCGGCGCGGACATCATCTTCTCGCCCGGCGCCAAGGGCAGCAACGGCGCGGTGGCGATGGCGCAGGAGATCGCGGCGGCGGACGAGTCCTATTACATGCCGTTCCAGTACGCGAACCAGGCGAACGCGGACGCCCACTACAACGGCACGGGGCGCGAGATCCTCGCCGACCTCGCGGACGGGAACCTGCGCGCGTTCGTGGCGGGGCTCGGCACGGGCGGCACGCTGATGGGCGTGGGCCGCCGCCTCCGCGAGCACGATCCCTCGATCAGGATCGTCGCGGCCGAGCCGAAGCTCGGCGAGACCGTCTACGGGCTGCGTTCGCTGGAGGACGGCTACATCCCGCCGCTGTTCGACCCGGACGCAATCGACGGCAAGGTCTTCTGCTCCGCGCGCGAGTCGATCCTCTGGACGCGCGAGCTGTTGCAGAAGGAGGGGATCTTCGCCGGGATCTCCGCGGGGGCCGTGATCTGGGTCGCTCAGCGGGTCGCCGAACGAGTGTCCGCCGACGGGGGCGGGGACGTCGTCTGCCTCCTTGCCGACGGCGGGTGGAAGTACCTCTCGACCGAGGCGTGGACGCAGGACATCGACACCGCCGAGAGCCAGGTCGAAGAAGTGCTCTGGTGGTAGCCGAGGGAGCCGCCCGGGCGATCGGGATGTTCGACTCGGGTGTCGGCGGTCTGACGGTCGCCCGGGCGGTCATCGACCTGCTGCCCCACGAGGACCTCGTGTACTTCGGGGACTCGGCGCGCTGCCCCTACGGCCCCCGCAGCTCGCAGGAGGTCCGGAAGTTCTCCCTGCAGATCATGGACCTGCTGGTCGACCAAGGTGTGAAGCTCGTCGTGATCGCGTGCAACTCCGCGGCGTCGAACGCGCTGGAGGAGGCGCGGCATCGTTACGACGTACCGGTGATCTCCGTGATCGACCCCGCGGTCCGCAGCGCTATCGCCGCGACGAGGAACCGGCGGATCGGACTGATCGGGACCGAGGCGACGGTGAGGTCGAACGCCTACGATGACGCCGTGGCCGCGACCAAGGCCAACGTCACGCTGTTCAGCCGCGCGTGCCCCCGCTTCGTCGAGTTCGTCGAGCGCGGGGACCAGGCGTCGGACGAGCTGCTGAAGGTCGCGCACGAGTACCTGGACCCGTTGAGGGACGAGGGCGTCGACACGTTGATCCTCGGCTGCACGCACTACCCGTTGCTCTCGGGGATGATCCACTACGTCATGGGGGAGGAGGTCGTCCTGGTGTCGAGCGCGGAAGTGACCGCGGCCGACGTGTACGCGAAGCTGCGCGACGACGACCTGCTGAAGCCGGCCGACACCCTCGGCGAGCACCGCTTCATCGTGTCCAGCGAGGAGGGGATCTCGAGCGAGCTCGGCACGCGCTTCCTCGGCCCCGAGTTCCAGAAGGTCGAGTACCGGCCGTGGGGCGAGGGATGACGATGCGCGTGACGGTCCTCGGCAGCTCGGCGCGCTTCGCGACGCCGGACCGCGCGTGCTCGGGATACCTGCTGGACGTGGATGGGCACAAGCTGTGGCTCGACGCCGGCGCCGGTACGTGGCAGAACCTCCTGCGCCATTGCCGCTTCGAGGAACTCGAGGCCGTCGTCCTCACGCACCGGCATCCGGACCATGCGACCGACGTGTTCCAGCTCCAGCACGCGTTGCTGTTCGGCCCGACCGGCCGTTTGCCGTCGATCCCGCTGTGGGCGCCGGCCGAGACGATCGAGCTCCTCAGCGCGTACGACGACCTCTCGGACGCGTTCTACACGAACGTCGTGGAGGGCGGTTCGAGCATGGAGTTCGCCGGCGCGACGTTCCGCTTCGTAGCGATGGCGCATCCTCCCGACACCGTGGGCGTGCGAGTGGAGTCGGCGGACGGCGTGCTCGCGTACTCTGCGGACTCCGGTGAGGACGCCGACTTCGAGGCACTGGCCGGCGGCGCCGCGCTGTTCCTGTGCGAGGCGTCGAACCAGGATTCCGACGAGCTGTGGGAGGGTCATTTGAGAGCCGCGCAGGCCGGCAGGATCGCCAGAGAGGTGGGAGTGCGCCGCCTCGTGCTCACGCACCTTCCCGTCGGACGCGACCTCGAGCAGTCGCTAGCGCAGGCGCGCCGGGAGGCCGGCGACGTCCCGGTCGAGCTCGCCGCCGACGGCACGGTGTACGAGGTGGGGGAGTGACGCGCTTCGACGGCCGCGCGCCGGACGAGCTGCGGCCGGTGGCGATGCAGCTCGGGTTCATGCCGTACGCCGAGGGCTCGTGCCTCGTAGAGATGGGCGAGACGAAGGTCATATGCACCGCGACCGTCGAGCAGTCGGTGCCGCGCTGGATGCAGGGCCGCGGCAAGGGGTGGGTCACCGCGGAGTACTCGATGCTGCCGCGCGCGACGACCGAGCGCGTGCCGCGCGAGGTGAACAAGGGCCGGCCGTCGGGGCGCACGCAGGAGATCCAGCGGCTCATCGGCCGGTCGCTCCGCGCGGTGACAGACATGGCCGCGCTCGGGGAGCGGACGGTGTGGCTCGACTGCGACGTGATGAAGGCGGACGGCGGGACGCGCACCGCGTCGATCACCGGCGCGTTCGTCGCGCTCGCGGAGGCGTTCCGGTGGCTCGAGGAGCAGGAGCTCGTGAAGTCGTCGCCGCTACTCGACTCGGTGTCGGCGATCAGCGTCGGCATCGTGGACGGCGTCCCGTGCCTCGACCTGAACTACGCCGAGGACTCCACCGCGCAGGTGGACATGAACGTCGTGATGACCGGCGCCGGAAAGATGGTCGAGGTGCAGGGGACCGCGGAGCAGGGGGCGTTCGAGCGTTCGGAGCTGGACCGGCTGCTGGACCTCGCGACGGACGGGATCGCGCAGCTCACCTCGCACCAGCAGCGCGCGCTGGGGGCCCCGGCAAGGGAGTGAAGGCCGTCCTCGCGTCGCGCAACCGCCACAAGGCCGAGCAAATAGCGGCGTTGCTGCCCGGGGTCGACCTCGTGACCGTCGACGAGATCGCGCCGGGGCTCGAGCTCGAGGAACCCTTCGAGACGTTCGAGGAGAACGCGCTGGCGAAGGCGCGGACGGTAGCGCGCGTGACGGGGATGCCGGCCGTCGCGGACGACTCCGGCATCGAGGTCGACGCACTCGGAGGAGCGCCCGGTGTTCGCTCCGCTCGGTACGCCGGCGACGACGCGACCGACGCCGACAACAACGCGAGGCTCGTCTCGGCCCTCGCTGACGTCCGAGAGGACGAGCGGACGTGCCGCTACCGCTGCGTCGCAGTGTTCGTCGAGCCGGACGGGCGCGAGCTCGTCGCGTCGGGCTCGTGCGAGGGCCGCGTCGTGCTCGAGGGGCGCGGGACGCTCGGCTTCGGGTACGACCCACACGTGATCCCCGAGGGCGAGACCCGGACCATGGGCGAGATCCCGCTGGACGAGAAGCTGGGATTCAGCCACCGCGGCCGCGCGTTCCGCGCGCTCGCGGAGATGCTGGCGTGACGGGCGGCGAGGAGTTCCCAGAGCTCAACGAGTCGATCGCGCGCCTCCGGCGAGACCACGACGTGTCACCGCTGGAGCTCGACGACCTCGACCCCGACCCGATCGTGCAGTTCGGGCGGTGGATGGAGGACGCGCTGGCCGCCGGGCTCCTGCTCCCGAACACGATGACGCTCGCGACCGCGGCCCCCGGGGGCCGCCCGTCGGCGCGGATGGTCCTGCTGAAGGGGTTCGACCACCGCGGCTTCGTCTTCTACACGAACTACGAGAGCCGCAAGAGCCGCGAGCTGGTGGCGAATCCCGCTGCGGCGCTCGTCTTCCACTGGCCGCGCCTCGAGCGGCAGGTGCGAGTCGAGGGCCGCGTCGAGAAGGTCGCGTCCGAGGAGTCCGACGAGTACTTCGCGACGCGCCCGTTCGAGAGCCGGCTGGGAGCGTGGGCGTCGCGGCAGAGCGCGCGCCTGGCGTCGCGTGACGAGCTCGAACGGCGGCTGGAAGAGCTGGAGCGCGATCACGCGGACGGTGACGTGCCGCGGCCCCCGCACTGGGGCGGCTGGCTCGTCCGGCCGGACGCGATCGAGCTGTGGCAGGGCCGTCCGAACCGTCTGCACGACCGCTTCCTGTACGATCGGAGCGGCGACGGATGGACCCGCGTGCGGCTGTCTCCCTAGCTTTCCCGCAGGAGGCGCAGCACGTCGTCGTGCAGCGTGCCGTTAGTCGTGACGCAGCCGCCGCGCTCGCCCCACTCGTTCCCGTCGAGGTCCGTGAGCCTCCCGCCGGCCTCGGCCACGATGGGCTGGAGCGCCGCGACGTCCCACACCGAGAGCTCGCGTTCGACCATCACGTGGGCCGCGCCGCGCGCGACGAGCACGTGCCCCCAGAAGTCGCCGAACCCGCGGCTGCGCCGCGACCTCCGGAGGAGCTCGTCGAACCCGCGGGCGTGCGGCGTCCCGGCCCAGCTCGTCGCGCTCGCGAAGACGACCATGGCATCGTCGAGCGGGGGCCGCGGGTCCACGCTTATCGCGTCGCCGTTGCACCGGGCCCCCGCACCGGCCGCGGCGTCGTACGTCTCACCCAGCGCGGGGGCGTGCGCCACGCCGACGACGCTGCGCCCGTCGATGCGGAGCGCGACGAGCGTCGCCCAGATCGGGATGCCGGCCATGTAGTTGTTCGTGGCGTCGATGGGGTCGACGACCCAAGTCGGCGCGCCGGGGACGGGCGGCCCCCCGCCGGCGGCCGTCAGGCCCTCTTCTTCACCGAGAACGTTGTGGCCGGGGAAGGCCCGGGCGATACGGAGCCGGATCTGGGCCTCGACTGCCCAGTCGGCCTCGGTGACCCAGGTGCCGTCGGCCTTGCGCTTGGAGGAAAGTTGAGTCCGGTAATGGCCGAGCGCGATCTTCCCGCCGGCGAGGGCGAACTCCCGTGCAGCGTCGAGCTCGGCGGTGAAGTCCACGACCGGACGATATGCCGCGCGGCGGGGGCCGCGATTAGGTGGGTGCGATGGTGCAGCACTGCACCGCCGCGGCCGCCGGTTCTTGGGGCCGCGGCCGAGATTCCCTCTTGCGCACTCGTAGGATTGTCCAAACTGCCACCCGCTGCTGATTTGGCGCGCCGGGGCACGTCCGGCGCCGCCCGTGAGGAACCCCCCTGCAGCGCAGTTGCCGAAAAGGGGTTTCTTGCCCGCCTCGGCCAGGTCGCGAAAAGGGCCTCTTGGGGCGCACGAGGGTCCGAGCTGTAGACGTCCCGCTCTGGAACCCTGTTGGTGTCGCGAGGCTTAGTGGCGAGGGGTGGAACGTTGCACGTATGTTCGCCTAAGATCATGTGCGTAGCCCGGTACGGAGTCCGCCCCGTGAGCGCAATCCGTAAGAAAGGGTCCTTCTTGAGCGATTACTCGACCTATCTCTTTGCCGTCCCCTCGTTTGCGGAGGGCGCTGGGCGCCTCTTCGACCTGGGCGACACGTTGACCCAGTACAACCAGGCGCCTGACGCCCAAATGGCCGATGCATGGGCGTTCTGGTTCGATTTTGCTGCCGTAGGCGAGGATTTGCGCGGAGCCTTTTTCCAGTACATGGCGGACCACCAGGAGAAGCAGCCGGCGTAGCGTGACAAACAAGAAGAAGAAGGGCAATAACACCCCGCGCCACCTTCGGCAGCAGCATCCGCAGCAGACCGAGCAGGCGATGCGCACGCTCATGCAGGCTGGATACAGCGTCACTCAGGAGGTGTATCGGAGTGGCCCCCTTCCGGATCCTGATGAGCTAGCCAAGTACGAGCAAGCGCATCCTGGGGCAGCGAAGTGGATTTTTGACCAAGCCGCGATACAAGGGCAGCACCGACGTGATCTGGAGAAGAGAAACCTCGAGGCGGCAATTAAGAGGTCGTCGATTGGAATGTGGCTCGGTTTCGTGCTGTCGGTTGCCGTTGTCGCTGCTGGGTTCGTCCTCCTCCTGCGAGGGCGCGAAGTGTGGGGGTTCGCAACGATGATCTCTGCGCTTGTGGCTCTCGCTGGCGTCTTTGTCTACGGTCGGTGGAGTCAGTCTCGCGAACGACTCAGAAAATTGGGGGCGGGCTAGGCATCCTCTAGTCTTCGGAAGGCAGATCGCGCGATTTCTAGCGGTTGAGACGCGCGCAAGCAGGTGGTGCGAGAGGGGGGACTCGAACCCCCACGTCCGGAGACACCGGCACCTAAAGCCGGCGCGTCTGCCAATTCCGCCACTCTCGCGAGGGTGCGAGCTTAGCGGGAGCCCGGCCCCGTCAGCCTCCGGTCCCCCTTCGTCGTGATCACGAAGACCTGCCACGAGTAGTACTCGTAGTAGCTCGCCGGGCGGCGCTTCATCCGGCCCGCATACAGCAATACCGCGTCCACGTACGCATCCGAGTGGTTGTACGCGTACAGCGCTCCGCGGTAGTCGCCGGGGGCCCCAGACGCGTTCAAGTAGTTCGCGGCCCCCAGGATCGCGTCGCGCGGGTCGTCTATGTCGCCGCCGAGGCCGTACGCGTCCCACGTCGTCGGTAGGAACTGCATCGGGCCCTGCGCGCCGGCGGAGCTGCTCGACCGCACCCGCCCGAACTTCGTCTCGACGTAGTTCACCGCGGCGAGGACCTCCCACTCGACCCCGAACCTGCGCTCCGCCCTCCGGTAGTAGCGCAGCAACCGCCCGGCGGGCTCGGCGGGGCCCGTCTTCAGCCGGACCGGCGGCTTCAAGGGAGTGACGAGCGAGCGCAGGCGCGCTCCCGCCGTTACGTTCGCCTCCGCCTCCCGCCGTAGCGCCCCCTGCACTCGCGGCAGGACGCGCCGGGCGAGGTCGGGGCGGCGAGAGAGGAGCCGGTAGATCCTCTGCTGGTACAGCGCCTGGAGCGTCACCCTCCACGGCGGCCGCCCCTCGGACGTCCCGCGCCCGATCCAGTCGGCGACCGAGTCGCGCAGCGAGGCCGACACGAGCTCCAGCCGGCGCGCCAGCGGCGCGGCCCGGCGCGGGAGGGGCTCGTCCGCCGCGGGGACGAACGGAGGGTCCGGCTCGGGGGCCGGAGAGACCGAGACCGACGGCGAAGGGGACGCCGCCGGTGACGGATCGGAAGGCGACGATTCGGGCGAAGCGGCCGCAATCGGGGACGCGGGGTCGGGCCCGCTGCTGCACGCGCCGCCGGCGAGCACCGCGGCAAGCAGGAAGGCTACGCATCTGGTCACGGAGCCGAGAGTAGCTGGGGGATTTTCCCTCTGCTCCTATAGGTCGCGGGGACCTCCGCCGATTGAGAAGTATGGCCACCCGCCTCGAGGCGCCTCTCGCGCCCGCCCCGCGCCCCCGGCAGGAGCGGACCTCGACCGAAGGGCTTCTGCCCGCGTCGGTCGCGGCTACCGCGTGCTTGCTCGCGCTTCCGGGCGTCACGGTCGCGCTGCTGCTGAGCCTCACCGGCGCGCGGCCCGGTGCCGCTGCGGGATGGGTGCTCACGGCCGCGACGTCGCTCGCCTACATGCTGCTCGGGTCGCGCCTGTGGGCGCGGCACCCGCGCTCGGCGCAGCTCAGCTTCGGCGAGCTCGTGCTGTGGAGCTGGGCGCGCAGGCGACGCGCGGAGGGAACGTTGCGCCGCAGCGAGACGATGCTCGACGACGACGTCGCCGAGCTCCTCAACCCCCAGGGCCGCCGCGACCAGATCAGGGTCCTGCGCGAGCTGAACGCCGCGCTCGAGGTCCGCGACCCGTACACGCGCGGCCACTCGCGGCGCGTCGAGCGACACGCACACCGGATTGCGCTCGCGCTGCGGTGCTCGGACGACGACATCTTCGACATCCGCCTCGCGGCGAGCCTGCACGACGTCGGCAAGATCAAGGTGCCGGACCGCGTCCTGCGCAAGAACGGCCCCCTCGACGACGAGGAGTGGGCGATCATGAAGGAGCACAGCGAGGTGGGGGCCGCGTTGCTCGAGCGGCTCGGCAACCACAACGTCGTCGCCGCGGTGCGATCGCATCACGAGCGCTGGGACGGCCGCGGCTATCCGGACGGATTGTCGGGGACGCAGATCCCGCTCAGCGCGCGGATCATCGCGGTCGCCGACACGTTCGACGCGATCACGTCGTGCAGGCCGTACCGGACCCGCGCCGACAGGGCGCACGCGATCGCGGTGCTGAAGGAAGAGGCCGGCAGCCAGTTCGACCCCGCGGTCGTCAGCGCGTTCCTGACCACGACGCCGCACCAGGCCGTGGTCTTTGCGGGCGCCGCCGCGCTTATCGCTCCGGTGGGACGGAAGCTCGCGTCCCAGTGGGGCGTGCTGTTCAACAAGGTCGGGGCGGTCAGCCTCGCGGGGACGATGACCGCGAGCGCGTTCACCGGCGCCGCCGTCGAGCAGACGGTCAAGCCGCGCGACGAACGCGCGACCGCGGCGGTCCGCCCCGCGGAGCCCCCCGTTGACGGAGAGGCCGCGAGCGACAAGCCCGGCGGTGCTCCCGCGCCCGCCGGCAAGGCGCTCGGCCACGACAAGAAGGCGCACGCGGGCGGGAACGGGAAGTCGGCGGCGCACCGCAAGGACGACCACGACGGCGAGCCGAACGGGAAGGCGCTGGGGCACGCGAAGCAGGACGCCAAGGTCGAGCCCGGCGACAAGGGAAAGCCCCACGCCGCCGGCAAGGGCAAGCCCGAGCACGCCGGGAAGCCAAGCCACGCCGGCAAGCCCGCGGACGCGGGGAAGCCCGCGGAGACCGGAAAGCCCGCGGAGCCAGGTAAACCGGAGTCGGCCGGGAAGGGCGACGCGGCCCCCGCACCAGCGACACCCGAAGCGCCCGAGGCCCCCGAGCCCGCGCAACCGAAGCCGGACAAGCCATCCAAGCCCGCACCCGCACCGCAAGAGCCTGCCGCGGCCCCCGAGCCCGCCGCCCCCGCTCCTCAGGAGCCTCCGGCGAAGGACAAGACGAAGACGAAGTAGATCGTCAGGCCGCTGCCGCGGCCTTCGAGATGATCTCGATCGCCTCGTCGATCCGCGACTCGTCCGTCCGGTGCGAGAGCACCGCGACCCGCACGTACCTCTCGCCCCCGAGCTCGGTCGCCGACAGGTAGACGCGCTTGCTCGCGTTGACCTCGTCCAACAGGCGATCGGTCGCGTCGTTCCCGCGCCGGCTCTTGAAGGCCACGATCGACAGCTGCGGCTCCCACGGCACGTCGAGGTCGTCCGAGTCGCACAGCGCGTCGTAGACCTTCCGCGCGAGGTCGAGCTTCTCGTCGAGCGCGCGCCGGAACGCTCCCACTCCGTGCAGGTGGAGCGGCACCCACACGCGGAGCCCCCGGTAGTCGCGCGACAGCTCGGGCGAGTAGTCGGCGAAGTCCGGCAGGTCGGTCTCGCTCTGCGCGGGGAGGTACGAGGCGCCGCCCCTATGAGCCGCCTTCAGGTCTTCGCCCCGCCGCACGATCAGGCTCCCGGTGCCGTACGGAAGGAACAGCCCCTTGTGGGGGTCGAGCGTCACCGAGTCCGCGCGCTCGACGCCGGCGAACGCGGCGTGCCCTCGTTCGGTCAGCTGGAAGAAGCCGCCGTAAGCGCCGTCGACGTGGAACCACACGTCCTCCTCCGCGCAGACGCTCGCGATGTCGTCGAGCGGGTCGACCGCGCCGGTGCTGACCGTCCCCGCGGAGCCGACGACGAGGAACGGCCGCTCACTCCGGCGCTTGTCCCGCCGGACCTGCTGCCGGAGGTCCTCGACGTCCATCCTCAGGAGGTCGTCCGAGCGGACGGACCGGACCGCGCCGGTCGGGAAGCCGGCGAGCCGCGCGCTCTTCTCGATCGAGTGGTGGACGTGCTCGCTGACGTAGATCGTCCCCGACAGGAAGTCCTCGGGCAGGCACGACGTGCGCGCGGTCACGACCGCCGAGAAGTTCGCCATCGACCCGCCCGACGTGAGGATCCCCTGGGACTCGGGCGGGAAGTCGAAGACGTCGCACAGCCACCGCACGACGTTGGCCTCGAGCCTCACGAGAGCGGGTGCCGGAGCGGCGAGGTTCACGAAACGGTTGGTCACGCACGCGACGAGGTCCGCGACCGCGGCGGAGAACAGCCCGCCCCCGGGGATGTAGGCGAGGTAGCCGGGGCCGGCGGCGTCGAACGCCTTGGCGGCCGCGCTCTCGATCGTGCCGAGCAGCTCGTCGAAGCCGCGCGGCTCCTCCGGCGGCGCCGACCGCAGCGCCTCCGCGAGCTCGTCAGCGCCGTCGAGGTCGACGGCGGGGGCGGTGGGGCGTGCCTCGACGAAGTCCATTGCGAACCGCAGCGCCGCACCCCCGATCGCCTCCATGTCGGCGCGGGACGGGTCGAAGCTCTCGTGTGGGATCGGCATCTTCAGATGCTATGGCGTAGCGCGTAACGCGGGAACCGAGTCGCTCGTTTACGGCCCGTGACGTCCGGACGGAAGCTTTCTGTGATCGCGATGACGCTCGTCGCGCTCGCCGGTTGCTCGGCAGAGCCGCCGGCCGCGCGGCGCGCGGAGGAGCCGGCGGAAGCCGTGGCCCAAGCGCGCCGGGAGAAGAAGACCGAGCCCGCACGCGAGCCCGAGCGGGTCGACCCACGCAAGCGAGGTTTGGAGATCGTCCTCGGCGAGTGGGCGCTTACTCCGGAGTCCCACGCGATCAGGCCGGGACGCGTGACGTTCGTCGTCCGCAACCGGGGGACGATGGCGCACGGCTTCGAGATGGAGCTCGAGGGCGACAGCAGCGGGCACGGCTCCGGAGACTTGTTCGAGGCGGAGGGCGAGCTCTTGCAGCCGGGGGAGACCGCACGCATGACGGTGACGCTGGGCCCGGGGCTGTACGAGATCGAGTGCCTCGTCGACGGCCACGACGACATGGGCATGGAAGGCGTGCTCGAGGTCAGCGCGGATGCACCGCTGGTCCGCTCGGAGGCGCCGGCGCGGCCCGGCCGGATCTCGATCGCGGAGTTCGCGTTCGACCCGTCGCCGGCCGTCGTGCCGGCCGGGACCGAGGTCGTGTGGACGAACAACGACCCGGCCGACCACACGGTGACGTCGGCCGACGGCTCGTTCGGCTCCGACTCCCTCGGGACCGGGGAATCCTTCTCGCACCGTTTCGACGAACAGGGAACGTACGAGTACAAGTGTGCGATTCATCCGGAGATGGTCGGCCGGGTGAGAGTCGAGTGAGAGGAGCAGACGTGAGGAGAAGAGGAGCTGTTGCGGCGGTTGCACTGGTTGCCCTTCTGGGTGGGGCGTGCGGGGGCGACGACGAAGGCGACGCAGGCGGCGGGGACGTGGCCGCCGGCGGCTCGGTCACGTTGACGGCGGCCGAGTTCGCGTGGGACCCGGCGGACCTGACCGTCGCGGCGGGCGAGTCGATCGAGCTCGTCAACGAGGACGACGCGAAGCACAACCTCACGGTGGAGGACGCCGGCATCGACGAGGACGTGGACCCGAACGGGACGGTTACGGTGGACGTGGCGGACGTCGAGCCCGGAAGCTACGACTTCGTCTGCGAGTACCACCCGGACGCGATGACGGGCACGCTCGAGGTCACCGAGTAGGGCGTCAGCGGTCGCGGAAGACCAGGTACAGGACGAGGGCGCCGAGGACGACGGCGGCTGCGACCGCCTCCGCCCACGTCAGGAAACCCATGACAAGAAGACCCCCTCGGTTTGGTGATACTCAGTACCAGATTGGACACCAGGAACAGCCGAAGGGACCACCATCCGCATTAGTGCCATTTGGGAGGTGACGTCCGGTGTCCTTGCGGGAGGACAAGAAGCAGCGCACGCGCGGAGCCCTGCGTGCCGCCGCGCTGCGGCTCTTTGCCCGTGAGGGCTTCGACGCCACCACGGTCGACCAGATAGCGGCCGAGGCGGGGGTGTCGCGGACGACGTTCTTCCGCTACTTCCCGACGAAGGAGGCCGTGGTCTTCGGCCGGAGCAAGGAGATCGGCGAGGTCTTCAGGCGGTGGATCGCGGAGCGGCCCCCCGAGGAGAACCCGCTGGAGGCGTTCGAGGGGGCGCTGATGGCGCTCGCACGCGAGACGCGCGGGAACGTCGACCTCGCCCGGGAGTCGCTGGAGATGCGGGCGATGCTCGAACGCAACCCGGGACTCCGGAAGAGGTACGCCGAGCACACGCAGGAGCAGATGGAGCTGGTTGCCCAGGCCCTCGCGGAGCGCGACGGCAGCCCCGTCGGCACCGACCACCGGCTCGCAGCGGGCGTCGGGCTCGTCGTCTCCGAGGAGGCGCGCGACCTGTGGCACGAGAGCAACGTCACGCTCGACGTGGAGAACCTCCTGAAGGACCTCTTCGGCCGCATCCGCTCCCTGGCCGCGCGCCGGCGGCGGGCCGACGACGTCGACTAGCTGCGCCGGCGGCGGGGCCGCGACAACGTGAGGCCGAGGACCAGCGGCGCCCCGAGCAGGAGGGCCACGGCTGCGGGGGCCGCGGCGGGCGAGGACGACGAGCTCGCGGCCCCCACGCCCCAGTCCGGCGTCTCGTCGGCCCCCGGTGAGCTCGTGACGTTCGTCGCCGTCGCGCCCGCCTGTGCGGGCATCACGAAGATGTCGGTGTTGCCGCCGCCGAGGTCCTTCTGGAAGACGATCGAGCTCCCGGTCGGCGAGAACGCGGGGTTCGTCTCGTTCGCGACGTCGGTCGTGAGGTGCGTCTCCTGCCGCGTCGCCAGGTTCATCGTGTAGATGTCGAAATCGCCGTGCTCGTTGCCGTGGTACGTGAT
>DASZDG010000009.1:0-1851 GCA_035942255.1 Actinomycetota bacterium | reverse complement strand
CTCCTGGAGCCCGCGCATCCGCCGCGCGCGCTCCTCGGGCTCCATGGTGAGCGCCGCGTGGATGGAGTCCGCGGTCTCCTGGATGTCGAACGGGTTGACCGACCGCGCGTACTCGCCGAGCTCCTCGTGGGCGCCGGTGTTCTCCGACAGCACCGACACGCCGTCGCGCTCGTTGACGAGCGGCCCCTCCTTGGCGACGAGGTTCATGCCGTCGAACATCGCGTTGACCAGCAGCACGTCGTAGTGCTTGTAGGAGGCCATCGCCTCCTCGAGGGCGTCGCGCAGCTTGAGCTGGATCGGCATCCAGTCGGGCGTCCCGTGGTTGTGGTTGACCACCGCGACCAGCGCCTCGATGCGCTCGAGGTACTCGGCGTACTCCGGCACGTCCGTCCGCGACGGCATGAGCTGCGCCACGAACGTCACGCGCTCGCGGAACTCCGGGTGCTGCTCGAGGAAGAGGTCGAACGCGGAGAAGCCGCGCAGCACGTTCTTCGACAGGTCGGCGCGGTCGACGCGCAGGATCAGCGCGTCGCGCTTGCGGCGCAGGAGCTCGCTCTCGAACTCCCGCGTGCGCTCCGACGACGCCACGCGGCACGTCGCGCCCGCGTCGATCGGCAGCGGGTACGCGCGCACCCACACCTCGCGGTCCTCGAACTCCACGACGCCGCGCGTGAAGTCGACGGACAGGTCCAGCAGGTCGCGGCAGCACTGGAGGAAGTTCCATCTGTACGAGCGCGTGTGGAACCCGACGATGTCGTTCGAGAGGAGCCCCTCGAAGATCTCGCCGCGGATCTCGCGCGGCAGCACGCGCCAGGCGTCGGGCTGGGTCCACGGGATGTGGACGAAGTGGTGCAGGAAGGCGTCCGGCCGCGCGCGCCGCACGAGCGCCGGCAGCGTGTAGAGGTGGTAGTCGTGGACCATCACGACCGGGTCCGAGACGCCCTCGATCTCCTCGAGCACCGCCTCGGCGAGGTCCTCGTTGACGACGTTGTAGCCGTACTCGAACGCCTCGACCTCGTGCCGGTAGATGTTCGGCGCGTTCGACAGGTCCCAGAGGTAGTGCTGGATGAACCACAGCATCGGGTTCGCGAAGACGCTGTAGAAGCGCTCGTACGCGTCGGGGTCCGACGCCACCAGGCGCACGTCGTACGAGCCGCCGGCCGGGGAGTCGACCGTGAACGGCCGCCCGCCCGCGTTCGCCGCCTTCTCGACGTCCTCCTCGGTCATCGCCGACGCGATCCACGTCGTCTCGCGGTGCGAGGCGAGCCCGGTCAGCGCCGTGACCAGGCCGCCGGTGCCGCGCTTCACCTCGCCGTCCGGGCCGAAGGTGACGGGGCCGCGGTTGGAGACCAGGACCAGGCGGCCCGGCATCAGGCTGGCGGCTCGGCCGGAGCGGCCGCCGCCGCGGCCGGGGCGGGCGCCCCGCCGTTCAGGCTCACGTTCATGATCCGAAGGTAGTCGCGCAGGTAGCGGGGCATCAGGAAGTTCTTGCGCACGTGCTCCTTGCCGCGGCGCCCGAGCGCCTTCCCGAGCGCGGGGTCGCGCACGATGTCGAGCGAGCGCTCGGCGCACTCCTCCACGTCGTCGACCAGGTAGCCGGAGATCCCGTTGCGCACCTGGAGAGGGATTCCCCCGACGTTGCCGCCGATGAACGGCCGGCCCTTCCAGATCGCCTCCGACACGGTGAGGCCGAAGCCCTCGCGCGTCGACTTCTGGATGAGGACGTCGGCGTGCGACTGGAACGCGTTGACCTCGATCGCGCCGACGTTGTTGAAGTTGTTGAGGATGTGGATGTCGGGATCGCCGCCCGCGTGCGCGATCGTCGCGTTGAAGTAGTCCCAGCCCTCGGGG
>DASZDG010000008.1:0-1670 GCA_035942255.1 Actinomycetota bacterium | reverse complement strand
CGAGGCGATCACGGACGACGTCGTCGCTGCGTGCCGCAGTGCGGACGCGGTGCTGCTCGCGGCGGTCGGCGGCCCGAAGTGGGACACGACGGACCCGGACGAGCCGCGCCCCGAGCAGGGCCTGCTCGGCCTGCGCAAGGGCCTCGGCCTCTTCGCGAACCTCCGGCCCATCCGGCCCGTCCCCGCCCTCTACGACGCCAGCCCGCTCAAGCGCGACCGCATCGAGCGCACCGACATGCTCGTCGTGCGCGAGCTGACCGGCGGCATCTACTTCGGCGCGAAGACCCGCACGCACGACCGCGCGACCGACGAGTGCGCGTACGAGACCCACGAGATCGAGCGGATCGCGCGCGTCGCGTTCAAGAGCGCCCGCTCGCGGGTCACGAGCGTCGACAAGGCGAACGTCCTCGAGACCAGCCGCCTGTGGCGGGAGGTCGTCCACCGCGTCCACGACGAGGAGTTCCCGGACGTCCTGCTCGAGCACCTGCTCGTCGACAACGCCGCGATGCAGCTCGTCAACGCGCCCCGCCACTTCGACGTCCTGCTGACCGAGAACATGTTCGGCGACATCCTCAGCGACGAGGCCGCGATGATCGCGGGCTCGATCGGGATGCTGCCGAGCGCCAGCCTCGGCGAGCCCGGCACCCCCGGCCTCTTCGAGCCCGTCCACGGCTCGGCGCCGGACATCGCTGGGCAGGGGACCGCGAACCCGCTGGCCATGTTCCTCTCCGTCGCGATGATGCTTCGCCACGGCCTCGGTAGAGAGGAAGACGCCGCGGCCGTAGAATCGGCGGTGGACCGGGCGCTCGAAGCCGGTCTTCGCACCAGGGACCTCGGGGGTGACGCCAGCACCGCGGAGGCCACGGAAGCGGTGCTCTCCCAGCTCGAAAGGATCGTGACGTGAAGCCAGCCGACCTCATCTGGATGAACGGAGACTTCGTGCCGTGGGATGAGGCCAAGGTCCACGTCCTCACGCACGGCCTCCACTACGGGACGGGCGTCTTCGAGGGCGTCCGCTGCTACGACACCGAGATCGGCCCGGCCGTCTTCCGCCACGCCGACCACGTCGAGCGGCTCTACAAGTCGGCCGAGCTGTACTACATGCCGATCCCGTTCGAGCCCGAGCAGATCCGCCAGGCGACGCTCGACCTCATCGGCCGCAACGGCCTGCGCTCGTGCTACATCCGCCCGCTCGTCTTCCGCGGCTACGGCCAGATGGGCCTGTTCCCCCTCGACGCGCCGGTCGACGTCTGCATCGCGACGTGGGAGTGGGGCGCCTACCTGGGCGAGGAGGGCAAGCAGAAGGGCGTGCGCGCGAAGGTCTCGTCGTGGGAGCGCATCAGCTCCGCGTCGCTCATCCCGCAGGCCAAGGCGTGCGGCCAGTACCTCAACTCGATCCTCGCGAAGATCGAGTCGCACAAGGCGGGCTACGAGGAGGCGATCCTCCTCGACGACAAGGGCCACGTCTGCGAGGGGACGGGCGAGAACATCTACCTCGTCCGCGACGGGAAGATCCACACACCGTCGATGACGTCGTCGATCCTCGACGGGATCAACCGCCGCGCGGCGATCCAGATCGCCCGCGACCTCGGCTACGAGGTGGTCGAGCGCGACATCGCGCGCGCCGAGCTCTACCTGGCCGACGAGATGTTCCTGACCGGCACGGCCGC
>DASZDG010000007.1:0-40901 GCA_035942255.1 Actinomycetota bacterium | reverse complement strand
GCGTGGACCAGGAGGACCCCGAGGACGTCGCGCGCGACTTCCTCGAGCAGGAGGGGCTGCTCTAGCTGTTCTAACGGGATCGCAAGCGATCCCGTCCTATGCGGATTCCTCGGCCCCCGGCTTCGTCGCCTGCGGCGACGGTCGGTCAGGCCGGGGTCTTCTCGCCGGCCTCGACGCGCACGTCCAGGACGTTGCCCGGCGGTGCGAGCGGGCACGACCAGCGCGGGTCGTAGGCGCAGGAGGGGTTGTACGCGAAGTTGAAGTCGAGCACGAGGGCGCCGGTCTCGGTAGTGCCGAGGTCGGCGCCCTTGATCGTGTCGTACAGGTAGCGGCCCGCGCCGTACGTCGTCTCTCCGCTCGTCGCGTCGCGGAACGGCAGGAACAGCCCTCCGCCGTAACCGGCGATCCAGAAGACTTCGAGCGAGTGCTCCGAGCCGCCGAGCCGGAAGGACGCGGTGCCGAAGCGGGTGAAGACCATCTCCTCGTCGCGGCTCGACGGGACACGCAGCTCCTCGTTCGGAGCCGGTTCGATCTCGGCCGCCACGCGGAAGCTCTCGTCGTACGGGTAGACCTCGAGCCCGCCGAAGTCTCCACGCTGCTCGACCGGCAGCGGAGACTGCGGGTGGGCCCGGAACAGCTCGTCGCGCGCCTCGCGCCATCGTTGCCATCCCGCCCGCGGGTGCGCGTGCCGGACGAACGCGTACAGCTCGGCGACGCGGCGCTTCCAGTCGAGGAGGTCGAGCGCCTCAGCCGGTTCGATCACGCGTTCCCCCTCCCCGGATCGTCACCCACGACACGAGGCCCCCGAGGGCACACAGCGCCGCCGACACCCAGACCGCCCGGCGGAAGCCGTCGGTGAACGACGTGCTGCCGATCTCCTCCGCACCGCCGACGCCGGCGACCAGCGGCAGGAGCGCGACCGCGAGCAGCCCCGCCACGCGAGCGACTGCGTTGTTGACGCCGGAGCCGATCCCGGCGTGCTCCGACGGCACCGCGGCGAGGACCGCGGTCGTCAGCGGCGCAACCGTAAGCGCTAGGCCGAGCCCGAACACGATCACCGGCGGGAGGACGCGCGTCGCGTACGCCGCGCCGGGCCCTATGACGGCCATGAACGCGAGGCCGAGCGCCGCGATGAGGGGGCCGATCGTCATCGGCACGCGGGGGCCGATCCGAGCGGCCAGCGCGCCGGCGCGCGACGACAGGAGCAGCAGCAGGAGCGTTATCGGGATCAGCGCGGCCCCCGCCTCGAGGGCCGAGTAGCCCAGCTCGCGCTGCAGCTCTATGACGAGGAAGAAGAACGCTCCGCCGAGCGCGAAGTACACGAGCAATGTCGCCGCGTTGGCTCCGGAGAACTGCCGCGACCGGAAGATCGAGAACGGGAGCATCGGGTCGCGGTGCGTGCGCTCCGTCCGGACGAACGCACCGAGGGAGACGACCCCGGCGGCGAGCGCGCCGAGCACGGTCTTCTCGCTCCATCCGCGTCCCGGGCCCTCGATCAGCGCGTAGGTGATCCCTCCGAGGGCGATGGCCGCCGTGGCCGCTCCGGCGACGTCGGGCTTCGCGCCGCCCGACATCGTCTCGGGCACGTGGCGCACCGCCATCCAGATCGCCGCCGCGGCGAGCGGGAGGTTGATGACGAAGATCCACCGCCACGAGACCGAGTCGACGAGGTAGCCGCCGAGGAAGGGGCCGATCGCGGTCGTGACGCCGGAGAGCCCCGACCACGCGCCGATCGCCCGCCCCGCGTGCGCCGGGGCGAAGCTCGTCGAGATGATCGCGAGGCTGCCCGGGACCAGCAGCGCCGCCGCGAGACCCTGCAGAGCCCGGGCCGCGACGAGCACCTCGGTCGACGGCGCGATCCCACAGAGGAGCGACGCGCCGGCGAAGCCCCCGAGGCCGTACGTGAACATCCGGCGCCGCCCGTAGATGTCGCCCAGAGACCCGCCGAGCAGGAGGAACGCCGACAGCGTGAGGAGGTAGGAGTCGACGATCCACTGGAGTCCCGAGATACCGGCGTCGAGGTCCGCGTCGATCGCCGGCAGCGCGACGTTGACGACGGTGCCGTCGAGGAACGCGATGCCGGAGCCGAGCACGGTCGCGCCGAGCACCCACCGCCCCGCCGCGCTTCCGTAGGTGATGGTTCCGTCGGTCACGCCGTCCAGCGTATGTCGCGGCTCCGGTCACCGGACGCGCAGGCGCCGCGCGCGGCAGGACCGTGCGCGGCGCCGTTGCCGTTCTCTAAGGCTGGATCGCGATGCAGCGATCGTCGCCGATGATGTTCTCGGTGTGGATCGTGACCGTGAGCGTCGTCACGTCGACCTCGACGAGGGGCATCACCGGGGCGAGTTGCTTGACGCAGCTGACCACGGGGTTCACGAGCGCCGCTCTCAGGCAGTTCGCGTAGTTCGTGGCCACGGCCGCCACCGCCAGGAGGTAGCCCGGGGCGTTCCCCGCGTAGATCACGACCGGCCCGGAGGTGTCGATGATCGTCTGCGGCGGAAGGGGCCCCAGCTGACAGTTCACCTGGGCGTTCGCGGGGGCCGCGAGCGTGATGCTCCCGGCGATCAGCGCGCTCGTGAGCGCGACAGACCAGAGTCTCTTCATCTCCATCTTCCTTTCGTCGTCCGCGTGAACGGTTAGAGCGTGCAGCGCGTACCGAGGAGCGCGCTGTAGTCGATCGTTATCGCGAGCGTGTTGATGTCGATCGTCACCGTCGGACGGTTCGCGATGACGGTCGCCGCGCACGCCAGGACCGGCCCGGTGGTCTCGTTGACGATGCAGTTGACGAACGAGTTCGCGGCCGCGATGACGTGGTTCACGTACGGCCCGACGTTGCTCGGGTAGATCGTGATCACCCCGGGCCCGATCTCCACGATGTCGGGTGTCCGCATCAGCAGCTGACAATGCGTGGCTACGTCCGCCTCGGCCGCCTTCGCGGGGGCCGCGGCCCCCAGGGTCGCCGCGGCGATCGCCGCCACGGCAAGGATCGAAACTCTCCGCCTCATTCCCACTCCTTCCATCCGCCCGGACGCGCGAAGGCGCGCCACCACAGGAGGAGGGATTCGGAATAGATGCTCGGTTCCCTTCCGGAAGGAGCCGGAAGTCGTGACCGGCCGTGGCCAGTGGGCCCAGATGGATTTGAACCATCGGCCTCACCCTTATCAGGGGTGCGCTCTAACCGAGCTGAGCTATGGGCCCTCGTGCAGGGGGGGAGTCTACCGAACCCGCACCGGCCCCCGGATAGCCGAAGGGGGCGCTGCAGCGCCCCCTTCGTTCCCCCCGTGTCGCGCCCCGTCTTAGAGCGTCTGGGTCTGCGGGTTGAACCTCGTCTTGAAGGTCTTGACCTCTTTCGTCGAGAGGCCGTCCATCTCGTACACGCGGATGCCCGCCTTCGACGCGTGGTCGTTCGAGTAGATCAGGCCGTTGTACCAGTAGGCCGACCACGTGTCGGGGTTGGTGCCGCTCTCCTTCGGAAGGTAGTAGCCGAGCTCCTTCGCCGCCCCCGGGTCGGTGAAGTCGATCACCGAGAGGGCGACGCTGTAGTACGACGAGACCGCGACGTAGCTGTCGTCCTTCATCGGGAGCACGTTGAAGTTGTGCGTCGTGCAGCGGGGCCGCTGCGCCTCGTCGGCGTCGTCCGGCGGCGTGAAGACCCGCGGCGGCGCCCAGTAGCCGGCCTCCTTCGGGCTCGTCGGGTCGGTGATGTCGTAGAACCACATCGCGCCCATCGGGACCGCCGGGTTGCCGACGCAGCCCCCGGCCGCGGCCCCCCCGAACTCGTCACCGAGCACGAGGTACTTCCCGTCCCACGTGAACCCGGTCGAGTGATGGATCTGGATCCGCGGGTTGTGGATGCGGGCGAGGAGCTCGGGCGCCTGCGGCTTCGAGACGTCCCACACCTGCGACTCGCTCACGCACGCGCCGACCGCGAGCTTGCGCTTGACGTCGACGGTGATGTCGTGGCATCCGATCGTCGTCGTGAGGTCCGGCGTCGAGATGACCTTCGCCTTCTCGGGTTTCGCCAGCGGAACCTCGATCACCGAGATCTTGCGGTGGCTCACCCCGTTGCAGGTGCCGCTCTGCCCCGTCAGCGGGTACGACTCGACGTAGACGTACAGCTTGTCCTTCCCGCCCGGCACGAGCGTGTTCGTGTGGGACCCGCAGTCCGTGCGGATCGCAGCGATCTGCCGCACGCGCTGGAGGTTGGAGATGTCGAGGATGCGGACGCCCTCCCAGTCGGCGCCCTGTGCCGTCGCGGCCTGGTTGGCGCCCACCGAGTCGCACTCGGGCTTGTCGCGCGGCGCGTCGACGGAGACGAACACGAGGTCGCCCCACACCGAGACGTCGCCCTGCGAGCCGGCGCAGGCGAAGTAGCCCACCTGCTCGAGGTACGGGGCCGACTTGCGCAGCTTGAAGAACCCGACGCCCTCGTAGGAGCCCGCGACGAGCAGGTCCTTCTGGAACGCGAGGTCGGACCCGGCGGCCCTCACCTCTTCGTTCGTGTCGGGCGTCTCCGGGTCGTCCGGCTCGATGATGATCGCCTTCTCGGCGAGGAGCCGGACGTTGTCCGAATGGTCGTCCTCGTTGTGCGTCGCTCCCGCCGGCGCCGCGAAGGCCGCCGAGAGGAGGCCGATGGCCGCGAGAGCGACCGCGAGATGCTTCCGGTATCCCATGCCAGTTCTCCCCATGCCGATGGTTTCCCGGATAAGCCTTTCGATACGGAATGGCCGGATTCCTCCCGTAAGAGGAGAAGCCCCCGGCTGGAGAGCCGGGGGCTTCGTCGTTCTCGGGTGCGGTCCAGCTCACTTGAAGCTGGCGATCTGGACCTGGGGGTTGAACCGCCCCTTGAAGTAGTGGACCTGGTTCTTGCCCAGCCCCTTCATCTTGAAGACCCGGATCCCGTGCTGCGACTGGTGGTCGTTCGTGAAGATGTAGCCGTTGTACCAGTACGCCGACCACGAGTCGGGGAGCTGCCCCCCCGGGATGTCGAGGTAGTAGCCGACCTCCTCCTCGTTCGCGGGGTCGCTGAAGTCGACCACGGAGATCCCACCCTCGTAGTACGACGAGGCCGCGATGTACTTCGCGGGGTCCTTCATCGGGAGGATGTTGTAGAGGTGCGTGGTGCAGCGCGCCGTGCGGCTCTCGCCCTGGTAGTCCGCCGGCGGGATGCGCGGCAGCGAGTAGTCGCCGACCTCGAGCGGTGCCGCGGGGTCCGTGATGTCGTAGAAGTACATCGCGCCGACCTTGCTGTCCTTCTGGCCCGCGCATCCGCCGCCCTCCGCACCACCGTGCTCATCGCTGAGGATGGCGTACTTGCCGTCCCACGTGAACGACGCCGAGTGGTGGACCTGGATCGCGGGGTTGTTGATGACCGCCAGCTTCGCGGGCTGCGCCGGGTCGCTGATGTCCCACACCTGCGACTCGGAGATGCACGCCGCGATCGCGATGTCCTTCTCGGGGAACGTCGTGAGGTCGTGACACCCGATCGCCGGCGAGACGTCGAGCTCGCCGGCGATCTCTGCCTTCGTGGGGTCGCTCAACGGGATCTTGACGACCGAGACCTTGCGGTGGCTCGCCGGGCTGCACGTGGCGGTCGGTGCGCCGAGCGGGTACGACTCGATGTACGCGTACAAGGTGTTGCCGGCGGGCGACAGCGTGTGCGTGTGCGAGCCGCACGGCGTCTCGACGAACTTGACCTGACGCGGTTTGCTCAGGTCGGAGATGTCGATGATGCGCAGGCCTTCCTTGCCGTTGGACTCGTCGGTGTTGTTGCACGCGGGACCGGTGCCGTTGTTCGTCCCGGGCGAGTCGATCGAGACGAAGACGTACTTGCCCCACACCGACACGTCGCCCTGGGAGCCGGGGCAGTGGTGGAACCCGACCTGCTTGATGCGGCCCCTCTTGAGGATCTTGAAGAACGCGGTGCCCTCGTAGGTCCCTGCGACGATGAGCCTGCCCTGGAACGCGAGGTCCGATCCCTGCGCAAAGATGTCCTTGTCGATCTTGATCGGCTTGCGCGCGACCAGCTTCACGTTGTCGGAGTGAAGCGACTCGTCGTGACCGGCGGCCGCCGGGAACGACCCCAACAGCCCCGCCATCATCACCGCAGCAGCAGCGGTCGCGACCGCCCTTGTCGAACGTCTCATGCGTTGCCCCCCTCATTTCTTGGCCGCCGGCCGAGCCCGCCGGTCGCCCCTGTTGCACCTTTTCCTACTAATGGGGTTCTTTGCCCGGTATCGCAGACCTGCGGCTACGACGAAGAAGAGCCCCGGGGGGGGCCGGGGCTCTCCTAAGGGCTAGGGGTGCTGCGTCGTCGGTACCTAGTTGCTGAGGCCGAGCCTCTGAACGATCTCGTCCTTGGGGCGGAGGCCGACCACCTGCGACTTCACGTCGCCGTCGACGAAGAGGGCGATCGTCGGGATGCTGAGGATCCCGTACTTCCCGGCCACACCGGGGGCGTCGTCGATGTTCAGCTTGACGACCTTGACCTTGCCCTCGTACTCGGTCTGGATCTTCTCGAGCTCGGGGTGCACCAGGCGGCACGGCCCGCACCACTCGGCCCAGAAGTCGACGATGACCGGCGTGTCGGAAGCCAGGACGACCTCGTTGAAGTCGGCCTCGCTCACTTCCTGCATCTGGGCCACCGGGCTCTCCTTTTCGTGCTGAGTGTCTACGTGGGAAACGCCGCAACCCAACCTATATTCCCCGGCGGCGTTGCCCCGGCACGGGCTATTTAGAGCGGATGCGGCTCCACAGCTTCGAGACGAGCGGGGCCTCGTCGTCTTCGTCGAGCGCCAGCATGTCCTCGTTCGCCGGCTCGGGAGTCGCCCAGAAGTCCGAGCCCGGCCCGGTCTCGGCGGCCTCGCTCTCCATGAGCTCGTCCCAGGGCGTCGGCTCGTGCACGGGGGCCGGTGGAGGAGCCTTCGGGGCGCCGTTGGACACCGGCGGGACGGCCTCGATCTCGCCGGTCGTGCGGACCGCGCGGTTCGCGTCGCGCTGGGCGGCGACCGAGGAGGCCTGTGCGGCGCGCGCCGCACCCTGCGCGGCCTTCGCGGCGTCCTGCGCGGCCTTCAGCGTCTCGCGCTGCTCCTGCAGGAGAGCCGCCTGCTCGGCCGCCTGGTGCGCCATCAGCTCGGCCATCTGCCAGATGCTCTCGCGCGACGAGAAGGCCGCATCGTCGGCCTTCGCCGTGGCCGCCTCGAACGAGGCCTGCGCCTGCTGCTGCATCGCGGTGAGCCGCTCCGCCTCCGCGACCGACCGTCGCAGCGCCTGCTCGGCGTCCGCCGCCGCCCGTGCGGCAGAGAGCGCAGCCTCTTCGGCGGCCTTCGTCGCGGCCTGCTGCGACGCGCGCGCGGACGCCTCGTGCCGCGCTTCGTCGGCGGCCTGGCGCGCGGCTTCGGCTGCCTGGCTGGCCGCCTGTGCGGCCTGCAGCTGAGCAGCGACCGCGGCCTCTTCCTTGTGAGCGTGGCTCTGGGCCTCGCGCGCGGCCTGCATCGCGTCGCGGGCTGCGGCCGTCGCGTTTCGCACCGCCTCCTCGGACGCGCTCCGCACGGCGTCGACCGCCTGCTGCCGCGCCGTTGCGGCCCCCGACTGGATCGCGTCGACGGCGGCCCGGCGTGACTCCTCGAGCTCTGCCCGCCCGGCCGCCAGCTCCTCGCGCACCGGCTTCACGACGCCGGCGACGGTCTCCGCGGCCTCGCGCCGTGCGGTCTCGGCCGCGGCCTCGCGCGTCTTCTGGAGGGTCTGCTGGGCCATCGCGGCAAGCTCCGCACGTATTTGCTCCGCGGTCTTGCTCGACTCCTCGAGCAGGCGCGCCGTGGCGCCCTTCGCGTCCAGCGCGTTGCGCCTGTGCGACTCCTCCGCCTCCTTGGCGGCGAGCGCGGCCGCGGAGCGCACGGTCTCGATCGCGCGCTGCGCCTCCTCGCGCGTGCTGGCCGCGGCGACCTCGGCGACGGTGCTCTTGGCCTCGTACGCGAGCGCGGCCAGGCCGTCCTTCATCGTCCCGAGGTCCTCGAGCGCCTCTTCCTTCGCCTCCGAGATCGTCTCGACCGCCCGCTCTCCCGCGCGCTCGGCCTGGGCGCGTGCGATCTTCGCGGTCGACTCTCGGGCCGCGCTGACCGCGAGCTCGGTCGACTCGATCGCCTGTGCTGCCGATGCCTCGACGAGCTGCTGGATCTCGCGGGACTCCTGCAGGGTGAGCTGCGCGGATGCCTCGACCTGGCGCTTTATCTCCTGCGCGTCCTTCAGGACCTGCTGCGCCGTCGCCGCGATCTGCTTGCGGACGTCGTTCGCGCTCTCGATGAGCTCGTGCACGACGCCGGCGGCCGCGGAACGCACCTCGCCGATCGCCCACGTCGCGACCTGACGAGCCTCGCCCGCCACGCGCTCGGCCTCCACGCGGGCGGCCTGGTGCGCGGCGTTCGTCTGGCGAGTCGCCTCCTCGACCGACCGCTCGAGGTCGGCCAGCGCGGCCTTCGCCCCCGCGTCGGCTGCGTCGGCGGCCGCCACGAACGCGGTCCGGCGCGCTTCCTGCACGGCCTCGCGCATCGACACGAGCGCGGCGTCGATCGACTGCTCGACCTTCTCCTGCATCGACGCGGCCGCCGTGGTGCTGGCGTCGAGGGCCTGCTGCACGCGCCGGTGTCCGACCTCCGCGGCGTTGATCGCCTCGCGCGCCGCGTCGCCTGCCGCCTGCTGCGCCGCGTCGACCGCGGCCTGGATGCGCAGCCGCGTCTCCCGAGACAGCTCGGCGACGTCCGAGCGAGCCGCGGCCGCGGCCTGCGCGACCTCGTCCTGCGCCCCCTGCGTCGTCTCGAGGAGGGCCTCGCTCGCGATGGCGATCGCGCGCCGCGCTTCTTCCTGTGCCGCGGTGGCGGCCGTGGCGCGCGCCTCCTCCGACGCCTTCCTCGCGAGGAGGATCGCGTCGTCGGCGGCCTGAGCCATGTCCTCGCGGACCTTCAGCCCGATGTCGATCGCCTCGCGCTGCGCGGCCTCGACCAATGCCTGCGCCTCCTGGGCGGAGCGTGCGGCTGCGAGCACCGTCTCCATCGCCTCCGAGCGGGCGCGTTCCGCGACCTGCTGGCTCTCCCGTTGCTTGGCGAGGCGTTCGGCGGCCTCCTCGGCGGCGGCCTTTGCCTCGGACGCGGCGCGCTCCGCCTGGTCGACGAGCTCCTCCTGCGCGGCCCTCGTGTCCGCGTGGAGGGCGACGGAGGTCGCGGCCTGCTGCGCGGCGAGGGTCGCGTGCGCGGCCTGCGCGACGGCCTTGCGCGTCTCGGCGACGAGCGTCGCGTGCGTCGCGTTGGTGGCCGAGCGCTGCTGGTCGAGCTCCGCCGTGACCTCCGCGAGCTTGTTGTTCAGGAACTCGACCTCGGCCTCGGTCCGCGCGGCCTGCCGCCATGTCTCGGCGAGCTGCTGGATCCACTGCGGGAGCTCGCCCTTCGGCTCGGGGGCCGCGGGGCTCTCTTCCTCCGCCAGGTTCGCCGCGCACCGGCGTGCCTCTTCGAGGTTCACGAGAGCGCTCTCCTCGTCGCCCTCCTGCGTGAGGCGCCAGGCGACGAGGCCCTTCTCACACCAGCCGACGAGCGCGTCGGACGGGACCCCGAGCTTCCCGGCGGCGATCGCGATCGGCACCCACTCCTCTACCTGCAGGGAGTCGTCGTCGTGCGCGACTGCGCCGTGCCGTCCGTGGTCGTTGCTGTCCATGGGTCCTCCAGGGGAAGGGAAAAGCGCTCGGACCAGGAGAGATTAATCAACTCGCGAAGAATTTCCTGCTCCGGCGGGCATGGGGGCCGCGAAATCCCACGAACGGGTGGGGCGGATCACCCCCCGCGGGCGGACATCCGGTCGTACGTCCGCTTCACGAGGGCCCCGGCCATGCCGGCGAACGCCGCGACCGCGCATGCGTACGCAGCGCTGTGGAGCGCACTCAGCGCGATGTGCGTCTGCGACGGGTCCTCGGGCCGGCCGAACGCGACCCCGGACACGTATTCCGCGTTCTCCCACGCAGTCAGGACCCCGGTCGCGGCCCATAGCGCCGAGGACACGATCAGGATCGCGAGGAGGAGCCGCATGACGTTGCTCGCAGGGGGCTCTTCCGCAGCTGGTGGCATCGCCCCGCCGCGGAGCAGCGAGTAGGTCCGGACGAGCACGGCTCCCGCCAGCGCCCCGAGGGCGGCCATCCCGACTGCCCAGGCGCCGCCGTTGACGGCCTGGAGGAGCCGGAACGCCGTCGCAGTCCCGCTGTCGAACGACTCCCGTAGCGACGGGAAGAAGAGCATGACGGAGAAGACGACGCCGGAGAGGGCGTAGACCGCCGCGGCGGCGAGGAGGACGCGGAACGCGAGCCGGATCGCGAACCGGTCGTCGATCAGATCGAGGAGCGGCTCGTCCGCCTCCTCGGGCTCGAGTGGCTCGTCGACCAGGTCGACGTCGTGCTCGGGGCAGCGCGTGATGCCCTCGCGGTACTCGGTCCCGTCCACCGGGCAGTACATGCCGTCCCCCTGACCTTGGATTGCTTGTGCAGTATGTCCATATTTCTCCGGATCTCGGGCAGGAGAACCGCTCCGCTTCCAGTAAGGGTCAGTGGAAGCCTGGCAAAGGAGGGGGATCATGAAGAGAGTCCTGACGCTGGCGATCGTGGCGGCGCTGGCGGTAGGTGTGGTGGGGCCGGCCGACGCGAAGAAGAAAAAGAAGAAGCCCGTTCCGGTCGACGTGCAGCTCTTCATGCGGTGGGACGAGGCGTGCGAGGCCCCGTTCCTCAGCGTGACCGACGGCGAAGAGCCGAGCGACTGCTTCTACGGCCTGAACGACATGTTCAACGAGTACCCGGAGGCGGGGGCGCTGTCCGGGGAGCCCGTCGACAGCTACGTCACGGCCGACGGGGTGCCGCTGGTCCTCGACGCGTCCCGGGTGGTGACGGGCTCGTTCACGGTTCGGGGGTGGAACGGTCTCGGGGTGGGCGACGCCGAAGTCGACGTCACCCTCGTCGCGACGATCGCGGGCGAGGAGAAGGAGCTCGGGACCTACAACCACGCGTACTCGGCGGGGCCGAACCACGAGGAGGAGATCTCGTTCGAGATGCCGCTCGACCCTGCCCTTGCGGGGGCCCAGGTCGAGGCCCTGACGCTCAAGGTCTTCACGCACGGGCACGTCGTGCTGGGCCGCGGCATCGAGCACGACTCCGACGTTCCGCCGTCGATCGTGGTCCCGGCCCTCCAGTAGTTCTCGCGGAGGGTCTCTCCACCTAGGGTTCGGCGTCTCCGGCGGCGCTCGCGAGGAAGCGATACGTCCAGTCCTCCGCGAACTTGCGCGAGTCGGCGAACGTCACCTGGATCTCGGGATAGCGCGCGTGCAGACGGGACAGGACGTCGGCGATCCAGCCCGCGTCGACGTGTTGGAGCCGGAAGATTTCGGAGTAGCGTCCCTCGACGACGATGGCGGCCAGCGGTATGTCGCCGAGCCGCTGCATCTGAAAGGACAACGTCCCGTCGGAGAGGCAGGTCACGAAGTCTTCGAGCGTCTTGCGTTCGACGACTGCGATCGGCGCGCCGGGATCGCCCACCGCATAGTCCCCTGCTTGGAGCGCGGCCCGATGCGTGTCGACGTCCGCGCTCGAGAAGCGGAACGGGTACCGCTCCCGCGTGTCCACGACGATCGTCAGACGGGGAACCGTGCGCCGGCGCGGGACTCGCGCCCCCGGGTTCGCCGCGCGCGCCGTCTTCTGCGTCTGCCAGAAGATCGCTGGGCGGCCCCGCACCTCGGTGAAGACGAACTGCGACCGCGCCAGTCGAGGGCGATTCAAGACGAGGTCGATCGCGGCACCGCGCCGCCGGCAAGATCGGACCGGCACCTGTTCGAGGATCTCCGGCTCGTCCGGCCATCGATCGTCGTTGAGCCGATGGCAGTAGACGCGGGAAGAACGCGGCCAGGTATCCCGCGCCTTCAGGGGGAAGCCCCCGTCGAGGGGTAGCCAAAGCAAGAAGGGCAACTTGCTCTCAGCGTCGGGGTTTCGAGCAACGACGAAGTCTCTCGGATGCGACATTGCCCTCACTGGTGTGCCACTGGTAGAGCACCCATTCGCGACGAACCCATTCTAGGTGCTCGACCCAGCTCGCTCGTGGCTCGTGAAGCGACCTGCCTTGACCGCCGGGGGGCCGCGGGTGGCTCCGCAGGTAAACTCGACGTCCAGCACGGGGCGGTAGCTCAGTTGGTAGAGCACCTGCTTTGCAAGCAGGGGGTCGGCGGTTCGAGCCCGCTCCGCTCCACCCCACGAAAAGGGGCCGCCCGAAGACGGCCCCCTCCCTTGTCGAACCGGGTTACTGCGCGAGGCCCCACGTCGGGATCGAGACGAACGACGACGGGTTGTCGAGCTTGTAGAAGATCTCTCCGGCGCTGGCGCCGCCGATCCTCGTGTGGAGCACGAGCGACGTGAACTCGGCCCCGTCGAGCGCGACGTCCGGGTTGACCGAGATCGCGGCCGTGTGGGAGGTGTCTCCCGGCTTCGCAGCGCTCTCGGCCGAGCCCTCGGCGATCAGCTTCTCCTCGCCGCCCGTCTCGCCGAAGAGCCGGATCGTGATCTTGACGGTGCCCGCCGAGATCCCGGGATAGTCGCCGACGAGCGGGAACAACCCGGCGGTGGAGATCTCCGCCGTCACCGGCTTCGTCGCGTCGAGCTTCAGCGGCACGCCGTCGATCGCGGGCCACGTCTGCCACGGGGTGCCGCCGGGCGCATCCTCGGGAGCGTTCTCCGCGATCGCCCCGCCCTTCGCGTACGCGCACGTGTGGACGTCGGCGGTGTCCGTGACGCTGAGCCCGCGGTCCTCGGCGACGCATCCCTCTCCTACGAGGAACATCTTCTGCTCGACCTGGACGAGCGCCGGCGGCTTCGGCTTCGGCTTCTTCTTCTTTCCTGCCGACGCCGGAGCGGCAAGCGCGCCGCCGACGAGCCCCAGGCACAGCGCTACCGCGACGATCTTCTTGGACTTCGACATTGCCAGCCTCCTTGTGCGTACTACGGGAGACCGTTCGTTGCCGTCGGCGCCAACCCCTGCTCGGGGGCGCGCTCGTGTCGCTGTTGTGACCTACCTGACCAGCGAGCCCAGGCTCCTGACGGCTCCGAAGCTGAGGATCTGCCCCCGGTCCGTCGCCAGCCAGTAGCCGGTGCCCCCGGGGGCCGCGGCGATCCCTACGACGCTCCCGGCGAAGCCGCTCTTCGCGGCCCCCCCGAGGTCCGCAGCCGCCCCGTATGCGAGCACCCGACCGGAGTCCGTGACCAGCCAGTAGCCACCGTCGCCGAACGCTTCCGCGCCCACGACCTCACCCGCGACGCCGTCGTTCGCGGCCCCCCCGAAGTCCCGCGCGTCCCCGAATGCCACGACCCCCCCGTTCGAGCCGAAGAGCCAGTAGCCCAGGCCGGTCGGGGTCGGCTCGATCGCGACGATCTCGCCCGAGAACTCGCTCCTCTGCGCGCCGCCGAACCGGCCCGCGGTGCCGAACGAGTAGACGCGGCCCCCACGACTCACGAGCCAGTAGCCGCGTCCGTCCGTGGTGCCCGCCATGTCGACGACCGGCGCGGCCCCCTCCTCGCGGCTCCCGCGGTAGCGCGCGTCGCCGAACGCCCTCACCCTGCCGCTGCGGGACACGAGCCAGTAGCCGTAGCCCGACGCCGTCGGCTCGAGGGCCTCGACCGGCTCCCGCGACTTCTCGAGCGAACCGAAGCCGTCCGCGCCGAAGCCGAACACGTCGCCGGTCCTCCCCGCGAGCCAGTAGCCGGTGCCGGCCGGGTTGGCGGCGACGCTCGCGATCAGCGACCGGTCGGGGTGCCAGAAGCTCGTCTCCTTGCGGGCTCCCGCCCACGTGAAGCTGAAGTGGACGTGGTCGGTGTGCGGTGAGCGGGCTCCCCCGTCGTCCCCGACGCAGACGCCCTTCTTCATCGTGCAGTAGGTGCGCCAGCCCCCGTAGGGGAACCAGATCCGCTTGTTCCAGATCAGGTACATGACGCCCAGCCGGCGGGCCATCGCGTCGTCGTTCCCGTAGCGGTCGGTCGCCGACAGCCACTCGATCAGGTCGGCCACGTAGCCGCGGTGCGTCGCGTCCGCCGCGCTCACGCCCCAGTCCCACGCGCGGCCCTCCTTGTGCTCGCTCTGCCCGCCGTAGGAGCAGTCGCGGCCGATCCCGCCGGCGCCGGTCCCCGGATACTCGGCCAGCACCATCCTCTGGAACGCGAGCACGCCCGGCTTCGCGTCGGGCGAGCACTTCGTCTGCCCCTCGTAGCCGGCGGGGTCGTCGATCACGGGACCGAAGTCCGGGCCTCCGGGCGCGGCAGAAGACGGCACGGCCCCCGCCAGGACGGCGGCGGCGACGAGCGAACAGACGGTAAGTCGGCGCATGGCTGAATAGCTCCCTTTTCGGCCCCCGCAGAGGTCATCGGCCGAATGGCGGGCCCGCCTGAGGGGTAAGCCGACGGCAGGACGCTCTTGAGCCGCCAGGAGGACGTTCAACTACGCGGGCGGACTCCAGGGAGGCAGAGAAGTGTCGATCGACGCATTGAGCGACGCCGCCGGGGCGGTCGCGCGGGAGGGAGAGCTCCTCCGGCCCCTCCTCCTGTACGAAGACGGCTGACGCTTCTGCTGCTGGGGGGCGCGTGTCGTCTCCAGGATGGACCGGGAGGAAGCGCTGGCGATCCTCCCGTACGACGATCCCGAGGCCGCCCGCTTCGTCGTCTTCCTGACGGAGGAGCAGGTGGAGTACTCGTGGCAGCTCATCGAGTGCGACGGGACGCGGCTCACGAAGGGCAAGGCTGCGGTCCGGTTGATGGAGCTGCTGAAGCCGACCCGCTGGCTCGGGAGGCTGTGCCGCCCGCGCCCGCTCACGTGGCTCGTCGGGAAGGTCGACCACCTGATCTGCATCGCGCGGCCCAAGCTGAGCCACATCGTGCCTCAGGGCCCCGGCCCCCGCCGCTGGCCGTAAAGCGCAGGGGAAGGCCGCGGCACCGTCGAATCCTCACCCAGCGGATTCGGCGATCTAAGGAGTCTGGTTCACGTGCGTCGCGCTCTCAACCTCATGCTCGCAGTCGTCCTCGTGGCGATCCCGGCAGCTGCCTCGGCTGGCCAGAAGGGCCCCAACGTCGTCATCGCGAAGGACCCCACGGGCTCCTTCGAGCTCGTCGGCCACGAGCCGCTCCTCAACCGCGGCATGAACGCAGCGATCGCCGTCCACGGCGACTACGCGTACGTCGGGAGCCGCACCGACGGCCTCCACCCGCGTTCCGGCGTAGCGATCGTCGACGTCTCGGACCCGAGCGCCCCCACCGAGGTCGGCCAGATCGGCCCGCCGAACGAGGGCAACGTCGGCGAGACCTCCCGCGAGATGCGGATCTGGCCGGAGAAGGAGCTGCTGATCGTCCTGAACCTGGCGAGCAACTGCAGCTTCATCATCCACGCGTGCTCGCCGACGCAGCTCGTCGGCAACGACAACTACCGCTTCTACGACATCTCCGGTGAGAACGCCGCGGCCCCCAAGCTCGTCGCCGAGTACCAGCCGAGCGTCAACCCCCACGAGTTCTACCTGTGGGAGGACCCGAAGAACCCGGACCGCGCGCTGCTGTTCCAGTCGACGCCCGGCGGCAACACGTCGCTGCTCGTGACCGACATCTCGGGCGTTGCCGAGGGGAAGTTCGAGGAGCTCGGCACCTGGACGACCGTGATCCCCGACCCCGAGACCGACAACCGCCTCCACTCGCTGGCGGTCAGCCCCGACGGCAAGACCGGCTACATGTCGTTCCTCGGCGGCGGCTTCTTGATGGTCGACACGTCCGACTACGTCAAGGGCGTGAAGAAGCCCACGGCGCGGCTGATCACGCCGGTGCAGAACCGCGTGAGCTGGGGCGACCCCGGCGTGCACAGCGCCGTCCCGTTCCCGGGCCGCAAGTACGTGTGGACGACCGACGAGGTCTACGGCGAGGTCCCGGTGCTGCTCGCCGGACACGGCTGCCCGTGGGGCTGGTCGCGCGTGATCGACGTGCGCAACCCGAAGAAGCCGAAGGTGATCGCGGAGTACAAGCTCCCGCAGAACACCGAGGAGTTCTGCGACTCCCAGACCGACAACACGCCGGTGCGGCACGCGCTCTCTAGCTGGGCCGCTCACAACCCGACGCTCACCCAGAACCTCGCGATCCTGACCTGGCACTCCGGCGGGCTGCAGGCGGTCGACCTCTCGAACCCGGCGGCGCCGCAGCAGGCGGCCGAGTTCAAGCCCGAGCCGCTCCCGGCCGTCGTCCAGGAGGACCCGGTGCTGTCGTCCGGGCAGGACAAGGTCGTGGCGTGGAGCTACCCCGTGATCAAGGACGGGCTCATCTACTTCTCGGACGTGCGCAACGGGCTCTACATCGTGCGCTACAAGGGCCCGCACGAGTCCGAGGTGTCGAGCCTGAGCTTCCTCGAGGGGAACTCGAACCTGGGCGACGCAGGCCGCATCTTCAAATAGGGGGGCCGCCCTGTCAGGCGGGCTCTGCGAGGAGGTACGTCTCCAAACGGCCTCGAGCGCGCACGGAGCGGCAGTCGTACCCGTGCTCGCGCAGCAGCGCCGCGCAGCGCTCGCCCAGCTCGGGAGAATGGATCTCGATCCCGAACCCGGTTGCCCGCGCGGCCAGCAGACGCGGCCCCCCCGAGAGCACGTCCACCTCGCTGCCTTCGACGTCGACCTTCACGAACCGCGGGGTCCCGAACGCCTCGGCGGCCTCGTCCAGGGTCGTGACCTCCACGCGGCTGCCCCCGTCACTTCCGAGCCGCCCGCGCGTGCTGTGGTCGTCCTTGAAGAAGGTCGTCGACCCGCTGACGGCCCCCACGGCCGTCCGGGCGATCGACACCTTCGCCGGGATCAGGTCTCGATTCCGCTCCACGTTGCCCTCGAGCGCCGCGTGCAGCGAGTCGTTCGGCTCGAAGCAGACGACGGATCCCGAAGGGCCGACCGCGGTCGCCATGAGAAGGCCGAAGTACCCGAGGTGTGAGCCGACGTCGAAGGCGGTGTGGCCGTCGCGAAGGACGCCCAGCGCGTGATGCGAGAGCCCCCTCTCGTAGACCCCCAACACGACGTCGGCCTGCACGCGCGGATCGATGTCGAGGGTCATCCTCCGCAAGGGCCCCGCCCGGACGGTCAGCCTGGCCGTCGTCGCGCCGTTGAGCCGCGCCTCGATCGCGCGCTGCACCACCGGCCCCGCCCACCGGCTCCGCCGTAGCACGTGATACGCGGACGCCGCCGCGGCCCGCGGCCACTCGCTCCAGCTCCCCCCGCTCATCCCGTCGCTGCTCCCGGTCTCTAGTCGGACGACGGGAGCTTAGCGACGGAGGGCGGCCCGCGTGACTCGACGCTACGTGTTCAGTAACGTCAACCCGGCGCGAGAGGAGGGCGGAGACCATGGCGGACAACAAGACGATGTTGCAGGTGGCGAAGGGTCTGAGGCGCGAGCCGACGTACCTCTTCGGCTTCAGCCTCCTCCTCACCGTGGGCGCGGTCTTCATCAACGAGGAGAGCCCTCTCATCCGGTTCTCGCTGATCGTGGTGGCGTTCGGAGTCACCATCACCGGGATGGTCCTGGTCGAGGGGCGCAAGCGCAGATCGATCCCGACGGCGTCCGTCGAGCAGAAGGAGCGGCTTGCCGACGTGCCCGCGGAAGAGCTCGCCATCCGCGGCCTCTTCGGCGCCCTCGTCGCCAACGACCGCGAGACGTACTTCGTTTACTCCAGCACGGTTGCGAACGAGCTCCGCGACCACGAGGGCAACCCGATCCAGCTGAACGAGAACGAGAGGCACGTAACGACGATCTTCGACGTCCGAGCGATCTCGAAGATCCACAGCTTGCTGGACATCGCGGGGAAGAAGAAGCTCCTGCAGATCAAGACCGCCGCGAACTTCCCGGAGGACGCGTGGGGCTGCAACCTGATCCTCATCGGGAGCCGGAACGCCAACCCGGTGACCGAGGAGGCGCTCGAGGACCTGAAGCCGCCGTTCCGGTTCAGCCCCGACATGAAGTCGATCGTCGCGGGGGCGACGAAGAAGTGGCCGGCGGACGACGCGGAGGCGAAGGACTTCGACTTCGCGATCGTCGCGAAGCTGACGAAGAAGGTGGGCGAGGACTCCTGCGTCCGGTTGGTGGCGGCGGGCATAGGCGCGGTCGGGACGCTCGGCGCTTGTCACTACCTCCAGACGAACGTCGTCGCGCTCCACCAGCGGTTCGGTGGCGCGCCGTTCGCGTGCGTGGTCCGCGTCGACAAGAGCGTCGGCTTCACGTCCGCGCGCGAGGAGGCGTGTGAGGGGCTGCCGGGCTGAGCCCTAGCGGCTCAGCGGGAGCTGCAGGTACGAGTCGTCCAGCAACAGCGTGTTCGTCGCCCGCCGCTCGTCCGGGGCGACCCACGTGTTGCTCGACGAGGCAATGATCAGCTCGAGGTGGTGGTCGTCCGCGACCACGTAGTCCTTGTCGATGAACTCCAGGTCGAAGCCGTAGCGCTTCCCCGGCTCGAGGTCCTTCCCCTCCTTCAGCGTCTCCCGGTAGCGGGCGTTCAGGAACGCACGGGAGATCACGCGCGGGGCCCCGCCCGAGTCGGCGACGTCCACGAGGATCGCGACGAAGTGAGTGCTCGGCTGGTCGCTCGACGCTTCGAGGTGGAGCACCGGCCTTCCCGCGAGCCGGACGCCCGACGAGCGAGGCACCTCCACCCGCACGTAGCGCTGGCCCGGCCCCCCGGCCCCCCGGAGTATCTCGGACTCGGTCAGGGCGCCGTCGTCGACGTACGTGAACTCGCCGCCCGACAGCGGCAGCTTCGCCACCGACGCGGGCTTCCACGAGTCCTGCAGGTGCCATACGCCGTCGTTCGTCTGGACGCGGACGGCGGGCTCGTTCTCGACGCCGTTGCGGACGCCGTACAGCCAGCGCTCGAACCAGCGCAGGAGGAAGAAGTCCCACTCGTTGTACCGGCCCCGCGGGGACGCGTGCGCCCACTGCCCGAGCACCATCGCCTTCTCGGTCTTCACGGCGTCGAACCAGGAGGTGCCCTCCCACGTCTTCACGTTGAAGTCGAGCTGCCCGTGCGAAACGAGGACCGGCACGTTCACCTTGTGGGCGAGCCGCAGGTAGTCACGCTCGATCCAGAACTTGTCGTAGTCGGGCTGCGTGTCGTAGCCCTTCAGCGCCTTCTCGACCCGGTCGCAGAGGTTCCACCGCATCGCGATCTGCTCCGCGTGCCCGAGCGCGCCCGGGTCGGGCGGCGGCACGAAGCCGTAGGCGAACATGAAGTCGGTCGGGGTGTCCGACGGCGGGTCGATGTCGGCGGATTCGCCCGAGTACGTCGAGCGCGCGCCCTGCTGGTAGGCGTAGCCCCACCAGCGGCTGATCGCCGAGACGGGAACGATCGTTGCGAGGTGCGGGGGCTGCTCGACCGCCGCCGCGTTCGCCGTCGTCCCGTCGTACGACGCTCCGGTCATCGCGACCTTGCCGTTGGACCAGTCGCGGGTGCCGAGCCACTCGACGATGTCGTAGCCGTCCTGGCGCTCCTTCAGGCCGCCGTAGTCCCAGCAGCCCCCGGAGTTGTACGTCCCCCGGACGTCCGCTACGACGTAGGCGTAGCCCTTCGGAACGAAGAACTCGGCGTCACCCGAGGGAAGGTTGGCCTCGTTGGAATCGAGCGCCTTGTAGAGCACGTGGTACGGCGTGAGCTGGAGGATGACCGGGACCTTCGCGCCCTTTGGGGTGACGGGCCGGTAGACGTCGGCCGAGAGCTCGACGCCGTCTCGCATCGGGACCCGTACCCGCTCGTAGGTGAACTCCGGGTAGTTGCGCGCCGGCTGGGGCTGGGGCTGCGCGACCACGGGGGCCTGCATCAGGGCGGCCGGCGCCAGGAGCGCGACACACAGGGAGATCGTGAGGAGTTTCAGGCTGCGCATGATGGAGGAGGTTCGACGCGTCCCCGGGCGGACCTTCCGGAAGAGACCGCTTAGGGGACGACGAACGTCTTGTCGGTCTCCATGCCGTCTGGGTAGTGGGTCACAGTCCCCACGTGGACGTGGGCGTCGACGTCGCCGTGCTCCTGGCCGTCGGCCCCCTTGACGACCGTCCCCTTCTTGGCGCCGATGTCCTTCAGCGGGACGAGGATGCTGGCGTAGCCGTCGGCGGCCTCGTACGTCCCGGTCGGGCTCGTGAGCTGCCGGAAGCTGCCGTCGTCGGACAGCTCGAAGAGGTAGTAGTCGGATCCGTCTGCGGTCTTGACCGCCTCGGCGAGGAAGGTCTTCCCGTTGACGTCGAAGATCCACTCGATCCCGGGGAGGTCCGGGTAGCCGCCGAGCTGCGGGAGCATCTCGAGCCCGATGCGGATCTCGAGGGCGTCGGCGTTGCGGCCCACCTTCAGGTACGTGACGTCGAGGCCCGGGATTCCGTCGCCGGAGGGGTCCGTGCCGAGGGTCTTCAGGCCGCTCTTGGCGGCGGTGGCCGGAGCGGCCGACGCGGCGAGCAGGCCGCAGAGCGCAAGGGAGACGAGTGTCTTCTTCATGGCCGGGAGGTTCGACGGACCCCCGGGTCGTTCCTGCGGGCGCGGCGGTTTGACGGCCTCGTGAGGGTTTGTCTATGGTCGCCGCCGGAGCCCTCGTGGGGCTCTTTTTCTTGGCCCGGAGACGAGGAGGTGACGGCGTTGAAGCGTCTGGCGGTAGCTGCGGTCGCGGCGACGATCGCACTCGGCCCCCTCACGACCGCGACCGCCCACGACCGCTACTGGCGCGGCGAAGCCATCTACTACTCCGACGAATTCGCCGGCGAGACCATGGCGTGCGGAGGCGCCTACCGCCCCCGCAAGATGGTCGCGGCGCACCGGAAGCTCCCCTGCGGCACGAAGATCAGGGTCAAGAACCGCACGAACGGCCGGGTCGTGACCGTCACGGTGAAGGACCGCGGGCCCTTCGGCGACAAGGACACGATCGTCGACGTCTCGCGGCGGGCGGCCCGGCGGCTCCGCTTCTTCGACGACGGCCGGACGAAGGTCCGCGTCACGGTCGTCCACCCCGACTAGGCCCGAACAAGAAGAGGCCCCGGCGAACCGGGGCCCCGTCGGAAGAACGGTGTTCTTCTAGTACTCGACGTCCACGTCCGTCACTGCCTTCGGCATCGCGTTGACCACGCCCTGGAGCTGCATGAGCTTCATCATGTTGCCCGACACCTTGAGCTTCCCCTGCATGAACGCGTTCTGCGCGTTCAGCTCCTGCTTGGCGATCGCGGCGGCGGTGTCGTAGCTCTGGGTGATCGTCGCCTCGGCGTCCGCGATCTCGCCCAGCGCCACCTGCGCGTTGCCGCCCTCGAGCGTGAAGTAGTACTTGATCTCGCCGCCGTCGGGGGCGTCGGTCACGACCTGCTGGAGCTTCGCCTGCTGGCTCGATGCCGCGCTCTTGAAGTCGTCGGACGAGTTCAGCGCGTCGGTCATCGCTTGCGCCCACTCCTCCGAGAGGAACTTGACTGCCACGGACGGGCCTCCTTTGTAAGTGCTTACGGGCGCGCGAACATACCGTGGCATCCATGAGCCACACGCCCTCCGAACCCCGCTCCGCCGCCACGCTCGTGCTGTTGCGGGACGGCCCGCGGGGGGCCGAGGTGCTGCTGACCGAACGTCCCGGCCACCTCCGGTTCATGGGCGGGGCGACCGTCTTTCCCGGAGGCGCGGTCGCGCCGGCCGACCTCGACGAGCGCTGGCGGGACGCGACCGTCTCTCCGACGGCCCCCGTGGACGAAGACGCGCGGCGCTCGCTCGCCGCGTTCGTCTGCGCGCTGAGGGAGGCGTTCGAGGAGGTCGGGCTCCTGCTCGCCGACGGCCCGCCGGTCCCGCGGCCCGCGTCCCACGACGCCGGCAGCTTCCTCGAGGCGTGCCTCGCCGCGAGGACGCGGCTGCGCGCCGACCTGCTGGTGCCGGGGGGGCGGTGGGTGACGCCGCTCGGCTCCCCCGTCCGCTTCGACGCACAGTTCTTCCTCGCGGAGACGCCGCCCGGATGGGAGCCCGACCCCGATCCGAACGAGGTCGCCGGGGCGCGATGGGCGACCCCCGAGGAGGCGCTCGCGGAGCTGGGGGCCGGCGAAACGATCATGGCGCCTCCGACTATCGAGATGCTCCAGCGCCTCGCCGGCGCGGAGACGGTCGCCGGCGCGATCGCATCCGTCGCCGCGACCCCGGTGGGGCAGCCGGGCGTCCTGTCGACCCGGGTGTCCCCGCTGGTGCACGTCGTGCTCGCGCCGAACCCCGGGCTGATGACGGGGCCCGGCACGAACACCTACGTCGTCGGGACGGGGCCGACGTTCGTCGTCGACCCCGCGGTGCCGGACCCGGACTACGTGACGACGGTGGCTGCGGCGGCCGGTGAGGTGGAGGCGATCCTCGTCACGCACCGGCACGGCGACCACACCCGCGGCGTGCGGGCGCTGCGGACCGCGCTCGGCGCCGAGGTGCCCGTGCGCGCCTGGACCGACGCTCCCGTCGACGGTCTCGTCCCGCGGCCCCTGTCCGAGGGCGAGACGCTGGCGGCCGGCCGGGCGACACTGCGCGCGCTCCACACCCCAGGCCACGCCTCCGACCACGTCTGCTTCTACCTCGAAGGCGCGGCGACGCTGTTCTCCGGCGACTGCATCCTCGGCGAGGGCACCGCGGTCATCGCGCCTCACGACGGGGACATGGGCGACTACCTCCGGACCCTCGAGCGTCTCCGCGACCTCCACTTAGAGAGGATCTTCCCCGGGCACTTCCGGCCGCTGAGCGGGGGCCGCGCGGTCGTCGACGGGTACATCGAGCACCGGAAGGCGCGGGAGAGAAGGATCGTGGACGCGCTGCGAAGTGGAGCCGAGACCGTCCCCGAGATCGTGGCCCGCGCTTACGAAGACACTCCCGAGGAGCTTCATCCGGCCGCTGCCATGTCGGCGCTTGCGCACCTGGAGCTGCTCGCGCGCGGGGGCCGCGTCGAATCGAGAGATGACCGCTGGTCCCTCACGGGCGTTGAGTAGGGTGAGAGGAAGAATCCCCCACCGGAGCCGAGACTGTTGATAGCGACGGACCACCGGGACGTACGGAAGGGAAGCTGGCAGTGGGCGGTGCAGCTCGCCCGGCTGACTGCGTGGGGGACCACCGCCCTCGTCACCGTGGCGCTCTTCGCCGCCGGGCTCGAGGAGGCGGAGCTCCGCCTGGGCCTCGGGCTCGTCGCGGCGCTGGCGGGATGGGTCTACCTGTTCTTCCACGAGGCGCTCCCGCGCTGGGGCTCGCGGCGCCCGACTGCATGGCTGGGAACGCTCGTCACGGTCGGGTTCGCCTGCGCCTTCTACGGCTTGCTCCGCGGTGAGGTCGCGGCCGCTCAGCTGATCTTCGTCCCCGTGATCGTCGTGACGTCGCTGCTCGGCTACGTCCCGGAGGCGATCCTCACCGGCGCGCTGGCGACCGCCGGGTACTGGAGCGTCGCGAACGCGTCGGGGCCGGCCCCCCGCCCTCTCCCGCTCGCGTTCAACGCAGGCATCTTCCTGCTCTCCGGCGTCGTCGCGGGTCTGCTGGCGCGGGAGCTGCGCACCCACTACCGCGGCGAGCAGCACGAGCACCGGCTCGCGACGGCCGTCAGGTACCGGCTGCTAGCGGTCCTGAACTCGATCGACGAGGCGATCGTGTTCTCCGATCGCCAGGGGATCGTGCGCGTCGTCAACACGCGCGCGGGCGAGCTCTTCCAGATCGACCCCGACGAGCCGCTCGGCGAGCCCGTCGTTCAGCTCCTCCGGACGATCGCGAAGAAGACCGAGGACCCCGAGGACTTCATGGAGCTGTTCCAGCAGCTCCGCGACGATCCCGAGCTCGAGCTCCGCATCCAGGTCGAGCAGATCCTTCCCGCGCGCCGCCGCCTCCGCCTCTACTCGGGGCCCGCGTTCGACGACGACGGCGTCCTGGTCGGGCGCATCGACGTCTACACCGACGTCTCCGAGAACGTCCGCCGCGCGGAGGAGGTCGAGGAGCTCTACGAGCAGGCGCGCAAGACCGCCGAGAGCTACCAGCGCGGCCTGCTGCCGAAGGCGGTCCCGAACCTGCCGCGGCTCAGCATGGTGGCTCACTACGTCGCGGCCGCGGGCCGCCGCGCGGTGTGCGGGGACTTCTACGACTTCATGACGTTGCCGGACGGCCGCGTCGCGGTCGTGATGGGTGACGTGTGCGGCGTCGGGCCCGCGGCCGCGAACGACGCGGCGCTGGCGCGGTACACGCTGCGGTCGTTCGCGCCGGAGAACGCGGATCCCGGCGAGCTGCTGCGCCGCGTCAACGAGCGGACGAGCGCGCACCTTCCTTCCGAGCGGTTCATCCGGCTCATGTACGGCGCGCTCGATCCCGAGCGCGCGGTGCTCGACTACGCGAACGCCGGGCACGTCCCGCCGATCGTCTACCGGCACAAGACGGGCGAGGTCGAGTGGCTGGGCGAGGGCGGCCTGGTGCTCGGAGTCGAGGAGGACGCGCGCTACAAGTCGGGCCACGTCGAGCTCGATCCCGGCGATCTGCTCGTGCTCTATACCGACGGCGTCACGGAGGCGCCGCGCCTCGGTCAGCCGTTCGGACAGGGCCGCTTCATGGACCTCATCAAGGACTGGGGCATGGGGACGCCGGGCGAGCTCGTGCAGGCGATCCGGCGGGCGGTCGAGGCGTGGACGCAGGACGGGGAGCTGCGCGACGACCTCGCGCTGCTCGTCTGTCAGGTCGTGCCCGACGCCGCGGTCGACGAGCTCGTGCGCGAGCTCGTGCTCCCGAACGAGCCGGCGCGCATCGCCGAGATCCGCGCGTTCGTCTCCGCGTTCCTCCTCGACCTCCGTGCTCCCGTCGACGCGACGTCCGAGATCATGCTCGCGGTCGGCGAGGCCGCGGCGAACGCGACCCGCCACGGCCGCCGTGCCGAGGGCCGGAGCGAGGTGCGCGTCAGGTGCGCGGCCGAGCAAGGAACGGTGTCGATAACGATCGCGGACGACGGTGGCGGCTTCGACATGACGAAGCTCGAGCGGACGGAGCTGCCGGACCCGTTCGCGTCCGGGGGCCGCGGCCTCTTCCTCATGCGCGAGCTGATGGACGAGGTCAAGTTCGAGACCTCCGACCGGGGGACGAACGTAGTGCTGCGCCGCCGCGTCTAGACCGGGCCGTCACCCGGTTCGAGCGGTGAACCTCCTCTTCGCGCGCGGGTACGCGACCGCGGCATTGAGCACGAAGTTGACGAGCAACGCCGGGATCGCCAGCATCCAGTAGCGCGCCGAGAACGAGCTATTACTCACGGCCTTGGCACCCAAGATGATGATTACCGTGGTCGCGGTCCAGACCATCGCGTAGCGAGCCCGTGAGGCAAGCATCCAGCCCCTGAGATCCACCACACCCTCCTTCGCCGCCGCGAGGTCCTGAGCCCACCCATCTTGACCGTTTCGGAGAAGTAGCGCTCCGGCGCGATACTTGACCTCCCGGTCAAGAACTTCGAGGAGGAACCCCGTGGCCCGTGAAGCCGTCATCGTCGAAGCAGTCCGCACGCCGCTCGGCAAGAAGAACGGCGCGCTGAAGGACTGGCATCCGGTCGACCTGCTGGCCGAGGTCCTGAAGGAGACCGTGGACCGCTCGGGCGTCGACCCGGCCCTCGTCGACGACGTGATCTGCGGGTGCGTCTCCCAGGTCGGCGAGCAGTCGCTGAACGTCGGCCGCAACGGGTGGCTGGCGGCGGGCCTCCCGGAGGAGGTGCCGGCGACCACGATCGACCGCCAGTGCGGCTCGTCGCAGCAGGCGGCGCACTTCGCCGCCCAGGGCGTGATCAGCGGCGCGTACGACGTCGCGATCGCGTGCGGAGTCGAGAACATGACCCGCATCCCGATGGGGACGAGCGCGCAGACCGGCGGCTGGCCGTTCTCCGACCGGATGATGGCGCGCTACGACGGGGGCCTGGTCCCGCAGGGCATCTCGAGCGAGCTGATCGCGGAGCGGTGGGGACTTCGGCGCGAGGAGCTCGACGCGTTCGGCGCGCGCTCGCACGTCCTGGCCGGCAAGGCGACCGAGTCCGGAGCGTTCAAGAACGAGATCCTCCCGCTGAAGGTCTCGACCGAGGACGGCGAGGTCCTCTTCGATCGGGACGAGGGGATCCGGACGCCGAACATGGAGAAGATCGCGTCGCTCCCGCCGTCGTTCAAGCCCGACGGCGTCACCACGGCGGCGAACTCGTCTCAGATCACCGACGGGGCCGCGGCCCTCCTGATCACGACGCCCGAGAAGGCGCAGGAGCTCGGGCTCACGCCGCGGGCCCGCTTCGTGTCGTTCGCGCTCGCGGGCACCGACCCCGTGACGATGCTAACGGGGCCGATCCCCGCGACGAGAAAGGCGCTCGACCGCGCCGGGCTCTCGCTCGAGGACGTCGACCTCGTCGAGATCAACGAGGCGTTCGCGACCGTCGTCCTCGCGTGGAAGAAGGAGCTCGGGATCTCCGACGAGTGGTTCGAGGAGCACGTGAACGTCCACGGGGGCGCGATCGCGCTGGGGCATCCTCTCGGCGCCTCCGGGGCACGCCTGATGACGACGCTGGTGAACGCGCTCGAGCAGCGCGGGGGCCGCTACGGCCTGCAGACGATGTGCGAGGGCGGCGGGCTCGCGAACGCCACGCTTATCGAGAGGCTTTAGACCGGGCGCAGGGGCGGGGGCCGCCGTCCCTGGACCAGGACCATCTTCTCGCGGCAGTGCGAGGGGGCCCGGTCCGACGCGGCGACCTCGACCTTCAGCTCGAGGCCGCACATCGTGCACACGTAGCGGAGGCTCTCGTCGCCCACGTCCTCGACGTCGTCGTCCGGCGGGACCTCCCCCGCGCTGCGGAAGTAGCTGAACCCGACGTAGAGGATCGCGAAGAACATCGCGACGGCCACTGCCGCCCGGAGATAGCCGAACGAGCGGCCCAGCAGAGCGATCACAACGAGCAGGACGAGCAGGAACCCTGGGCGCACGCGGCTCACGCCGCGGCCCGTTTCCCACAGCGGTCTCCACAGCAGTGGATAAACCACATCCGTGTGATTCGGACCCCGCAGCCCCCGGTCAGTGCCATTGGGTCGCGACGACGAACGAGGCCGAGATCAGGCCCAGCCCGTACCACAGCGCCCACACCGAGTTCTCGGCCGGCAGCAAGCCGAGGTAGTTGAAGATGATCACGAGCACGCCGGTCAGCAGCAGCGTGAAGAACAGCGCTCCGACCCACATCGGCGAGGTCTTTGGCTTCGGCTTCGGCGGCGGCTGGCGGGTGACCCGCTTCGATTTGCTCTTTGGCATAGGGCAAGAATGTTAATCGGATAACCGATACTCCTCTCATGACCTCGCTGCGCGTGTTCGGGAAGTTCCTGATCTCGCTGGGGATCGGCATCCTCCTGTTCGTGGTCTGGACCCTCTACGGCACGGGCCTCTACACCGCGCGCCAGCAGGACCAGCTCGCCGAGGAGTTCGACCGGCTCCCCGCGTTCGAGCGCACGACGCCCGAGGGCGACACCGGCCCCTCCGGTCCTCCGCCCGGCTACGAGCCGGGGCCCGGAGCTCCCGTGTTCCGCATGCACCTCCCGACGATCGAGGACAAGCCGATGATGGTGGTCGAGGGCGTGGGCACGGACGAGCTGAAGCTCGGCCCCGGGCACTACCCGTCGTGCCGCCCCGGTTTCGACCCTCCCCTGTGCACCGAGTGGGACAAGATCTTTCCCGGAGAGAAGGGCCGCGTGATCGTCTCCGGCCATCGCACCACCTACGGGCAGCCGTTCTGGGCGCTGGACAAGATGCAGCGCGGCGACCCGATCGAGATAGAGACTCAGTGGGGTGAGTTCACCTACGAGGTCACCGAGAAGGAGGTCGTCCCGGCGGACTCGCGGCAGATCGTCGTGCAGTCCGACAAGTACGAGCTCGTGCTCACGACCTGCAACCCGAAGTTCTCCGCGGCCGAGCGGCTGATCGTTTACGCGGAGCTGGACATGGAGGGCCTCGCCCGATGAAGCGTCCGTTGAAGTGGGTGCTGCTGGAGCTGCTGGTGTGGGCCGCGGTCGCGATCGGGACGGCGGTGCTCCTCGTCGCGTTGAGCGACCGGATCCTCCCCGCGAACTTCTAGCCCTCTCTTAGCTCCTCGCGTTCCTCGAGGCGCTCTTCGCGCTGCTCCTGCCGTTCTTCCCGGACGTCCTCTAGCTCGCGCAGCTCCTCGCGACGGTCGAGCCGGGGGCCGAGCTTCGCGGTCACGACCGAGATCGTGATCACGACGATGAGGAGCCCCACGAGGAGCGAGCCGATCAGCTGGACGGTGTACTTGCGCCGGTCGTCGCTCACGTCAGCTCCCGAAGAAGTAGTCGCCGGCCGACGTCGCCCACGTCAGCGCGAGCAGCCCGAAGATCGTCAGCCCGATCGCGGGCAGAAAGCGGCCCAGGGCGTGCCACCACCGGACGGCGAGGACCTTCACCGCGAGGGCCGCGACGACGAGCGTCCCGCCGATCACGTGCACGGTGGCGCGGCCCGACTCGCCGCCGGCCGCGTGCTCGACCCCGTCCTCGTAGCCGAAGTACGCGATGCACATGAACGCGACGACGAGCGTGACGAGCACGATCGCGTCGCCGATCGAGCGGTGGGCGAACGACGCGGCCTTTGCCTGGAGGAACGGGAGCTTCAGCTTGCCGTAGCCGACGGCCATGAGGAGGACCTGGTAGACCGCGAGGGCGAGCACGACGGTGGCGAGCACGATCTTGACGCCCGACACGTTCCCGCGGGTGATGCTCTCGACGAAGTCGACGGCTCCGCCGAGGGCGGAATTCTCAATTCCCTTCACTGGATACGAGAGGATAGTTCCGATGAAGCTGCTGCTCGTCGACAACTACGACTCGTTCGTCTATAACCTCGCCCAGGCCTTCGGCTCCCTCGGCGCAGAGCCCGTCGTCGTCCGCAACGACGCGACCATCGAGGACCTCGTCGCCGAACGGCCGGACGCTGTAGTGATCTCGCCCGGCCCCGGGTCCCCCGACGACGCCGGCGTCTCCATCGCTGCCATCGAGGCCTTCGGGGGCCGCGTGCCGGTGCTCGGCGTGTGCCTCGGCCACCAGTGCATCGGCGCGGCTTTCGGCGGCGTCGTGCGGCGCGCGCCGGTCGGCCCGATGCATGGCAAGACGTCCCCGGTCGAGCACGACGGGGCCGGCGTGTTCAGCGGCCTCCCCTCACCGTTCGAGGCGACGCGGTACCACTCGCTCTCGATCGACGACGACGGCTGGCCCGACGTCCTCGAGGTCACCGCGCGGTCGGACGACGGTGTCGTGATGGGCGTGCGCCACCGGGAGCTCCCGATCGAGGGCGTCCAGTTCCACCCCGAGTCGATCCTCACCGCGTCGGGGCCGCAGCTGCTGGCGAACTTCCTCGCCGCCGCGGAGGCGCGCGTCTAGGCGAACAGCCCGAAGAGCGTCAGTAACGCGAACAGCCCGTCGTCCGGAAGGACCGCCCCGCCCGGCTGCACGTACAGCACCGCGGCGTCGCCCTCCTCGACCAACGTCCCCGGCGGCGGGTCCTGGTCGCACACGGTCCCCGGCGGGGCCGCGCACGCGCCTTCCTCCTGCGACACGGAGAGGCCGAAGTCACCTTCGAGGAACGCCTCGGCCGAGTCCGCGTCCTGCCCGGTCACGTCGGGCATCTCCTGTTCCTGCGGGCCCTCGGACACCGTGATCGTCACGGTGGCGCCGGCCTCCATCGGCGTCCCCTGGTCCGGGTCCTGGGCGATGACCTCCCCCGCCGGCGCGTCGTCCGGCGCGGTCAGCACCGACACGGATAGGCCCGCGGCTTCGATCTCCGCCTCCGCGTCCTCCTGGCTCTGCCCGATCACGGACGGGGCGAGGATCGCCTCGGGGCCCGACGAGACGACGAGGTCGATCGCGCTACCGGTGTCGACCTCCTGCCCCTCGTCCGGGAACTGGCTGAGCACCTGCCCCTCGTTCTCCTCGTCCCCGGGTTGGTCCGTGACGTCTCCGACCTTCAGGCCCGCGTCGCGCAGGACCTCGCGCGCCTCCGGGAGCTCCAGGCCCACGACGTCCGGCACCTCCACCGGCTCCGGCCCCGTCGACACGAAGATCGTGATCGTCGACCCCTCGTCGGCTTCCTCGCCGCCCTCCGGGTCCTGGCGGAAAACCTGTCCCTCCGGCCGCTTGCTGGCCCCGTCCTCGACCTCGACCTCGAAGCCTTCCCGCTCGAGCCGCTCGACCGCGCGCTCCTCGGTCATCCGCACCACGTTGGGGACGCGCACGCCGTCGCCGCCGAGGAAGTTGTTCGCAAGCAGGTACGCGCCGAGAGCGAACAGCGCCAGGATGATCAACGCCGCGAGCACGTACCACAGCCCGCGACGCGGCTCCGGGGGCGGCTCGTACTCGGTCTCGGTGCGGCTGATCACCTGCGTCCCGGACGAGACCGGCGGCGCGACGACCGTCTGCGTCGCCATCAGCGGAGTCGCCTGCACCTGCTGCCCCCCGAGGAACCGCTGGAGGTCCTCCCGCATCTCGTGCGCGCTGGAGTAGCGGTTGTCGGGGTTCTTCGCGAGCGCCTTCAGCGTGATCGCGTCGAGCGCGCGCGGGACGTCGGGATTCACCGTCGACGGCGCGACCGCTTCTTCCCGGACGTGCTTGTAGGCGATCGCGAGAGGGGTTTCGCCGGCGAACGGCGCTCGCCCGGTGAGCATCTCGTAGAGCACGCAACCGAGCGAGTAGACGTCCGAGCGAGCGTCGACGGGGTTTCCCTGCGCCTGCTCGGGCGAGAGGTACGCGGCGGTCCCGATGACCATCCCGGTCTGGGTCATCTGCGTCTGCTCGCTGCTCTGCCCGAGCGCCCGCGCGATCCCGAAGTCCGTCACCTTCGTCTGTCCCGAGCGCGTGACCATGATGTTCGTGGGCTTGATGTCCCGGTGGACGAGCCCGGATGAGTGCGCGCGCTCGAGGGCCGCGGCCACGTCGGCCGCGATCTCGGCCGCACGCTCGGGCAGGAGGGCCCCGCTCTCCGCGACCATGTCGCCGAGCGACTTGCCCTCGATGTACTCCATCACGATGTAGTAGGCGCCGTCGTCGGCGCCGTAGTCGTAGAGCGACACGACGTTCGGGTGGTTGAGGTTCGCGGCCGACTGGGCCTCGCGGCGGAACCGCTCGACGAACGACTTGTCGCGCGAGAGACGCTCGTTCAGCACCTTTACGGCGACGTCACGCCCCAGCAGCTCGTCGCGGGCGCGGTACACCTCCGCCATGCCCCCGGAGCCGATCGGCTCGAGGACCGCGTAGCGACCTCCGTACGTCTGGTTGGTAGCGCTCAATCCTCGTCCTTCTTGTCTTTTCCCTTGGAGTGGCCGGGGGCCGATTCGGAGTTCCCGGGGCCCTCCTCGTCGGAGTCCTCGTCCTTGTCCTCGTCGTCGGGCTCCTCGGGACCCTTGCTGACGGTCAGCGTAACGGTCTCACCCTCCGACATAGCGGTTCCGGATGGAGGAACCGAATCGATGACGAGGTCCTTCGGCACGTCGCTCTCGATCTCCACCCGTTCCACTACGAGGCCCTGCTCCTTCAGCTCCTGCTCGGCGTCGGGGAAGCTCCACCCCGCGAAATCGTCCAGCTCGTATGCCTGAGACGCTTCCTCGGGGCGTTCGGTTGCGCGCGCGGCGGGTCTGTCGCGATCGACCGAACGCTGGACCCGGTCGTCCGGCCTCGACAACAGCCACGCGAAGACGATGACGGCCCCCAGCGCGAGCACCCCGGCAACGACGAGAACCTGCGTCCCGAGGCGGCGCGGGTCGTAGGTCGCGCCCGGGATCGGCCAGACGGTCGTCTCCGACGATGTGCCCGCGGTCATCACCTGCGTCGGGTCCGTTCCCCGTCCTTCCAGAGCGGCGGCGATCTCGGCAGCCGGGGGCCGCGCCGAAGCGTCCCTCGCGGTAGCGCTCTTCACGAGGTCGTCCAGGTCCGCCGGGACGTCCGGTGTCAGCTCGCTCGGCGCGGGGACGTCGTCCGACACGTGCCGCATGGCGACTGCCAGCGCCGAGTCCGCGGTGAACGGCACCGAACCCGTGAGCATCTCGTAGAGCACGATGCCCGCCGAGTAGACGTCGGCTGCGGGCGTCACCGGCGCGCCGGAAGCCTGCTCCGGCGCCATGTACTGCGCGCTGCCGAGCACCGATCCGGTCTGCGTCAGCGTCGACTCGCCTGCGGCGCGGGCGATGCCGAAGTCGGTCACCTTCACGCGCCCGGAGTCGTCGACGATGACGTTCGCCGGCTTCACGTCCCGGTGTACGAGGCCCGCGGCGTGCGCGTGGGCGAGGGCCGCGTAGAGCTGCGCGGCGACGGCGCGTACCCGTTCCGGCGGCAGCGGCCCCTCCTCGCGCAGCAGCCGCGCGAGGTCGCGGCCGGGGACGAGCTCCATGACGATGAACGGCGTCCCCTCGTCTTCGCCGAAGTCGAAGACGGTCGCGACGTTCGGATGCGACAACGCCGCCGCGGCGCGCGCCTCGCGGCGGAATCGCTCGACGAACCGCTGGTCGCCCGCGAGGTCGTCCTTGAGGAGCTTCACCGCGACCCGGCGATGCAGCCGCTCGTCGGTCGCAGCGAACACCGTTCCCATGCCCCCGGCGGCGACCCGTTCCTCGAGTCGGTAGCGACCACCGAGGATCCGGGCCGCTCCTACCATTCGACTGAGATCGCCCGGTCGACCTCGAGGATCTGGCGCGCTATGGGGGCCGCGACCGCGCCGCCCGTGGCCTCCGAGCCCGCGGAGCCGCTCTCGACGACGACCGCGACCGCGAGCTGCGGGTTCTCCGCCGGCGCGAACGCGATGAACCACGCATGCGGGTCCTCGCCCGGCACCGTCTGCGCGGTACCGGTCTTGCCGGCGACCCGCACGCCGTCCATCTTCGCGGTCGTCCCGGTCCCGCTCTCGACGACGGCCTCCATCATCTCGGTGACGTCGGCGGCCGTCTCGGACGACATCGCGCGTCCGAGCGTCTCGGGCGCGATCGGGTCGACGACTCCGCCGCTGGGGTCGATCACCTGCTTGACGAGACGGGGCCGGGGTACCTCGCCGCCGTTCGCGACCGTCGCGGCGACCAGCGCCATCTGCAACGGCGTGGCGGAGACGTCACCTTGCCCGATGCCGGCGAACGCGCGGAACGGGAGGTTCTCCTCCGACACGTCGGGGAAGACGCTCGGCTCGGTCCCCACGTCGAACGGGATCGGCTCGTTGAACCCCATCGCCTCGGCCGTGTCGCGCAGCTCGTCGTAGACGTCGAGCCCGAGCATCCCGTACGTCGTGTCGCAGGAGATCTCCAGCGCGGTGAACAGGTCGATCTGGCCCCCGCCCGCGCACGCGGTCCGCGTGAAGTTCATCAGGGTCTCGTTCGTCTGCGGCAGCTCGAGCTCGACCGGGTCGGGGAACGTGCTGTCGGGCTCGTACTTCCCGCTCTCGAGCGCGGCCGCGGTCGTGACGACCTTGAACGTCGAGCCGGGGGCGAAGCTGCGCGACGTCGCGCGGCTGATCAACGGGCTCGTGATCGAGTTCGGGTCGAGCGTCTCGCGATAGCGGCGCACCTCCTTCGGGTCGTGCGTGGCGAGCGGGTTCGGGTCGTACGACGGGTTGCTGTAGAGCGCGCGCACCTCGCCCGTCTGCGGGTTCAGCGCGACGACCGCGCCGTCGCGGCCCCCGAGGGCCTCGCGCGCCGCTTCCTGCAGCTGCGAGTGGATCGTCAGCCGCAGCCGGTCCCCCTGCTCCTCCGACCCCCGCAGCCGGTCCTCGATGTCCTGCATCGAGAGCACGCTCGACTCGCCCTGGAGCTGCTCGTCGTACGCCGACTCGAGCCGGGCCGTGCCGTACACGAGCGACTTGTACCCGGTGACGTGCGCATACAGCTCGCCGTCCGGATAGACGCGCTCGTACTTGTAGCGCCCCCTGGTCGCGTGGCTGCGCGCTATCACCTTGCCGTCGAGCGTCGAGATGTCGCCGCGCTTCACCGAGTACTCCGCGATCAGCGCCCTGATGTTCGCCGGGTTCGAGGCGATCTCCTCGGCCGCCCAGATCTGGACGTAGTTGAGCTGGAGGAAGAGGGCGCCGAACGCGAGCAGGAGCCCGATGCCGACCTTGCGGATCTGCGCGGACATCACGTCGCGGTCTCGCCTTCGGCGCGCAGGGGGCCGATCAGGATCTCGCTCGTGTGCGCCGGCGGGGGCGCGCCCGCGGTCTGGTCCGAGATGCGAACGAGCAACGCGACGAGGATGAAGTTAGAGAGGATGCTCGAGCCGCCGTAGGACATGAACGGGAGCGTGATACCGGTCAGCGGCATGAGCCGCGTGACGCCGCCGAGGATGATGATCGTCTGCAGGGCGAGGATGAACGTGAGCCCGGATGCGAGCAGCTGCCCGAAGTCGTCCGTCGCGCGCAGCGCGACGCGCAGCCCCCGCCCGACGAGCAGCATGAACGTCAGCAGCACCGCGACGGTCCCCATCAGCCCGAGCTCCTCGCCGACGACCGCGAAGATGAAGTCGGTCTCGGCGACCGGGATCAGGTCGGGCCGGCCCTGGCCGAGGCCGGTTCCGAAGAGGCCGCCGGTCGCCAGCGCGAACAGCGACTGCGCGAGCTGGTAGCTGGGCCCCCCGATGAGCTCCGGGTCGAAGACGTCGAGCCACACCTGCACGCGCGCCTGGACGTGCGAGAACGTCTGGTACCCGATGAAGGCGCCGACGACGAACAGCAACGCGCCGAACGCGGTGTAGACGATGCGCGAGGTCGCGACGTAGAGCATCAGCAGGAAGATCGAGAAGAACAGCAGGCTCGAGCCGAGGTCGCGCTGGTAGAACATGACCGCGAGGGAGATCGCCCACATGACCAGCAGCGGCCCGAAGTGCTTGAAGTCGGGGACGTGTATGCGAGCGATCCGGCGCGTGGCTATCGCCAGCAGCTCCTTGCGCTCGGCGAGGTACGCGGCGAAGAACGCGACGAGGCAGATCTTCGCCAGCTCGGCGGGCTGGAACTGGAAGCCGCCGATCTTCACCCACAGCCGCGCGCCGTTGACGACCGCGCCGGCGGGCGTCATCGGCAGGAGCAGCAGCCCCACGCCGGCGAACCCGAGGATGTACTTGTAGCGCGACAGTGCCCGGTAGTCCTTGACGAGGACGAGCGTGCCCGCGAAGCACGCGAGCCCCAGCGCCGTCCATGTCACCTGTGTCGGGCCGAAGCCCCGCGGCGCGAGGCGGTAGATCGCCGCGAGCCCTATAGCGTTCAGACCTGCGACCAGCGGCAGGATGAGCGAGTCCGCCTGCTTCGCGCACTTCCGCATTACGACGTGCGTTGCCGCGTAGCCCGCGGCGACGATCGCCATCAGGGGGGCCGCGAGCGCGACCTTGTCGGTGCTGCGCGCGAGCGCGACGAGAGTGAGGGCCGCGGCCCCCACGATCAACGCGAGGATCAGCAGCGACAGCTCCCGGTTCCGCCGCAACGACGGCTGTTGTGCGCTCACGAGCGGTCTCTTCTTCTGTCGTCCCGTCGCTGCTCGGTGGCTTCTTCGATCTCGTCGATGCGGTCCTGGATGTTGCCGACGTACAGCTCCGCGTCGTCGAGCGAGTCGACCTTGACTCCTTCTTCGAGGTCCTCGACGAACGTCTCCGGGACGTCGTCCGCGGTGATGTCCGTCTCGCGCTCGACGTCGGCGAAGGTGCGGCCGGCGATCTCCTCGGGGATGCCCTGGTAGATGGTTACCACCCCGTCCTCACTGAGCCCGACGTACCAAGAGTTCGACAGCGCCCACTGCGCCGCGGCGAACGCCGCGATCCCGATCACTGCTACGACGGCGACGGTCCAGACGAGCGGCCGTACCCATCTGCGGGGCGGACGTTCGGCCTGTGGTTCCGCCCCGGGTCGGGTGTCGTGCCTAGCCGGGGCCGCCGGAGGGGGGGCCGGCGCACCGTCCTTGCCGACGTCGACGACGAGCACCGTGACGTTGTCCTCGCCGCCCGCGGCGTTCGCGATCTCGACGAGCCGGTCGGCCGCGGCCTGAGGGTCTTCCTCGCTCGTAAGGACGTCCGCGATGTCGCCCGCGCCCACCATCGACGTGAGGCCGTCGGACGCGAGCAGGATGCGGTCGCCGCGCGTGAGCTGCTCGCGCAACACGTCGACCTGCACGTTCTGGTCCACGCCGAGCGCCCGTGTGATCACGCTGCGCTGGGGATGGATGGCGGCCTCCTCGGCCGACAGCCTCCCCTCGCGGACCATCCTCTCCACGAGCGTGTGGTCCTCGGTCAGCTGCGTGAGCGACCCGTCGCGCAGGAGGTACGCGCGGGAGTCGCCGACGTGGGCGAGGTAGGCGGTGGCGCCGTCGACCATGAGGAGCGTGCAGGTCGTCCCCATCCCGCGCAGCGACGGGTCCGAGCGCGCCTTCTCCCAGATCGCCTCGTTGGCGCGGTTGACGAGCTCGGCCAGCGCGTTGCCGTCCAGCGACGAGGCCTCGCGCGCTCCGGCTGCGATCACGTCGACCGCGGTCGCCGACGCGACGTCACCGGCGATGTGGCCGCCCATCCCGTCCGCGACGGCGTAGATCGGAGGCTCGAGCAGGTACGAGTCCTCGTTGCCCTGGCGGACGCGGCCGACGTCGGTCTGCGCGCCGACGGTCACGTTCACTTGCGCATCTCCAGCACGGTCTTCCCGACTTTGACGCGATCCCCCCGTTGGAGCTCAGCCGGGGCCGTGATGCGGCGCCGGTTCAGGTACGTGCCGTTGGTGGAGCCCAGGTCCTCGACCATATAGGAGCCGTCTCTGGAGAAGATGCGCGCGTGCACGCTCGACACGTACGTGTCGCCTTCGACGTGGACGTGGCACTGCTCGGACCGGCCGATCGTGAGCTCGCCTTGCAACGGGAACGACTTCCCGCGCAGTGCCGTGCCTTCGACCACCACGGCCTTGGCCGGCGGCTTCTTCGTCTTGCGCGGCGGGGGCTGCGACGAGACGGGCGCGCTGCGCACGGGGGCCGCGGCCTTCGCCGGACGGAGCTCGATGAGCACCGCGCGCACCGCGCGTGCGACGAAGATCCACAGGATCGCGAGGAACACGTACTTCAGGATCACGAGGACGAGGTCCGGCATGGCTAGCTCGCCTCCCCCGTCTCGAAGCGGATCTTCGTGCTGCCGAACATGAGCCGGTCGCCGTCGTTCAGCTCGTGCTCGCGCGCGAGCTTGCCGTTCACGGTCGTCCCGTTGGTCGACCCGAGGTCGACGAGCATCCAGCGGTCGCCGTTGCGGCGCAGCTCCGCGTGCCTCCGGCTGACGTTCGGGTCCGACAGGACGACGTCGTTGGTCGACATCCGCCCGATGACGACCGGCGCCTTCGTGATGTCGATCGTCTCGGCCGCCTTGCCCCCCTCGTCCATGACGACGAGCCGCGCGCCGGACCGCGCCAGTCCCAGCTTGCTCGCGGTGTCCGACGAGATCGCCCTCGTGCTCGAGGGATCCTCGGGCTGGGGGTCGCGCGTGTAGACCCGCGGCGGCGCGTCGGCGTCGGCGGTCAGCGACGCCTCCACGCGGAGCTCGCCCCGCCCCATCGACTCCTCTTCGTGGAACGTGATCCGGGGGACACCCATGAGGTTCCAGCGGCTCTGCTTCGCCTGCTCGATCACGAGCTCGGAGAACTCTCGCTGGAGGCCCGCCTCCATCTGGGAGAACTTCGAGTAGTCGTCCGCGCTCATCCAGACCCGGAACTCGTTGGGGGCATAGATGCGGTTCACCGAGACCGTCTTGCCCCCGGCCATCTCGCGCAGGATCCGCCGTCCGACCTCGACGGGCTGGAGCCCGGACCGGAAGACCTTGGTGAAGAACCCCTCGACGAGCCCCTCGAGCCTTTGCTCGATGCCCTTGGCGACACCCATAAGGGTCGATTATGCCCGCGCGGCGTGGGGTCACCCCTTGCTAGGGTGTGGGGGCCGGGAGAACCTGCCCGGCCCCCGGGCGAGTGGTGGAACGGCAGACACGCTGGCTTCAGGTGCCAGTGCGCGCAAGCGTGTGGGGGTTCAAATCCCCCCTCGCCCACTTAACGATTGACCGGTTCGGGCCACGTCTTGACGACGTCCTTGCCTCCCGTCACAATCCCGCATGCAAGGCAAGCGGGCGCGGCCCCCGGGGCCGCACACAACACCATTGCGGGTCGTCCCTGACGGCCCGCGGAGCGGAGGCGGAAAGTGCGCAAGCGGGTCCTTCTCTTGGCGTGCGCGCTCGGCGTGCTGAGCGTCGTGGGCTTCACCCCCCAGGCCCAGGCCGCATGCACGTCGGTCAAGATCTTCGACCGGGAGACGCGCTGCGTCGAGGACATCGTCTGCGACGTCCTCGAGCTCGTCCACCCGTCCCTGTGCCCCATCAGCTAGTCGCGCCCACGCCCTGCACAAGCGCCGGCATCTCACAACGTAAAGAAGGAGGCGGACATGCGTAAGCGAGTTGTTCTTCTGGCGGCGTCCCTCGGCGCCGCGAGCATCATCGGCCTGGCGCCCCAGGCGCAGGCTTCGTGCACCCAGCTCTGGTTCGGCGGCCCCTGCATCGAGAACGTCGTCTGCAGGGTCGTAAGCGTCCTGCCCGGCCCGCAGTACTGCGTCGCCTAGCAGGACCCGAACCCACAAGCACCACCGAAAGAGCGAAGCGGCCCCCGGGGGGAGGGCCGCTTCGCTCGCGTAACGACTCCGGCTTCAGCAGCGCGGCTCGACCGTGCGGAGGTCCCGCTCGCGGCGCCGGCCCGACAGGATCCGGCGGAGGCGTCCACCCGAGCCCTTCAGGTGCGCGGGCCCTCCCGCGGCCCTCGCGTCGCAGAAGACGTCGCACTGACGGCCCTCCACCAGGTGGTCCATGAACAGCGGATGCATCGCCTCTCCTCCTCTCGTAACGGAAAACGCAGAACGCCTCAGCAGCAGGCCGCCGTGGCCGAGCCCTCGGCGCAACAGGCGGCGTCTCCCTTGATCGACGTCCCCGGGGCGTCGGCGAGGACCGTGTAGATCTCCCACGGGGCCCCGGACGGGTCCTTGACCCAGACCTTGTCCTGCAGGGCATAGCAACAGGTGACGCCCTGCTCCTCGCTCGTCGCGAGGCCCTCGGACTCGAGCCGGCCCGACGCGGCCGCTACCTCCTCGGTCGAGGCGACCTCGACGCCGAGGTGATTCAGCGTCCCGCCCCGGCCCTCGTTCTCGATGAGCACGAGCTTCAGCGCCGGCTCGGCCACGGCGAAGTTCGCGTATCCGGGCCGCCTCTTCGCCGGCTCGACCCCGAACAGCTTCGAGTAGAAGGCCACGGCCTCGTCCACGTCGTCGACGTTCAGGGCGAGCTGCACACGGGACATCTCGGGCTCCTCTCAGTATTGATATCCATCAATATCGAACGACGTGAATATTGCATAGTCCATCGATGGCTGTCAATATGTAGGCATGAAGAACCTGCAGACGATCGTCCAGTGCTGCTCGCCGCTCCTGGAGGCCCCCCTGAAGGCCGGCGAGGCCCGCCAGCTCGCCACCGCGTTCAAGGTCCTGGGCGACCCGGCCCGGCTCCGGATCCTCAGCCTGATCGCGGCCGACCCGAAGGGCGAGTCCTGCGTCTGCGAGATGGTCGAGCCCCTGGACCTCGCGCAGCCCACGGTCAGCCACCACCTGAAGGTCCTCCACGAGGCGGGGCTGCTCGAGAGGGAGAAGCGCGGGACGTGGGCGTTCTACCGGGTGGTGCCCGAGAGGCTCGAGGCGCTCCGCGACGCGCTGTCGATCCCCGCGCCCGTCGCCTAGTCGGGCTTCACCACCATCACGAACACCGCGAGGACGAGCAGGCCCAGGTCGATCCACGAGAGCGTCGAGATCCTCTGGAGCCGCGACGTGACCTCGGGGTCGTCCGCGGGGCGCTGACCCTGCAGCTCGCCGACCTGCTTGTAGAGGGGGCCGAGGAAGACCGCGCCGGCCACGGCGGAGACGACGTAGATCACCAGCCCGAGCTTGACCCACAGCGGCTCGAGCCCGTAGCCGCCCTCGAAGGCCGTCCACAGCCCGGCGACCAGCAGCACGATCGACGCCGGCATCAGGAGCTTCGTCCCGACCTCCGACGTCTCGATCGCCAGCGCGGCGGCGCGCTCACGGTCCATCCCCATCGCCCGCGACGACTGGACGCGGAGCAGGACGGCGCCGCCGACCCAGATCGCTGCGGCGAGGACGTGGAGGAATTTCAGAAGCTCGTACAGCGACATGGCATCCTCCTCTGGGGCAAGCGACGGAATCGAGTGCATTAAACCCGTGTCCCCCTGGGCCGCGACAGGCGTTTGAGACTTTTGTTTGCATTTGTCTGCGAGGGCTAGGAACATTTAAGTCGGCTTGGGGACGAAGAGGGGAGAGGGCGTGAACGTTGAGCTGTTCAGGGACCTGGTGGCGACACCGGGCATCTCGGGGCGCGAGGAGCGAATCCGGGACGTGGTTCAGAAGCACATGACCGACCTCGTGGACGACACGAGGATCGACGCGCTCGGGAACCTCGTCGGGATCCGGAACGGGTCCGGCCCCCGCGTGATGATCTGCGCCCACATGGACTCGATCGGGTTCCTCGTGACCCACATCGACGACGACGGCTTCCTGCGCATCTCTCCCGTGGGCGGGTTCGACCCGCGCACGCTCGTGATGCAACGCGTGGTCGTGTGCGGGGAGGAACGCGACTTCGTCGGGCTGCTCTCCCCCGCGACGAAGCCGATCCACCTGCTCAACAGCGACGAGGCCAAGAAGCCCCCGAAGATCGAGGACCTGTTCATCGACCTGATGCTCCCGGCGGACGAGGTGAAGGCCGGCGTCTCGATCGGCGACCCGGTGTCGCTCGTACGCGACCCCCTCGTCACCGACCAGGCCGTCAC
>DASZDG010000006.1:0-4391 GCA_035942255.1 Actinomycetota bacterium | reverse complement strand
CGTCGCCCACTGCTGGATCGAGACGATGCCGTGCAACTTCACGCACCGCGCGCTCGCGAACAAGGTGAAGGAAGGCATCCGCCAGGCCGGCGGGACGCCGATGGAGCTCAACACGATCGCCATCTCCGACGGCGTCACGATGGGGACGAACGGGATGAAGACCTCCCTGGTCTCCAGAGAGGTCATCGCCGACAGCATCGAGCTCGTCGCCCGGGGCCACCTCTTCGACGCCCTCGTCTGCATCAGCGGCTGCGACAAGACGATCCCCGCCACGGTCATGGCGCTCGCAAGACTCGACGTCCCCGGCCTGATGCTCTACAGCGGCTCGATCCACCCCGGCCGCTTCCACGACGAGGACGTGACGATCCAGGAGGTCTTCGAGGCCGTCGGCAAGCACGCGTCCGGCCAGATGTCCGACGAGGAGCTCCAGCAGCTCGAGCGCGCGGCCAGCCCCGGCGCGGGCGCCTGCGGTGGCCAGTTCACCGCCAACACGATGGCGATGGCGTTCGAGGTCCTCGGGATCAGCCCGATGGGGTCGAGCATGGTCCCGGCGGAGGACGGCAGGAAGGCCGAGGTCGCGATCGAGGCGGGGAGGCTCGCCGTCGACGTCCTGAACCGCGGCCTCACGCCGAGCGACGTCATCACCAAGCGCTCGCTCGAGAACGCGATCGCCGCCGTCGCCACCAGCGGCGGCAGCACGAACGCCGTCCTGCACCTCCTCGCGGTCGCCCGCGAGGCGGGCGTCGAGCTCGAGATCGACGACTTCGACCGTATCGCCGAGCGCACGCCGCTGACGTGCGACCTCAAGCCCGGCGGCCGCTTCGTCGCCACCGACCTGTACGCGGCGGGCGGCGTCCCGCTCGTCGCCAGGCGGCTCGCCGAGGGTGGCCTCCTCCACGAGGACGCCATCACCGTCACCGGCCGCACCGTCGGCGAGCACGCGCGCGAGGCGACCGAGACCGCAGGCCAGCAGGTCGTGCGCCCGCTCGACGACCCGATCAAGCCCACCGGCGGCCTCGCGATCCTCAGAGGGAACCTCGCCCCAGAGGGCTGCGTCGTGAAGCTCTCCGGCCACGAGCGCCGCCACCACACCGGCCCCGCGCGCGTCTTCGAGTCCGAGGAGGACGCGATGCGCGCCGTCGTCGAGGGCACCCTCGACGCAGGCGACGTCGTTGTCATCCGCAACGAGGGTCCCGCCGGCGGGCCCGGGATGCGCGAGATGCTCGCCGTCACCGCGGCGATCAACGGCGCCGGCCTCGGCGAGCACGTCGCGCTGCTCACCGACGGGCGCTTCAGCGGCGCCACCCACGGGTTCATGGCGGGCCACCTGGCTCCCGAGGCCGTCCACGGCGGGCCGATCGCGGCGGTCCACGACGGCGACGAGATCACCATCGACGTCGACGCCCGCCGCCTCGACGTGGCGCTGCCCGACGGCGTCATCGCCGAGCGGTCGAAGGCCTACACGCCTCCGCCGAACCCCGACGCGACCGGCGTCCTCGCGAAGTACGCGGCGCTCGTGACCAGCGCGTCGCAGGGAGCGGTGACGAACCCGGCCGCGCCCCGCAAGGACCGCGGGCGCCCCGCCGTCGGCGCCGAGGCCGGCCCGGTCGAGCAGCCCGCGCCCTAGCGGGTCGCCGAGCGCTCGCCGCCGCGCCGCTCGGCCAGCCGCGCGCGCCGGTCCTCCGAGTCGGGCTGCTCGACCACGAACGCGCGCAGGTCGGCGTTGAACCGCTCCGGCACCTCGAGCATCGCGAGATGACCGACGTCCGGGTAGACGATGAGCCGCGACTCCGGGATCAGCTCGTCGAAGGTGTGCGCGTCCTTCACCGGGACGAGGAGGTCCTTCTCGCCCCACACGACGAGCGTCGGGCACTTGACGTCGTCGAGGCGCTCGCGGATCGGGTAGTCGGTGAGCGCGTCGAGGGCGGGGAGGAACCCGGGCTTGCCGGCGCCGCGCGTCAGCTCGAGCACGAGCTCCGGGGCCAGACGCTCGGCGTGGGGGGTGACGAACCAGAGGATCGCCCGGCGCCCGCGCGCCCGCCCGACCATCTCGGCCGAGCGGCCGACCGCCCGCGCCGTGACCCACTGCGCGACCGACTCGCCCATGTACAAGAGCTTCAGGAGCGGCTCGTTGCGCGCGCGCTGCGTCGAGATCCCCGCCGCCGACACGAGCACGAGCCGCTCGACCCGGTGCGGGAACTTGATCGCGGTCTCCGCGGACACGAACCCGCCCATCGAGTTGCCGACGAACGTCGCCGCCTCGACCTCGAGCTGCTCGCAGAAGCGGTCGAGGAACACGCCGTAGCCGGAGATCGAGATCTTGTCGCGCGGCATCTCGCTCGCGCCGAACCCGGGCAGGTCGACCGCGATCACCCGGTGGTCGGAGGCGAACTCGAGGAGGTTCTCGAGCCAGTTCGTCCACGTGCCCGACAACCCGTGGACGAACAGCATCGGCGGGCCCGAGCCGAGCTCCACGTAGTTGACCGCCCTACCATCGATCCGAGTCCAACGCTGGTGCTGCCGCCAGTCGACGTCTTGCCATCTCATCGCCCGGAAGTCTTACCCCATCGTGAAGATCGCCATCGACATCGACTCCACCCTCCACGACTACTGGCCGCAGTTCGCCGCGGCCGCCAAACGCCGCTTCGGCGTCGACCTGCCGTACGAGCAGCAGGTCACGTGGAACATCGGCCGGCTGCGGCCCGAGCAGGTCCGCGCGTGCATCACGGAGACGCACGCCGAGCCCAACGTCCTGACCGCGGAGCCGTACCCCGGCGCGGTCGAGGCCATCGCCCGCTGGAAGCAGGCCGGGCACTTCATCCACATCACGAGCCACCGCGCCGCGACCAGCCACGACGCCACCGCCCGCTGGCTCGACCGGATCGGCCTGCCGCACGACGAGCTCTACTGCTCGTTCGACTAGATCAGCCGCTGCACGGAGATCGGCGTGGGGGTCCTGATCGACGACAGCCCCGTGAACCTCCAGCGCGCGATCGACCACGGCATCACCGCCGCGACGCTGGTGCATCCGTGGAACCGCGACCTCGTCGAGGAGGAGGACGTCGTCGCCGCCGACGACTGGCCCGGCCTCGAACGAGAACTGGCACCTTTCCTCGCGCGATGACCCCGGGACTCGACCTCGAGCAGCGCCGCGATCTCCTGCCCGCGCTGGAGCCCGAGCGCCGCGTCACCGACTGGGGCCGCTCGGAGCGGGTCGAGGGCGTCCTCGACCGCACGCTGTACGACTTCCTCTACCACGTGTGGTTCCGCTGCGACGTCGAGGGGATCGAGAACGTCCCGCACGAGGGCGGCGCGCTCCTCGTCTCCAACCACTCCGGCGCACTCCCGCCCGACGCGGCGATGATCACGAAGGCGATCAAGGAGGAGCATCCGGACCCGCGTCCCCTCCACCTGACCGTGGAGCACTTCTTCAAAGGTTATCCGGGCTTCAGCATGCTCGTGCCGAAGCTCGGCGGCGTCGCCGCGCACCCGGCGAACGCCCAGCGCCTGCTCCAGGACGAGCAGCAGCTCGTGCTCGTCTTCCCCGAGGGCCGCAAGGGCACCGAGAAGCTCTTCAAGGACCGCTACCGCCTGCGCCGCTTCGGCCGCGGCGGCTTCGTGAGGACGGCGATGCGCGCAGGGGTCCCGATCGTGCCGATCGCGCTCGTCGGGGCGGAGGAGGCGATGCCGGTGTTCGCGCAGCTCAGCCCGCTGCAGCGCCTCACCGGCCTGATCTACGCGCCGCTCAGCCCGCTCTTCTACCTCCCGGCGAAGTTCACGATCCGCTTCCTCGAGCCCGTTCCGGTGCACGAGATGGGCGACCCGGACGACCGCGCCCTCGTCCAGACCGCCGCCCAGGACATCCGCGCGCGGATCCAGGAGGAGCTGTTCGACATGGTCGGCAAGCGCGAGTCGGTGTGGTTCGGGTGAGGATCCTGCTCACGGGCCTGTCGACGTACTGGGGCGGGCGGCTCGCGCAGTCACTCGAGCAGGACGACGACGTCGAGGCGCTCGTCGGGATCGACCGCCGGCCGCCGAAGGTCGAGCTGGAGCGCACCGAGTTCGTCCAGGTCGCCGACGCCCACAGCCTGATCAGCCGCATCGTCGAGGGCGCGCAGATCGACACCGTCATCGACACGCGCCTCGTCGTCGACTCCACCGTCACGTCGCCGCGCCGCGCGCACGAGAACAACGTCATCGGGACGATGAACATACTCGCGGCGTGCAGCGGCCCCGACTCGCCGGTCCGCCGCTTCGTGTTCAAGTCGAGCGCCCACTACTACGGCGCCGAGCAGGACGACCCGGCGTTCTTCACCGAGGACATGGAGCGCCCGCACCCGCCGCGCACGCGGATCGAGAAGGACATCGTCGAGGCCGAGCAGCTCGTCGCC
>DASZDG010000005.1:0-3665 GCA_035942255.1 Actinomycetota bacterium | reverse complement strand
GAGCACGATCTCGTTGCGGTTGAGCAGCGCGCCGTACTCGTCGGCGCGCTTGCGCATGAGCTGCGTGAACTGGCGGCAGCGCTCCTCCCATCCGGGCGGGATGTCCTCGGCCACGCCGCCGACCTGGATGTAGCGCGTGTGCATCCGCTGGCCGGACGACATCTCGAACAGGTCGAGGATCTGCTCGCGCTCGCGGAAGCAGTACCAGAACATCGAGATCGCGCCGAGGTCGAGCGCGCTCGTCCCGAGCCAGACCAGGTGGCTCTTGATCCGGTTGAGCTCGAGGTGGATGACGCGCAGGTACTGGGCGTACTTCGGGACCTCGAGGTCGAGCAGCGCCTCGACCGCGCCGCAGAACGCGTACGCGTTGAAGTAGTACGCGAGGTAGTCCATCCGCTCGACGGCGGGGATGGCCTTCCAGTAGCTCTTGTCCTCGGCCGTCTTCTCGATGCCGGTGTGGACGTAGCCGATGATCGGCTTCGTGTCGCGGACGACCTCGCCCTCGAGCGTGATCATCAGCCGCAGCACCCCGTGCGTGGCGGGGTGGTGCGGGCCGAAGTTGATGGTGAGCAGCTCCTGCTCGGGCTCCGGGTGGAACTCGTCGAGCTGCTGCGCCGCGCCGGGGGAGACGACGTCGAGGCTGGCGCTCATTGCGTGTAGTCCGTTCCGTGCGCGTCGTTGTAGGTGAAGAGGACGGGCTCGCCGCCGACCGGGAAGTCGCGCCGCTGCGGGTAGCCCTCGTAGTCCTCGGGCATGAGGATCCCGCAGGTCGGGGTGGCCGTCGAAGACCACGCCGAACATGTCGTAGATCTCGCGCTCCTGGTGGTCGGCGGTCGGCCACTCCGGCGTGACCGACGGGACCTCGGGCGCCTCGGTGTGGACGCGCAGCTTGACCGTCAGCCGGTCGACGCTCTGCATGTCCAAGAGCTCGTAGTGGACGCCGAGCCGCGGCTCCTCCGGGTAGTAGTCGACGCCGTGCACGCTGGCGAGGAAGTCGAACCCCCGCGCGCGCAGGCGTTCGAGCGCCCAGCCGACCTTCGACGGCTCGACGATGATCGTCGAGCGGCCGCGGAAGTGGAGCGTCTCGAGCACGGCCTCGGCGTCGGCGTCGCGGAGCTCCTGCGCGATGAGCTCGAGGCCGGTGGCGTCGGGCACTACTTCGTCGGCTCCCGGTACACGTTGCCGGCCGCGTCCTGCGCCGTGCCCTCGGTGTCGACGATCTCCTCGGTGCCCTCGGCGGCGTAGCGCTCGCGCCAGCCGAGGTCGGGGTCGGCCTGGATCATCTTGCGCAGCTTGAGGATCCCGTGCATGAGCGCCTCGGGCCGGGGCGGGCAGCCGGGGACGTGCACGTCGACCGGCATGAACTTGTCGGCCGGGACGATCGCGTAGTTGTTGAAGATGCCCTGCGACGACGAGCACGCGCCCATCGCGATCGCGAACTTGGGCTCGAGCATCTGGTCGTAGATGCGCCGGATGATCGGCGCCATCTTGATCGAGATCCGGCCCGACAGGATGATCAGGTCGGCCTGCCGCGGCGACGCGCGGAAGGCCTCGAAGCCGAAGCGCGCGACGTCGACGCGGCCCCCGACGATCGACATCATCTCGATCGCGCAGCACGCGAGGCCGAACGTCAGCGGGAAGAGCGCGTTGGACTGCGCCCAGCGCACGGCCTTGTCGACCGTCGTCGTGAGCACGCGCTCCTCGACGTACTTCTCGAGCTCGCCGCCCTCGAGGTCGCCGCGCAGCATGTCGCGCGCGCGAAGCTGCTGGATGCGGAAGTCGTCGGGTCGCTGCGCCGGCGTCTGCCCGACCTTGGTGCGGATCACTTCCATTCGAGCGCACCCCGGCGCCACACGTAGACGAAGGCGATGGTCAGCAGCACGATGAAGACGACGGTCTCGATCATCGCGAACGTGCCGAACGCCCGGAGCTGCACGGCCACCGGGTAGAGGAAGATGACCTCGATGTCGAAGAGGATGGAGAGCATCGCGATCAGGTAGAAGCTGATCCCGAAGCGGAAGCCGCTCTTGACCTCGGACGGGAGGCCGCACTCGTACGGATCCGCGGTCGCCTTGAAGCCCCGCCCCCTGACGCCCACCAGCGCGTTGAGGTAGGCGAAGACCAGTCCGACGGTCGTGCCGAGCCCTACGAAGACGAGAGCGGGAAGGTACGTGCGGAGCATGGCGCAGACTGGGATATATCAGAGCTTGTGCGGATGTGTTACTTAGTGCCGAAAGGTGCTTGCTGAGGCGGTCGTGGAAGGGCTCGCGACCCTCTCTGCCCTGCTCGCGGCGACCGTGAACGCGACAGCCGCCGCGTACGGCGGCTGGCGGTGGTGGCGCGTTGCGCCCGACCGCTGGTCGTGGGTGCTCGTGCGGGCGGGTCAGGCGGCGGTCATCGCGCTCGCTCTCGCCGCCGGCATCGCGTGGCTCTCCGGCAGCCGGCCGGAGGACGGGCTCTTCTGGATCTACGCGCTGGTTCCGGCGGGCACGAGCTTCTTCGCCGAGCAGTTCCGCGTGCTCTCCGCGCAGACCGTCCTCGACGCGCGCGACCTCCCCGACGCGCAGGCCGTGGGCCGCCTGCCGCAGGACGACCAGCAGTCGATCGTGCTCCAGATCGCGAGGCGCGAGCTGGGGATCATGGCGCTCGCCGCCGGCGTCAACGCGTTCCTCGCGCTGCGCGCGGCGACGGAGGCGGGCGGGCTCTAGCGATACAGCCCGCGGTGGAACAGGAGCGGCTTGCCGCCGGGGTCGAAGTCGAGCTCCGAGACGGCGCCGATCCCGATCGTGTGGTCGCCGCCGGGCACGAGCTCGCGCAGCTCGCACACGAACCACGCGAGCGCGTCGTCGAGCACCGGGACGCCGTGCGCGACCGTGTGCGTCGCGGCGGCGAACTTCTCGTCCGCGACGCGCTTGGAGGCGAACACGCGCGCCAGCTCCTCCTGCCCCGCGCGCAGGACGTTCACCGCGAACCGGCGCGACTCGCGGACCACCGGGAGCGTCCGCGACGCGTTGTCGAAGCAGACGAGCAGGAGCACCGGGTCCAGCGACAGCGAGGAGATCGCGTTCGTGGTCAGGCCCGCGTGGCCTTCCCGGCCGCTCGCCGTCACGACGGCGACGCCGGTCGGGAACGACCCGATCGCGTCGCGGAAGCGTCTGGGGTCGATCACCCGGCGCCGGTCCTATCCGTTGCCGCCGGTATGGAAGACGACCGCGAGGGACACGCGTGCGACCGTCTACGTGGACCGGCGCCGGGCGCTCTTGAGTTCGACGCGCTCACGGGCGCTCCTGCTCGTCGACGATCAGGTCGCCGTACTGGCCGAGGTCGTCGTGGTTCGTGATCGTGCAGACGATGCGGTACTCCCCGGGCTGGAGGTCCTCGAACGTGAACGTCGCGGTCTCTCCCGGCTGGGCGGTGCCGGTGCCGCCGAGCTCGGTCGGCGGCGCCTCGCGGTCCTCCTCGTCGAGCCGCACGACCTTGACGTTGTGCGGCAGCCGCCCGATGTTCGTCGCCACGATGCGCAGCCGGCCGCGGCCGACGTCGACGTTCTGGGGAAGGATCCGGAACTCGTCGAGCTCCACGCGCAGCGTGCGGCCGTCGACGCGCACGGGCTCCTCGTCGCCGCAGCCCGCGACGATCGTGGCGGCCGTGACGAGGGCGGCGAG
>DASZDG010000004.1:0-1642 GCA_035942255.1 Actinomycetota bacterium | reverse complement strand
AAGATCGTCGCCATCGCGTCGACGAGCTCGTCGGCGTCGACGGGCTCGCGCTGCACGAGCTGCTGGTAGAAGGCCCGCTCGACCATCCACACCAGGGCGAACGCCGTCGGCCCCGCGGGCACGGCGCCGCGCGGCTGCTCGCCCTCAATGCGCTCCCGCGTCGCGTCGACGAACCGCCCCACGAGCCCGCGCCAGAACCGCGCGATCTCCTCGTCGTACGTCGACACCTCGACGACCGCGCGCAGCAGCGCGCCGTGCTCGCGGTACAGCGACGCGATCGCGTGGAGCGCGCTCCGGAGGTCGCCGGACCCCGACCACCACGTCTCGGCCGCCGCGAGCAGCTCCGCGTTGACCTCCTCGGTCAGCCGCACGAGCAGCTCGCGCTTGTCGCGGAAGTAGAAGTAGAACGCAGTGCGGGAGATGCCGGCGCGGGTCGCGATCCGCTCGATCCCGAGCTCCGCGAACGACGCGCCCTCCTCGAGCAGCTCCTCGGTCGCGCGCAGCACCCCGGCCTCGATCGCGGCCCGCTTCTCGGTCGGCCTTCCGAGGCTCGTCACACGCGGAACGATAGCCCTTGACACTGTGTCAAACGGCATGTTCACTGTCGCCCATGGCCACGCTCCTGGAACTTACCTCGCAGGGCGACGTCGGCACGATGACCGACGAGTCCCAGCTCTCGAAGGTCAAGCTGATGAACCCGCAGCAGCTCTACCAGCTGTGGGAGCGCCAGCCCTGGTCGGCGCACGCGATCGACCTGGCGAACGACGCGGAGGCCTACGCGACGACGGTCACCGACGAGGAGAAGGAGTCGCTGACCTACAACCTGTCGGCGTTCTTCATCGGCGAGGAGCGCGTCGCGACGCAGTTCAGCGGCCTCGTGCGCTCGTACGAGGACCAGGGCGAGGAGGCGTTCCTCACCACGCAGCAGGTCGACGAGGTCCGCCACGCGCAGTTCTTCAACCGCTTCTACGGCGAGGTCCTCAAGCGCGACGGCACGTTCGACGAGCGTCTGGAGAAGGCGCGCGAGGACGTCAACGAGGCGTTCATCCAGCTCTTCGACGTCGAGCTCGTCAACGCCCAGGAGAACCTGCTCGCCAACCCCTCGGACGCCGAGGCGAAGGTCGACTTCGTCGTGCTCTACCACATGGTCATCGAGGGCACGCTCGCGCTCACCGGCCAGCACTTCATGCAGGACTACCTGGAGAAGCAGGGCAAGCTCCCCGGCCTGCTCGAGGGCTACCAGCGCATCTCGCAGGACGAGCACCGCCACGTCGCCTACGGCACGTGGTACCTCCAGCAGAAGGCGTCCGACCCCGCGCTGCGGCGCCGCATGCAGGCGAAGCTCATGGAGCTGATCCCGCTCGCCACCGGCGTGCTCGTCCCGCCCGGCGTGGAGGACCCGTACGACTACGAGATCCTCGGCTACCACTCCTCCGAGACGCACCAGTTCGCGTTCAACGCGCTCTCGCGCCGCCTGAAGGTCATCGGCGTCCCGCTCGGCGAGCAGGTCGCCGCCTGAAGCTCGCGATCGTCTCCGACACCCACCTGCCGCGCGGCACGCGGCGGCTGCCGGTCGAGCAGCTGAGGGACGCCGATCTCATCCTGCACGCCGGCGACTTCTCGACGGCGGCCGTCCTGGAGG
>DASZDG010000003.1:0-2235 GCA_035942255.1 Actinomycetota bacterium | reverse complement strand
CCATCAAGCAGTACGGCGTCGGGGTCAAGTGCGCGACGATCACGCCCGACGAGGCGCGCGTGGAGGAGTTCGGGCTCAAGCGGATGTACCGCTCGCCCAACGGCACGATCCGCAACATCCTCGGCGGCGTCATCTTCCGCGAGCCGATCGTGATGTCGAACGTCCCGCGGCTCGTCCCCAACTGGACGAAGCCGATCATCATCGGCCGTCACGCGTTCGGCGACCAGTACCGCGCCGAGGACTTCGTCGTCCCGGGCGCGGGCAAGCTCCAGATCAGCTGGACCCCGGCGAACGGCGGCGACGCGATCGAGATCGACGTCTTCGACTTCCCGGGCGGCGGCGTGGCGCTCGGCATGTACAACCTCGACGAGTCGATTCGCGACTTCGCGCGCGCGTCGATGCGGTACGGCCTGGATCGCAACGTCCCGGGCTACATGTCGACGAAGAACACGATCCTCAAGGCCTACGACGGGCGCTTCAAGGACCTCTTCCAGGAGATCTTCGACGACGAGTTCAAGGCCGACTTCGAGAAGGCCGGGCTGACGTACGAGCACCGGCTCATCGACGACATGGTCGCCGCCGCGCTGAAGTGGGAGGGCGGCTACGTGTGGGCGTGCAAGAACTACGACGGCGACGTGCAGTCCGACACCGTCGCGCAGGGCTTCGGGTCGCTCGGCCTGATGACCAGCGTGTTGATGACGCCCGACGGCCAGACCGTCGAGGCCGAGGCCGCCCACGGCACGGTCACCCGCCACTTCCGCCAGCACCAGCAGGGCAAGCCGACGTCGACGAACCCGATCGCCTCGATCTTCGCGTGGACGCGCGGGCTCGCGGCGCGCGGGCGGATGGACGACACGCCCGACGTCGTGGAGTTCGCGGAGACGCTCGAGCGGGTGTGCGTCCAGACGGTGGAGAGCGGGAAGATGACGAAGGACCTCGCCCTGCTCGTGGGCTACGGCCAGGAGTTCCAGACGACCGAGGAGTTCCTCGCGTCGATCGACGAGAACCTCAAGCGGGAGATGAACGTCTAGATGCCTACGAAGGTCGCCGTCACCGGCGCCGCCGGCCAGATCGGCTACGCCATCCTGTTCCGCATCGCGTCGGGCCAGCTCCTCGGGCCCGACACCGAGGTGGAGCTGTCGCTGCTCGAGATCCCGCAGGCGGTGAAGGCCGCCGAGGGCACCGCGCTCGAGCTCGACGACTGCGCGTTCCCGCTGCTCGCGGGCGTGAACATCCACGACGACCCCAAGCAGGCGTTCGACGGCGTCAACGTCGCACTGCTCATCGGCGCGCGGCCGCGGTCGAAGGGGATGGAGCGCGCCGACCTGCTCGAGGCCAACGGCGCGATCTTCAAGCCGCAGGGCGAGGCGCTGAACGCCGGCGCCGCGGACGACGTGAAGATCCTCGTCGTCGGCAACCCGGCGAACACGAACGCGCTCATCGCCGCGCACAACGCGCCCGACATCCCCAACGAGCGCTTCACCGCGATGACGCGCCTCGACGAGAACCGCGCGGTCGCCCAGCTCGCGAACAAGGTGGGCGTCGGCGTGTCCGACGTCAACGACCTCGTCGTGTGGGGCAACCACTCGCCGACGATGTTCCCCGACCTGTTCAACGCGAAGGTGAACGGTGAGCGTGCCGTCGACAAGGTCGACATGGGGTGGTACGAGAACGAGTTCATGCCGCGGGTCGGCAAGCGCGGCGCCGAGATCATCGAGGCGCGGGGCGCGTCGTCGGCGGCGAGCGCCGCCAACGCCGCGATCGACCACGTGCAGGACTGGGCGCTCGGCTCCGACGGCCTGCGCTCGATGGGCGTCTGGACGTCGGGCCAGTACGGGATCGAGGAGGGGCTGATCTGCTCGCTGCCGTGCCGCTGCACCGGCGGCGACTACAGCGTCGAGGAGGGCCTCGAGGTCGACGACTTCGCGCGCGGGAAGATCGACATCACCGTCAACGAGCTCAAGGAGGAGCGCGAGGCGGTGCGCAAGCTGGGGCTGGTCGGCTAGCTCCCCTTAGGGAACCAGCCACGACCCTCCTTGCGCACCTTCCCGTCCTGCTCCAGGTTCGGCAGCACGCGGTACAGGTAGTTCACCTGGATGCCCATGCGCTGCGCCATGTCGGGAATGGGGATGCCGGGGTTGTCGGTGACGAGCTTGAGCGCCTGCGGGGCGCGGTTGCCCGAGCCGCGCGGCCGGCCGCGGCCGCGGGCGGTGCCGCCGCCGCCCGAGCCGGAGC
>DASZDG010000002.1:0-93778 GCA_035942255.1 Actinomycetota bacterium | reverse complement strand
TCCTCGAGCAGCGCGAGCGCGTCCCGGTCTCGGCATGAACGCCGGCTGGCTCGCGCTGGCGCTCGCGGCCGTCGTCGTGGCGATCGGCGGCTACACCGCCTACGTCTCCCTGCGCCGTCGGCGGCTGGAGCGGCGGATCGCGGCCCTCGAATCCGACCGCGATAGAAGCATCTAAACGCGTTTCTGGTTCTCTGAGTTCAGAGAACTGGTATCCCTGAATCGGCGAGACCGAGCAGGCGCGAAATCCCTGCTCAAGCGCACAAACTCCCGAAAAGAGCGCTTCGCGCGTTGCTATGATGTGCCCCGCATGGCACGCGCTGAACGCCTCTACAAGTACACCGACCGCGAGATGAGTTGGACCAAGGCGATCGTCTTGGGAACCATCATCTGGATCGTGGGGATCGTGCTGTTGGCGCAGATCCCGTCGCTGATCATCTATTACGCCGACCAGTACGTCGGCGAGATCATCGACTTCACGACGAAGTTGCCTTTGGTGAACGACGAAGGGCTCAACACGACGCAGATCCGGATCATCCGGGACCTCGTCGCGAACGGCGTGCAGATGGGGTTGCTGGTGGCGATGCTCATCGGTGCCTACATCTGGCAAGAGAGGAAGCGCAAACGGACCGGCGGCAAGGGCATCCAGGATGTAGCCAAGGGCTACATGCCGGGCAAATAGAAAGGACGGCCTCACCACATGCCTGAAGTGCCCGAACCGAAGGGCATGGAGATCATCGAGAAGCCCATCTTCCGTGACGACTACGAGATGGAGCTTGTCGACTCCGACTGGCTGAAGGGCGCAGTCAAGCCGAAGCGCTTCATCGACTTCATCCCCGAGCAGTGCATCCTCTGCGAGGGCTGCGTCGACATCTGCCCCTGGTACTGCATCTTCATGGTCGACCCGTCGGCCGTGGAGGAGTCGGGCAACGTCGAGCTCGCCCGGCAGATGGACGGGAACGACATCCTCTTCATCATCGACGACAACGCCTGCACCCGCTGCAACCTCTGCGTCGAGCGCTGCCCCACCGGCGCGATCGTCCAGAGCGAGGTGCAGGGCGGAAAGAAGAAGACGCGCGGCGCCCGCTCGCTGGGTACGGTGTCGCAGTCCCAGCGGGCGTCCTAAGAGAAAGGTCGAGGAAGAGTGGCGAAGGCTGCAGGCTGGAACCCGCGTGAGAAGCTGGCCGAGCGCATGGACCAGCTCCACGGTAGCCAGCTGTGGCGCGCCATCTTCCGCCCCGGCTCGATCTTCCGCCGCGGCTACGCCGACTCTCCGAGGAACCGCGCGTACGTCGTGATGAACTCGCTGCTGTACCACCTCCACCCCGTGAAGGTGAAGCGGCACGGGATCAAGCTCTCGTACACGCTGTGCCTCGGCGGCCTGTCGTTCTTCTTGTTCATCCTTCTGACGATCACCGGGATCTACCTGATGTTCTTCTACCGGCCGTCGGTCGAGGTCGTGTACTCCGACATGCAGCGGATCCACACGCAGGTGTCGTTCGGCCTGCTCGTCCGCAACCTCCACCGGTGGGGCGCGCACCTCATGACGATCAGCGTGTTCCTCCACATGGCCCGCGTCTTCTACACCGGCGCCTACAAGCCCCCGCGTGAGTTCAACTGGATCGTCGGCGTGATCCTGCTCCTGCTGACGCTGCTCCTCGCCTTCACCGGCTACCTGCTCCCCTGGGACCAGCTCGCCGTCTGGGCCGTCACCGTCGGCACCGAGATGATGAAGAACACGCCGGTGGTCGGAGACCAGGTGCAGTTCGCCTTGTTAGGGGGCCCCGTGATCGGGGCCGAGACGCTGCTGCGGTGGTACACGCTGCACGTCCTCCTGCTCCCGTTCGTGATCGTGATCTTCATCTCCATCCACTTCTGGCGAGTGCGTAAGGACGGAGGTATCTCCGGCCCCATGTAGGGGGGAGGGAAGCCGATGCCCACACCCGACGAGGTATACGAGCAGGTACTGGCCGAGGAGACCGCCAAGGGCTCCTCGCCGGCGGTCGCCCAGGCGCGTGCGAAGGCGGCTCGGGTCCGCGCGTCGCGAGGCTCCGCCAACCCCTCCAAGCCGGACTCGTCGACGGCCCCGCGCAAGGCGCCGGCCGGGGGCGAAGCCGAGGCCAAGCCCGCGGCCGCCGGGGAAGCCAAGCCCGCTGCTGCTGCAGCGCCGGCCACGGCGAAGCCCGCGGCGGCAGCACGGCCCGCGGCCGCGGCCCGCGGGGGCGGCGCTCCGACGAAGAAGGCGGTCGGCAACGGCGGGCCCGCGGTTCCCGAGCGGGTCCAGAGGCTCCTCGCCGTCGTCAAGCCCGAGGCCATCCAGAAGGTCGAGCGCCGGCCGATGGACCGCGTCAACGTGTGGCCGCACCTGATGGCCGCCGAGTTCGTCGCGCTGCTCGTTGTGCTCGCCGCGGTGACGTTCTTCTCGATCGCGGTCGACGCGCCGTTGCGTGAGCTCTCGAACTTCAACCAGACCCCGAACCCGTCGAAGGCGCCGTGGTACTTCCTCGGCCTCCAGGAGCTCCTGCGCTACTTCCACCCGCAGGTCGCCGGCGTCACGATCCCGCAGGTCATCATCATCATCCTGTTCGCGTTCCCGTTCATCGACCGCAACCCGTCGACGCGGCCGGACGACCGCAAGCTCGCGATCGTCCTGTTCTCGTTCTTCATGCTGAGCTTCGCGGTGCTGACCACGATCGGTATGTTCTTCCGGGGGCCGGGGTTCAACTTCGTCTTCCCCTGGGAGGGCGGGATCTTCTTCGAGCTATGACAAAGGGAGTGGAGTCGTGAGTCCCGAGACCATCGCCCTCATCGTCGTCGCGGTGAGCATCCTCGCCTTCGCGCTGTTCATGGTGAACGTCACCGTTCGACGGCAGCGGCAGGCGAGCTCCGGCGACGGACGCGCGGAGACCGGCCCCTCCCTCACCGACCTGCCGCCGAAGCCGGCGGTGCGTCCGCAGCCCGACACGCCGGACGTCAGCGTCAAGACGGTCCCGAAGGAGCAGCGGAAGCCCGCGACCCCCGAGCAGATGGCCGTGTCGCGCAGGCAGTTCCTGAACCGCTCGTGGACGGCGTCGTTCGCGGCGTTCCTCGGGTTCTTCGGGATGGGCTCGCTGTCGTTCCTCTGGCCGAAGCTCACCGGCGGGTTCGGGACGGTCATCAACGCCGGGAATTACGACGACCTCGTCGCACAAGTAGGTCCGGCGGGAGGCTTCAAGCCGCTGTTCATCCCCGAAGGCCGGTTCTGGCTCGTGTACTACGAGGGCACCGGCGACTCCCCGGTGTACGCGATCACGGGAGCGCAGGAGCTCCAGCTCCAGGCGCTCTACCGGAAGTGCGTCCACCTGGGTTGCTCGGTCCCGTTCTGCGACACCTCGATGCTGTTCGAGTGCCCGTGCCACGGGTCGAAGTACCAGCTCACCGGCGAGTACTTCGCCGGTCCCGCGCCGCGAGGGCTCGATCGCTTCCCGATCGAGCGCCAGGGCGACGCGGTGATGGTGGACACGGGCAGTGTCCAGACGGGGCCCCCACGCGGCACCAGCACGTGGGAGCGGTTTGCGGAGCCGTCCGGCGCGTTCTGCGTGCCGGTCTAGACCAGACGAAGACGAGAGCGAAGGAAGGCAGGGCGGCTTAGGTGTCATCTGGCGACGTTTTGATGCTCGCGCTGGTCGTGATCGTGCCCGCGGCGCTGATGTGGGCGATCTTCCTCGCGCGCAGCGGCCGTCCGGGCCGGGGGCCGCGTCCCCACATCGGGATCCCGCAGGCGCTGCGCCCCGGCGAGCCGGACGAGCGGCTCGAGGGCCCGCGGCTCGAGCGGATCATGGTCGGCGGCGTGCTCACGACGATCTCGCTGGCGATCTTCGTCCCGATCTACTGGCTGCCTGAGGCGGACCGCCAGGCATCGTTCCAGGAGCGCTTCGACGAGGAATCGCTGCACCGCGGCGAGCTGATCTTCGCCGCGCCGCCGACGCTCCCCGAGAACGCACCGGCGTCCGAGTACAAGGAGCTCGAGCGGTCGATCTCCCTCGGGATGAACTGCGCCTTGTGCCACGGCAACGAGGCCGGCGGCGGGACGACGCAGCGGGTCGACCCCGCCTCGGGCGAGGAGCTCGTATGGCAGGCGCCTCCCCTGAACACGGTCTTCCACCGGTGGGACGAGGAGATCGTGAAGTTCACGATCGAGCGCGGCCGTCCCGGGACGCCGATGCCGGCGTGGGGCGTCGAGTTCGGCGGGCCGATGACCGAGCAGATGGTGCAGGACGTCATGGCGTGGCTGAAGAGCATCCAGCTCCCGCCGCCCGAGCTCGCAGAGGCCTGCAACGACGCCCTCGCCGACGACGCGCTCTCGTGCTCGTCCGGAAAGGAGATCTTCGAGGCCCGTTGCGCGGTGTGCCACGGCATCCGGGGCGAGGGGCGCGAGGCGGAAGGCACGCTGGACGACCCCGTCAAGCAGGGTCTCGCTCTCTGGAAGGGCGACGTGAAGCACCTCAACAAGGACTGGCACCGCTACACGATCCGCAACGGGCGGAGGTTCGCGTTCATGCCGGCGTTCGCCGAGGCACCCGTGCAGGGCATCCCGATCCCGCCGTACCCGCTGACCGACAAGCAGATCGAGGCCGTCCTCGAGTACGAGAGGACGCTCTAGGTGGACAGCCTGCTCGTCGAGGGCATCGCCGCAACCATCTCCGCGATCCTGGTCTTCTGCGGCAGCGTATGGCTGCTGCTCGCGCTGGTGCTCGGCCCCCGGCTCGCGTACTTCATCACGGCTTCGGTCACGCTGGGCTTCCTGCTGCTGATGGGCGCGGTCTGGTCCGTCGGCGAGCCGCTCGGTCCCGTCGGCGAGGTGCCGTCGTGGACCGAGATCGGCGTCGCGGAGACCGCTGCCGAGATCCAGTTCGGCCCCGCTCAGGACTACCCCGAGGGCCCGTGGGCCGAGCCGAGCGAGGACGACGCCGAGCAGGGCGAATTCGCCAGCGCGGCCGAGGGCGAGGCGCCCGATGCCCTCGCCAAGGCGATCGAGGACGGCGACGTGACCGCGTTCACCGACGTGGACGAGGCGTCGGTCGACTCCGACGGCACGCGCCTGCTCCTGCAGGGCGACGACGTCTATGCGGCGGTGCGCTTCCAGGTCGCACCGGCCGCCGAGGAAGGTGACACCGAGACCGACGCCGCGTCGGACGAGGACATCACTCCCGAGGAGGGGGACTCCCCGGCCGAGGACGACGCCGCAGCCGCCGAGGAAGAAGAGGGCCCGGCCCCCGACGCCGAGGCGTTCGTGATCCTCGAGAGGCACCCCGGCAACCCGTTGCTGATGGCACGCCAGATCACGGCCGGGACGTTCGTCCTCTTCGTTCTGCACCTGCTCGGCCTGAGCTGGTCCGAGAAGCGGGCCAAGCGGGTCCCCTAGGAGGCATACGCATGTACAGACGGACCCGGATGCGCACCCATCTCGCAGCGATGATGCTGCTCGCGCTCGCGGGCTGCACCCGCACCGGCATCAACGCGGGCGAGGAGGGCGGCGTCGCCTTCATCCTCATGGCGGTCATGCTGATCCTCACCGCCGTGATCCTCTGGGTCATCCTCGGCCGCGAGGAGTAACCCCCGCCGAGGACGGTTATTGCGCGTCTAGCTGCGCCCGAGCACCCGGGTCAGCCCCGCCACGACCGCCGTGGTCAGTAGCCAACCTGTGCTGATCAGGATCCAGAACCACCAACGGTACGAATCGCGCGGGATCCAGAGCCCCTGCTGATGGAGATCGATGATCGGCAACGCGGTGTCGACGGCGTAGACGACCGGGTGGAACTCCGAGCTGCTGACGGATTCGCTCGTGACCGTCATCGAGCAACTCTTCGCGCTGTAGCTCTCGTCGCACCCGCGGTGCGCCTCCGCGAACTGGAACGATGCGACGGCAATGAGGACGATCAACGGCGCGATCGGCCTCGAAAGGCGATGCCCGTACCCCACCAGGGCCCCGAAGAGCCAGTGGAGAGGACGCAGCGTCCGGCGCAGGCTCTTGCGACGTGCGTGCTCCCTCGCCACCAACACCGTGCGAGCGTCGGAATCCCGGCCCTCCCTGCGGTACACGCCTGCGACCTGTTCGTAGGGCTGCGGGCGATAGCGGGTACCCGAACAGTAGGTCGCGAGCCAACCCAACCGCCGGCGGAGATCGTCGTCCGGCCCGAGGGTCTCGTAGACCAGACCGTCGAGGTTCAGATGCTCCGGCCGCTCGGGCCATGAGTCCAGATCGTCGACCAGCTCGCCACAGCGCGCATCGCCGAGGTCGACCCGTCCCTTGGGGGCGGTCGCCGGCGACCATTTGAGCTGGCCGGTCACTTGCATCCGCTCGCACCTGAGAGCCTCGTCACCTTCAAAGCTCCCCTGAACGGTCTCGAAGCTCCCCGCAATCGAGGCACCACGGAAGTCGACGTTCCCCGTAGCACGGAAACCACCATCCAGGAAGACGTCACCCTTGACGACCGCCTGCTTCGCGATCAGCGATCCCTCCTGGGAACCCCTGAAGGTGCTCCCCCTGCACGCCAGTTGCCCGGCGATCGTCGCGCCGTGAAGGCGAACGGCTCCACCGATGTCCGATTGGTCGAGGAGGAGGCTGCCGTCCACCGCGGCTCCGTCGAGGCTCAACGCGTCCCCGTCAGGATTCGAGATGACGCCTCGCCGGCATGACATCTGCGCCCCGACCGTGCAATTAAGCAGGCCGACTTCGCCCTCCGCGAAGATGCCGTCGAGGAACACAGCACTCGCGACGAGGCCGTCCGCGCTGAGCGCCGCGTTACCCGGGTTCTTGAACACGCCACCCGAACAGGCCAGGTCGCCTCCCAGGACGACACCCTGTAAACGCACTTCTCCGTCCGCGGAGAACCCCTCCGTCATGAACACGCCTCCGCTGACCGACGTTCTGTCGAGCGTGAGGGCCTCCCCGCCCGGATTGCTGAACGACCCACCCGAGCAGTCGAGGTCTCCTACTTTCGCTCGCAGCATCCTCACGTTTCCCTGCGCGGCGAACCCGGCGTTTAGCCAGGCGGATCCGTCCACGGTGATGCCGTCCGCGGTCAACGCGATGCCCTCGGGATTTCGGAAGGTGCCGCGAGTGCAGGTGAGGTCGCTGGTGCGGGCGCCTACCAGCGAGACCTCTCCCTCGGCGAGGAACCCGTAGCCCAAGATGATCCCGTTCGGCGCGGAGAGGCGGTCGGCGATCAAGCACCGAGCACCACCGTGTGCGAAGTGCCCTCGACGGCACTCCAGCGATCCGACGTGCGCGTCGCTCAGGAGCACAGTGCCCGAGCTCGTGAATCCGCCGTCCAGGTGGACCGATCCAATCGTCTGGAGACCCTGGGCCGAAAGCGATCTCACATGGCTGCCGGTCATGCGCAGCTCGGGTACCCGCAGGTAGGACAGGACGATGTCGTCGCTGTCGAAATAGCACTCCTGTAGCCACAGGGGACTCGCGATCTCGGCGAACGTCAGATCGACGCTGCCGCTGATACGGGCGCCCCGAATCCGTACCCCGTGGCGACCGATCGAACCGATCCGACCCGTGCACAACTCGGTCAAGAAGCCGCCTCGGATAACGCGCTCGGCCCCCCACTCGCCACCGAGAGACACGTCGAGATAGCGCTCGCCGGCCGCTAGGTCCGCAAGGAGCCCTTCCGCCGTCCTGTCGAGGACGAGCGTCTCCGGGGGGGTCCACTCATCCGCGTCGTCCACCGTCTCTTCGCCGATCCCCCTCGCCGGTTGGCCGTCCGAGGATATCCGCGCCTGCGACCTCCGCGGCCGAGGTCACCTCCTGGTCTTGTTGCGTTCCTTCAGCGCGAGGAAGAACCCGTACGACAGGAAGACGTACCCGGTGAAGAACACGATCACGTAGAGCCATCGCGGCAGATCGTCGACCGCGGCTTCGGCGATCGAGGCCGCGAGCAGGAGGATCGCCCCGACGAGCATCGAGATCCGCCAGCGCGGCCACTTCGTCGCCGGTGCGGGAGTCTCCGCGTCGCCGTCGGGCGGCGCGTCAGGGCGTCGCGAAGACATCCCGCGCGGCCTCCGCTACGTGGTCGACGTGCTCCTCGGTGTGGACGCTCGACACGAACAGCGCCTCGAAGCGCGACGGCGGCAGGTACACGCCGTGCGCCAGCATCCCCCTGAAGAAGCGCGCGTAGGTGCCCTGGTCCGTCGCCTTGGCCCCCTCGTAGTCGAGGATCTCGTCGCCGGCGAAGAAGAACCCCGCGAGGCCCCCGATCGCGGCGGCGACCATCGGCACCTCGGCCTCGTCCGCCGCGTCGACCAGCGCCTTCACGAGCGACCGCGCGCGAGCCTGGATGCGGTCGTGCAGGCCCGGGTCCGACTTGATCAGGCCGAGCGACGCGATCCCCGCCGCCATCGCAACCGGGTTCCCCGACAGCGTGCCCGCCTGGTACACGGGGCCGACCGGCGCGAGCTCGTCCATCAAGGACGACGCGCCACCGAGCGCGGCGGCCGGGAGACCGGCCCCCAGGACCTTCCCCATCATCACGAGGTCGGCGCGCAGACCGAACCGTTCCCCCGCGCCGCCGGGGCCGAGCCTGAATCCGGTGATGACCTCGTCGAACACGAGCAGCGCGCCGGTCTCGTCCGCGAGCGCGCGCAGGCCCTCGAGGAATCCCGGCTCGGGAAGGACCAGCCCCATGTTCGCGGCCACCGGCTCGACGAGGATCGCGGCGAGGTCGTCCTCCAAGCCGTCGATCGCGGCGCGTACGGATACGAGGTCGTTGTACTTGGCGACGAGCGTGTCGCGGGCCGCGCCCTCGGTGACGCCGGGCGTCCCGGGGATCCCGAGCGTCGCGACACCGGACCCCGCGTCGACGAGCAGCGCGTCCACATGACCGTGGTAGCAGCCGGAGAACTTCAGCACCTTCGAGCGTCCGGTCGCGCCGCGTGCGAGCCGCACCGCCGTCATCCCCGCCTCGGTCCCCGAGGAGACGAACCGCACCTTCTCGACGTTGGGGACCATCGACACGACGAGCCGCGCGAGCTCGACCTCGAGCTCGCTGGGGGTGCCGAACGACGTTCCCTTGCGCGCCGCCTCGGCCACTGCGTCGACGATCGCGGGATGCGCGTGCCCGAACAGCAGCGCGCCCCAGCTCTGCACGAAGTCGAGGTAGGTGTTGCCGTCGACGTCGGTGAGATACGGACCCGACGCGCTCGCGACGAAGAACGGATGCGCGCCGACGGCCTCGAACGAGCGGACCGGCGAGTTCACCCCACCGGGCATCAGCCCGACCGCCTCCCGGAGGAGCTTGTCCGATCCCTCGCGGACCGGCGCGGGCTTCAGCTCAGCCACTCGGTCGCTTTCTTCGCGTGGTACGTGACGATCAGGTCGGCGCCCGCGCGCGCTATCGACGTCAACGTCTCGAGCGTCGCGCCGCGCTCGTCGATCCAGCCTCGTTCGGCGGCCGCCATCAGCATCGAGTACTCGCCGCTCACGTTGTAGGCCGCGGTGGGGAGGCCGAACCGGTCCTTGACCGAGCGGAGCACGTCGAGGTACGGGAGCGCCGGCTTGACCATCACCGCGTCCGCGCCCTCGGCGACGTCGAGCGCCACCTCGCGCAGAGCCTCGCCCGCGTTCGCCGGGTCCTCCTGGTAGGAGCGGCGGTCGCCGAACTGCGGCGCGCCCTCGGCCGCCTCGCGGAACGGTCCGTAGAAGCTCGAAGCGAACTTCGCCGCGTAGGCGAGGATCGGCGTCTCGTGATGGCCCGCGGCGTCGAGGGCCGAGCGGATCTCCGCGACCTGGCCGTCCATCATCCCGGAGGGGGCTACGACGTCGGCGCCCGCGTCGGCCTGCGACGCGGCGATCCGTCCGTAGAACGAGATCGTGCGGTCGTTGTCGACGGTCTCGCCGGTCAGCACGCCGCAGTGGCCGTGCGACGTGTACTCGCACATGCAGAGGTCGGCGATCACGAGCGCCTCGTCGCCGAGCTCGTCCTTCAGCGCCCTCAGCCCCCGCTGGACGATCCCGTCGGGGTTCCACGCCTCCGACCCCGACTCGTCCTTCTCCGCGGGGATCCCGAACAGCAGCACGCCGGCGACTCCCCGCTCGGCGAGCTCGTGGGCCTCCTTCACGAGGGAGTCGAGCGTGTGCTGGTAGTGGCCCGGCATCGACGAGATCGCCACGGGATCGGAGATGCCCTCCTTCACGAACAGCGGCGCGATCAGGTCCCCGGGGCGGACGACGGTCTCTGCGAAGGCGCGCCTGAGCGCAGGAGTGCGGCGCAGCCTGCGCATGCGGTTCGTGGGGAAGCCGGTCATCTCCCTATGGTGCCTCACGTGGCGCTCCTGCCGAAACGTTCGAGCAGCGCCCGCACGAGCCCCGGCACCGTGTGCTCCTCGGCCACGACGTCGGCGCGCAGGCCCGCGGCGCGGGCGGCCTCGGCGGTCACCGGGCCGATGCACGCGACGTGGCCGGCCTCCGGCGGTGAGCCGGCGATCGCGATGAAGTTGCGGACGGTGGACGCGCTCGTGAACGTGACGACGTCGAAGCGGCCGCTCGCGACGACCGCGGCCCCCAGCGAGTCACCGCTCGCGGGGAGGTTCCGGTACGCGACGACCTCACGGACGTTCCAGCCGGCCCCCGAGAGCGCGTCGACGAGGTCGGGCGGCGCGCCCTCGACGCGGGGAAGCAGCACGCGTCCGCTCCCGCGTCCGAGCGACTCCGCGACGGCCGCACCGGTGAACTCCGGCGGCACGAGGTCGGCACGGATACCGCGTCCCGCCAGGAGCCCCGCGGTGGTGCTGCCGACCGCGGCGACCTTCACGCGTCCGAACGCCCGCGAGTCGAGACCCGCGTGGTCGAGGCGTTCGAACACCTTGTCGACCGCGTTCGCGCTCGTGAACACGACCCACTTGAAGAAGCCTTCGGCGAGGAGCCTGAGCGACTGGTCGAGCTCGTCCCACGACTCCGGGTCCGCGATCGTGATCACCGGCATCTCGACGACCGCGGCCCCCTCCGCCTCCAGCGCCGCGGTCAGCGCTCCCGCCTGCCCGCGGCCGCGCGTAACGACCACGCGCAGCCCGAACAACGGCTTGCGCTCGAACCACGCGAGGTGCCGGCGGTGCGCGACGACCTCACCGGCGACGAGGACGAGGGGGCCGCGCAATCCTCCTGCGGCCGCGCGTTCGGCCGCGTCGCCGAGCGTCGCCTCCACCACGCGTTGAGCCGTCGTCGTCCCCCACTCGATGACCGCGACCGGCTCGGTCGCGTCGCGCCCGGACTCCAGCAACGACGTCACGCCCGCGCGCAGCGTCGTCTCGTCGGCCAGCAGGACCGCCGTCGACGCCCCCGCCGGACGCGCCGACGTGATCGAGACGGCCCCGGCCGCGCGCGCCGTCAGCGGGATGCCCGCGTATGCGGGGGCCGCGAGCGCCGGGGGGACGCCCGGAACGATCTCGACCGGCACACCGGCCCGTGCGAGGTCGAGGACGTCGGGCGCGGCGTCGGAGAAGAAGAGCGGGTCGCCCGCGTCGAGGTGCACCACCGCATCGCCGTTCTGCACGTGCTCGACGATCGCCGCGCGGATCGCGGCGGGGTCCGGCGGCGGCTCCCCCGGCCGCTGCCCCGCATAGATGCGGCGCGCTCCGGGCTTCAGCTCGGCGAGCAGCGCCGGCGGGATCAGCCGGTCGAGGACGACGACGTCGCAGGACCGGAGGAGGTCGAGCCCGCGGCTCGTGATCAGCCGCGGGTCGCCCGGGCCCGCGCCGACGAAGTAGAGCCGGCCGCTCACGGCGCCGCGGGGGCCGGAGGGTCGGTCTCGCGCAGCTCGTCGAGGATGTCGCGTCCGCCCGCCGCGTAGATGGCGTCGGCGAGCTCGACCCCGAGCTCCGCCGCGGCGGAGACGGGGCCGGAGATGCGGTCGCGCAACCCGCGGTCGCCGTCGGGCCATCCGAGGTAGCCGCTCACGGTCATGCGCGCGCCGGAGGTCCGCGCGAGGCACCCCAGGGGGACGGAGCACCCGCCCTCGAGACGTGCGGAGAACGCGCGCTCGCAGGCGAGCTCCGCCGCCGCGACCGGGTCGTTCAACGGGGTCAGCAGCTCCCGCAGGTCGACGCGGTCCGTGCGCGCCTCGATCGCCAGCGCGCCTTGTCCGGGGGCGGGTGTCCACCAGCCGTCGTCGAGGGCGGCCCCCGTGTCTCCGGCGACACCGAGCCGCTCCAAGCCGGCCGCGGCGAGGATCGCGGCGTCGACCTCACCGTCGGCGACCTTCCGCAACCTCGTGTCGAGGTTCCCCCGGAGCTCGACGGCCTCGACGTCGGGCCGCGCCTCCGACAGGAGCGCGCGCCGCCGCATGCTCGAGGTTCCCACGACGGCGCCGGACGGCAGCGCCCCGAGGCGCTCCTGACCCGTCTCTCCCGCCGAGCCCACGACGACGTCGTGGGCGGGGGCCCGCCGCGGCACCGCAAGGATCGAGCAGTCCGGAGCGAGGTGTGCGGTCAGGTCCTTCGCCGAGTGCACCGCGATGTCGGCGCGCCCGTCGGCCACGGCCTGCTCGACCTCCGCTACGAACAGCCCCTTGTCCCCGATCGACGCGAACGGACGCGGGTCTTTGTCACCGCGCGTGGCGATGGGAACGACGGTCACCTCTAGTCCCGGATGCGCGTCGCGCAACGCTCGCGCGACGCCTTCGGATTGCGTGAGCGCGAGGGCGGAGCCCCGGCTCGCGACCAGAACCTTCAGGGCTCGTCCGAGAGCCCGAACAGCTCCTGCAACGCGGTGAGGTACAGCTGTCCCTGCTTCGAGCCGGCCATGTCGCGCGCCGACTTCAGCGGGGCGTGCAGGAGCTTGGCGACCATGCGGCGGCTGAGGTGGTCGACGGCCTCGCGCTGCTCGGGCGTCATCGCCGCGAGGTGCGCGGCGATGCGCTCGAGCTCCGTGGCGCGGATCGCGTCGGCTTTCTCCACGAGCGCGGCCGCGGTCGGCGCGATCTCGGTCGAGCGCTGCCATTGCGAGAAGCGGTCGAGCTCCTCCGCGATCAGCTCCTCGACGCGTCCGACCTCGCCCATGCGGGCGCCGAGGTTCCCCTCGACCACCGACCGGAGGTCGTCGATGTCGCGCAGCACGACTCCGGGCAGCTCCGCCACTGCGGGGTCCACGTCGCGCGGCACCGCGATGTCGACGACGAACAGGGGGCGGTCGCCGGCGTCGCGGCGGGCGCTCTCGAGCAGGCGCTTGTCGATCACGGTCTGTGGCGAAGTGGTCGAGCAGATCACGATGTCGCTGCTGGCCAGCACCTCGGCGAGGTCGTCGAACGGCCGGCTCGTCGCACCGAACGTCTCGGCCACGTCGCGCCCCCGCTCCTCGGAACGGTTCACGACGGTGACGTCCCCGGCCCCCGAGGCGCGCAGCGCCTGCGCGGCGAGGCGCCCCATCTTGCCGGCCCCGACGATCGCCACCTTCTTGCCGTCGAGCGAGGCACCGGGCCACGCGCGCCGCGCGAGCTCGACCGCCGCCGACGAGACCGACACGGGGTTGTGCCCGATCGAGGTCTCCGTGCGGGCGCGCTTGCCGACGCGCAGCGTCTGCCGGAACGCCGCGCCGAGCACGCGGTGGATCATCCCCTCGTCCGCGGCCCGCTGGTACGCGCGCCGGACCTGGCCGAGGATCTCGGACTCGCCGACGACCATCGAGTCGATGCCGGCCGCGACGCGGAACAGATGCCGGAGCGCGCCCTCGTCGTGGTACGTGTACAGGTGGTCGGTGAAGTCCTCGGGCGCGAGGTGGCAGAACTCGGCGAAGAAGTTGCGCAGGTCCTGCGCGCCGCCGTGGAACTTCGACACGACCGCGTACGCCTCGATGCGGTTGCAGGTCGAGAGGATCGCGCCCTCGAGGACGTGCTCGTACGTCGACAGCTGGTGGAGTGCCTTGGGCAGGCGCTCGTCCGGGATCGACAGACGCTCGAGGACGTCTACGGGGGCCGTCTTGTGGTTGAGGCCGACGACGACTATGGACATCGAGGTCAACGTTACTCCAGCGTCAGATGCCGGAGCCGAGCCGGCGGTTGGCCTCGCGCGCCGTGGCGATCGCCTGCGTGCGCTGCTGGTAGAAGGAGAGGATCTGCAGCTCGATCGAGAGGTCGACCTTGCGGACCGACACGTGCGGCGGGACGTTCACGACGGCCGGGGCGAAGTTCAGGATCGACTTCACGCCCGCGTCCACGAGCCGCTCTGCGACCTCCTGCGCGGCCCCCGGGGGCGTCGCGATGATCCCGATCGCCACCTCTTCGTCGGTGGCGACCTCCTTCAGGTCGTCGAGGTGCCGCACGGTCAGTCCGCCGACGTCGGTCCCGATGACGGAGTCCTCGACGTCGAACAGCGCCATGATCCGGAAGCCGCGCTCGGTGAAGCCCCGGTAGGAGGCGAGAGCGCGGCCCAGGTTCCCGATGCCGACGATCGCCGCGGGCCAGTCCTTCGTCAGGCCGAGCTCGCGGGTGATCTGGTAGAGGAGGTACTCGACGTCGTAGCCGACGCCCCGCGTGCCGTAGGAGCCGAGGTACGAGAGGTCCTTGCGGACCTTGGCGGCGTTGACGCCGGCCATGTGCGCGAGCTCCTCGGAAGAGACCGTCAGCTGGCCGCGGCCCTCGGCGAGATCGAGGAGGGCCCGGAGGTAGACCGGGAGCCTCGCGACGGTCGCTTCGGGGATCGGCCTGCTTCGCATGGGCGGCATCCTACGAGCTTGTGAGACTTATCACAAACTAGAATTAGGGCCTCTACCAGGACTTTTAGTGTTGGGGGCCGGGGCACAACGGGGCATTGGTGAATTTGTGCACCGCAACTAGGACCCGGTATCCGCCGCCGAGGCTCGCCGAACCGGCTACGTCGGCTCCTCGGTTCCTAACGGCCCAAGGAGGCTTTCATCTCCCGATGGCACGTCGATGTTCGTTCTTGAAGACCGAGATTACCGCTGCCTGTGGCGGCCTTGAACTTCCTGGAAGGCTCAGCTCGCCCACTAACCTCACCGGTGGAGCCGCGGTGTCCGTGGAACCCGCGGCGTCCACAAGTCACCGAGGTCCATTGGCGTCGTGGCAGTCTGATACCGGACGGGCGCGCGAGGGTCTACAGACCTCTCGAGTTCAGCGCCTCGCACGACTGCAGCGAGCTACTTCCGGCGGGTGACGAGGGTAACGAGGCCAGTGGTGGCTCCGACGAAGATTACGCCGGCCACGCGAAGGGCGGCCTTCTCCCATTTCACGTCGACTAGGAACACCAAGACAACGATCAGAGCGGCGGCCAACGCAGCAGCCGCGATCAGAAGCCAGAAACAGATGGTCTCGCGCCGCTCCCAGTTTCCCTGCCGCATGGCAGGGAGTCTAGGCGTCTGCTACATGCCTGTCTCGCAGTTCAACCGATTCTCGTGACGCTCCGTTAGCCCCACCGTAAACCACGCTGCTCTTCGGATCGGTTCCCGAGGCAGGACGTGGGGAGTTGTGCGATGATTCCTTCGTGAAGTGTCGGCGGGCTCGTTCCCACGTCACAGTAACGAGGAGGTACGCGAGCACACCAGCAGCAGCAGCTGTCATCAAGATTTCGGCCATAGTTTCCCTTACGTCGTCGGCCCCACTTCCGACCTCTAGCTAAAAACTGTACCCGTCGAGTTACCAGAACATCGGCCGTTTCGGTGAATATCTTGAATTCCACGCGTGAAATTCAAGCGCTCTACCAGGACCGTTGACGGAGCGTAGTCGCCGCTTGTCACAATTCCCATTAACTTCGGTGAAAAGCATTTAACTGAAAGAACGTGTATACTCCGGCGCTTCGCGATCGCCGACACTCATCGGGCCGTTGCATGTTCAAGCAGTGCCGACAGACTTCTTCGTGGCAGAAGAGGACGCGCCTTCAGCCTTAGCAGGATCTAGGGCGCCTCTCTTCCTGAGAACCCGCCCGGGGAACGCCATGAGCGCCTGCCCACCTCGCAATCCAAGACCCGCGCCCGCGCCCGCGAGTATCACTGCTCGGGGTCACCTCTACCCTCTTCCTCGACGGCATCTTCCGGCGCAAGTGGCGGGGGGTCGACCGGCGCTGGCGGGGTCCTCGCAAAGTAGCGGCGCGCTCTATCCCAAGTCAGCCTAACCAGAGCGTAAGCGAGCAGACCCGCGACGACGCTGACAATGACGATCTCGACCATCCGCTTGCGTCTCCTTGATGCGCCCTGCGGTTGAGATCCGAACCCCCCGACGGCGCTTCTAGTCCAGGCAGAACCGACGGTCTTGCGGCAGGGCTCGCTTCGCGATCTTCACGCGATGGGGGATCAACCAGTCGTCAGGTACTCGACGGCTACTAGTCACCGCACGGTCGAATATGACGGCGGGTCGCCAAGGACTCGCCATCCAACGGTGGTTCCCGCGGCAACGTCGAGCCGGCGGGATCGCTCGCTCTGCTGGAGATAGGCAGCCCGACGAAGATCCTTCACATGCCGAGGACGTTGTCGCCGGCTCTCCCAGCCAGCCCTATCCAGGGTGAAGGCGATGATCAGCGTCGTCCAGACGAAGATGACGACCGGATTGACTGGGACCTCGCCGATCGCGAAGACGAGCGCCATGAACGCCGCCAACGCGAGGACCCGGCCCGGCGCACAAGGGCAGGCTACCCAGAGCGGGCGCTCGGCTAGCTCGGGACGTATTCGGGCGGCACGTACCCCGGCGGCGGCGGAGGTGGCGGCATCGTCGGCGTCCCGGTCTGTGGCACGGTTCCGGCCGGCGTACGGGGCTTCAGGATGTACCGGACGATGATGTAGCCGACGAAGCCCGCGAAGCCCCATGCGGCCGAGCGACCCCTCGAGACGGCGAGCTGCCCCACGCCGTAGCAAATGCAGACGGCGCCGAAGAGCCCGAGGGCGATCGCGATCAGCAGGACGGGCGCATCGGTCGCGCCCCTGAGAATCAACCGCGCCAGGAGGGCGGCCGAGAAGCCGGCCCCCAGCGCGATCTGCGCTTTCTCCGCCGGCGAATGATCGTTCCTCATAGCTAGGTGTAGTTCCCACAGACATCGTTTACGCGATGAGAGCCTCCCAGTTGGAAGGGACCAACCAACCAACAGGGGAGGCTCTCGTGGCGCATCGTAGGGCGAAGCTGACAGTGGAGGGCCGCAAGCTATTGGTCGATCGGGTTCGCCGGCAGGGCTGGAGCGTCGCTACAGCCGCCGAGGCACAGGGGTGTTCTCGAGCGACAGCCCACAAGTGGCTCCGCCGGTTCGATGAACAAGGTCCCGTGGGGCTTGTCGACCGCAGCAGCCGACCGCACCGCAGCCCGCGGCGTTTGTCAGAGCGGCGCGAGGCGGCGATCCTCGGGCGACGTGATGCCCACCTAGAAGGCCCTCACCGGATCGCCTGGGCCCTCGGCGAGGCGCAGTCCACCGTCCACAAGGTGATCACCCGCAACGGCCGCCCCCGGATCTGCGACCTCGACAAGGCGACACGCTGCGTCGTGCGCTACGAGCGCGACCGGCCAGGAGAGCTTGTCCACGTCGACATCAAGAAGCTGGGGCGGATTCCTGACGGCGGCGGCTGGCGAGGGGTGGGGTGGCACCGAGGGCGCAGGCATCGCGGCCCTTACCGGGCCCGCGTCGGCGGCGGCAAACATGTCCACACCCTCGGCTACGACTACCTCCACATCGCCGTCGACGATCGCTCCCGCATCGCCTATGCCGAGGTGCTTCCAGACGAAGGCCGCGAGAGCGCAGCTGCGTTCATACAACGCGCCTTCGACTGGTTCGCCGAGCTCGGGATCTCAGTCGAGCGGATCATGACCGACAACGGATCCTGCTACCGGTCGAGGACCTTCAACGAGGTCCCTCGCCGCAGCGGGTGTCACGCACAAGTGGACGAGGCCCTATCGACCGCAGACCAACGGCAAGGTCGAGCGCTTCAACCTGACCCTCAAGAACGAGTGGGCCTACGTCACCGCCTACACCTCGAATCAGCAGCGCCTCGACATGTTGCCGCTATGGCTGCACGATTACAACCACCACCGGCCGCACCAGGCTCACGATGGAGAGGCACCCATGGCGATTGTCAACAACGTGTGTGGGAACCACAGCTAGGCCCCCTGTTTCGACTCCGGATGGAGTCGGCACACAACGGCGGAGGCTTGAACGGGACGGGGTGTCGGACGGAACTGATCCCGCCTTTAGTGCCGAAACTACGGACAGACGCGTAACTGTCCCTGCTCTAGCGTTTCGTTTTGGGCGTCGAGGCGCCCTGCCCGGAGACCCCGGGCGACGGGAGGGACTGAGTGAGCGATTCCAAGCGGGCAACGGACGGTCTCTCCAGGCGGAGGTTCCTGATGCACACCGCGATCGTGGCGTGGTCCAGCCCCCTGGTCGTCACGATGCTGTCCCGCTCTGCACACGCCGCCGGGTCGAGCAGCTGCGGCACCAAGATCGGCGGCCCCGGAACCACCGCCTGCCGGGTCACCACGCCCTGCGGCAGCACGGCCGCCGTGGGTTGTAAGGCGAGTCCCGCGGCCCCCGCGGGCACGCCCTGCGTCTGCATCTAGGAACAGAGCCCGGTCGGGCGCAAACCAAGGAAGAAGCGGGACCGCCGCTCTAGCGCGGGCGGATCGTGGTGGCGCCTTCGAGGCGGACCGTCGTGACGACGCGGTCCCGCCCCCGGACGCTGGCCCAGAAGGTGACGTACGGCTTGTCGCCCCAATAGTTGTAGAAGTCGGCGTTCACGAGCTGCGCGCGGCCCCCGCCGTGATCGACCACGTACGTCATCGGTCGCTCTCCCGAGGGCTCATATCACCACCGTAGAGACTCCGGCCCCCGTCTCCCATACACATTTCCGGCAATCTCCGCCGGTACCGGCGCGGGTCGTACGTCCCGCGGAGCCGCTCGTACATCTCGAGCAGCGCGAGCGAGTCGTCGAGGTCGCCGGGCCCGTCCGGGCCCATGGCACGCGTCAGCCGCTGGAACTCGAGGCCGAGACGGCGCCCGACCGCGTCGCCGAGACGCACGAGGTTCTCGAAGTCGTCGAGGTCCAGGAACTGGTCGTACGTCGGGTAGCGCGGATAGATCCTGTTCCGCAACGAGAACGAGAGCGTGTTGATCGGCGAGTCCTGCGCGACCATCGCCTTCCCGTAGAAGAGCAGCCCGGCGTCGCAGTCGTCGGCACCGGTTCCCCGGCACCGCTCGCCGCCCGTGTGGTACCGCACGACCCCGACGGCCGTCGCACGCTCGGGAAGGCCGCGCTCCGGCGTGCGCAGCGGGCGCAGGTCGATCTCGATCTCCGCGCCGCACTCGATCCGGGCAAGTACCCGCGCCTCCTCGAGCGTCTGGAACGAGCCCGGGCGGTCGCCGCTCGCGTCCACGCAGTAGATCCACTTGCAGCGGCGGCGCACGAGCTCGACCAGGCCGAGGTTCTCCCAATGCCCTCCGTCGGTCACGTACACGTACGGGTCGTCGAGGTCGTAGACGCCGAACAGCTCCTTCAGCAGGTAGCTCATGCCGGGCCGCTTCGAGCGCGACGCGCCCGGATAGCGCGGGTTCGGCATCCACACCCCGAGCCTCACGTTCAGCGCGGCGAGCAGCGCGTTCGTCGTGCCGAGGCTCGCCCGCCCCATCGCGGAGGTGAACGCGGCCCCCGACATTGCAACCGCGGCCGACACCGTGCCGAGCCGCGGCGCCCACCACGAAGGTCGCAACCGCTCGACGTAGGCGTCTGCCGGGACGCGCTCGTCGATCGACATGGCGATCGTCTCGTCCTGGTTCCACCGCGGGGACCTCATCCCGACGAAGTCGTCGGAGAACGTGAACGACACGGCGCGGACGCCGGTCACGTCGTCGCCGGTGCGCTGGGCGGCCGCGCACACGAGGAGCTTCGGCGCGCCCTGCCCCGCATACTCGGGCCACTCCGGCTCGTCGCGCTGCGACAGCGGGTAGACGCCGTCATGGCCGCGCGCGCCGCGCGCACGCTTCCGCTTGTCGCGCGTCGTCGCGAACGTCGACCGCAGCCTCAGGTAGTAGAGCCGGAACAGAGACCACGCCTGCGGGTTCGCAGCCGCGCAGAGCACGAGGGCGCCGCCTGCGACGAACCCGTACTCCCGCGGAGACCACGAGAACGAGCCGACGCGATAGGCGGCATCGGTAGCGACCTTCCCGGCGAACAGCAGCGCGAGGAGGGCGAGGAGGACGCCGCCGAGCCGCAACGCGCGGTCCGCGACCGGCCGGAGCACCACGACCGCGAACGCGAGCGCGATCGCCCCGGCCACGGCCGTCATCAACACGGCTGCGCCCGCGTCTACCCCGCGGTACGGGAGGTCCACGAGCAGCTTCGGGACCTCGGCTATCGCCACCGGGATTCCGACCAGAGCGACGAGCAGGAAGACGGCGCCTCCCACCAGCGCTTGGGCGATCCGGAGCGCGATGGCCCGGCCTTTCTCCCAGAGGAACAGCGACGCGGCCGCCGACAGCGCGGCCAGCGCGATCCCTGCCGCGCCCGGCGACCACAGGCGCGTGCCGATCCACAACGACTGCAGGTCGACGCGCTGGTAGTCGAACGTCCGGAGGTCGGGCTGCACGAGCCACGACGACGCGAACCACCCCACCGGCCACGCGATCACTGTCACGAGCAGGGCCAGGATCGCCACGTTGATCGCGACCAGGAAGAGCCCCATCAGGAACGTGGCCGCGACGCCGCCGCGCCCGGTCGACAGGTACCTGCGGTTGTGGCGGATGTAGTCGTAGAGCTTCGGCGCGAACGCGGGATCGTCACCTCCCGGCCGCGCCGGGGGCCGCGGCGGCGTCCCGCGGGCGACGTACCACGCTCCCGCCGCGTACGCGCCACCCGACACCGCGGTGATCCACCGCGCGGGCCGGAAGACGCCTTTGCCGTCGAGCCCGCGCAGCGCGCCGATCGCGAAGCTCGCGGACCGGATCCCGCCGCCCGACAGGCAGATGCCCGTCACGTCGCGCATGGGGCCGGCGTCGGCGGAGCCGCGGCCCTCAGCGGGCGGCCCGGGCGTACCCAGGTGCGCGACCGCTCCGGCCACGGCGGAGACGACCGCGATGATCGAGGCCGCGCCGAGCATCCACTTCCACCATCCTGCGACGCCGGCCGCACGCGCGCCCGCGTCCGACAGTGCGAGCGCTCCCGGCTCGAGCGCCGCGAGCACGAGCACGTTCTCGACGACGTCCATCGCGGCCGTGGCGGCGGGAAGGAGCCTCACCCACTTGAAGCCTTTCCGCACGCGGCTGATCCGCCAGGCCCGCGGCCACAGCCACCAGAGCAGCAGGGTCCCGATCGCCCCGTACAACAACGCGACGGCGACGTCCGCCTGGATCGCCTGGCGCGCGTCGTCCACCGTGAGACCGCGGCATCCCGGGAGCACCTCCGTAAGGAAGAAATCGGCGCTCCCGGAGAGAGCGGCCCCCACGTGGAGCAGACAGCCTCCGCGGTGACCCGGAGCGGCGCCCCCGAACCCGGCCACGACCAGCGCGCCGCCGGCGCAGAAGGTAGCGATCCCGACGTACCAGGGGATGACGTAACGGACCAGGACCCCGGGGCCGCCGCCCCCGGAAGCGCGCGCCCTTCGCGGCACCGTCAGCTCCGCGCGCTGATCGGCTCGCGCGGGACCCCGCGGTCGGGGACCGCGCCGCGGCTCCCCTCGCCGACGACGACGTGCTGGTACGTCGCCTTACCGGCGCGCTTGGCCGCGTACATCATGGCGTCCGCCGCGCCGATCATCTCGTCGACGGAGCCCGGCTGGACGAGAAACGTCGCCGCGCCGATGCTGAACGAGATGCCCGCGGGCGCGGCGGGGGCCGCGGCGACGCGGTCCCGCAACGACTGCAGGATCCGCGTCGCGCCTTCGGACCCGGTGTCGGGGAGCAGCAGCGCGAACTCGTCGCCGCCGACACGCGCGACGACGTCTTGCTCGCGCGTCGACGACTCGAGCGCGGCGGCCACGGCCCTGAGGGCCGCGTCACCACCGCTGTGCCCGTGGGAGTCGTTGATCGTCTTGAAGTCGTCGAGGTCGATGTAGCACACGGTGACGGGGCGGCCGCGTGTGCGGAACGCCCCGATGGCGCGAGCGGCCGCCTCGTTGAACACGCGGCCGTTCGCCACGCCGGTCAGCGGATCCGTGGCGGCGAGGCGCTCCTGCCGCTCGACGCCGGCGCGCAACGACGCGACGAGCAGGAACACCCCGAACCTGCTCGCGGTGTTCCAGAACACGACCCAGACGTCCTGACGGCCGGGCTCGAACGCGACCTCGGCCAGCGCGGCCGTGGCCGCGGCGATCCCGCACGCGGGCGCGGCCCCCCGGCCCCCGACCTTCCACCCGAGCAGGAGCAGTGGGAGGACGTAGAAGATCGAGAAGACGAGCTCGGGGCCGCTCAGGTACTGGAGGTAACCGACGACTGCGATCGACGCGAGCGCCCACGCCTGCGCGGAGAACGTCGACTGCCGCTCGAGCCACCGCTGCAGAGCCCCCAAGAAAGACCTTCCCCCGTTCGTGCCGCGGACGCAGTCTTCGGAATGATCCCAAACGAAGGTGTGAACTCCGGGGTTTTGCGGCCCGCCTAGATGTTCGCGAGGAAGTCCAGGTTCAGCGCCACGAACGTCCTCTGCATCCAGATCGAGATCTGGAACAGCTGGTTCGTCACGAACAGCACACCGACGACGACCATCGCGGTGCCGCTGACGAGGCTGACCGTCCGGGTATGGCGCCGGAGCCAGCCGACGACGCGGCCGAGCCGCGTGATCCCGAGCCCGGCGGCAACGAACGGGACCCCCAGACCGAGCGAGTACGCCCCCAGCAGCAGGGCCCCCTCACCGGCTCCCCCGGCCGAGCCGTTGCCCGCGGCCATCGTCAGCACCGATCCCAGGACGGGCCCGATGCACGGGCTCCACCCGAAGGCGAACGCGCCTCCGAGCACCGCGCTCCCCCACAGCCCGGCCGCGGGGCGCGGCTGGAAGCGGGTGTCGCGCGCGAGGGGGCCGAAGCGGAACACGCCGAGGAAGACGAGGCCGAGGAAGATGATGAAGACGCCGCCGGCGATGCGCAGCTGGTCCTGATAGTCGTTGAGGAGCGACCCGAGCAGCGTCGCGGTCGCTCCGAGCGGCACGAACACGACCGTGAACCCCAGGACGAACACCGCGGCCGCGGCCCCCGCGCGCGACGGTGCCCGCGCCGTGTCCGGCGCGCTCGCCGAGATCCCCGACATGTACGAGATGTAGCCCGGGACCAACGGCAGGACGCACGGCGACAGGAACGACACGATCCCCGCGAGGAACGCGATCGGCAGCGAGACGTCGGTCACGCGTTAGGCATTCCGAGCGACCATCACGTCGAGCAGACGGAACAGATCGGCGGTGCTGGTGAACTCGCCCTTGTAGTGCTCGACGATCTCGCCGTCCGCGTCGATCAAGAACGTCTCGGGCTGTCCGGTGAGGCCGAACCCGTCGTACCAGTCGAGGCGCTCGTCCCTCACCTGGGGATACGAGACGTCGTGTCGCTCGACGAACTCCAGCGCGTCGCTGCGCGCGTCCTTGACGTTCACGCCGAGGAACGCGACCTCGTCGCGGTACCGGCGGTACGCGGCCTCGAGCAGCTTCGCCTCGTCCTCGCACGGCACGCACCAGCTCGCCCAGAAGTTCACGAGCACCGGCTTGCCCCTGAGGTCGTCGAGCGCTACCACCGCGTCCCCCTCGAGCGCCGGCGCCGCGACGGAAGGAGCGGGGTCCCCCGGCTCCACGGCCTCGCCCTTCAGCGCGATCCCCGCGGCGAGCAGGACGACGAACAGGACGGCCGGGCCTACGAGCCAGGCGAGCCTGACCCAGCGACGGCGGCCGGGGTCGCGCGAGGGGGCATCCATGGCCCCCATTGTCCCAGCCGGGGAACATTGGGGGCTGTACGCGGCCCCCTCCGCGTCGTAGCCTCGATCCCGAGGAGGGGCAGGCACCGCGCCTGCCCCTCGACCGCGCCTCGACCGTAGCCACAGGCGGCTCTGCGCCGCCGCGACCGACGGGAGGCGTATCCCATGCACGACCCCGGCTCCACCGTCCTCGACCCGCTGGCGCCCGCGGACCGCGAGCTGCTGCTCGGCCGCGCCGTCGCACGCGGGCTCCGTCCCGGCGAGACCCTGTCGTTCGCAGGGGAGCCCCCGCGGCGCGTCCACCTGGTGACCGGCGGGGTCCTGAAGCTCGTCGGGCGCGACGTCGAGGGCAACCAGACGATCCTCGGCCTCTGCCTGCCGGGCGACCTCGCGGGGGCCGCGGAGGCCCTGGGCGGCGGCCCCGCGCCGTACGACCACGTCGCAGCCGCGCGCTCGGGCGTGCTCGGGTTCGACGCGGCGCTCTTCGCGCAGGTGCTGGGGCGCAACCCGGTGGCCTGCGTCGCGCTCGTGCGCGCGCTCGGGGGCCGCGTCCGGTGGCTGTGCGAGGCGGCCCAGGAGCGGTCGTCCGCGAACGTGCCCGCGCGCCTCGCGGGGAGGTTGCTCGACCTCGCGGAGACGATCGGTCGCCCGCATGACGGCTACGTCGAGCTAGAGCTCCCGTTCCCCCAGCGCGACCTCGGCGGGCTGGCGGGCATGTGCCGCGAGAGCGCGTGCCGGACGCTACGGCGGTGGAAGTCGCACGGCACCCTCGACTACGAGGGGCGCACGTTGCGGATCAGGAGGCCGGAGGTCCTGCGCGCGATCAGGTGCGCAGGGCGCGGCGCAACACCTTCCCGGTGAGCAGGTGCGGAAGCGTGTCGACGATCTCTATGGAGCGGGGGCACTTGAAGCGTGCGAGGCGGCTCTGCACGTCGGCGATCAGCTCGGTCTCGGTCGCCCGGGCCCCCGGCGCGAGCACCACGAACGCCTTCACGGCCTCGCCCGTGTACGGGTGCGGGACGCCGACGACCGCGGCCTCGGCGACGTCGGGGTTCTCGACCAGCGCCTGCTCGACCTCCGACGGGAAGACGTTGAACCCCGACACGATCACGAGGTCGCGCTTGCGGTCGACGATGTGGAGGTAGCCGTCCTCGTCCTGCACCGCGACGTCGCCGGTCCGGAACCAGCCGTCGGGAGTGAACGCGCGGCGCGTCTCCTCTTCCTTGTGCCAGTAGCCGGCGAACACGTTGGGGCCGCGGGCGATGATCTCGCCGGGGTCCCCGAGCTCGACGTCCTCGCCCGACTCGTCGACGAGCCTGATCTCGACGCCGGGCAGCGGCTTGCCGATGGATCCGGGCCGGGGCGCAGCGGCCATCCGGTTCGACGTCAGCGTCGGTGCGGTCTCGGTCAGGCCGTAGCCCTCGTAGACGTCGACGCCGAAGAGCTCCTTGAACCGGTGAAGGACCTCCGCGGGCAGGGGGGCCGCGCCGGAGATCGCGAGGCGCACGCTGGAGAGGTCGTAGCTCTCGGCCCCCGGCGTCCCGATCAGCGCGGTATACATCGTGGGCGCGCCGAACATCACCGTGATGCCGTGCTCCGGGATCAGGCGGAGGCATTCGACGGGGTCGAAGCGCTCGGTGAGGACGCCGCTCGCGCCCGTCCTGACGAGGAGCCCGAGCGTGACGTTCAGCCCGAAGATGTGGAAGAGCGGCAACGACAGCAGCAGGACGTCCGACGGCTCGACGTGGGCGTCCATCGACATCTGCTGCTCGATGTTCGCGAGCAGGTTGCCGTGGGTGAGCATCGCTCCCTTCGGCTCGCCGGTCGTCCCCGACGTGTACGCGAGCACGGCGAGGTCGTCGCCTCCGGTCTCGGCAGGCGCGAGGTCGCCGGTGCCGCCGGTCCACTCCGTGGCGGTGACGTAACGGACGCCCGCCGCGGTCGCGGCCGCACGGGCCGCGTCGCCCGCGGGAGAGACGCCCAGCACGCCCTTGGCGCCGGAGTCCTCGAGGATCCGGCCGACCTCGGGCTCGGTCAGCATCGGGTTCAGGGGAACGACCGCGGCCCCCGCGGCCAGCACGCCGAAATACGAATAGACGAACTCGGGGACGTTGCCCATGGCGATCCCGACGCGGTCGCCGGGGACGACGCCCGCGGACCGCAGCTCGTGCGCGACCGATCCCGCGCTGCGGGCGACCTCGGCGAACGTGGCGGGGGTGCCGCCCGGGACGATCAGCGCCGTCTTGTCCGGGTGGTTCCCGGCCGACGTCAGAAGGAGGTCCGCGACGTTCATCGTCACATTCTCTCCCCTCCCGCCGCCGGGTGCAAACTTCTGCAAGCATTAGCTAGCAGAGAGCTAGCCTCCGCCGAACTCGCGAAGGAATTTCCTGGAAGGCCGCTCAAGTAACTGCCGCGGACGCCGACCATTACCTTGGAGCTGAAAGACGGTGGGACGTTAGGACCGCACGATCCTCACGCCGGGTCGTGTCTCGAGCCTCCCAGCCCGCCCCAAGCCGCCCCACCGGCTTCAGCTCCGCTATGACGCCCCCGCCGAGAGCGGGGGCGTTTTCGCGTCCGACCCGTGGGACGATCTGAGGGATGAGACCCCGCGTGCAGTGCTCGACCGGCCCCTTCTGGGCGTTCTCGCTCGAGGTGGCGATGGACGCGCTGGCCGAGGCCGGGTTCCAGGAGATCGAGCTGATGGTCACCCGCGACCCCCGCACCCAGGACCCCGAGATCCCCCGCCGGCTGGCGGAGGAGCGGGGGCTGCGGATCGCGTCGGTCCACGGGCCCTTCCTCGTGATCACGAAGAACGTCTGGGGGCTCGACCCGATCGGCAAGATCAAACGGGGGGCCGAGATGTGCAAGGCCGTCGGGGCGGACACGATGATCGTCCACCCGCCGTACTTCTGGGAGCGGGAGTACACCCGGTGGGTCGACAAGCAGGCCGAAGCGTTCGAGGCCCAGACCGGGGTGACGGTCGCGGTCGAGACGATGTACCCGGTGTGGGTGGCGGGGCGGAAGCTGCGCGCGTACCGGTGGCTCGACCCGCGGGAGCTCGTCCAGGCGTGCCACCGCGTCGTGATGGACACGAGCCACGTGACGGTCGCCCGCGGCGACATCCTCGACGCCTACCAGGTGCTCGCTCCGAAGCTCGTGCACCTGCACCTCTCGGACAACGCCGGAGACGGCCGCGACGGGCACCTCTCGCTCGGCGACGGCATCCTCCCGATCGACCGGCTGCTCGCCGAGCTACGCCGGACCCGGTACTCGGGGGCCGTCTCGCTGGAGCTTTCCGTCAGCCGATTCGTCGAGAGGCCTAAAGAGCTGGTCGCTACGCTTCGAAGAAACAGGGAGTACGTGGAGGACAGGCTCTTCCGGAGAGAACGCGTCGCGAAGGGCCTGCCGCGGGAGGGAGCAGGGAGCCCCGCGCCCGCCGGAGCTGCGCCGCGTCGACTGGGAGGTCGTTCTAAGTGACGGTGAAGGTGCTGGTAGTGGACGACACGGACCACGTGCGGTCGATGCTCGTCGACATGCTGGAGCTCGACGGGTTCGACGTGGTGGCCGAGGCCGCGTCCGGCACCGAGGCCGTCGACGCCGCGACCTCGCACGACCCCGACGTCATCGTCATGGACTACAAGATGCCGGGGATGGACGGCCTGACGGCGGCGCGGGAGATCCGCTCGACGCGGCCCTCGCAGGGGATCATCCTCTACACCGCGTACCTCGACCAGAAGCTCGAGAAGGAGGCCCGGGACTCGGGCGTCGCGCTCTGCGTGGGCAAGGTCGAGGGGCTGAGCCAGCTCGAGCGCCACATCACCGAGCTCTGCCGTGACTTCGGCGACACCGGCGAGCACCCGCGCGCCGGACGCGCCTAGCCCTCCTCCGCGATCCCGCTGCCGGGGCACGTCCACGGCACCAGCGCCCAGACGTCTCCCTCCCTCGTCAGCCACACCTTCGCGATCCGGCGACCGTCGCGTACGACGGTGCGCGTCTCGATCTTCGCGGGAGCGTCCGGGTAGCCCGGCCGCTCGAGGACGTCGTCGAGCTCTACGCCGGGGACGAACGCGCGGATCAGTCGCTCGAACCTCGGGAACGCGGCGCTCGCGTGCGGCAGCCTCAGGTCCGTCGGGATGACGCTCCTCCGGCGGGGCTCGCCGCACTCGAGCTCCGGCTCCGACCACAGCCCGTAGCGGTCGACGATCTCGAGGTTCGCGTAGCTCTCGGAGCCGGGGCCGTGGAAGGCGACGAGTCCGGGACGGTCGACGCATGCGGCCTGGATCGGGCCGGGGCCGAAGTAGACGACGGTCCTCTTCAGACGGTTCGCCGGCAGACGATAGATGCCGTTGCCCCCGTCGGGCGACACGAGGTAGAGCTCCCCGCGCTCGCGGGCGAAGTTGTAGACGGTGACGTGCACGCCGTCGTGCTGGGGCCGGACCTGCGGCGTCAGCGCCGCGGCGCCGGCCGGGCCGCACACGACCTCCGCCTCGTACGGGATGCTGCCGGGCGGTGGCTCGTACGGCGTCAGCGCCCCGGCGGTGGCGTTCTCCGCGACGTCGAAGCGGATGTAGTGGTCCTCCGGCGCGTCGAGGACGTCCTCGGCCGCGGCACGGTCGATCCGGGCGCACTTCCTGTCGTAGTACGCGTCCGGCGAAGACGCGAGGGTCGCTACGACCGGGTCGCGGGGGCCGGGGTGCTCTCGGCGCAGCGTGACCGACGACGCGATCGGGTAGTCGAACCCGTAGCAGACCTGCCCCTGCACGCGATCGACGACGACGAGCGCGGTGCGGCCCTCGCCGAGGGTCACGGAGAACGTCCCCCGCTCCGGTGGGCGTCCGGCCGGCGGCAGGTCGTCGCGGTCGTCGATCAGCGTGGCAGCCGTCGCGGCGGCCCCTGCCGTGAGCGCGAGCGCGGCGAGGGCCGCGGCGAGCACCCGCAGGCGCCGCGCGCGTCGCGCCCTCGTCGTCACGGTCGCGGCGCGTACGGCGTCGGCGACGACCGGGTCCAGCTCCTCGTGCAGCACGCGGCGCAGACGCGCCTCGAGATCATTCATCGCTCGCTCCTTCGAGCTGCGACCGCAGCCCCTTCAGCCCCCTGTTGACCAACGACTTCATCGCTCCGACCGAACACCCCAGCGCCTCCGCGGCCTGCACCTCCGAGAGGTCCTCGTAGTAGCGGAGGAACAGCGCGGATCGCTGGCGCAGCGGCAGCCTCAGCAGCGCACCCCACATCTCGTCGCGCGCGCCCACGTCCGGCTGAACGTCCACGCTCGGGCGATGGAGGCGTTCGGTCGCGGCACGCTCCGCCTTCGACCGCCGCGCCCGGGACCGGCACAGGTTCAGCGTCGTCTTGAACAGGTAGGCGCGGGCCTGGTCCGGGTTCCTGAGCCCGGCGAGCTTCCCGCCGACGCGGACGAACGCCTCGTGCGCGACGTCCTGGGCGGCGGCCGCGTCGGCCGTCAACACGTACGCGAGCCGGACGGCGCCGGACGCGTGCGAGCGGTACAGCGCCTCGAGGGGCGTGACGTCCGAACGCCCCGGGCTCTCGCCGGCTACTCCGATCACCTCCACGCCCTATACACGCGCGAGAGGCGTCCCAGGTCGCGCTGTGGCCCCCGCTGCAGTGTTGCGGCCGCCACACCGGTCCGGCGGAACGTACGGGAGGATCCCCCCTGTGCGGACCAGGGGGACTTCCCGAGCATCCGAGGAAAGCAGGGGATCGGCGTCGGAATCGGTTGACGACCCAACTCCATCGTCGTGGCAATGGCGGCTCGCGCTTCTGATTTCGTTCGTCCCGACTTTTATCGTGGGCCTCAGTCTCTTCGCGGACAATTGGCAGGTCTGTCGCGACATCGCCAGTCGGGTCGGGCGTGATCCCGTGGCCGAGGCGTGCGGCCCTCCCGCGACGTCCGACTTCCTCGTGTTGCTCATCCCCGTGCCGATCCTCCTGTTCCCACAGGTCGCCGAGGTCGCGATTCCTGGACTAATCTCGTTGAAGCGGAAGGTCGCCGAGCAGGAAGAGCAGCAAAAGCGCCTTGAGCGGGACATCGTTCGAGTACAAAACCAAATGACCCAACGGATAGAGAACATCATCAACGTCGACTTCAAGACGTTCGCAAAGAGAGCGGCGCGATTCGTTCAGGAGGATCGGCCGGATGAATAGCCGCGGACACATCGCAGCCAGCGATCTCGCAGAGCTCGGATCGTCCCTCACCCACAAGTGGGCTCAGATCGAGCGCTACTACTTGGCCGGACAAGCGCGTGTCGCTCCAACGGGGATCGAGCTCGATGACGGAGAGCTCGATCTGCTAAAGACGTGGGCGAACCTGTTCAATGAGGAGATAGACGCAGTCCGCCAGGTCCGGGACTTCGTCGTCCACCTATCGGCGTCGGCCGTGTCCGTGCCTCAACTGGTGGAAGCAAACGAATTCGCCGATCGACTGCTCCGCCTGCTCGTTGCCCGATTACCTAAGCTGCGCGACCATGTCGGCTTACCCATGCCGGCGTCCGGAGAGGACCCAGTCCGTTGACAACATTCCCTCGCCGGGAGGCCTAGCCGACGTCATGCGACGGAACACGCTCTACGCCATCATGCTGCTGCTCGCCGCGATCGCCGTGGCGGGCGTGCTCGGCGTGATGCGGATCTACCAGCTCGGGGGCTAGACGCTAGAGGAAGGCGCGGCCCCGCAGGGTCAGGTTGCGATAGAGCATCTGCTGGATCGTGTCCCTGATCCGGTCCGACAGGTCGAAGACGAGCATCGCGTCCTCCGCGGCGTCGTCCGGGTAGTCGTCCATCGGGATCGGCTCGCCGAACTCGATCAGCCAGCGCGACGGCAGCGGGAGCAGCCCGAGGGGGCCGAGCAGCGGGAACGTCGGCGTGATCGGGAAGTACGGGAAGCCGAACGCGCGCGCGAGCGTGCGCGCGTTCGCGATCATCGGGAACGCCTCCTCGGCCCCCACGATCGCGACCGGCACGATCGGCGTGCGCGTCCGCAGGGCGATCTCGATGAACCCGCCGCGGCCGAAGCGCTGGAGCTTGTAGCGCTCCTTCCATCCCTTGCCGACGCCCTTATAGCCCTCGGGGTAGACGCCGACGAGCTCTCCGCGGTGCAGCAGCTCGAACGCGTCCTCGTCGCAGGCGACCGCGTTGCCGCTCTTGCGCGCGAGGGGGCCGATGAACGGCATCTGGAAAGCGAGGTCCGCCGCCACGTTCCGCACCGGCCGCCTCTGCGGATGCTCGTTCGCGACCGCGTACTGCACCATGATCGCGTCGAGCGGGATCGTCCCCGAGTGGTTGCCGACGAGCAATGCGGCCCCCTCGCCCGGGATCCTGTCGATGCCGAGCGTGCGGACGCGGAAGTACCTCTCGTACAGCGGACGGGCGAGCGGTAGCAGCACCTCGCGCGACAGGTGCTCGTCATAGCCGAAGTCGTCGATCGGGTAGTCGCCGGCGAGGCGCCGCCGCACGAAGTCCGTGATCCCCTCGAAGAGCCCTCGTGACGACTCGGGCTCGTACGCCGGCGGCGGAGGCGCGCCGGTGCCGGTGGACGGGTGGCGGCGGCGGGCCGTCGCGTCACTTTCGTGGATGCTGCAGTAGTCGCTGCCGGGGAGCGCGTAGTTGCGACAGCCGCGTCCGGTCGCGGTCGTCGCCGCGCAGCGGGTCTTCGTCTCGGGAGCCCTGCTCGACCGCCGGTCGTGCAAGCGGATGACCTCTGCGCCCGCCATCACACGGTCTCCGGACGACGCGCCTTGAGGTAGTCGAACAGCTCGCGCTCCCACGCGGGATGGTCCGACGCGGGGGCCGGCGCGTCCGGCCTCCGGTGGTGGCGGAAGTCCATGAGCGTCTCCTCCGTCGTCCATTGCGGCGTGAAGCCGAGCGCGGCGCGCGCCCGTGCGGTGCTGACGACACGGCCGTAGATGATGACGTTCAGCTGGTCGGTCGGGAAGTCGACGAGGCCGAACCTCCTCAACAATCCAGCGGTCGACTGCGCCATCGGCAGCAGCAGCGGGAGCTCCGCGCGGCCCAGGAGCCGGATCGCCTTCGAGAGGTAGACGACGCCGTCCGCGGCGACGTTGAAGATCCCGCGCGCGTCGCGCAGTGCGCCGAGGGCGAGGGCCTCGACCGCGTCGGCCTCGTGGAGCAGCTGCAGCCGCGGGTCGTAGCCGAGCGCCGTCGGCACCACCGGCAGCGACAGGTAGTCGGTCATGCTCGTCCGCACCGTCGGGCCGACGACGTTCTGCGTCCTGAGGATCACGAGGTCGACGTCCGGGCGCCTCCGTCCGAAGTCGCGCGCGTACGTCTCGGCGTCCGCGCAGTCCTTCCCGTACCCCGCGAGGTCCACCTGACGCGACGCGTGCCCCTCGGGGATAAGGGACGGCTCCGCTGCGCCCGTCCCGTAGACGGCGGTGGACGACTTCATCACGACCTTCTTCACGCGGTCCGCGCGCTGGGCCGCGGCGAGGAGCTGCATCGTCCCGATGACGTTGTTCTCCTTCATGCGCGAGCGCCCGCCGAGACGGCCCGGGCTCGAGCCGATGTTCGTGTGCACGACGGTGTCGACCTTCGTCGCCTCGATCACGCGCGCGATCAGAGGGCTCGAGATGTCCGCGCGGATGAACTCGAGGCCGCGGACGGGAACGGGCGGCTCCTCGAGGTCGACGCCCACGACCGCGGCGACGTCGTCTGCTTCTTCGAGCCGCTTCGCGAGGCGGAGGCCGAGGAACCGCGACACGCCCGTGATCAGGATCCTCTTGCCCGCGCTCTCGGTCATGCCCACGAGGGTACTCCCGCCGGTCAGCGGGAGGTCGGGCCCACGATCGCCGTCGAGCCCGCCCGGGCCCGCAGGCGCGCGGCCGCGTCGCCCTTGTTCACCGCGAGCGAGAGGTGGCGGTACGAGTCCTCGATGAGCACGAACTCGCCGTCGTCCACGTCGGCGAACGTGTTGCCCAGCGGGACGTGGATGCGGTGTCCCTCCATGCGCACCTCGAGCAGCGCGCCGTTCGACAGCTCGACCTTCTCGAGATGGTCGCGGTTGACGTTGAGCTGGAGGTTGCCGAAGCGGTCGACCTGGAGGACCTCCGCGTGGAGGTGGTCGTCGTGGACCCACGCCTCCGGGATCTCGAGGCACACGAGGTCCCCGGCGGGTATCGCCGGGCCCAGGTCGGCTGGGTCGACGCCGTTCGCGATGTGCGCGGCCGCGGGAGAGAACACGTCGCGGCCCTGGAAGGTGCGCGAGATCGGCGTCAGGAGGAAGCTCCGCTCGAGGATCTCGAAGGCGCGTTTCACGCCCCCGCATTGCTCCGCGGCGGGCATCAGCAACCCGTTGTCGGGGCCGACGAAGATCTCGCCCCAGCCCGACTCGATCGCGATCGCGCGGCGGTCGGAGCCGACGCTCGGGTCCACGACCGCGAGGTGCACGGATTCCGGCATGAAGCGGATCGACTGCTCGAGCACGATCGCGCCGTGGCGGATGCTCTGCCGCAGGATGTTGTGGTGGATGTGGATGATCTTCACGTGCGGGGCGATCCGAAGGATCACGCCCTGGCACACGCCGACGAACTCGTCCTCCAGCCCGTAGTCGGACAGGAACGTGAGCGTCTCCCTCTTCTTCACGCCCGGCATCCTAACGAGCGCCCCCGGCCGCGGCCTCCCGGCAAGGTAAAGGCATTGACTGGCCGGGCCGCACGTTCTTACACTCGCGATCCACGTTGCTCGCTCCCTTGGAGAGACATTTGTCCCCGGATCAGCTCTGGCAGAACGAAGCAGCGTGCAGGCTGCTGCCCCTCGAGATGTTCTTCCCCCCCGTCGAGCAGGAGGCCGAGGCGGCCAAGACGATCTGCTCGGGCTGCACCGTGCGCGAGCCCTGCCTCGAAGCCGCGATCGCCGCGGGCGAGCGGTTCGGTATCTGGGGCGGCCTCACGACGCAGGAGCGCCGGTCGATCGCGGCGCGGCGACGTGCCCGCGCGGCGGCCGCGCCGGGGTACGAGCTGCCCCTGGGGGCCCGCTAGCTACTTGCCCTGCTGACGGCGCTGCCAGCGCGTCTTCTTCAGCATCTTGCGGTGCTTCTTCTTGCGCATCTTCTTGCGGCGCTTCTTGATCAGAGACGGCATTGCCTTACTTCCCTTCCCTCTTGTGCTTGTGCGTCTGTCACTCGGACCCGAACAGCTGGCGCAGGTCGACCGGCCCCCGCGACTGGCCCGAGACGTCGATGCGGACGGATCCCAGCCGCAGGCCGCGGACGCCCTCGGTGACGGGCGAGACCATGCGGAGCAGGTCCTCGTTCGGGTCGTGCTCGAGGACCCCTATACCAACACAGGATCCGCGCCCATCTTCCATGCCGACGACGAGGCCGTCCAACAGGGCGAGGTCGAACTCGGGCGGGAGCGTGGGCATGAAGACCGTCGGCTTGACCCTCCAGCGCGAGGTCCCGACGGCGAAGTACGCGGCGAACTGCTCCTCGCGGAACGTGATGCGCTCGTCGACCGGGCGGATCCGCGCGTCGGGCGAGACCTCGATCTCGATGACCTCTCCGGGGACGAACCGCTGCGCGATCCCGACGATGGGCTCGAGCTCCCCCCCGCGCTCGAATGCGACGGTGTAGTCCGGGGCGATCAGGTCCATCTTGAAGAACTTCAGGCTCTGGCCGTAGATCCCCGACACTAGGCTCGACGTGTCGACGACGATCAGCTTGGCCCCCGCCTCCTTGGCGCGGGCGACGAGCTTCGCCGAGTTCGTCACCAGCGGGAGGAGGTGGCCCTTCGGCACGGTCGAGCCGACGAAGCCGAGGCCGTCGGCCTTCCTCAACGCCTCCCGGGTGAGGTCGCCGGCCTCCCGGCAGACCTTCAGGCCGACCGTCGTCGGCGGGCCCACGGTGGACTGCACGATGTCCGCGTCGACGATCGCCGAGGGGATGCCCGCTGCGGTCGCCCGGCGCACCAGCTCGATGCCGAACGTCGTCTTGCCGGTGTCGATGCCGCCGAGCAGGAAGACCACTCCGGGGGCCGCTAGCAGCCGCTCGTAGACCTCCTCGACCGCGGCCCTCAACGGAGGCTCCCGGTAGCGGGGGGGTCAACAAAAAGACCGCCCCGTAGGACGGTCTCGGTCGCGCCGGCGGCGGCCGCCGTGCTAGCCCGCATCCATATATCGCTGCTGCAGGTACTTCCGGACGTCCTCGCCCCTGATGCGGTAGCCACGTCCCACGCGTACGGCCGCAAGCTCTCCTGCTTTCACGAGTCGGTAGACGGTCATGTTCGACACCCGCAGCTGCCGGGCGACCTCCGCGACGGTGAGGAAACCACCCATCAGCGAGGGGTTCGCAGGCTGCTGCTGCTCGAGCTCGTCCATGACGGCGGAAGTATATACAGCCGGGGTTTTGCCTGCTCAGGTGCCGTTTTCGGCGCCGGAGGGAACCCTTTCGCCTCGGGCGGTGTACTTAGGAGAGTGAATTTCCTTCGTCCTGCGGTCGTGGTCCTGTTGGTGGCGCTGCAACCGGCCTGTGACGGTCCGACGCGCGCGAGGATTGAACGGGAGGCCCTGGTGACTTCGCCCGCGGCCGGCAGTAGCCAACGAGTCCGTGTCACTCGCGAAGCCCACCGAGTTCCGTCCTCCTGCGCGCCCCGCCAGGTCGGCGAGCTCATCGTCGGCTTCCTCACGGCGATCAGCGAGGGCTCCGTCGAGGTGTCGCGGTTCTTCGCCCCAGATATGAAGTGGTACTCCGTGAGCGAATGGAGTCGCGGCGCTGGTAAGCGACATTTCGTCAGCCACGGCTACGACCCGCGAGAGCTGGAGTCTTACTTCGAGCGCCGAGCCGCTCAGAACGAGCGCATCAGCTTGTTGGAAGTGGACGTCTCCTACGAGCCGGGACGAGAGCTCGGACACGTCGCCTATGTGCTCGAACGAGGTGCAGACGATCTTCCCGAGTCGGATCCCATCGTGCACGGCAAGGGCGCCATCGATTGCGACACCGGGAAGATCGCGGTCTGGAGCATGTCGCACGACTCGCGCTTCCAGAAAGCGCCGCCGATCTGTCCCGGAGAACCCAAGCCGTCGGGGCTCGCCATCGCGTGCGCACGCGCCTAGACGAGCAGCTTGCCGCCCTCGACGATCGTGCGTCCGTCTATCGACAGCGTCGGGTCGAGGACTATCCCGTCCTGGTGGCTGGAGACGCGGACGGTCCCGCCGAACGTGTGGTTGTCGCCGATCGCGACGTGGATCGTGCCGAGGATCTTCTCGTCCTCGAGGACGTTGCCGGTGAGCTGGGCCGCGTCGTTCGTGCCGATCCCGAGCTCTGCGATCGCGAACGCCTCGTGCCCGTACGGCTCGATCGCGGCCCTCACCTCGTCTGCGTGCCGCCCCGTCATCTCTCGCACGTAGCCGCCCGATACCTCCCATACGAGTGGCTCCGACAGCCTCCCGGCCGGCCACATCGTCCCGTCGACCACGAGCGTCCCGTTCGTCGTCCCCTCGACCGGCGCGAGGAAGGCCTCGCCGGGGGGCAGGTTCCCGAACGCGCCGGGCTCGCTGAGGTCGCCGTCGTCCGACAGCGCGGTGCGGCCCGCGATCCCGATGGTCAGGTCGGTCCCGGCCGCGGACGTGATCCTCACCTCGGAGCCCTCGGTCAGGAGCCGCGCCACCTCGCGCGAACGAGGGCGCAACGAGGCGAAGTCCGCCGCCATCGTCCTCGCCATCATCTCCTCGGTGATGCCGGGCATTGTCGCGGCGCGCGCTCCCGCCGCGTTGGCCGCGCGGCGTGCCTCAGTGTGGGACAGCGACTTCGTCGTGGGAGCGATCAGGACGTCGCACGATGCCATCGCCGCGGCGACGCTGGGAGGGGGCTCCGTCCCGTTCGTGGTGCGCTCCGCGATCTCGACGAGCACGGCCTCGGCTCCACGTTCGCGGCCCCCGGCCACGAGGACCTCACCGATCCGGCGCGTCCCGGGGTCGGCGACGACGAGGAGCTCCTCGCCCGCCCGGACCTGCAGGCAGTCGTCGAGGATCGCTGCCGCCGATGCAGACAGGTCGATCACAGCTCGCCGCCGGCGAGGACGTGCTCGAAGATCGTCCACGACGGCTCGTAGAGCCGCGGGGGCCGGTTGTCGTCCATCGGGACGATCACGACGTCGCGGCCCTCGGCGGACGCGACCGCGAGGGCCGGGTCGTTGATGTCCATCACGGCGACCGTCGGGATCCCGCGCTCGATCGCCGCACCTGCGAAACCGTGGTCGCCGAGCACGACGTCCGGCCACGGCTCGCCCTCGAGGAGCCGCTCCATCGGCTCGGACGAGTGCGTGTGGCGCAGCTGCCCCCAGTCCGCGAGGCAGCCGACGCCGCCGGTGTACCGGACCTCCATGTGCTTGCCCGGGCGCGTGGAGATGTTCTCGTCCTCGCGCAGCAGCGTGACCTTGCCGCCCGCGCGGCGGTACGCGTCGACGACCCGGATGTGGTGCTCCAGCATGCCGGTGGGGTGCCCGGTCGCGACGAGGAGCGACGAGCCCCGCACCGCCTCGTCCCGGAGCCGGTTCGCTGCCGCAACGATCCCGGCGACGGTCCGCTGGGGGTCGAGGGTGTCGAACTCGCAGTCGTCCTCGATGTCGTCTGAGCATCCCGTGAGCTCCGCGAGGAACCCCAGAACCTCGGTCGCCGAGTACTTGTCGAGGCCGCTCAGCCCGAACGTGTCGCCGGTGCCTTCGAGCATCCCGTTGATCTTCGAGATGTTGTTGTGGCGGGAGTGGCTCTGGTGCGGCCCCGTTATCCCCGCCGCGACAAGGGCGTCCGCCGTCTGCGCGAGGTCGGGCGCGGAACGGTCGGGTCCCGTCGCACCCAGGTAAGCGGCCATGGGAGCATCCTAGGAAACATTTCCTAGGGGAGATCACATGGCCATCGAACGCTTCTCGCTCGCCGGAAAGATCGCGGTCGTCACCGGGGCGTCGCGCGGCATCGGCCGCGCGATCGCGCTGGGGTTCGCCGAGTGCGGTGCCGACGTCGCGGTCGCGGCGCGGAGCGAGGGCGACCTCGAGACGCTCGCGAAGGAGATCGACGCGCTCGGACGGCGCGCGCTCGTCGTGCCGACGGACGTGCGCGTGCGCGAGGAGATCGAGGCGCTGATCGAGCGGACGGTCGCGGAGCTCGGGGGCCTCGACGTGCTCGTGAACAACGCGGGTGGCTCGAACTTCACGGCGCCGCTCGTTACGCTGCGGCCCGAGGGGTGGGACAAGCTCCGCACGCTGAACCTCGACTCGGTCTTCCACGGCACTCAGCTCGCGGCGCAGAAGATGCTCGAGCACGGGGGCGGGTCGATCATCCAGATCTCGTCGGTGGCCGGCATCGAGGGCGCGCCCGGCCTCTCGCCCTACTCCGCGGCGAAGGGCGGCGTGCGCCTCTTCACCCAGGCGGTCGCGAAGGAGCTGGCGGGCTCTGGCGTGCGCGTGAACTCGATCGCGCCGGGGTGGATCGAGACGCCGTTGAACGACTGGATCGTGCGGGACGAGAGCGTCCGGCAGACGATCGAGGCGATGATCCCGATGGGCCGCATAGGCCAGGCCGACGAGATCGTGGGGGCCGCGATCTTCCTCGCGTCGGACGCGTCGTCGTTCGTGACGGGGACGACGCTGGTGGTCGACGGGGGCCAGACGGCCTAGCGGCCCGACCTTCGAGGACTAACGGTCGCCGACCGTCCGCCGTCCCTCAACGGTCACGCTGGCTAACGCGCACGATCAGCGGGCGCAGTCTCCCGTCGACACCGGCTCCGTGCGCGCGGCCCCCTCCTCGAGCTCGTCCACGATCTCGGCCCCCGTCAGCGCGTAGCCCACGTTGCCGTCGGTCGTCGACGCCGCGAACACGACGCCGCCGACCTGGCCCGAGGGCAGAGCGAACGGGCCCCCGGACTCCCCTTGGCGGATCGACGCGCGCAGCTCGTAGACCTCTCTCGTCACGTCGTCGCGGCCGTAGATGTCGCGCCCGCGCGCGGGGTAGCTGTTCTGGACCGCGGCGGGGTCGGTGTCGAGCCTCGGCGCGTCGGCCCCCGGGTACCCCAGCGTGGCCCCCGGCGTCCCGCGCTCCAGCGCCCCCGTGTTGAGGTCGAGCGGAGGGCCGGCGAGCCCGGCGACGTGGACGATCGCCACGTCGGTCGCCGGGTCGAACAGCACGACGCGGCCGGAGTGCGTCCCGGCGTCGTCCTGCACCTGTATCTCGGTTCCGCCCGCGACCACGTGCGCGTTCGTGACGACGGTGTCGGGGGCGCCGATCCATCCGCTGCCGAGCTGCTGCCCGCCGCACGCGGGAACCACGATCCGCACGGTCGACGCCTGCGCCCGCCGCGCCGCCCGCCGCGCCAGACGCCCCGGCGGCAGGTCGACCGGCTCCCCGATCGGCCGCGGGAGCCCGGTGAAGACCTGCGGGAACCCCGCGGTGTCGAGGTACTGGCGGAGGTACGCGAGCACGTCCGGGGGCTCCGAGACGTCGTTCAGCTGCTTCAGGATCTCCGACCGGCTCATCAGCCGTGCGACCTCGGGCCACGGGCCGTGCACGAGCAGGGAGCCGATCATCCAGTACGAGACGAGCGTCACGAAGATGCCGAAGCCCGCGCCCAGCCCCGCGTTCACCCCCCCGAGCCGGGCCGCGCGGGCCGCTGCCCCGAAGCGGTGGCCGATCAGGTGGCCGGCCGTCTGGCCGAGCGACAGCAGGATGAACACCGTCAGCAGCGAGATCAACAGCCCCTTGAACCCGGGCTCCGCGTCGAACGCGTCGGCGACGGTGCCTGCGAGCGTCACCCCGAGCACTAGGCCGAGGAAGCCGCCACCCAGCTCGAAGAACTGCCCGACGAGGCCGTGCCGGAACCCGCGATACGCCGCCAGCCCCGCAAGGAGCAGGATGACGAGGTCGGCGAGGTTCACCCCGTGAACCAGCCGAGACCGGTCTGCAGAGCCCTGAACGTCAGACCGAACGCGACCAGCGATGCGATGCCGAAGGCCGCGACCTCGGCCCCCTGGTGCTTGCCCGAGAAGCGGTGAGCGAAGACGACGACCGCAAGCGGGAAGACCCCGCCGTAGAAGTAGTGGAGCCAGTCGGGCCCCTTCGTGACCGCGCGGTTCCCCATCAGCAGTAGGACGATGCCGACGACGATCTGGGCTCCCAGGACGACCTGCTCGACCGCGAGCAGGTTCCAGAACCAGTCTCCCGGCTCCTTGTTGCGGAGGTACGTGTAGAGCGCGGCGAGCGCGAGCAGCAGGAACCCAGCGGGCACCGCGTACGCGACGAGACGATGCAGATCGACCATCGGGTGAGGTTATCGCTCAGGGGCAGGCGGCCGCCCCGGACGTGCCGGTGCAGCTCACGTCGCGATGCAGCTGGAGCGAGAGTTGTGCCGCGTCCGGCGGATCGTTCGCGACGTCGGCGTCGCCGAAGAGGTTCTCGAGCTCCCACGGGTCCTCTTCCAGGTCGTAGTACTCGCGGAACACCGGGACGAGCCGCTCGGGGCCGTAGTACTCGACGTACAGGAAGTCGTTGCCGCGCAGCGCGCCCCAGTTCGGCACCGTGCGGTTGGCGCGCTTCCACTGCTCGAGCAGCACGCGGTCGCGATCCGAGGTGAGCAACGAACGCCCGTCGTAGTCGTGCTCCGCGGCGACCCCCGCGGCTTCGACGACCGTGGGGGCGATGTCCACGTTGGCGACGAGGCGCTCGTCCACCGAGCCCGGCTCGAGCTGGCCCGGCCAGCGCACGAGGAACGGGAGCTCCGCCGACGCCTCGTAGGGCCGGATCTTCTGCCCGAGGCCGTGCTCGCCCCACAGGAACCCGTTGTCGGACATGAAGATCGCGAGCGTGTCCTCGAGCTCGCCGTTCTCCGCGAGCAGGCGGAACACCTCCCCGACCATGTCGTCGACGGATATCAGGCTCCGGAGCTGCCGGCGCCGCCACTGGCGGACGACCTTCGGGTCGACGTCCTGCTCGCGCACCTCGGCGGGCTTGTCGCTCCGGTCTTCCTCGAACATCGCCGGCGTCCGCTCGAACGGGGGGAGCTCGGCCCCCTCGTCGTCCGGATGGGGAACGGCCGGGAGGTGGGGGCTCATCGGCGTGAGGTACATGAGCCACGGCTGCTCGTCGTCCCGCTCGGCGCGCGCTACGAACTTCAGCGCCTTGCGCTCGATGATGCGCGTCGAGTAGCGCTTCGAGATGCCTACGTCACCGTTGACGTTCCAGCGCCCGCCGAAGTACGCGGCCGACGAGCTCTGGGTGAGGATCGCCCAGTCGTCGAACCAAGGCGGGTCGAGCCTCCGCGGCCACGCGTTGAGGTACTTCCCGTAGACGGCCGTTCGGTAGCCGTCCCGCCTCAGGTATCGCTGCATCGTGAGCTGCTGGTCGAGGAGCTCCGCCTGCCCGCGCTCGCTCGTGTGGACGCCGTGGTTGTGCGCGTACAGCCCCGTCATCACCGACGCGCGCGAAGGGCAACACGTCGGCGTCGTGGCGAGCGCGTTGACGAACGTCGTCCCGCCCTCTTCGAACCACCGCCGCGTCTCCGGCATGACCTCCAGCGTGCCCGTCGCCCGCTGGTCGTCGGTCATCACGATCAGGACGTTCGGACGGACCGGCTCCTCGGGCTGCGCGGCGGAAGGCGCCGCGCCCGCGGACGCCGCGGCGGCAAGTGCGATTGCGACGGCGAGGATCCGCCGTGCTCCCCAGCTCCCCATATAGGGAAGTACCCTCCGGCATCCGGCGGCGTAACGTCTACCGCCCCGCGAGGGCCGACAGGCGGGGCAGGCACGCGTCGAGCACCTGGCCCACCGACCGCTCGATCGCCCCCCGGTAGCTCCTCGAGACCTCGGCGGGGTCGACGTCGTCCAGCCACTCCGCCGGGATCAGCTCGGGGGCCCCGCACATCTCCGCGAAGTGGATCGTCCACACCCGCGGGACGACCGTCTCGGCCTGGTACCCGCCCCCGCCGGTCGCCACCCAGCGGCCGCCGGCATGACGGTCGGCGGTCTCGTGCAGAATGCGCGCCATCCGCGGGTACGCCGGCATCGTCAGGCCGAGGTTCGCCAGCGGGTCGCCGTAGTGGGTGTCCGCGCCGAGCTGCGTGAGCAGCAGCTGGGGGCGGAAGGCCTCCGCGAGCTGCGGCACGACCTCCTCGAGCGCCCACAGGTAGTCGTCGGAGCCCGTGAGCGGCATCAGCGGGACGTTCGCCGACGTCCCCGCCGCGTCCCCGCGCCCGATCTCGTCCTCGAAGCCGGTGCCGGGGTAGAGGTAGCGGCCGGACTGGTGGAACGACACCGTCAGCACGCGCGGGTCCTCGTAGAAGATCCACTGCACGCCGTCGCCGTGGTGCACGTCGACGTCCACGTACATCACGCGCCAGTCCGGGTGGAGCTCGAGGACCTTGGCTATCGCCGCCGCCGGGTCGTCGTAGATGCAGAAGCCCGACGCCTCCCGGCGGCGTGCGTGGTGCAGCCCCCCCGCCGGGTTGAACGCGTGCTGCACGTCCCCGTTCGCGACGGCCTCCGCCGCGGTTATCGAGGCGCCGCACACCGCCGCCGACGCGACGTGCATCCCGTCGAATATGGGGTTGTCCGGTGTGCCGAGGCCGAACTCCAGGGCCGTCCTGCGGTTCCCGGCCCCCGCGTCGAGCGCCTGCACCATCGCGACGAAGTCCGGGTCGTGGACGGCGGTGATCTCCTCGTCGGTGGCGGAGCGGGACGCGATCTCCCTGACGTTCGGGAGGCCGGTGAACCCGAGGTCGCGGATCGCGTCGTACGTCAGCAGGACGCGCTCGGGCCGCAGCGGGTGCGAGGAGCCGAAGTCGTACATGCGCGCGATGTCCTCGACGCGCACGAGCGCCACGCTTTCCGTCATTCGTCGTCCACCAGCAGCAATCCCATCATCACCGAGTCCCACAGCTCGCCGTTGCGCCGCCGCCACTGCTTGCGGCGATAGCCCTCGCGCACGAACCCGTACCTCTCGTAGAGAGCGATCGCGCCGTCGTTGTGCGGCCACACCTCGAGGCAGATCTTGTGGGCGCCCGACTCCTTCGCCCACTCGATGCACGCCTCCAGCAGCGCCGTGCCCACGCCTTTCCCGCGCCACGGCGCGGCGACCATCATCCCGAGCTCGAGGGGGCTGGTCCCCGCGACGCTGGCCATACCCACGAGCGCCCCGTCCACCTCCGCCGCCAAGTACCTGCCGGGCGACTTGCCCTCGATCATCGAGATCCACCCGGAGCGTCTCTTGGCCCTGTCGACCGGAAGCTCGCCGGCGATGTACCGGCGCTCCGCCGCGACCGACTCGTAGATGTCGAGCAACCCCTCCACGTCCGCCACCTCGACCGGACGCACGACGACGCCGGGCACGGCCTAGATCTCCGGCTGGCCGGCGGCCAACTCCTGGGATCGCTCCATCGCCGCCTGGATCGCGTTCAGGAACGCGGCCCTCACGCCGGACTGCTCGAGCACGCGGATCGCCCGGATCGTGGTGCCGCCCGGCGACGTCACCATCTCGCGCAGCTCGACCGGGTGCATGTGCTCGTCGCGCAGGAGCTTCGCCGACCCGAGCATCGTCTGGACGACGAGCTCGGTGGACGTCTCGCGTGCGAGCCCGAGCAGGATGCCGGCCTCGATCATCGCCTCGGCGAGCAGCGCGAAGTACGCGGGGCCCGAGCCGGAGATCGCCGTCACGGCGTCGAGGTAGCTCTCCGGGACGGTCACGACACGGCCCACGTGCGTGAGGACCTCGCGTGCGAGCGCGAGGTGCTCGTCGCTCGCGTGACGCCCCGCCGCGATCCCGGCCATCCCCTCGTGGACGATCGACGGCGTGTTCGGCATCGCCCGGACGACCGGCACCGGACCGCCGAGCCGCGCCTCGATGAACGACGTCGTGATCGCCGCGACGACCGAGAGGATCGTGTGGCTCGACCCGAGGTGCGGCGACACGTCGCCGAGGAGGCTCTCCACGTCCTGCGGCTTGACCGCGAGGACGACGACCTCCGCGCCGGCGACGGCCTCGGCGTTGCTCAGCGTGGTCTGGACCGCGTACGACGCGGACAACGCCTCGAGGCGGCCGGCCGAGCGCGCGGTAGCGACGATGTCCTCGGGCTTGCGCCATCCCGACGCGACCAGCCCCGCTATGAGGGCCTCGCCCATCTTCCCGGCACCGAGCACCGCCAGCCTCGCCATGACGTCACATAATGGCAGCAATACCAGTCGGGAGGGTCTATAGCGTGCTCGGCCGAGCGTTGATCTGGGCTTCGGAGAAGGACCGCATCAAGGATTTCGTCACCCAGGGGAAGCTCGCGGGCGTCGCCCACCGATTCGTCGCGGGCGACCATCTCGAGGACGCGATCGAGGCGATCAAGGAGCTGAACTCCAAGGGGATCGGTGGGATCCTCGACCTCCTCGGCGAGGGCGTGACCGACCCCGCCGGCGCACGCGCCGCCTCGGAGGCGTACCTCGAGTCGATCAAGCGGATCGACGAGACCGGCCTCGACACGACGGTGTCGATCAAGCTCACGCAGCTCGGAATGGCCTTCGACAAGGGTGCGTGCATCGACTACGTCCGGAAGCTCGCAGCCGACGCGCAGCGGATCGGCACCCGGATCGAGATCGACATGGAGCAGTCGGAGTACGTCGTGGACACCCTCGACGTCTACCGGCTCCTCTGCGCGGACTTCCCCGACCTGCGCGTGGCGATGCAGGTGTACCTGCGGAGGACGCCGGTGGACCTCGAGACGCTGGCCGCGTTGAAGCCGCGGGTCCGCCTCGTGAAGGGCGCGTACGCGGAGCCGGAGCACCTCGCGCTACAGAAGAAGAAGGAGATCGACGCGCAGTACCGCTTCCTCACCGAGTGGCTGTTCGAGCGCGGCACCGACCCCGGGATCGCGACCCACGACAGCGACCTCGTCGACCACGCGAAGAGGACCGCGCAGGCCGCGGGCGTCGGCAAAGAGGGGTTCGAGATCCAGATGCTGTACGGGATCAGGCAGGACTATCAGGAGCAGCTGGCGCGGGAGGGGCACCGCGTGCGTGCGTACGTCCCGTTCGGCCCCGACTGGTACCCGTACCTCATGCGGCGGATGGCCGAGCGGCCCGCGAACCTGCGCTTCTTCCTGAGGGCGCTGACCGGGAAATGAAGTAGGCCCCAAAAACCTCAGCTGGTCTCGCTTCCCCGTGTACTTCCCCACACACGGCGATGCCAGAACGGCCTCGGACTTTTGGGGCCTTCATGTCCCGGGCGACCTTCCGGGCGAGCCCTTCCGGCCGCTCGGGACTGCGAGAAGATAGCGACGGCACCTGATCGCGTCAACAACGCGAAACCCCTGGTAGACAGTTAAAGATGCTGGTCAGCGCGGTGCGAGAAAAATTCGCGGTGTGGCTAGCAAGTGCATGCTTCGGGTGACTTCTCCCGCACGAGGCACTCGTACAACTCCTGCAACGACACCGCCGTCCGATCCCACGAGAACGCTGCGGCGGACTCGATCGCCGCGGCGCCGAAGCGTTCGCGCAGCAGGTCGTCGGCGAGCACGGTCTTCAAACGCGCGGCGAACACGGCAGGGTCGCGCGTGTCGACGAGGAACCCGGAGCGTCCGTCTGCGACGACGTGCGAGAGGCCTCCGACGGGGGTGCCGACGACGGGCGTGCCACAGGAGTGCGCCTCGAGCGCGGTGAGGCCGAACGACTCCGAGTGCGAGCACACGACGAGCACGTCGGCCGCGCGGTAGTAGACCGGAAGCTCAGGATGAGGGACGGCGCCGACGAACCGAACGACGTCGTCCAGCCCCAGCTCGTCCACCAGCGCGCGCAGGCGCGCGACCTCGATCGCACCGGCCGGCCCGCTCGCGCCGCCGGCGATCAACAGTGTCAGCGGGCGCTCGAGCGCGGACCGCAGCTCGTCGGCCGCACGGATCGCGAGCTCGATGCCCTTCAGCCGCTGGATGCGCCCCGCGTAGAGCATGACCGCGCCGTCGCCGAGCCCGAGGGCAGCCCGCGCCTCGCCCTGGGGGCCGGGGGAGAACGATCCGTGGTCGACGCCCGGGTGGAGGGTCTTCAGCTTGTCGTGCGACGCGCCGTAGAGGCAGGCGAGCTGTTTCCACTCGTCGTCGGTGCTCGCGACGAGCACGTCGGCGGCCTCGATCACCCTCGCCTCGCCGTCGAGGCGCACGCGCGGCTCGGGCTCGTCCCCGGGTGCCAGGTACCGGTTCTTCACCTTCCCCAAAGTGTGGTGCGAGTGGACGAGGGGGACGTCCCAGCCGCGGGCCAGCGTGATCCCGGCGATCCCCGACTGCCAGTAGTGGGAGTGGACGACGTCGTAGGTCAGCCGCTGCCCGAGCGCGAACGCACGGACGCCGCCGGTGAACTCGCCGAGGTGCTCGATCAAGCGCTCCTTGGGGACGGCCGAGCGGGGGCCCGCGTCTATCGAGACGACCCTGACGCCGGGGGCGAGCGTGGTCACGGCGGGGCCCGTCGCGTCCGCCCGCGTGAAGACGTCGGTGTGGATGCCGCGGCGGGCGAAGGCCTCGGCCAGCTCCCGGACGTAGACGGTCATCCCCCCGGAGTCGCCGTCACCCGGGGACCTCAGCGGCGACGAGTGGTAGGCGACGACCGCCAGCCGCCGGATCCCGGGCTCCACTGGGCTCAGATCCCGGGCGAGCGGATGACCCGGACGTTGTTGAGCGGGACGGCCTGGGAGCCGAGCTGGTACTTGTAGCGTTCGGGGCCGCGCAGGAAGTCGAACTTCTCGAACCCGCGGTCGATCGTCTCCTTCACGAGCTCTGACACGAGCATGAGCCCCGGCGACAGCCGCGCCGCCTCGGGCTCGTAGGCCGAGTTGTAGAGGTAGAAGACTCCGTCGAGCTCGAAGCCGAACGTGGACGCGAGCGCGCGGCCCCCGACCTCGAGGAAGTCCAGGCGCAGCCACCCCAGGGGCATGAACGCCCGTGCGACGCGCTCGAAGAACGTCGCGACCTCGGGCTTCATGAAGTGGCCCTTGTGGCCCTCGGCCCCGCGGTGCATGTCGACGAACGTCTTCAGGTCGCCTTCGAGGGTCTCGGCGGTGGCCGTCCGGAAGACCGCGTCGGGATGGTCCCGCGCGAGGCGGCGGCGTTTGCGCTTCAGCTCGTGGCGTTCCTTGGAGTCGAGGCTCGCGAGGTATGCCTCCCAGTCCGGCGGCAGGGGCAGCACCGCGGCCGTCTCCTCCTGGTCGAGCGCGAAGCGGAAGTCGCACGTGTCGGCCCGCTCGACGAGAAACTCGGCGAAGCCGAGGGGGACCGGCATGTTGTGCGCGTCGAGCTCGTCCCAGTCCACCGAGCCCTCGTGGAGCCATTCCACGAGCGCCCCGGCCGCGTCGCGACGGTCGTCGGCCGCGGAGATCGGGCCGAGGTAATCGGTGAGGTCGATGCCGCCCACGAAGCGGAGCACCTTCCGGCCGTCCTCGTGCTTGCGGTACAGGGGGAGGATCGCAAGGGTCGCGTCGTCCCGCCTGACCTCCAGCACCACCAGCTCCTTGTCGCCGGCGAACTCCTCCCACCAGACGCGGTTCCACTCCGGCGTGGCGAAGACGTGCCGGTCCGGGTCGCGCGCGAGCAGCTCGGGCCACGCGGGCAGCCCGAAGGCGTCGGAGCCGGTGTGGACGCGGACGTCCGTGGTCGCAGTCTGGGTCACGTATCCCTCAACAGGCCGCCGGTTCTCGTTGTTCCACGTTGCCCCGTGGGGCAGAACGCGAAACGGGGACGGCCGGAGCCGTCCCCGAGACGGATGGATGGTTCGTGAAGCCTGGGGTGGTGGGGCTAGGCGGAGCGGGCCACCTTGCCTGCGGCGGAGCGGGCCGCGGTCGCGTTGGCCTGCACGGCCTTGCGGACGCTGGTCGCGGCGGCCTTGGCCTGCGATCGAGCGGTGCGGGTGCGATCGATCGCTCGGCGCGTGGGGGCCGACTTGCCGATGCGGCCTGAGATGTCGCGGCCGCGGGCGACGAAGTCGGAGTAGAGGGCCGGGTCGACGATCCTGCGGGCGTCCTTGACCTTCTCGATCGTGTAGTCGCCTGCGCCGACGACGGCGTAGAGCACCTCTCGAGTTCTGTGCATCTCTTGACCTCCTCTCTAACGGGATCGCAAGCGATCCCGTCCTATGGCGATCCCTCGGCGCTTGGCGTCGTCGCCTTCCGGCGACGGTTGCCTTACGCAAGCGATCCCGTCCTGTGCGGATTCACCGGTCCTCGGCTTCGTCGCCTTCGGCGACGGCCGCGCGCCGGGGTCAATAGGTGACGGGAGTCGGAGCTCGCCGGGCCCCCGGCGGGATCCGCTCGGGGGGCCGGCGCCGGGTGGGGGGGTGAAGATAGGGGCGCTCCGAATCCCGTCAGGCCTTGTTCCTCAGCTCTTCCTTTCCTGCTCGACCACGTCCTCGACCGTCCGCGGCGCTCCCTCGGGATCGCCTTGCTGCTCGAGGAACGAGCGGTAGATGTCGATCAGCACCTGCTTCTGACGCTCGTTGATCGAGCCGTCCTTCAGGATCTCGGCGACGAGGTCGTGCTCCCGCTCGTCGTCGAGGATCCCGGCCTGCACGTACAGCGTCTCCGCCGAGATCCGCAGCGCCTTGGCGATCGCCTGCAGGATCTCCGCGGACGGCTTGCGCAGCCCCCGCTCGATCTGGGACAGGTAGGGGTTCGAGATCCCGGCGAGGTCCGAGAGCTTGCGCAGCGAGAGCCTGCTCGCCCGCCTCTGCTCGCGGATGAAGGCTCCGAGCTCGCCCAGCTTCATCCGACTGGCCAAGATCCGTCCTCCCGCCGAGGCGTCGTCGCCCTTCCGTCCTGCTAACAGCTATAGCACGACTGCATAACAGTTGCAAGCAGGCTTGATCGACGTGTTAAGAAGGATCCCTGACTGTCCGATATGTCTTGTAGCGGCATGTAGTCGAGAACCTCGCGCGCATATACGCGGCGTGATCGAGCAAATACGCTGGGAAGGCATCCACTATCCCGCGGAGAACCTTAGGCCCGTGAGCAGACACCTCAGAGAGCGCCGGCCGAACCTGGCCACGATCGTAGGAAGCAGCCTCGCGGCAGTAGCTGCGGGGAGCTTGCTCGCGTTCTCCTCCCTCGCGGAGCAGGCGGGGTTGCAGGGTCTCGCGACCGGACGCATCGAGCCCGCCGCGCCGGCGCGCGGCGGCGGGACGAGGGCGATCCGCCTGCCCGCACCCGCGGTTGCGCCGGGCGAGCCCGGCGACCCCATCGAGCAGATCGTCCGTGAGACATTCGCCCGCGCCGACGCGCCGGCGGTTCCGGCGCCGGCTCCGCGCGTCACTCCCGGCGCACCGGCGGACGACGGGCCCCCGGAGAAGAAGGAGAAGAAAGAGAAGCCTCGCCGGCGCGCACCGGAGCCTCCCCCCGAGGTCGTGGCGTTCACGCCTCGCGAGGCGGCCGACGAGACCGAGACGGCCGACGGCCCGCCCTATGGGAACGCCTACGGCCACGACAAGCACGACAACCACGGCAAGAAGCCGAAGCCCGCGAAGCCCCCGAAGCACGCCGGCAACGGCAAGGGCCACGGTCGCAAGGCCGACCCCGCGCCGATATACGCACGCGGCGCCGCGGAGGAGTCGAGCAAGCCGAAGGACGAGCCGACGACGTGGAAGCCGGTCAAGGAGAAGAAGGGCGCCGGGCACTCCAACGGTAAGGCGAACGGCCACTCCAAGCACGCCCACGACAACGGCAACGGGGGCGGCAAGGGCAAGGGCCACAAGAAGCACGGCCACTAGGGCCGCGGCGGCGCCCTCCGGTCAGCCGAGAGCGGCGGTGGGGTCCGCTTCGCCGCTGACGTAACGGCGGACGATCTCGGCCTGCACGGTGTCCATGATCTCCTGGACCTTCCGGCGGCGGACCGACAACGACTTCTCGTGCTCCGCGAGCGACGCGAGGATCTTCTTGACCTCTTCGTCCGGCAACGTCGGGAGCCGCGACAGCGTCTGCTCTCCGACGATCTCCTCGATCCGCCGCCGCGGGATGTCCGCGTTGCGCGGCACCGAGAAGTCCGGCGCCCGGCTCGGCAGCGGCTGCTCTCCCGGGCGACGCTCTTCGGCGGCGAGGATCTGCGGGAGCCGCGACATCAGGTCCTCGGAGCTTCCTCCCCCGCTGCGGCGGTCGAGCTCCGCGGAAAGGATGTCGATACGCGCCTGTGCGAGCCGGCGCTCGAACGAGAGCTCGGTCTCGGCCTCCTTGCACTCGTCGCGCATCGCGCGCAGGTCCTCGAGGGCCTTCTCGCCAAGGCCGCTGAGGTAGCCCTCGTCCGCGATCCGTTCGACGAGGCGGCGCTTGGGGTCGGTCATGAGGTCAGGGTATCGCGGCCCGGGGGCCGAGGCCGAGCATCGCCCGCGCCTCGGCGGGTGTTGCGAGGCTGCGTCCCGCGCGCCGCGCCATGTCCGCCACGCGCTCGACGAGCTGCGCGTTCGAAACCGCCAGCTGGCCCTTCGCGAAGTACAGGACGTCCTCGAAGCCGGTTCGTACGTGCCCGCCGAGCGTGATCGTCTGCTCCGCGACCGCGAGGTGACCCCGTCCGATCCCGGTCGCGCTCCACGTCGCCGCGTCGGGAAGGTGGCGCACGAGGAACGGCAGCGCGTCCTCCCATGCGGGCAACGCGCCGGGGACGCCGAGGACGAAGTCGAAGTGGGGGTGGTGACGCGCACCGAGCTCGTCGCGCAGGCGCGTCGCGGTCGCGATCATCCCGGCGTCGAAGATCTCGTACTCCGGCAGCACCCCGTTGTCGATCATCCGCCGGTAGAGACGGGTCACGAGCGGGACCGGGTTCGAGAAGACGCCGTCGCCGAAGTTGACCGTTCCGGTCGTCAGCGTCGCCATCTCGGGCCGGAGGTCGAGCGGTGCGAGGCGCGCCTCCTCGGGGTCGGTGACCGCGCCGCCGGTCGTGAACTGCACGATCAGGTCGGTCGCCCCTTCGATCGCGTCGCGCGCGGCCCGGAAGCTCTCAAGCGCCATCGTCGGGCTTGCGGCGGCGTCGCGCACGTGCAGGTGGTAGATCGACGCGCCCGCGGCGGCGCAGGCCGCGGCGTCTCTAGCAAGGAGCTCGGGTGTGACGGGAAGGTTCGGCTGCTGCTCGAGCGTGAGCTCCGCGCCCACCGCCGCGACGGTTATTGCGAGAGGTGCGTGCGTCAGCAGACCGCCGCCGCCAGGGGGTACGGGTTGACGGGTCCGCCGCCGCCGGGGTGGTACTCGAAGTGGAGGTGCGGGACGCCGCTCGCGTTGCCGGTGTCGCCGACGGTCGCTATCTGCTGGCCGGCCTTCACGGAGCCACCGGTCACGATGTTGCTCTGGTTGTGCATGTACCAGTACGCGTTGCCGTCGCTGCCGGAGAGGATCTGCCAGTTGCCCGCGCTGTCGCCGTATCCCGCGTACGTGATCGTGCCCGACACGATCGCGTAGACCGGCGTTCCGTACGACGCCATGATGTCGACGCCCTCGTGCGAACGCCCGCCGGAACGCGGGTACCCCCAGCTGTCGATGAACGAGTGCGGCTGGCCGACGGGGCATGCCTTCCCGTTCGTCGACGGGATCGACGACGTCGCGGAGACGGGAGCGGGCGCGGGGGCCGAAGAGACGGGCTCGACCCGTGCGAGCTCGCGCTGCAGCGCCGCGTAATCGGCCGCCACCGCGTCGAACTGTGCCTGGAGCCGTTCCGCTGCGGCCTGCTTCCTCTCCTCCGTCGCCGCGAGCGTCTCCTGCTTCTCCGCGAGCTGGCGGCTGTAAAGGGCGAGCTCGTCCTGGGTCCGCGCCATCTCGACGAACGCGCTGGTATCGCCGAGGGAGGCCCGCGACAGGATCTCGGCCTTGTCGGACAGCTCGGCGATGCTCTCGGAGTTCATCAGCATCTCGACCATCCCCGTCGAGCCCGACCGGTACAGCTCGTCGGCCCTCTCCGCGACCACGCTCGTGAGCCTCTTCTCCCGCTTCTTCAGCGTTGAGATCTTCGTCTCGATCACCTGCAGCTCGCTCTCGAGCCGCTCCTCGTCCGCGTGGAGGTCCTCGAGCTCCTGGGTGGTCGCGTCGAGGTCGGCCTGGATGTCGGCCATCCGGGCCCTGAGGTCCTCGGGCGTCTCCTCGGAGGCGGCGACGCCACCAAGCACCGTCACGGCGCTCGTCACGAGGAGGAGGGCGGCGGCCGTCCCGCGGGCCGCTCGGTTCGGGCGCCTCGCCGAGCCGACGCGCGCTCGGGAGATGTACTTACGTCCTCTCACCAGCGGCAGACCCTAGCAGATGGGGCAAATGTGCAGGTCAGGCCCCTAGTACACTTGTGCGATGAGGGGCGTAGAGGACTACCTGGAAGAGATCAAGCGACTCGAGGAGGATGGCGACCGCATCACCGCAACGGTCCTGGCGCGGACCCTCGAGGTGTCGCTCCCCTCCGCCTCCGAGATGCTGAAGCGTCTCGCCGGCGAGGGCTACCTGGTCCGGGAGAAGGGCGGGTCGATCATGCTCACGGGCGAGGGGCGGCGGCTCGCCCACACGATCCTGCGGCGCCACCGGCTCGTCGAGTGCCTTCTCGTGCAGAAGCTCGGGATGGCCTGGTACGAGGTCCACAGCGAGGCCCACCGCATCGAGCACGCGATCTCCGCGCGGGTGGAGGAGGCGATGGCGAAGGCGCTCGACTACCCCGCGTACTGCCCCCACGGGCACCCGATCTGCGTCGTCGACTTCCGGGTCCTCCAGCGGCTGAGCGAGACCGAGGCCGGCGGGACCGGGACCGTCGAGCAGATCTCCGAGGTGACGGAGGAGGTCCTCCCCTACTTCGACCAGAACGGCATCCGCCCCGGCGCGACCCTGTACGTGAAGGACATCGCTCCGATGGAGGGCCCGATCACGGTCGAGACCCCCGACGGCGTGACCTCGATCGGCCGCGAGCTCGCCCGCCTGGTACGGCTGTCGGTTCCCGCAGAGGACGGGGTCTAGCGGGAGAAGCTCACGGAGCGGAGCATCTCGTCGAAGTCCGCGTCGGCGGCGGCGCACTCGGCCTCGGGGCACGCCATGACGGCGACCATCAGCTTCGTCGACCCTTCTCTGACCACCGCGACCATCCGCGCCTGACCCTTTCCGAGCATCGGGTCTTGGATCTCGATCCTCGACTCGTAGGTCTTGGCGAGGTCCCCGCGCACGACGTTCGTCTCCTGGATCGGGCCCATCTTCATGCCGCCCATCGGCAGCGCACCCTGCGCGCGGCTCAGGACGGACCCGAGGTTGCTGCGGTTCACGCCCGGCGCCATCTCGGACCGGCCGACGCCGATGAAGGCGCCCGCGGGGGTCGTCAGCACGAGGTCGAGGTCGGTCCCGAGACCTTCGACCTCCTCCATGCGGTCCCACTGCGCGGGGTGCCGGAGAGAGAACGACCCGTCGGCGGCGGTGAAGGTGTGCGCCGGCCCCGTGAGCAGCGTGATGCCGAGCACGACTACGCCGAGGTTCCACGCGGCGTGGCCCCCGATCGTGAACCACACGGACTTCGTCTTGCGCACGAGCCCCATCGACAGCCCGAGAAGCAGCCGGGGCGGGTCGAGCAGGCCCGAGCCGTGAGCGAGCACGAACAGGATCGTCGTCACGACGACCGCGCCGCCGAAGCCGCTCTCGCGCTTCGCGCGGTTGAAGAGCATGCCGCGGAAGTAGATCTCCTCGATGACCGGGGCCCCCACCACGACGACGAGCGCGCCGAGGACGAAGCCCGGCCCGGTCGTCGCTCCGACGAGAGTGCGGACGAGCCCGTCGACGTCGAGCTTCTGCGCGACGAGGTAGACGCCGCCGACGAAGGACGCGATGAGAACGACGCCGAGCCCGAATCCTTGGGCGGCCTCGGTGAGCGACCGCTCGGTGCGGCGCAGCCCGACGGAGTCCCAGTCGCCGTACTGGTAGCGGTACACGAGGAACGCGACCGCGAGGCCCCCGACGAGGTAACCGCCGACCTGGATCGCCAGCGCCGCGTCCATCATCCCGCGGCCCTCGAAGTTCCCGGCCATCTGGTACGTCACTACGATCGGGAGGAACCAGGCACAGATGCCGACGAGCGCGAGGTGCCAGAAGGACCACAACGCGACGCTCTCGCGCCGCTGCGTCACGATCGTGGGAACGGTCACCGTGCCGGTGGCTACGGCGGTCGCTCCCTCGGCCGCGGGCGCCGCGGGGGCGAAGTACGGCGCCAGGGGAGGAGTGCTCTCCCGCTCGGGCACCGGCTCCGGAGCAGGCGCCTTCTTGACCGCGGGCGCCGGGCGGAGCGTCCTCGGCACCACGGGCGGAGGCGGGGGCGCGAACGACGTCATCGGGATCTTCTGCGCGAGCTCGTCGCTCATCCCGCGCCAGCACTGGACGCACAGTTCGGCGTCGATGCGGTTCGGCGTCCCGCAGTCCGGGCAGGCGATTAGCTGATCCATCAGCTAGATATCGGCGGTCGCGAAGTCTGCCTTGACATGCGGCCGCATGCGCAGAAATACGGGGAGTCACATGCTTGTGATTCCGCGTCTACTCGCCCAGCAGCCCCCTGGCGATGATCATCTTCTGGATCTCGGAGGTCCCGCCGCCGATCGAGAGCAGCTTCGCGTCCCGCATCGAGCGCTCGATCGGGTACTCCTTGATGTAGCCGTACCCGCCGAAGATCTGCGTCGCCTCGATCGCGTTGCGCATCGCGGCCTCGGCGACGAACAGCTTCGCGACGCTCGCCTCGACCATGTGCGGCAGCCCCTCCTGCTTCAGCCACGCGGCGCGGTAGAGCACGAGCCGCGCCGCGTCGAGGTTCGTCTTCATCTCGGCGAGCTTGTGCTGGATCGCCTGGTGGTGCGCGATCGGCTTCCCGAACGAGACGCGCTGCTTGGCGTACGCGACAGCACCGTCGAGCGACGCCTTCATCCCGCCGAGGGACGAGGCGATCATCACCGTCCGCTCCCAGTCGAAGCACTCGAACGCGACCTGCCAGAGCGCGGCCCCCTCGGCCCCCAGCAGCGCGTCGCCCGGAACGCGGCAGTCGTCGAAGTGCAGCAACGACAGTGGCGAAGAGCGCGTCCCCATCTTGTCGAGGTCGCGCCCGACGGCGAAGCCCGGGTTGTCGGTCTCGACGATGAACGCGGACACACCCTGGCCGGGCCCGGCGCCGGGATCCGTCACCGCGATCACGATCACGGAGTCGGCAATGGAGCCGTTGGTGATGAAGATCTTCGAGCCACTGATCACCCAGTCGGAGCCGTCGCGCACGGCCCTGCACTTGATCGCGCCGGCGTCCGACCCCGCTTCTGGCTCGGTGATCGCCATCGCTCCGATCGCGCGGCCCGAGCACAGGTCGGGAAGGTAGCGGCGCTTCTGCTCTTCGGTGCCGTGCAGCCAGATCGGGACGGTGCCGATCGTCACGTGCGCGCCGACCGAGAGCCCCAGCCCGCCGTCGTGGCCGCCTTCGGCGAGGGCCTCCAGCGCGAGACAGGTCGTGACGATATCCGCGCCCGAGCCCCCGTACTCCTCCGGCACGGGAAGGCCGAGAAGGCCGAACTCCCCCAGTGCGTCCCACACGTCTCGATCGAAGCGGCTCTCCACGTCGCGCTCGTGGGCGCCCGGCTGCACCACGCGCGCGGCGAAGTCCTTCACGGACGCGTAGAACGCGAGCTGCTCCTCGGAGTGGCTGAAGTCCATCGGTCCTAACGGCATCGCAAGCGATGCCGTCCTACGGGAGTCTCCCGGTCATTCACCTAGCTCTGCGGCCAGCTGCGTGCAGAACCACGCGGACGCCGCGGCGATGCCTGCGGCGAGCATCCAGCGCGCCGCGGGCAGGCTCTTGCGCTGCGCGACGACGCCGAACGCGTCGGCCGCGTCGGCAAGCGCGCCGGCTTCGATCCAGCCGCGCACGGGCCGGTCGTGCTCGAGCGCGAGGAGAGTTCCCAGGCCGATGGCGGCCTCGCGGCCCCCGAGCCCGCGCATCCCGACACGGGATGAAGTGTCCTCGGCGCCGCGACCCAGCCAGACCTTCGACACGAACGACGGAGCGATCATCGTCGCGACGCCGATGCCCAACCGCAGCACGCCGAAGATCCGGGCGACGTCTTCGGCGTCACCGAGAGCCGGCACCTCCACCTTCTTGTCACGCATCGCTCAACACCTTTCTAACGAGCTCCCTGTCGTGCTCCCATGCCCATTCCAGGTCGTCGATCTCGCCCGGCGACACCCACCTCACGTCCGCGACGTCGTCGGCCGGCGTCACCTCGCCGGAGACCCAGCGCGCGCGGAACCCGAGCGCGAGGTTGAAGTCGTCCTCGTGAGCGTAGACGTGGGGTGCCATCTGCACGAGATCGGAGGCGTCGACCTCGATCTCGATGCCGAGCTCCTCCCGGATCTCGCGCTTCAGGCCGTCGAGCGGGTCCTCGCCGTTCAGGAGGAAGCCGCCCGGCATGTCGAGCTTGCCCTTGTGCGGCTCGATCCCGCGGACGGTGGCGAGGGCGCGACCGCCGCGGACGATCACGCAGCCGACGACCGGAGAGGAGTTGCGGTACCAGGACCGGCCGCAGCTCGGGCAGCGCGTCCCCCCGTCCTTGTCCGGCTCCTCGAGCGCGGTCCCGTCGACGGGGCAGAACCGGAACGCGCTCGGCTCGGGTGACACGCTCGGCACGCCGTCACCGCTCCCGCGAGGGCGCGGCCCGCAGGCCGCGTGACGCCTCCTCGTAGCGCGCGAGCGCGAACAGGAGGTCCGAGACGCGGTTGAGATAGCGCAGGATCTCCGGGTCGGGCACGAGGCCCCCGCGGCTCATGGCCACCGCCTGGCGCTCGGCGCGCCGCACGATCGAGCGCGCGAGGTCGAGCCCGGCGGACCCGGCCGTCTCGCCCGGGAGCACGAACTCCTGCGGCAACGGATGCTCGTCGAGCAGAGCGTCGATGTCGCGTTCCGCCTGCTCGGTCATCGACGGCGTGACCTTCGAGACGCCCTCGGTGAGCTTCGGCTGGTTCTCCTCGGACGTAGCGAGCTGTGCGCCGGCGACGAACATCTCGCGCTGGATGCGGACGACGATCTGCTCGACCCTCTCGACGAGGCCCGCGCCGCGCGCGACGCCGAGCGCGGAGACGGTCTCGTCGAGCGTGCCGTAGACCTCGGTGCGCAGGTCGTCCTTGCCGACGCGGCCCCCGTAGAGCAACCCGGTCGTGCCGTCGTCGCCCTTGCGCGTGTAGATCTTCACGTCCGGGAGCCTAGAGCAGACGCCCGCGCACCCGGGCCGGAGTGGCGCGAAGAAAGCCGAGCGACCACAATGGCGCCATGACCGAGCGAGTGGACTGGGACGAGCTACGCAACGAGGCCGTCGAAGCGGCGGGCCGCGCCTATGCCCCCTACTCGAAGAGCCCCATGGGCGCCGCCGCACTGCTCGACGACGGCAGCATCCTCACCGGCTGCACCGTCGAGAACGCGTCGTTCGGGATCAGCCTCTGCGCCGAGTGCGGCCTGGTCTCCGCCCTCTACGATTCCGGCGGCGGCCGCTTCGTCGGCGTCACGATCGCCGACCTCGAGGGCAACGTCCTCAGCCCCTGTGGCCGGTGCCGCCAGCTGCTGTTCGAAGCCGGAGGGCCGGAGCTGCTCGTGGACGCGGTCGACGGGCCGCGGCGCCTGGACTCGCTCCTGCCGGACCCGTTCTCGGCCGACCAGCTGAGCGAGTCGACGGGCATCTGACCGCTTCGCAGAAAATGTCGATCGCGGATCTCACCGGCCGCGCCGACTACCGCGTCGCGATCGTCCTCGGGTCGGGCCTCGGTTCGGTCGCCGAACGCCTCACCGGCGCGACGGCGATCCCGTACTCGGACATAGAGGGATGGCCGCGCCCGCGCGTCCCCGGACACGAAGGCGCTCTTTACGCGGGCGAGATCGAAGGGGTGCCGTCACTGGTGCTTGCCGGGCGCGTGCACCTGTACGAAGGGCACGCTCCGGCGGCCGTCGCGCACGCGGTGCTCGCGGCCGTCGACGCCGGGTGCGAGGTCGTCGTGCTGACCAACGCGGCGGGGGGCATCAACACGTCGCTCTCGGTGGGAGAGCTCGTGCTGATCTCCGACCACCTGAACCTCACGGGATCGAACCCGCTGATCGGCGGCGCGAGCTTCCTCGACATGACGGAGGTGTACGACGCGGGGCTGCGGGTGCTGGCAGGCGCGGTCTCGCCGGGGATCCGCGAGGGCGTCTACGCCGGAGTCATCGGGCCCGTGTACGAGACGCCGGCGGAGATCCGCATGCTGGCGACGCTCGGCGCCGACCTCGTCGGGATGTCGACGGTCCACGAGGCGATCGCGGCCCGTTCGCGCGGCGCGCGCGTGCTGGGGCTGTCGCTCGTCACCAATGCCGCCGCGGGTCTGGGCGCGGCCCTCGACCACGAAGAGGTCCGGCGCGCGGGGGTCGAGGGGGCCGGCCGCGTCGAGGCGTTGTTGAGGGGTGTGGTCGCCGCGCTCTAGTGGCTGTGCCCGTGGGGGCCGGGCGCCATGCTCATGATCGGCAGCGAGATCCGCTTCGACGGCTTCGGCTTCGGCGGCAGCAGGTTCACCAGCTCCTTCGCCGTCTGCTCGAGCGCCTGCGCGACCTCGCTGTCCGGCTCCTGCAGGACGATCGGCGCGCCGTGGTCGGCGTACTCGCGCAGGTGCGGGTCGATCGGGATCTGCCCGAGCAGCGGGACCTCGAGCCTGTCCGCGAGCGTCCGGCCCCCGCCGCTCCCGAAGATGTCGTAGACCTTGCCGTCGTCACCGCGGAAGTACGACATGTTCTCCACGACACCGACGACGTCGAGCCCGGTCTTCTCCGCCATGAAGCCCGCGCGCTGCGCGACCTTCTCGGCGACCGCCTGCGGTGTCGTGACGATCAGCATGCTCGCGCCGGGCAGGAACTGCGCGATCGAGATCGAGACGTCGCCGGTGCCCGGAGGGAGGTCGACCAGCAGGTAGTCCGGCTCGTCCCAGTGGACGTCGGTCAGGAACTGCTGGAGGGCCTTGTGGAGCATCGGGCCGCGCCACACGACCGGGTTGTCCTCGGTGGTGAAGAGGCCGATCGAGACGACCTTCACGCCGAACATCGTCGGCGGCATGATCATGTCCTCGACGACCGTCGGGCGCTCGTGGATGCCGAGCATGCGCGGGATCGAGAAGCCCCACACGTCCGCGTCGAGAAGGCCGACGGTGTGCCCGAGCTTCGCCAGCGACGCGGCGATGTTCACGGTCGTCGTGGACTTGCCGACGCCGCCCTTGCCCGACCCGATCGCGATCACCTGCGTCGGCGAGTCGCTGCGCGCGAACGGCGCGGGGGTCTCCTTCCGCAGCCCCCCGACCAGAGCGGCGCGCTCCTCCTCGGTCATCGAGGTGAGCTCGACCTTGACGTGCGCGATCTGCGGCCACTCCTCCTTCAGCCGGGCCGGGATCACCGTGTAGAAGTAGTCCTTCAGCGGGCAGCCCGGGATCGTGAGCGCGATCAGCACGGCGACTTCGTCGCCCGAGACGCGGACGTCCCGGACCATGTTCAGCTCGTTCAGCCCCCGGTGGAGCTCGGGGTCCTGGATCTCGCCGAGGACGGCGGTGATCTGCTCGACGGTGGGCATGGCCATACGGGGCACTCCTTCTCGGTGGGTCATGACTCTAAAGCGGGCGCGGCCCTAGACCAGGACGTCCAGCCCTCGCGGTATCAAACGGATCGTCGCCCGTTCCTGTTCCCCGATGTAGTCCCCGTCGACCTGGACGGGAAGCGGCCGCTCGCAGGTGAGCCGGACCTCCCGGACGTCGTGGTCGTAGCGGCCGCTGCGCCACCGGACGTGCGAGCGGCTGACGAACACCGACCAGGCGATCCGCGGGACCGTCGCCAGGCGGACCTTGCGGAGGCTGAACAGGTCGAGGCCGCCGTCGAGGCTCGCACCGGGGCACGCGTCGACCGGCCACCGTTTGAAGTACGTGAACGGGCGCCCGTTGCAGCAGATGGCGAAGACCGCGGTCGTCGGTTCGCGGCCCTCGACCTCGACCTTGATCGACGGCTCGGCGCCGCGGTATTCGCCGAAACCAGCGGCGAGGGCCTTGCGCAGGAACGTCCACTCGGCGCTGCGCGCCTTCGCCTCGGGGTCGCCCTCGACGCGCTTCACGACCTCGGCGTCGAGCCCGATCCCGGTCGAGAAGATGAAGTACCGGCCCTCGTTCGAGCCGACGTTGATCGACCGCCGGGATCCCCCGGCCAGCCGCGACGCGAGGAACGCCGTGGCCTCTACGGGATCGCGCGGGATGCCGAGAGACCGAGCCATGACGTTCGTGCTGCCGCCCGGCAGGACGCCCAGGGTGACCCCGGTCCCGACCAGGCTCTGCGCCGCTTCGTTGATCGTCCCGTCGCCTCCGAAGGCGACGACGGCGTCGAACCCGCGGTCGACCGCGTCCGCGGCAAGCGCGGTCGCGTGGTCGCGCGACATCGTGTCGGCCACCTCGAGCTTGAAGTCCGCCGACAGCGCCTTCGCGATCACGTCCTTGGTGCGCGCGCGGACGGAGCCGGCCCGCGCGTTCACGATCAACAGCACCCTCTGCACGGGGGGCATCGTACGGGAGGCGCGTATCCTCCAGGCGTGCTCACCGCGCTCGTTATCGCAATCCTCGCCGGGGTCGCCGCACGGTTGCGCGGGGGCTCGCTCCACGAGCTCGCCGAGACGACGTTCCGCTGGACGCCGGTGCTGGTCGCCGGGCTCGTCGTGCAGCTCGTGTTCGTCTACTGGGACCCGGAGTGGCTGGGCGAGACCGGGGGCCTCGCGGTCGTTCTCGCGTCGAACGCCGCGGTCGCCACGTGGCTGTTCGCGAACCGGACGCTGCCGGGGCTGACGCTCGCGGGGGCCGGGATGGCGCTGAACGTCCTGGTGATCGCGGCCAACGGCGCGATGCCGGTGCTCGAGCGCTCCGCGGAGGCCGCGGGCGTCACGCGATCGCTCGAGGACGCGAGCCTCAAGCACGAGCCGCTCGACGAAGACACCGCGCTGCCGTGGCTCGGCGACGCGATCCCCGTCCCGCCCTTCAAGGAGGTCCTCAGCGTGGGGGACGTCGTGCTGGCGCTCGGGCTGGCGCGCGTCGTCGACGCGCGGATGATGGCGCACCGCAAGCCGCGGCACCGCGCGGACGCGGCGGGAGAAGGGCCTAGGTCAGCTTCCGGTTGACCGCGTGCAGCAGCGCGCGGACCGCGGCGGACGCGACGTCGTCGTGGACGATCGCGGAGCCGACGACGGGTATCACGTTGCCGCCCTCGAAGAACGTCGCCCGGACGAACACGGAGTCGGCGGAGTCCATGCGATGGATCAGCACCTGGTCCAGCTCGAGCTCGACCCCGCGCTCGCTCAGCACGGGCTCGAGCGCCTTGACGAGGGCCTTCGCCGCACCGCGGGCGCGCGTCTCACGGGACGATCCTGCGGTGCCGCTGCCGTCGGTCTCGGTGCCGTCGGGCCACTTCAAGCTGACCTCGACCCATCCGGTGTTGCCGCGGCTCCCGAGGACGACCCGGTCGAGCACCGGCCGGCGGTCGCCGTGCGCCGCGGCCTGGGCCATGACGGGCTCCGGCTGGGGATCGAGCTTGATCGTCGAGGGCGGGGGCGGGGGCTCGGCCTCCTCGAGCTGCACGACGGAGACGATGCGGTGGTCGATCGGGAGGCCGTATCCGGCGGCGGCGAGCGACTGGACGTCGCGGACTACCTGTTTCGGGGAGCGGGTGGCCGACGCGACGATGTGGATCTCCTCGGCGTTGTCGGTACCGACGATCCGCGCGTTCTTGACGCCCGCGATCTTCCGGACCTCGGCCTCGAGCTGGTCCAATTGCTCCCGCATGCGAGGAAAGTACACCGCCCGTCTGGAAAAAACTACCTGACGCCCGCTGCGTCTTCTACGTATTTCAGGGAGAACCTGGCATGCCCGAGGTAACCCGTCAAGCCGCTCAAATGACACAACGGACAAGACAGACACCAGAGGGGTCGTTCGCGGCCGTCGCCGAAGGCGACGAAGCCAGGAGAAGAGGAATCCGCATAGGGCGGGGCCGCTTGCGGCCCCGCTAGAGCAAACGTCGGCCTGCGCTCCCAGCTCGAAAGCTAATCGTTGAGCTTTATGAACACGTCGACCACGTCGGGGTCGAACTCGGTATAGGCCGCGTCCTTCAGCACCTGGAGCGAGTCCCCCGCCGGCAGCGCGGCCCGGTAGGGGCGGTCCGACGTCATCGCGTCGAACGCGTCGGCGACGGCGAACGCCCGCGCGACCAGGGGGATCTCCTCGCGCCTCAGCCCGTGCGGGTACCCCTCGCCGTTCCACCGCTCGTGGTGGCACATGATCACGTCGGTCGCCATCGACGAGAACCCGATCGGCTCGACGATCTTCACGCCCATCTCCGGGTGGCGGCGCATGACCTCGCGTTCGGCCGCGTCGAGCGGCCCCCTCTTGTTCAACACCGCGTCGGGCACGCCGATCTTGCCGCCGTCGTGGAGCATGAACCCGAAGACGACCTCCTCGTTCTTGGCGAGGCCCGAGTCGATCGCGTCGATCGTGCGCGTCGCGAGGTCGGTCACGCGCTGCAGGTGCTGTCCCGTGACCATGTCCCGCACCTCTACCGCCGCGGCAAGGGCCGCGATCGTCGCACGGTCCCGCAGTCGCTTCTCGGCCATCGCGTCGACGTAGGAGCCGAGCAGGAGCCCGGCGGCCTCGTCCACGACGACCGGTGTCTGCGGCGAGGAAGAGGTGAGCGCGCGGGTGAGGTCGGCGCTGGAGCTCTCCTTGTACATCGCGCCGACGGCCCCCGCCGCTAACGCGTCGACCAGCGCCGCGTCCGCTCCGCCCATCCGGTCGGCGAGCACGATGATCCGGGTGTCGGGGCAGACCTCGTGGAGGCCGCGTATCAGGCTGCACCCGGGTGAAAGCTCGAGGTCGACGATCGCGACATCGGGCGCGATCTTGCGGCTCATCTCGAGCGCGGAGGCCGCGTCCTGCACCTCGGCCGCGACGCAGCCGACGCCGGATTCCTCGACGAGCCGCGCCAGCGACTGCGACACGGTTAGGTGACGCTCCGCTATCAAGACGGTGGGTCCGACGGGCTCAGTTGCTTCCAAGAATTACCTCGAAGACGACGAAATAGGCCACTCAGGCCATTGCCACCACTAGTTAACAAGCTTTAGCGTGGACCTCGTATCCCCCGTTCGGGTCGAGTAGGCACCCGATCGGGTAGCGGAGGGGGAAACGGATAAAACAGACGTAGCGACATAGCGTGAGCGCGAGCGGAGCGGCGGCCCCAGGGCCGGTCTTCCAGACACCTTCTCTTGGAGGGAGGTCCGCATTGAAGCTAAAGCTCGTTGCATTTGCCGGTTTGCTCGCCGCCCTGTTCCAGACAGCGGGAGCGAACTGGAAGTTCTAGCGACGCACAGCACTGCTTGAGGGAGGGGACTTCGGCCCCCTCCCTCTCTCTTTGCCCCGCGCTACATACGATGGCGACGTGAGGCAGGGGAAGGTCTTCGCTTGGGTCGTGATCCTCGGAACCGGCGCAATGATGTCGTGGTCGGTAGCGGAGAGCCACGGGGCGGGCCCGGCGATCTCGACGTACATCTTCTGGATCGCGCTCTTGGCGGCCGTCGAGCTGCTCCCGGTCTCCCTCGGCTTCGGCACCGAGGTCACGATGGCGTTCCCCATCTACCTCGCGCTCGCGATCCTCTTCCGCGACCAGCCGTGGGTCGCGATGACGATCACCGCCATCGGGTCCACGGACCCCAGAGAGTTCACTCACGAAGTCCCCATATGGCGCGCTCTCTTCAACCGCGCTCAGAGCGTCCTGACCGTTGCGGCGGCGGCCGGCGTGCTCGCCCTCTACGACGGCAACCTCTTCGAGTTCCCCGAAGGCCACTTCGTGATCGGGGCCGCGGCGATCGCGCGGCTCGTCCTGAACCTCGGCATCGTCGCGACGATGGTCCGGCTCTACTTCGGCCAGCCATACCGCGAGGCGATGCGGGGCCTGCTCCCGGCGCCGATCGCCGGCTTCTTCATCTCCTATCTCCTGTTGACGGGGCTCGGCGTGGTGACGGCGATCGCGTACGTCCGCATCGGCGCGACGGCCGTCGCCGCGATCCTCATCCCCCTCTTCTTCGCGCGGCTCAGCATCGTCGGCGCGCGGACACAGCAGGAGCTCTCGGAGAAGCTCGCGACCCAGCAGAAGGCCTTGCTGGAAGCGACCGAGAAGGTCTTCCAGGAGCGCGAGCGCGAGCGCAACCGGATCGCGGAGGACATCCACGACTCGAGCCTCCAGATGCTCGCCGCCGCGGCGTACGGATGCGGCAACGCGGCAGAGCTCATGGCCGCAGGCCGGGCCGACCAGGCCCGCCAGACCATCGTCAACGCCCGTGACGCGATCGACGGCGCGATCCAGGAGCTGCGCACGTCGCTCGTCGACCTGCGCCGGTCGAGCGTCGAAGAGGGAGGTCTCATGGAGACCATCCACAACTACGTCGGGCACGTGTCGACGTTGTGGGAGACCGAGGTGCGCGTGCAGGGTGGCGTCGTCGCGGAGCCCCCGCTTCCGGTCTCTCTCGCGGCCGTGCAGATCCTCCAGGAGGGCCTCGTAAACGCGTTGAAGCACGCGCAGAGCAGTACAGTCGTCATCGGGGTCGAGGAGAATGACGGGTTCGTGCACATCGTGATCGAGGACGACGGCGCGGGCTTCGACCCCGAGTCCTCGGTCGACGACGAGCATCACGGGATGAGGCTGATGAAAGAGCGGGCGGAGCGCGTCGGTGGACGCATAGAGCTCGACACACGTCCGGGCCACGGGACGAGGCTCGAGGCGGTCCTGCCCGGAGGTCTCGCCGGATGAGCCTCAAGACGCTGATAGCAGAGGACCACACGCTGGTGTCGCAGGGGCTCGAGGTGATGTTGTCGATGGCCGAGGGCATCGACCTCGTCGGCGTCGTCTCGAACGGCGCGGCCGCGGTCGAGAGGGCCGAGCGCGAGCAGGTCGACGTCATCCTCATGGACGTGAACCTCGGCAAGGCGATGAACGGGATCGAGGCGACGAAGCTCGTGAAGGAGAAAGCCCCCGACACGCGCGTGTTGATCCTCACGATGTTCACGGACCCGGGGACCGTTGCCGAGGCCGTCAAGGCGGGCGCCGACGGCTACCTCTCTAAGGGGGCTTCGAAGGAGGTCGTCGTGCAGGCGATCAAGGACGTCGCCGCCGGGAAGTCCGTGCTCGACCCCAACGTCACCGAGGGCATCTTCGGACGCATCGGGGGCCGCGACCCGCAGGCGCTGACGGACCGGGAACTCACCGTCCTGCAGGAGCTGACCCATGGCAAGTCGACGCGCGAGGTCGCCGAGCACATCCACGTCTCGGAGGAGACGGTGAAGACGTACCTGAAGCAGATCTTCCGCAAGCTGGAAGTGCACGACCGCACCGAAGCGGTGGCGGAGGCCTTCCGCCGAGGGCTCGTCCACTAACGGACGCGCAGACGCCGGACCCCGAAGGACCCGGCGTCTGACTGCTCCTTGGCGAGCGGTGCCTAGTAGAGGACCTCGAGGCCGAGGATGTCGCCCTTGCCCAGGGTCCGGTAGCCGGTGTTGCACCTGGCCTCGTCGTAGCGGGCCATGGCGTTCATCGTCGCCCGGCTGTGGTACAGCTTCTCCTCTCGCGTCGCCGAGTCCGCCACGTTGTGCTGCATCCCGTAGACATGACCGAGCTCGTGCGTCGCGATGCCCTCGAAGTCCCAGTACTTCGTCCCTGTCGTGCTGTTGGAGCACGGCGGCGTCGCGGTCGTGAACCAGTTCCTGCCCTGGCCGAACCTGATGTCCGCCGACAGCAGGTCGCCGTTGTCCCAGGTCCACATGCACATCGACGCGAGGGCGTCCTTCAGCTGGCCGAACTCGAACACGTTGTAAGTATCCATCTGGCCGCAGTCGTGGTAGCCGTCCGAGCGGATGTAGAAGTTCGTGCGCAGCGAGGTGTCGCTGGTACCGGACACGATCGGCGCCTGGATGTTGTCGAGCATGCCGCAGTCGTTGTCGGCGTTGGTGATGTTCGCGCCGGCGTTGATCAGCGAACCCTTCACCTGCGCGGCCGTCACGCCGTTGGCCATCACGTCGTCGTTGAACAGCCACCACATGTCGTTGGCGACGCGCAGGTTCGGGATGAACCTGTACGCCTCGGTCGAGCAGGCCGACAACGTCGTCGCGGTGTCGGTCACGAGCTGCTCCGCCGACTGGTCGTGCGGGTCCGTCGACGTCTCGGCGTCCGGGCCCTCGTAGCGCGTGTGGACGGAGCCGTCGCGCCGATGCTCGACCGTCAGGACACGGTTGCCGCCGTGCGGCATTACGAGCTCGAGCGTCGCAGTCACGCCTGCGGGGGGGACCATTACCCCCATGTCATCGCGCCGGATGATCCGTCCCTGCTCTCCCGGCTCCGCCGGCGGGGTGGCGGATACGGAGGGCGCGAGCCCCGCTATCACCAGGAAACCAATCAGTGCTGCCATGCTTCGCTTCACCACATACCTCCACGTTGAGGGATTTGTCTCGTTTCGCAGGTTCGCGGAAAGGCGGGACTTATCCCATACGTAGGTCACGAAGGCAAGGAATGAGTCAATTGCTCGCTCCGGTACGGCGACGCAAGCGTCTCCTGGGAGTCATCGCGCTCGGCGTCGCCGCGGCCACCGCGCTCGCGCTGACGGCGCTCCGCGGGGACGCGCCGCTCCGCGGGGACGCGCCGCTCCGCGTCGACCCGCCTCTGCGCGAAGACCGGGCGGTGCCCGTCGTGCTGATCCACGGTTACGGCGGGAGTGCCGCGTCGGTGTCGGCGCTCGAGGCGCGACTGGAGGCCGCCGGGCACGAGGTCGTGGCGGTGAACCTGCCCGGGTCGGGCACCGGCGACATCGACGTGTCGGCCGAGCGCGTCGCAGACGTGGTCGCGGCGACAGGGTCGCGCGTGGTCGATCTCGTCGGCTTCTCCGCGGGCGGAGTCGTGGCGCGCGCGGCGCTCGACGACCTGCCCGCCGGCACGTCCGCGAGGACTGTCGTGACGCTCGGGTCGCCGCACCACGGCGCCCGGATCGCGGGCATGGCTGCGTCGGCGGATCCCGGCGCCTGCACGGGCGCGTGTGCGCAGCTCGTCCCGGGCTCCGCATTCCTGCGCGACCTGAACGAGCCGGACGAGACGCCGGAGGGCACCGCGTTCGTCTCGATCTGGACCGCCCTGGACGAGATCGTGACGCCGCCAGGGTCGGCGACGCTGGACGGCGCGACGAACGTGCGCCTGCAGGACGTCTGTCCCCGCTCCCGCGCCGGCCATGGCGATCTCAAGACCGACCTCGCCGCGGCCGGGCTCGTGCTCCGAGCGCTCGCAGGCGAGACCGAACGCGTCGCGGCCCCCGGCTGCCGCGCTCTGCGGGAACTCGCCGACACCTGACGCCTAAAGGGAGATGCTCAGCCCCCGCACCGCGAACGTCAGGTCCAGCTCCCCGCGGCCCAGGCCGACGCTCTCGAACACCACGCCTTCGGCCAGCACCGGGATCGGGATGCGCACCTCGCCGAGCGGAGCGGGCGCCGCGACCACGAGATCGCTCGCCTCGAGCCGGACCTGATCCGCCGGCACCTCGACGGTCTGCTCGCCGGCCTGAGGGACCCCCGGAACCGTGCCGGTGACGCGCACGCCGTTCTCCCTCAGCACGAGCCTCACGTCGTACTGCTCGGGGACGAGGCGGTTGAGCGCGGCCTGTCCGATCACCGCGGTGCCCGAGCCGGCCGCGGCGGTGACTTTCCTGTCGGGGTCGTCCCCCCACACCTCCCCGGACACCTGCACGTCGCGCATCTCGAACCGCACGGAGTCCACGCGCACCTCGACGCCATCCGGGACGCCTGCCCCCGAGAAGCCCCCGCTGCGGACATCCTCGGCCTCGATCGTGACGGTGTCGAAGCTGCGGTCCTTCAGGTGGAGCAGGAACGGGAACCCGCCGAAGCCGACGTCGACCTCCCCGTCGAAGCCTCGCCTCGAAGCGAGGGCGCGCCCGGCGAGGTTCTCGACGAGCAGCCGCGCGCCGAAGTCGGCGAGCAACAGCAGCACCACGAGCACGGCGAGCCCGCGCACCAGCCACTTCATCGCGCCGACGATACGCCGCGGCCGGTTATGCGGAGCCGCCGCTCTGGTGCCGTTCGAGCCAGCGCGCCACCTCGGGCCACGTCGTCGATCGCGCGACGGAGCCGGCAACCATCGAGACGTGGCCGGTAGCGGCATTGACGATTGTGACGTCGATCCCTGCACGCGTGGACAGGACGTGGCTCGAGCCGCTCGGCGTGATGTGGTCGCGCTCGGGGATCAGCACGAGGACGGGAGCCTTCACGTTCTCGAGACGCGCCACCGCGCCGCCGAGCTCGAGCGTGCCGGCGACGAGCGCGTTCGTGCGGAACAGCGCGACGAGATCGAAGAACATCTGACCGGGCAGACGCCGGTGCTCCCACACCCATCGCGCGATCGGGTCGTACGCGGCGCGGAACGCGCGGTCGCGCCGTCGCCGCAACGCATTCCAGGTCGTGCGGATGGCCTGCGGCCGCAGCGCGTGGAAGCTCTCACGAACGGCCTCCGCCGGCACGCAGCCGGACCCGTCCAGCAAGTAGACGGGCTTGAACCACCGGTGCGCTATCAGCGGCTGGAGCCCCGCCGGTATCGCGAAGTCGACGGGGGCCGCCAGGAGCGCGACGGAGCCGACGTGTTCGTGCGGGAACGCCGCGGCCCGCATGAGGCTGAGCGTGCCGCCGAAGCAGTACCCGACGTGATGCAGCCGTTCACCGCCGCTGCGCTTCAGCACCACCGTCTCCGCACGGAGCAGCGTCTCGACGTACGAGCCGAGCCCGCGCTGCGCCTGCTTCGAGCCCGCGTCGCCCCAGTCGAGCAGGAACACGTCGAAGCCCTCCGCGACGAGCGCGGCGACGAAGCTGCGCTCGGGCGTGAGGTCGAGGATCCACGGCTGCGACACGACCGCGTGCACGATCAGCACCGGCTCCGCATGCTTGACATCGCCGCGGAAGCGGAAGAGCGAGGCGGTCCCGTCGCGCCACACGATCTCGCCCGGCGTAGACCCCACGGCTGCCCGGCGCGTTCGCAACAGGACGTCCACGACGTGCGGCCATCCCGCGAACGTGAGAGGGACGCGCAACCACAGCGACCGGTACCACCGCCACAGCCTGCGGATCGGCCCCGCCTTCACGAGCCGCGCCTTCGTGGCCCTCGTCGCGAAGAGCCAGTTCAGCCCGAGCAGGGAGAGGGCGAACGCGAACGCGGCCGCGACGAGCACCACCAGCAACACCCACGGGTCCGCCCGCGCGATGACATCGCCCATGCCGGGAGAACCCTAGGCCGGCGTCAGGCGGTACGGGACCCGGGCAGCACCCGGTTGACGGCGTCGAGCGTCGCGCGCGCGATCGCGTCGTGCTCGTCGAGCGTCACGAGGGCCGACCCCAGCAGCAGGTCGCTCGCCCGCTCGACCGCGACCGCGGCGATCCGGCAGTCGCCCATCTCGATGAAGTCCGCCGCGCCGAGCTCGAGTGGCTCGGCCACGAGCTGGCGGACGGCGTCGAGCACCGCCTCGGCTACCGAGCGCGGCTCGAACCGGCGTCCCGAGGGCGAGTCGTCCTCGCCGATGAGCAGGTCGCCGTCGAGCTCGAGGATCACCTGTGACGTGAACCGGTCTCCGGACCGCTTGGTGGCGAGGCTCGACAGCTTCCGCCGCTTCGGCCGCCCGTTCGCGGCCGCGGCCCCCGTAGCCTTCATGACCTCGATCGCGTGCGTCTCCAGCGTCGTCCCGAGGTGGGCGAAGACCATGCCCTGGATCTCCGTCACGACCTCGCCCGGGTCCCGCTCCGGCACGACGAGCACGCGGACGGACTCGAGGCCCGCGGGGGTCGAGTGGACGCGGGCCGCGCGCACGCCCCGGAGCGCAGCAACTGCGCCTTCCAGCTCGTTGACGTGGGGTGGAGCCGCGTTCGGGGTCACTGGTTCCTCTTCGGCCTGCCGGGACGATGGAGAAGGTTATCCCCCTTTCGCCCAATTCCTTCCTGTTAGTCCGCTTCGAAAGCGGCGTGGACCGTGTAGTCGCCCGTGGGGACGAGGTACGAGAACCGGGCGGCGACGGCGCCCCCCGGCGAGAGGACCACGTCGAGCGGAGCGGAGCGGAGCCGCGCCACGAGCCGGTCGCCGTCGTAGACCTCGTGCACGAGCCGCCCCTGAACGCGCAGCCGGGTGGCTTCGGCGGTGTTCCGCAGCGTGAGCCGGTTGACGATCGCACCGTTCTGCGTGGTGAGGTCGGTCAGGAGCTCCGAGCCCGCGTCGGCCGTGAGCCTTCTGCCCGAGGTCGCCGCCGTGATCCCACCTGCGGCCTCGTCCCAGCCGAACGAGACGGTGTTGTCGCCGTCGCGCGACGCCTGCGTCTCCACCGGCAGGTCCTCGAGCTCGGTCGTCACGACGGTGACGCTGCGGATCGGGGCGGCGTCGGGTGCGTCCGTCGCCGCGGCTACGACCGCGGGCGTAGCGGTCGCGACCGGCGCTGCGGGCGGAGGAGGAGGCGTTGCCGTCGGGGGAGCGGTGGGCAGTGCGCTCGCTGCCGGAGATGCGGAGGCGGGGGCCGCGGTGGCCTCTCCGCCGTCGCCGCGGACGATCCGCTCTCCCTTCACCTGCGTGTCGTCGTCGCGCGGGTCGTCGGTCCCGAACGTGCGCGGGGTCGCGCCGTCGGCGGCCCCCGAGATCGAGGCGTCGTCGCCCCCGCCCGAGACACAGGCGGCCCCCACGACGCCGGCGAAGATCGCCGCGGCGATGGCCTTGCGCGACGCCCGCGGGGCGAGGCCCGCACCGGCGACGATCAGGATCCCGGCGAACACGAGCAGCACGCCCGCGAGCAGGATCCGCGAGATCGACACTCCGGTGAAAGGAAGCACCACCGGTTGCGTCGCCGCCCGCGGCGAGGGTTCCCCGAACGGTGGGTCTACGAACTTGACGACGCGCTCCTCGATCGGCTCGAAGTGCGGGTTGTCGACGTCGCGGGCGCCTTCTGCCGCGAGGTACGACTCGCTGCTCGAGCGCGTGGTCTCGGTCGTACCGATCAGGCCTCGCACGGAATTGACCGCCCGGAGGTCACCGGCGTCGACCGCCCGCCCGTCCCACGGCAGCGTCACGGCCGAGCCCGCGGGTAGCGAGCCGACGTTCCACACGATGTCGTGGCGGCCCCCGCTCTCGCCGATCTGAACCGCCTCGACCTCGTCGACGAGGTCCACCGAGACGACGTCCACCTCGTGCGGCGCGACGTCCACGACGAGCACGCCCTCGAGGTCCTCGTCGCCCTCGTTCGCGACCGTGACCTCGTAGTGCACCATCGAGCCGACCTGCGTCAGGACCCCGCGCGTCCGGCTCGCGACCGTCAACGCGGCGGCTCCGCCTCCTTCGACGACCGACACGGTCGCGGAGTCCTGCGCGGTAGCCGCTCCGCCGGATACCGAGGCCGCAACGGTCGAGCCGGCAACCGGCGTCAGGCCCGCGGCGGTCACCTGCGCGACGACGGACTCACCGGGGTCGAGGGGGCCGAGGTCGATCGAATACGAGTCCCCGGCGCCGGTGCCGTCCGGGAAGGAGGAGACGAGCTCGAGCTCGTCGGGGAGGACCAGCGAGAGCGTCGCCCCCGGGATGGATGCGGTACCGGTGTTGGTGACCTGCGCGACCAGCAGCGTCTCGGCTCCGACGTCGATCGTCGCGGGCTCGGCGGCCAGGAGGAGGGCCAGCGACTCGGTCGGGGCGGCCGGCGACGGCGACGGAGACGAGGACGACGGCGACGCGCCGACCCCGCTTCCGCTGGGGGACGGCGACGGCGACGGCGTCTGCGCCACGGCCGCGGGGACGGTCAGCGCCGCCCACACGAGCAGCAGCACACCTGCCGCCGAAGCCATGCGAGAGCGGGTCACGTCCGTGTCCTCTCCTGTCCCTGCCGGGGTTGCCTGGAAAAGAATGGTATATGGGAACGCCTGCGCCGCCCACCGCCTGAACTACGTAGATCGGGGGCCGGTCCGCGGCACGACTATGGCGCGTCCACCCCTCAAAGTAGGGGATTTCTGTGACTACAGTCAACGCCTGAGCACTGTTGTCCGGTTCGTCCCGCTAATGCCGGTCGTATCCTTGAAGCGGATGGATTTCTCGCTCGCCCACTCCTTCGATGCGCCCGTCGACTCGCTCGCGGACGCCCTCCTCGACCGGAAGTTCCAGGACTCCCTCGGCGACATCGGCGCGCTGTCGGAGCGGCGGGTCCTCTCTCAGGAGGACGGCGGGGACGGTGCGGTCGTCAGACGGGTCCGCTGCGTCCTCGACGTCGACGTCTCCGGGATGGCGCGCAAGCTGATGGGCGACGGCGACCCCGCGTGGGTCGAGGAGGCGACGTGGGACCCCGCACGGTCGCGCTGGGACTGGGTCATCCATCCCGAGGTCGCGGCGCATCTACTCTCGGCCTCCGGTGGGATCGAGGTCTCCGGCGACGGCCGCCGCTCGACGCGGCGAGTGACCGGACGGATCAAGGTGAACGTCCCGCTGTACGGGGGCCGCGTCGAGGGCTGGATCCGCGACGGGATCGAGGCCGCCTACGAGGAAGAGGCCGAGCGCCTCGCCGATTGGCTGGCGGGATGAGGCGAGCTCTCGCGGCCCTCACCGGTGCGCTCTCGGTAGTGGTGGCCGCGCCGCTCGGCGCGCAGGAGCCGCCCTCGATCCTCCACACGAACTACGTCTACGACGAGACCGCGAGGTCGGAGATCTTCACGGTCGCCCCGGGTGACGAGCCCGTCCGGCTCACCGACGACGACCGGTTCGACCTCGACCCCGCGTGGTCGCCCGACCGCACGCGGATCGCCTACGTCCACCAGCAGGACGACCCCCGGAACCCGGACGTGTGGGTGATGGACGCCGACGGCTCGGACAAGCAGAGGCTGACGAGGGGGCCGCGCGACGACGAGCTGCCGCAATGGTCGCCCGACGGGACGCGGATCGCGTGGGTGAAGACCCGGGGTGACGACCCCATCGGACGCATCTTCGTCATGGCGTCCGACGGCTCGGGCAAGGAGCTCCTCGTGCGGAACGCGACGTTGCCCCGGTGGTCGCCGGACGGGAGCCGGATCGCGTTCATGCACAAGCGCAGATGCGACTGCGCCACGGATTGGGAGCTGCGTGTGATCGACCTCGGCAGCGGCGCGGTGACCGTTCTTACCGACAACCGTTCGGACGACCTCTCGCCGGCGTGGTCGCCCGACGGCGAGAGGATCGCGTTCACCCGGTTCCGTCGCGACGGGGGCGGCGCGCTGCTCACGATCGCGCCCGACGGCTCGGACCCGGAGCGGCTCAGCGGCGGCCGGCAGCCGCGGGCCGGCGCCGACTGGTCGCCGGACGGCTCGGAGATCGCGTTCACGGTCCTGGTCGACGAGGGCGACTTCGACACCGTCCTCGCCGTCGTCGACGTCGCGACCGAAGAGGAGCGGCGCCTGACCGACGCGGACCTCGGCGGGCTCCATCCGGAGTGGTCGCCGGACGGGAGCAGGATCGCGTTCCTCGGCTTCGTCGAGAGCAGCTGGGACCTCCACGTAGTCGCTCCCGACGGCACCGGCCTCGAGCGCGTGACAGAGACACCCGGGGACGAGAGCGAGCTCGACTGGTAGCCGTGGGGCTTCTCGTTACGAGTTCGAAACACAGGGGAAACGGGCGGGAAATGGCCGCCGCGTACGGTGGGGCGACACCCACGAGACCGACCCATCCATCACGTTAGGAGGAGCTGTATGGCACCCAGTCCGTCCGACGTCCTGAAGCTGGGACAGCAGAGCGGCGCTCAGTTCGTAGACATCCGGTTCTCCGACCTCCCGGGGCTCATGCAGCACTTCTCGATGCCGTTCGAGGAGTTCACCGAGGACGCGTTCGAGGAGGGCTTCGGCTTCGACGGGTCGTCGATCCGCGGCTTCCAGGAGATCCAGGAGTCGGACATGATCCTGGTGCCGGACGCGAACACCGCGGTGATGGACCCCTTCCGCCAGCACCCGACGATGATCATCCACGCCTACGTGAAGGACCCGCTGACCGGCGAGTTCTACTCGCGCGACCCGCGCTACATCGCGCGCAAGGCGGAGGACTACCTCAAGGGCACCGGCATCGCAGACGTCGCCTACTTCGGACCCGAGGCCGAGTTCTACATCTTCGACTCGATCCGCTTCGACCAGAACCAGCACTCCTCGTACCACTTCATCGGCGCGGTCGAGGGTGTGTGGAACTCGGGGGCCGAGGAGGGGGGCCGGAACCTCGGGTACAAGCCGCGCTACAAGGAGGGCTACTTCCCGGTCCCGCCGATGGACCACTACCAGGACCTGCGCAGCGAGATGGTCCTGACGCTGCGGGACCTCGGCATCCCGGTCGAGGTGCACCACCACGAGGTCGGCACCGCGGGCCAGTCCGAGATCGACATGGGCTTCGGCGCGCTGCTCGAGATGGCCGACCGCCTGATGCTCTACAAGTACGTCGTCAAGAACGTCGCTCTGCGCCACGGCAAGACCGTGACGTTCATGCCGAAGCCGATCTTCCAGGACAACGGCTCGGGGATGCACGTCCACCAGTCGCTGTGGAAGGACGACGAGTCGCTGATGTGGGACGAGCTCGGCTACGCGCAGCTGTCCGACACCGCGCGCTGGTACATCGGGGGCCTGCTCGAGCATGCCCCCGCGCTGCTCGCGCTGTGCGCTCCGACGACGAACTCGTTCAAGCGGCTGGTGCCGGGGTACGAGGCCCCCGTGAACCTCGTCTACTCGCAGAGGAACAGGTCCGCCGCCGTGCGCATCCCGCTGTACTCGAAGTCGCCGAAGAGCAAGAGGATCGAGTTCCGCTGCCCCGACGCCGCGTGCAACCCGTACCTCGCGTTCCCGGCGCTGCTGATGGCGGGCCTGGACGGGATCAAGAACAAGACGGAGCCGCCGGAGCCGGTGGACAAGGACCTGTACGAGCTGCCGCCGGAGGAGCTGGCGAACGTGCCGCAGGTGCCGGGTTCACTGGACGCGGCCCTCGACGCGCTCGAGGCGGACCACGACTTCCTGCTGCAGGGCGGCGTGTTCACGCAGGACGTGATCGACCACTGGCTGGACTACAAGAGGGCCCACGAGGTCGACGAGCTACGCCTGCGCCCGCACCCGTGGGAGTTCTACCTCTACTACGACATCTAGACCGAGCGGTTTTTCGGGGGCCCCTTCGGGGGCCCCCTTTTCTTGGTGCGTCACCGCAGCTCCATCGTTTGTCCCTCGAACCGGGCTCGACGAATAGAAAGTCGAACTCGCCTACGCATCTGGTTCAGAGGGAGTCATCATGGGGCGCCTTAGCGCTCGTTGCACCACGCCTGGTCCACGCCATGGAGACGCACGTGGGCAACCACAACTGCACCGAACAACCTTGAACGACAGCCTCTCATGTCATGCTCCCCTGATGGCGTAACGGGGCAGAGGGGGAGCGGTCCATGAGCCAGGCGGAACCGAAAAAGCAGTGCTTCGTACTCTCACCGATCGGCGATGACAAGAGTCCGACGCGGGAGGCTGCCGATAAGGTGCTACGGCACCTGATAAAGAAGGCGCTCGGCTCCGAGTTCGACGTTGATCGCGCGGATGCTGATACGAATCCGGGTGCGATCACTCCAAGGATGGTGTCCAGCATCCTTAACGCCGATCTCATCGTCGCCGATCTCAGTGGGCTCAATGCCAACGTCTTCTACGAAGTCGCAATGGCACATGGATTTCGTAAGCCGACGGTACATATCCAACGAGTCGGAGAAGAGCTCCCCTTCGACATCAAGGACATGCGGACGGTGAAGTACGACATCACCGATCCAGACGAATTGGAGAGAAGCCAGAAGACTCTTCGGGAGTACGCGGCTTCCGCACTCAAGGATCCTGAAAACCTCGTAACCCCGCTGTCATCTGCCCAACGATTCGCGTCGGTTCAACAAAGTAACGACCCGGTAGCCCAAAGCAACGTGCAGGTGCTAGAGGCACTGTCTGCGCTTCGCGATGAAGTTCGTGGGTTAAGGCGTCCAAGCGCTTCGCAGGCAATTCAGGAACAGCGCCGCTTTTCCGAAGCTCAACGCTCCTTGCTGATGGAGCAGGCTAACACTGAATCGTTGATGGCGATCGTGCGGTCAGTTCTGAAAGATGGTCGTTTGAAGGCAGAGGACTTAAGGCACGCGATTACTGGAATGACCAGCATCGAGTTTGACGAGTTCCTAAGAGAGCAGCTTTACCGACTTACAGGAACAGGAGACCTCCAAGAGCTCAACGAGGTACTTTTCCACCCCGAGGTTGCCGCTTTCGTAGAGGAGAACGAGGCGGAGGAAGAGCCGCCTTTCTGAGAAGTTCCGACGACGGATAGCCGATGCTGACTTCGCTCATCGCACTCAGAGATCTCGCTCCGACCGAGCGCGCGACAAGGTACTTTGTCCGTCGCGTACCATCGGCCCCGTGAAGACGGCGGCCCCCCTCGAGGACATCGTGCTCCTCGACCATCAGGAGCGCGAGGTCCGGCTCGGGGACCTCTGGCGCGAGCAGCCCGTCGTCCTCGTGTGGCTCCGCCACTACGGCTGAACGTTCTGCCGCCAGCATGTCGCGCAGTTGCGTGACCGGTACGAGGACTTCACCGCCGCGGGGGCCGAGGTAGCCGCGATCGGGATGGGGCTCACGGCGATGGCGGCAGACTTCAAGGAGAAGCAGGACATCCCGTTCCCGCTCCTCGTCGACCGCCGCCGCGAGACCCACCGCGCCTTCGAGCTCCGGCGCGCCACCCTCCTCGAAGTCGTCGGTCCCAAGCAGGTCGCCCGCGGCATCAAGAGCCTCGTCACAGGGAACAAGCAGGGCCGCCCGGCCCCCAAGCAGGACGTCCTCCAGCTCGGCGGCGCGCTCGTCGTCGCGCCCGGGGGTGACGTCCTCTTCGAGCACCAGGCGTCTAGCGCCGACGACAACGCGAGCGCCGACGAGCTCCTGGCGGCGCTGCCGTGAAGTTCCTCCCGGTCCTCGCGATACTGCTCGCGCTCGTCGCCGTCATGGGCGGCCTCGGCCGCGAGAGCTTCGCGGCGACCGGCAGGATGATCCTGACGATCGCCGCGTTGCTCGTGTTCTTCGTCCTCTTCTATCTCGTCGTCGCGCGGGCCCTCTAGCTACCGGAGCGCGTTCGCGAGGTTCAGCGCGGGATACGACGCGCACTCCTTGCGGCCCCCGGTGGAAAGACCCGCCACCGCCGTCGTCTTCAGCTTCGAGCGCACCTGCGTCGCCGTGAGGGCCTGCTCCGACATGACGAGCGCGGCGGCGCCGGCGACGTGCGGCGCTGCCATCGACGTGCCGCTGATGATGCCGTAGGTGTTCTCGGGGAACGACGACCACACGTCCTCACCGGGGGCCGCGATCTCCACGTCGGAGTTGCAGCTCGTGAAGACCGAGACGACCCCGGCCTGGTTGTAGGACGCGACGGACATGACCTCCGCGTAGGCCGCGGGGTAGTTCAAGTCCCCGTCGTAGGTGTTCCCGGAGGCCGCGACGACGAGGATGCCCGCGCCGTGCGCCGCCTTGACCGCCCTGGCGAGCGTGTCCGTTCCGGCCGTCGAGCCGAGACTCATGTTGATGATCCTGGCCCCGCCGGCGTTCCACGACCAGTCGATGCACGCGACGATGTCGGCGATGAACCCGTAGCCGGACGCGTTGAGCGCCTTGCAGATCGCGAGCTCCGCGTTGGGTGCGGTGCCGGCCACGCCGAGCCCGTTGCCGGTCACGGCTGCGACGGTTCCCGCGACGTGCGTGCCGTGGAAGTTGTCGTCGCTGCAGGTCCCGTTCGTGAGGACACCGACGACGGCGACTGCGGACGCGCATGCCTTCACCTTCTCCATCAAGTCGACGTGGGCGCGGTCGATCCCGGAGTCGATCACGGCGACGCGCGTGCCGCCGGTCGTCGGGAAGGACCCCGGCCCAAACGCGAGGTCCCACGCCTCCGGCGCGTCGATGTCCCAGTCGGCTACGCCGCGCACGAGGCTCGCCTTCACCGACTGGGCCGTGTTGTGGAAGCCCCACTGGTCGCCGAAGAGCGTGTCCGACGGGACCGACCTCTGGTCGGCCCGGTAGTTCAGCTCCGCGAACGCGACGTGCGGGTGACGTTCGTAGCGCGCCACCCACTCGGCGGGATCCTGGTTCTCGGGGACCTCGACTACGTCGACGTCGACGAACGCCAGGCGGTTCGCGACCTCGCCGTTCATCCTCTCGTGGACGTCCGCGCGCGCCTGCTCCGGAAGCGACCTGTCCCATCCCACGAGGATGTGCTCGGAGTCGTGCTCGGGATCGCGCGGCGAGGCCGTCGCGGCCCCCGGGGAGTGCACCAAGGCAAGCGAGAACAAGGAAGTCAGCAGGGCGAGGGCGGCGAACGGCAGACGGCGTGACTGGAGCATCCGGGATCCCTTCTCGACAGTCGTTTTGTCTCGAATGTCCAGACTTCTTTACTCGGGCGCGATCCCCTTCCGTAAATCAGCCGTAGATCACACGCTGGGCGACCGTGCGCGCCCGGCGGGTCAGCCGCAGGTAGTCCTCCTCGAGCTCCTGCCGCGGCTGGTCCGTGTAGCCCATCGCGACGCCGAGCGCCTCCAGCTCCTCCGGCTTCGCCGGCAGCGCGTCCTGCGGCCGGCCCGCGATGAAGAACATCCGGTTGCGCGCCTTCGTGAGGAAGCGGTACGCCTCCGCGAGCCGCAGCGCCTCGGCGTCGGCCAGGAGCCCCTCCCGCCAGCACGCGTCGAGCGCGTCCAGCGTCGCCGTCACCTGCAGGTCCTCACGGTCGTGCGCGTGCTGGATCTGGAGCATCTGCACGGCGAACTCGACGTCGGCGAGGCCCCCGGGACCGAACTTCAGATGACGGCGCGGATCGGTCCCCCGCGGGACTCGCTCCTTCTCCATGCGGGCTTTCAGGTGACGGATCTCTCCCAGCGCGTCCGGGGGGAGCTTCGCCGGATACGCGTACGCGCGCGTCTGCGCCACGAACCTCTCGCCGAGATCCGGATCGCCTGCTGCCACCCGCGCCTTCAGCAGAGCCAGGTGCTCCCACGGCTTGCTCCAGCGCTCGTAGTACTCGAGGTACGAGTCGAGAGACCGGACGAGCGGCCCAGCCTTGCCCTCGGGACGAAGGGCCGCGTCCACGCGGAACGCCTGTCCCTCCGGCGTGACCTCGCCCACCGCGCGCATCAGCTGCTCGGCCGCCTTCTCGGCCGCGGCGGGATCACTCTCGTGCAGGAACATCACGTCGACGTCGGACGAGTAGCTCAGCTCGCGGCCCCCGAGCTTCCCCATCCCGATGACCGTGAGCGGGACCTTCAGGTCGTCGAGCGCCGCCTCCAGGCACGCGTCCGCGAGGTCCGACAGCTTCGCACCCACCTCGTCCACCGGCATCCCGCGGGTGACGTCACCGACGGCGACGCGCAGCATCTCGCGCCTCTTGAAGCGCCGCAGCCCGTCCCACCGCGCCTCGGGTTCGCGCCAGCTCAGCGACCCCCGCGCCTCGCGGACGAGCCGTTCGCGCGCCTTGGGTTCCTCGCGCGCGTCCACCACCAGCGAGAGCTCGTCGGGGACCTGCGTGAGCACGTCCGCGAGGAGCCGGCCCGCGCCCAGCACGCGCGCGAGGTCACCCACCGCCGGCGGGTTGTCCCTCAGAGCGTTGAGTGCTTCGAGCCGGTTGCCGAGCGCCTCGCCCAGCGTCAGGAAGCCGAACAGCCCGGCGTCGGGCAACGGAGTCGACGTGAGCGAGCGCAACAGCGCGGGCGTCAGCACCTTGAACAGGCGCGCGCGACGGGAGCTTCCGGACACCAGCCCCGCGAGCGTCCGGGCGGCGCGGTCGACGTCGCGGAACCCGAGGATCCGCAGCCGCTCGCGCAACGCCTCTTCGGGCAGGCGCGGGCCGATGCCCTCGGCGAGCGACTCGATCATCGGCCGGTAGAACAGCTTCTCGAAGCGCGAGCGCACGTCCGCGAGGACGCCGCGGTGGTAGTTCTCGAAGCGCTCGAGCGCGCTCTCCGCCGGCGAGTCCTTGAAGCCCATCACGCGGGCTATTCGCGCGCGCTCCTCCTCCCCTGACGGGAGGTGGTGCACCTGGCGCTCCTGCCATAGCTGGAGCCGGTGCTCGACGCCGCGCAGCCACCGGTATGCGACGGCGAGCCCCGCTCCGTCGTCCTCCGCCATGTAGCCGCCGTCGACCAGCGCGGCGAGAGCGTCGAGGGTCGCGGGGGGCCGCACGGTCTCGTCGATGCCCCCGTGCACCAGTTGCAGCAGCTGGACGGAGAACTCGATGTCGCGGATCCCGCCGGGGCCGAGCTTCACGTCGTCGGCGTCGCGGCTCCGGCCGCGTCGGACGGATCGCTGCGCGTGCTCCTCGACGCGCTCCTTCATCTTGCGCACGCTCGCGACGCGCTCGCTCGACACCTCCGCGGGGAACACGAGCGGCCGCGTCTCCCGCACGAGCGCGTCCCCGACCTCGGAGGCCCCCGCGGCGTGACGCGCCTTGATCAACGCCTGGTACTCCCACGGCTTCGCCCACCGCCGGTAGTACTCGAGGTAGCCGTCGAGCGAGCGGACCAGTGCCCCGCTGCGGCCCTCGGGACGGAGGTTCGTGTCGATGCGGAACGCTTGGCCCTCGGGGGCGAAGTCCCCGAGCTCGTGGAGCAGCTTCTCCGCGACCGGCTTGGCGGCCGGGGCGTCGCCGGCCGACACGAACATCACGTCGATGTCCGACGCGTAGTTCAGCTCCCGCGCGCCCAGCTTCCCCATGGCGATCACGCACAGCTCGCCCGCGCCGTCGAGAGCCTCTAGCGACGCGGCGAGGCACGCGTCCGCCAGATCTGCGAGGGACCGGCCCACCTCCTCGAGCGGTATCTCGCCCCGCAGGTCGCGCGCGGCGATCTCGAGCAGCCGGACGCGCTTGAGCCGGCGCAGCTCGCCTGGACCTTCCGACCTCGCCGCGCGCGCGAGCGCTGCATAGGCGTCGCGATCCGGAAGCGGACCTTCTGCGGAGAGGACTTCACCCGCCTCGTCCACAACGTCCGCGAGCGACCGGCTGGCGGCGCGGACGGCGGCCGCGCGCTCGGCGACCAACCCTTCCGCGTCCATGACCGGGGCGAGCCTACTCGCCGCTTCGCGGGCGATTCCTTTCTGGCCCATCCACAACAACGGGCGGCTTCTTTTCGCGCTCCCCCGGTTGCGGCCATCTACGGCCTTCGCTACGGTGCCCCCCGAGCCGGTCCCGATCGATACGAGCACGGGACGGTCGCGGAGCCTCAACCAGGGGCTCCCAGGGGCTGCGCCAGATCTGCGTCGCGCCCTCAGGCACACAAGGACGGCTGCGCCGGCGCGCGCCGTCACGCGGGCAACCACATCAGGAGGTGGGCATGAGCGCGGGCTCTACCCGAACGCGAGCAAAGCTCGTGACGGCGATCGCGGGGATCGCCTTGGCAGCAACGATCGCCCCGGCACACGCGCATCACGTGCGGGACTACGAGAAGGAACGAAACCACGTCGAGTCGCGAGCGCGCCGTCAGATGGGCGCCGCCTACTCGTACGGAGGCGCGAGCCCGCGCGGGTTCGACTGCTCGGGGTTCACCCGCTGGGTGTTCGGCGGCCACGGCGCGTCGCTGCCGCACAGCTCGCAGGCGCAGTTCGACATGGGCCAGCGGTCCGGCTTCAGGCGCATCCACTACCGGACGCGTCTCAGGGAGGGCGACCTCGTCTTCCACAAGACGACGAGCGCTCGCGTCGGCCACGTCGGCATCTACGTCGGCGGCGGCAAGTTCATCTCGGCGACGTCGTCCGGCGTGCGGGTGCGGTCGCTGTACGACTCGTACTGGGGGCCGCGCTGGGTCGGGGCGACGCGCGTGCCGGCGACGATGGAAGAAAGGCGCTAGAGCAGCGGCAGGTAGCGCTCGACCTCGTACGGGGAGACGTACGACTTGTACTGCTCCCACTCGGCCCTCTTGTTGCGCAACAGGTACTCGAAGACCTGCTCGCCAAGCGCCTCGGCGACGAGGTCCGACTCCTCCATCTCCTTGACGGCCTCGTACAGGTCGTCCGGGAGCTGCCAGAGCCCCCGCGCCCGTCGCTCGCTGTCGCTCATCTCGTAGATGTTGTCGGTCGCCTCGGGAGGCAGCTCGTAGCCCTCGTCGATCCCGCGCATCCCCGCGGCCAGGATCACCGAGAACGCGAGGTACGGGTTGCACGCGGGGTCGGGCGAGCGGATCTCGATGCGCGTGGACTGACCCTTCCGCGGCTTGTACATCGGGACGCGCACGAGCGCGGAGCGGTTGTGCCGCCCCCAGCACACGTAGACGGGGGCCTCGGTCACCGGATAGCCGGGGCCGAGCGTCAGGCGCTTGTACGAGTTCACCCACTGGTTCGTAACCGCGGTGATCTCGCGCGCGTGCCGCAGCACGCCCGCGATGAACGCCTTCGCCACCTTCGACAGGTGGTACTCGTCCGAAGAGTCGTGGAACGCGTTCTGGTTCCCCTCGAACAGCGACATGTGCGTGTGCATGCCGGAGCCGGGGAGATCCGTGCGCGGCTTCGGCATGAACGTCGCGTACATGCCGCGCTCGGCCGCCAGCTCCTTCACCGCGATCCGGAACGTCATCACGGAGTCCGCCATAGTGAGCGCGTCGGCGTGGCGGAGGTCGATCTCGTGCTGCGAGGGAGCGACCTCGTGGTGCGAGAACTCGACCGGGATGCCCATGCGCTCGAGGGCCTCGATCGTGTCCCGCCGGAGGTCCTGCGTCACGTCGCGCGGCGTGAGGTCGAAGTAGCCGCCGGCGTCGATCGGCGTCGGGTCCTGGGGGCTGCGGAAGACGAAGAACTCCATCTCCGGGTGGACGTAGAACGTGAACCCGCGCTCGGCGGCGCGGTCGAGGTTGCGCCGCAAGACGTAGCGCGGGTCGCCCCAGAACGGACGCCCGTCGGGCGTGTAGATGTCGCAGAACATGCGGGCGCCACCGGCGTCGTCCTTCCCGGACGTGGACCGCATGATCTGGAAAGTCGTCGCGTCGGGGCGGGCGAGCATGTCCGATTCCTGCACCCGGGCGAAGCCCTCGATCGCGGAGCCGTCGAACCCGATGCCCTCCTCGAACGCCTGCTCGAGCTCCTCCGAGGTGACGGCGAACGACTTCAGGAACCCGAGGACGTCGGTGAACCACAGCCACACGAGGCGGATCCCGCGCTCGCCGACCGTCCGCAGCACGTAGTCCTGTTGTCTCTCCACGCCGGAACCCTACGCCCGTCAAGTTTCCGAATCGTTACGGCGGCTCTACGCTTGAGCGGTGATCCGAATGGCGCTGGCCCAGCTCAACCTGACCGTCGGGGACGTGCCGGGCAACCGGAAACGCCTGATCGAGACGGTGGAGTGGGCGCGGGACGCGGGGGCCCAAGTGCTCGTCGTACCCGAGCTGGCGACCACCGGGTATCCGCCCGAGGACCTGCTGCTGAAGGAGTCGTTTCTTCGGGCGAACGTCGAGGCCCTGCACGACGTCGCCGCACGCACGGGGGACCTGCTGGCGTTCGTCGGCTTCGTCCAGCCGACTTCGCGTGCGCTCTATAACGCGGCCGCGATCTGCCATGGGGGCCGCGTGGCCGGCGTCTACCGGAAGCACCGGCTCCCGAACTACGGCGTGTTCGACGAGCTCCGTTACTTCGACTCGGGGCGCGGCCACACGCTCGTCGAGACGCCCGACGGTGTGATCGGCGTTTGCATCTGCGAGGACGCGTGGAGCCCCCATGGCCCCGTCGTGAGCCAGGGCGACGCCGGTGCGCAGGTCGTCGTGAACATCAACGCGTCGCCGTGGAACAAGCACAAGCTCGGCGAGCGAGTCGAGATGCTCGGTGAGAGGGCACGCCGCGCGCGCTCGTCGATCGTGTACGTGAACCAGGTCGGCGGACAGGACGAGCTCGTGTTCGACGGCGGCTCGGTCGTGGTCGGACCGGACGGAGAGGTATGCGCGCAGCTCCCGCAGTTCGAGGAGTCGCTCGCGGTCGTCGACGTGCCGCTCGGAGAGACGAAGCCCACGCGCCATCCCGCGATCCGCCGCATCCCGCTCACGCTGCGCCCCGCGGGCGGGGAGGCCGCGCCGCCGGCACCGCAGGAGCTGTCGCCCGAGGCCGAGGTGTACACCGCGCTGTGCCTCGCGCTGCGCGACTACACGTCGAAGAACCGCTTCGAGAAGATCGTCTTGGGGCTGTCCGGGGGCATCGACTCGACGCTCGTCGCGACGATCGCCGCGGACGCGCTCGGACCCGATGCCGTGCTCGGGGTGTCGATGCCGTCGGAGTTCTCGTCGGCGCACTCGGTCGAGGACGCGAAGCTCCTGTCGGCGAACCTCGGCATCGAGATGCTGGAGATCCCGATCAGCGTCCCTTACCACGCGTACCTCGGCGTCCTGAGGGAGACGTTCGGCGCGACCGAGCCGGCGCTCGCGGAGGAGAACCTCCAGGCTCGGATCAGGGGCAACCTGCTGATGGCGATATCGAACCGGTACGGACACCTCGTGATCGCGACCGGGAACAAGTCCGAGATGGCGTGTGGGTACGCGACGCTCTACGGCGACATGGCGGGGGGCTTCGCGCTGCTGAAGGACGTCTTCAAGACCGAGGTCTACGCGCTCGCGCGCTACCGCAACACGCTCGGCCACGTGATCCCCGACAACGTCCTGACGAAGGCGCCGTCCGCCGAGCTGCGCCCCAACCAGAAGGACTCCGACTCGCTGCCGCCCTACGACGTGCTCGACCCGATCCTCGAGGCGTACATCGAGGACGACGAGGGGATCGCGGACATGGTGGCGGCGGGGCACGACCGGGCGACGGTCGAGAGGGTCGTCGCGCTGGTCGACCGGGCCGAGTACAAGCGGCGGCAGGCGCCTCCCGGGCCGAAGGTGACGACGAAGGCGTTCGGCCGCGACCGAAGGCTGCCGATAACGAACCACTGGAGGGAAGGCCACGACCTCGGTCGCTTCCCGTCGAAGCTCGTCGGCGAGAAGGGGCCCGAGTAGTCCAACATCAAGGAGTCATGTTGCTCACGGTCCTGCTCCTGTCGGACGTGGTGGAAGAGGTGAGAGACCTCCTGCCCGCGTTCCCGCTCGCGCCCTACCGGGTGGTGGCGCGGGGGCTGAAGGAGACCGTGGCGGACGACCTGATCCCGATCCACCCCGACGTGCTCCTCGTGGACGCGACCGCGGACGTCACCGTTGCCGAGGAGGCGACGCGGCGGATGTCGCTGGCGTGGGAGGTCGGGCTGCCGCCGATACTCGTCGTCGTGGACGCGCATTCCGTAGAGGGGTTCCGCTTCGAGAGCGGTGCCGACGACTTCGTGATGGCGGACGCGAGCGGGGCCGAGATCGCCGCACGCCTCGCGCTCCTCACGCGCCGCGCCGGGCACGGAGACGAGACGTCGGTGCTGAAGGTCGGGGACCTGACCGTCAACCCCGAGAACTACCAGGTGTACGTGCGCGGGCGGCCGCTCGACCTCACTTACAAGGAGTTCGAGCTGCTGAAGTTCCTCGCGCAGAGGCCGGGCCGCGTGTGCGACCGCGACCTGTTGCTGCGTGAGGTGTGGGGCTTCGACTACTACGGCGGGACGAGGACGGTTGACGTGCACGTGCGACGTTTGCGCGCCAAGCTCGGCGTCGAGCACGAGACGCTGATCGAGACGATCCGCAACGTCGGATACCGGCTGGTGCCGCGGCCCCGGGAGCGGCGGTCGTGACGACCGTCATCGGAGCGACGCTCGCGATCCTGTTCGTCGACCCGCCGTGGCGGTGGCTGATCATCGCCGCGCTGCTCGCGACCGACGTCGTGCAGGTGACGATCTGGCTGCGGTGGCGCAAGAGGAAGTCGATCACCGGCATCGAGACGATCGTCGGCGCGCCGGGCCGCGCTGTCACCGCGCTCGATCCGGAGGGCCAGGTGAAGGTGCGGGGCCAGGTGTGGACCGCGCACAGCGACGAGCGCGTCGAGGTCGGGGACGACGTGACGGTGACGGGGGTCGAGGGGCTGAAGCTGGAGGTAGCGCGGGCCGATTCGGCCTGACCGTCGCGCGAGAAAGGGAAACGTTCTCGGGCCGTTGAAGTCCTCCGCCGGGCGGAGCCGTAAGGGCTCCCCGCGAAGGGAGGACGAATTGCGGAAAGGTCTTGCAGCACTCGTGATGTCGGTGACGGCAACGGCACTCTTGCTCCCGGCGACGGCGGCGGCCGCGACCACTTGCATCATCCTGCCGGAGCCCGAGGTTGGCGACGTGTACTGCCTGCTCTACGGGACTCCAGGAGTGAGCCGCCTCTGCGACAAGCTCGTCGTCTGTTAGCGACTCGTCTTCACCCGATCGGGTGAGCGCGGGGCTCTTCGACACCGGTGCGTGAAGGAGACCAAGCAACGGGGCTGGAAATCCTTCCTCATAGGAGCCGATCAGGCTCCCGGACGAAGGGAGGACCCGTTGCGGAAGCGACTCGCAGCGTTCGTGATGTGTCTGGGGACGGCGGCCGTCTTGCTGCCCGCAACCCCGGCGGCGGCGACGACGTGCGTCATCAACAACGTCGTCAAGGACACGGTGCCGTGCGTGCGCGGATTGGCCTGCATCGAGTTGCACGTCTGCGTCTGAACCTCGCGTAGGGAGGGAGGCCCGCGCAGCGGCCGCCGCGGGCCTCCCTCCTGAGCAGTCGCGTTGGCGTTGGGTACCACTCTCGTAGGGAGTGGGCGTCTTACCTCACGAAGGTTCCGCCTAGTGCGAAACAAGGCGACGCCTGAGGCAGGCTTCCTTGAAAACGACACCCATCTTGGTGCGGGACGCGAGTAGATTCGAAACCGCTCGAACGGAAACCTGATAACAATGGCAGATCGTGGACGATGCATCGCCTAACGCCTTCCAGACGCTCCGTTTGGCTCAGTGGAGGCAGTTCTCGAGCGTGGAGCTTGAGTTCCACGATCGATTAACGACCTTGACCGGCGCGAATGCGTCAGGCAAAACGACTCTCCTAAACATTCTGGGATCTCACTTTCGTTGGCCCGCTCAATTTCTTGGAGTTCCATTGACTCGACCTGGCGGACCTGTCCTGTGGAGGTCCGACACCGTATGGCGGCCTGAACCCCTAACGGAGCAGCACACGAACCACGCCATCGGCGAAATTGTCTACAGCGTTGGGGGCGCGGAACTGAAGTCTTCGCCGCTCATCGTGCCGGAGATCGCTCAGACATACGGAGTGCTGATTCCAAACCAGGTATTCGTTCCGGGCCTCTTCGTAGCGTCCCATCGCTCCCTCAGCGCGTACGAGTCGCTGGCGAGTATTCCCCTTCAGTTCTCGGCGTCCAGCTCTTTTCTAGACGAGTTCATTGGTGTAGTTAGGAGCCGGTGGGACGGAGGCGGCGGCAACCCCCTGTGGTCAATCAAGTCCGCGCTAATTGCGGCTGCGATCTTCGGCGAAGGTAATAGCGCTGTGTCGCCTGATCACGAAGCATGGGAGATATGGACTGGCTTTCAAGACGTTCTTCGTGCCGTATTGCCGCCATCATTGGGATTCGAAGCGTTAACCGTTCGACGGCCAGACCTCGTCTTCCAAACTCGTTCAACCGAATTCCTCCTCGAGGCAATGTCGGGAGGCATGAGCGCAATCGTTGAGCTAGCTTGGCAGATTTTCCTCCAGAGTCGGCAATATGATGCTTTCACCGTTTGCATCGACGAACCCGAGAACCATCTACACCCAGAACTACAACGTTCAATTCTCCCAGGCCTACTGAAGGCGTTCCCACACATTCGCTTCATCGTTGCGACGCATAGTCCTTTCGTCGTTACCTCCGTGCGCGAGAGCAACGTTTACGTCCTCGAGGGAGACGACACAGGAGTATCCAGCCGACTGCTAGAGCACATTTCGAAGTCAACAGGCGCCGACGAAACCCTACGTCGGGTTCTAGGTATGGAGACGACATTCCCGCTTTGGGTCGAACGGGAACTCGATGAGGTGCTCAGTTCAATCCCAACGCGGGGACCCAGTCCGGACGACATCTCGCGCTTGAAGGATGCTCTTATTAAGGCCGGCTTGGCGTCTGAGTATCCTGCTGCGGTTGATGCACTCCTTCGCGACGACTCAGATGCGACTTCTGAGTAAAGAACCCGTTCCCACAATTCTCGTCGATGAAGGGGACCGGTTGCGAGCAGAATATGAAGCAGCGCAGTCGTCAGGGTCTGACTTACCCATGCCCTGGCGCCATCCAGACATCGTCTCGGCGCTCGAACGCGAGACACTGAGCAAGTGCGCCTACTGCGAAGCCATCATCGCAGACGTTTCATATCCACACGTCGAACACATCCTTCCGAAGGCCGCTCGGCCTGACCTCGTCGTTGATTGGAACAACCTGACGCTCGCGTGCCCCGCATGTAACACGAATAAGGGCGACTACTACCGGGCTGACGCCCCTTTGGTTCACCCCTACGAGGATCCGGTTACGAAACACATTCTGTTCAGGGGACCAGCTGTGTTCGCGCCATTGGAAAGCGAGATCGGCGAGCGGACAATTCAGCGACTAAGACTCATGCGTGCTCCTTTGCTCATGGAGCGAATGAAACGGATTGATGCCGTGTATCAGCGGCTCATACGGTGGAACGACGCCAACGAGCCGGACAAGTCGGTACTCGCCGAACTCGTCAAAGATGCTGTGGATGACGCTGCCGAGTTTGCTCAATGCCTACGAACGTTTGTCTCGTCATTGGGGTTCCCTCTGTGAGGAACCTTGCCTCCGCACGCGTCGCTTCGGTCGCTGGACGTTTACGAGACGCGCGGGAGCTGCAAGAATGCACGGCCTGACCGATCAACGGGCCCCTAGCTCATCAGGTAGAGCTCCGGACTTTTAATCCGGCGGGCAGGGTTCGAGTCCCTGGGGGCCCACCGATCAGTTGACATAGAACAGGCCCCACCGCTCCTGTGTCCTGTTCCGGCCGATCGTCGACCAGTGGTTCACCGATCGGCGTGCGGGAGAACCTCTGGGGGCGAAGCCGCGGCCCCCTCACTCACCATGACCGCTCTTTGATGCATGCGGTCCGTAATCCTCCGCACGACCATGATCGCCAGGATCCCGGCTATCACCGAGATCGTGTCCGCGACCGCGTAGCGCTGGGCCTGCGACAGGATCTCGTCGATCGTGGCGCGCTCGTCGATCGACGACCCCATGCCGTAGAGGAAGCCGCTCACCAGGTACGCGATCCACCAGAAGGTCAGCAGAGGAGAGACGCGGCCCCAGGGAGGTGGCTCCTCGATCTCCGCGGCCAGCGCCGGGTCCGTCGCTCGCCAGATGTCGTTCGCGATCGCCTTCGGGCGGAAGAGGCCGAGGATCGGAACGAACCAACTTCCCACGGCCCAACCGGGCTTGAACCGCAACAGGCGAACCCCGAGGGCCCCCAGGTTCCGGTAGGCACGCCGGAACCACACCAGGAACGGGATCGCGGCGATCAGGACCCCGACGAGCTGAAGGAGGCCGATCCGCGCCATACGCACGTCGAGCGCGTCCGCCTCCTCGAACGTAACGAGCTCTCCTGCCTGCGCGCGGTTCACGAGACCCACCATCTGCATGTCGGTCACGACCGCGGCGAGATCCAGGACGACGTTCGCGGCGAGGAGCGCAATCGCCGCCTTCGCCGGCCGGTCCAACCGCCGGAACGTCTCCACCGGCGCTACGTGTCGCTGCGCGGTCTGCCGTTGGACCTGCTGCCCCGCCAGCTCACCTTCCATCGCCCGCCCCCGCTTCGTTCGATGCGGCCGCTAGCCGCGAACCCTCGAAGGTCTACCCCCGGCCGATGTTGCCACTCTTCTCGAACGCGGTCGCGACGTGCTCCACCAACGCCGCCGCAAGCGACCCGTCGGGGTCCAGGTCCGGGTCGAAGACGGTCACCTCCATGCCGGTCGCCAGCGACGACGCGAGCAGAGGCCGCAGGAGGTCGACGAGGTCGCTCCAGAAGATCCCGCCCGGGTCCGGCGAGTCGACCGCCGGCATGATCGACGGGTCGAGGACGTCGACGTCGACGTGGATCCAGTACCCCTCGACGCCGGACAGGCTCATGTGGCGGATCGTCTCGGACGCGACGTCCCGCCCCCGGCCGCGGATCTCCGCGGCGGTCCGGACCGGGATGCCGAGCTGCCGCACCTCCTCGACGTACTCGTCCTCCGGGCGTATCCCGAGGACGGCCACGTCCTGCTCCCGCACGTAGGCCTCGCTCTCGTTCAGCCGGCTCAACGCCCCGCCGCGGCCCGTCACGATCGCGAGGTCCTCTCCCGCAGCCGCGCCGACGGCCTCGGCGTTGCCCTCGTGCCGGAAGTCGGAGTGCCCGTCGACGAAGACGAGCCCGAAGCGCCCCCGCTCCGCGAGAGCGAGCGCGTTGCCGACGAGGATGCTGCAGTCGCCGCCCAGGACGAGAGGCCAGGCGCCGTCGTCCAGCAGCGCGCCGGTACGCTCGCCGAGCGCGACCGAATAGGACGCGATCGCAGCGCCGTTCCGCACGCCGTGCCCCGGCCGCCATTCCGCCCGGTACGGCGGAGGCTCGACGACGCCGGCGTCGTCCGCGCCCAGGCGCGTGAGCAACGAATGGCCGCGCAGAGCCGCGGGGGCCTTGTAGCAACCGGGAACCGCGCCTTCCGAGGGCGGACGGAGCCCGAGATTCGACGGCGCGTCGAGGACTGAGAGCCTGCGGAGAGATGTCATGGCGTCTTCCTAGCAGAGGACCGCGGTCCTACGACACGACCGGGATCGCGAACGAGACGAATCAGTTGTGGAACCCTGCTGCTACTTCCATTTCCACGAAGCCAGCACGTCGTCGAAGACCGAAAGCGTCGCGTCCCACTCCGCCCGCACCGCCGTCACCGACACGAACAGCACCTGGCCACCGCGCATCAGCCCGACCTGCCGCGACCTCAGCCCGTCGGCTCCCGGCCGGACGTCGATCCGGATCCCCGGCTGGCCCGCGACGGAGACGGGCCCGGTGTCCGCGACGGTGTCGCCGTACTCCGCCAGCAACTCGCGCCGGATGCTCGCGATGCCGGCGTCCTCCGGCGCCGGGTCCTCGAGGAACCGCACCGACCGCGTCACGCCGATGCGCGCCTCCGTCAGCGCCGACGGGATCATGACGAGGTCGACCGCGAGCGGGCCGACGACCGCGTCCTCGGCCTGCGTCGCGTCGATCCAGCCGACGGGGAGCTCGAGCGAGTAACCCACCGGCCCCCGCCCCGCGGCCCTCCGGCTCACCGAGATCCTCGTCGGCCGACCATCCGATCCCGCGCCGATGTCACCGATGCCGCCGGCGTCGCCCAGCGCGTCCTCGACCTGCTCCGTGACCTCGTTCGTCGCGTCGCTCACGCTGTTGAAGATCGTGGAGACGAAGTACAGGCCCCCGCCCACGACGGCGACCACGAACAGCAGCACGACGGCGCCGATGACCTTGCCGACGTGCCACCCGGAACCCTGCGGCGTGAGCTCACGCGCCGCCTGCATCGCATCCTGCATCGACGCGATCCCGGGGAAGTCCCCGGTGGGCTCGGGCGCAGCGGGCTGTGCGAACCCCGAGCCGTCCACCGGTGACGTAACCGACGCGGCCGCGGGGGCCTGCGCGGGCTGCGTCGCGGCGAAGCGATCCCAGTCGAAGATGAGCCGGCTCGGGTTCGTGGGGTCGACCTTCACCGGGACGCGCGTGTTCGGCCCGACGCGGCTCGCGAACCAGAACGGGACGACCTCTCGGTGAGTCGTGGTCGTCGGAGCGAACCCCGAGCCGGTGACCTCGAGGTCGAACCCGTACATCGGCTGGTTGTTGACCATCGTCCCAGTCTCGTGGACGGCACGGATGAGCGCCTCTCCGGGCATGCCGGTGTTGTAGATGCGCGCGCGGCGGCGCCCCCGGATCTTGAGGTAGACGCCCACGACGAACAGCACGATCCCGACGCCCAACAGGATCGCGGCGGACGCGTCGAAACCGCCGCCCGTTCCCGACGCTCTGCGAGCGGCGACGGCGGAGCCGATCCCGATCGCGAGCTCGACGAAGGAGACGAAGATCAGCCACGTCCCTGCGGTGCCCGCGGCGCCGTGCTCCTTCGCGCGCTGACGTCCCGCAGCCGAGAACTGCCGGGCGAACCCGAGGAACATCCCGAGCACCATCACCGCGAGCGGGATCACCACGATCCACGGCATTAGCCCACCGCCGGTGGCCGAGTCGTGGACGCAATCCGTCCAGGCCCGGGTGCCTACCTCGAACTGGTCGCAGTTCCCGGATTGAGCCACAGCGCCTCCCGTCGAACCGCTCCGGTATGCCCGGATTGCCGGACCGATTATGGGAGCGCTCTCATCAGCAGGTCAAGCACGCGGTTGCACTCGCTGGAGGAAGGGGCCCCGCAGCGAAATTTGCCTGAACTACGTAGTCATTTAGGGGGAGCTGCGCGCACGCCCTCGGCGACAATCGCTCGTCCATGGTTCCGGTAACAACCGTCTCCGCCCGCCGTCTCGCGCCCGCGCTCCTCGCCCTCGTGGTCGCGGTCGCGGTGCTCCCCCTGGGCGACGCTCGGGCACAGACGACGTTCGTCGTAGAGGTCGGGCGCTTCTTCAAGCAAACGGACATGTCGAAGGAGTCGATGCGCTTCTATCCGTCGACGCTGCGGGTCCATCAGGGCGACGTGGTCCGGTTCACGAGCGGTGGCTTCCACGGCGTGACGTTGCTCCCGCCCGGAACGTCCGCGGCGGAGTGGGCGGCCGTGAACGCGGGCGCGACCGGCAGGCCCTGGTCGCTGTTCGAGCCGGACGCGGACGAGGCCCCCGGGACCTTGAAGGTCAACCTCGCTGCCCTGTTCCCGAGCCGCGACTGCGGGTGGCCGACCGAGTCCCCCTGTGACTTCGACGGACGTCCGACCGACTTCGGCGACGTCCTCAACTCGGGGCTCGCGCTGCTGCCCGAGGGCGACTCCGCGGAGGTACACCAGCTCGAGTTCTCCGTCGTCGTGAACGCCGACCCCGGTGAGGTGATCGAGGTCCTCGACCTCGTCAACCCGAGGATGACGATGAGCATCGAGGTCGTTCCGGAGGATGCCGTCGCGTCGGACTCGGACGAGCTGACAGAGGAGTCCGATGCCGCGTTCGCTCAGGACGCCGCGGCCGCGAACCGACTGCACCGCAGCTACTCGAACAAGAAGACGACGAAGAAGATCGGCGGCAAGACCTACCGGATGGCGTGGGCGGGCGTCGAGACGGAGACGGTCTCGCTGCGTGGGATGTACCCGAAGGTCGTGACGATCCGGCCGGGCCAGGGCGTCCGCTGGAACTTCAACAAGAACGTGTTCGGGGCCTACACCGTGACGTTCCCCGGGGGCCGCGCCATCACCTCCGCGCGTACCTTCCCCGTGATCGCGTGCGACCCCGACGGCGACGTCGCCGAGGGCGCGGCGGACACGCAGCCGGTCTCGGGGACGGCCCCCTACTGCTCGAGCTACGACGAGCTGGAGCTCGAGGTGCCCGAGCCGCTATCGCTCCCGGCAGGCGACGCGAGGGTGGTGAGCACGAGGGACGTCGCCAGCTCGGGGCTGCGCGGCGCGGGGATCGCGACGTCGAAGGCTCCGTACGACTTGCTGTTCCCGAAGGCGTCGCCGAAGAAGGGGTTCACGTACGCGTCGATGCTGCACGAGATCAGCGGCGTGCGCGCGACCGGGAAGGTCGTCGTAAGGAGGGGTCGATGAGAAGGAAGGCGCATCTGCTCGCGTTCGGACTCGCCGGGCTCCTGCTCACGACCGCGTGCGAAGCCTTCCCGACGACGATGCAGGACGACCCGGAGGCGATCGAGCCGATCGCCCACATGCAGCAGACGATCACGGTCGACGAGCCGCAGACGTCAGAGCTGCAGCAGCGCATCGTGTTCCAGCAGGGCCCGATC
>DASZDG010000001.1:0-7338 GCA_035942255.1 Actinomycetota bacterium | reverse complement strand
GGGCGCTCGATAGCCCGGCGTGCCCGCCCGGCGGCGCGGGGCGTCGGGCGCCGAGGACAAGCCGAAGTCGACGAGCTTCACGCGGCCACCCTTGGTCAGGATCAGGTTCGCCGGCTTGACGTCGCCGTGGATGACCGGCGGGTCCTGGGAGTGCAGGTGCGTGAGCGCCTCCGCGGCCTGCGCGAGGTAGGCGAGCACGCTCGACGGCGCCAGACCCGGTCGGCCGCGCTCCGCCAGAAGCCGCGCAAGGTCGGTGCCCTCCACCCAGTCCATGGCGACGACGTAGCGCTCGCCGTCGAAGAAGTCCTCTCGAACGAGCGGGAGCGCCGGATGCGGCGCGACCGCGAGCAGGATGCGCGCCTCGTGCAGGAGCTCCTCCCGCAGCCGGTCGTCGCGAACCGCGCGGATCTTCAACGCGACGAGTCGGTCGTGCTGGCGGTCGAGGGCCTTGACCACGCGTGCCTCGCCGCCCGCGCCGAGCGTCTCGATCACCTCATAGCGCTCCTTGATGAGGCGTCGCACGGACGTCGCGAGGTCTCCGCCCGGATGGGCCATGGCGCCATCATCTGCCGTGGCGCAGGTCCGCGCAATCGTCCCCGGGGTCAGGTTTGCCTTACCCCGGGGTCAGCCGATTGGCGTCCTCGCACCCATGGTGCACGCGACGGGACCGGCAGATGCTCCGGACATGAGCGATTCACGGAAGGTCTCCGCACTGCTGGCCACGCTCGTGATCGGCATCGCGGCCTGCGGCGACGACGGCGACGACGGGACCACGGCGCCTCGACCCGCCAGCGAATCCCCGCGTGTGGACGCGCACGACCTCGGCCGCTACCTCATGCGCACGGGCGAGGAGCCCGGGTTCCGGCCCGGGGCGGCTCCCGGGGCGATGCCCCGCGAACGCGAGACGATCACCGGCGTCAAGGCGTTCGTGCGGGAGATGGGCCTGCCCGCGGCCGACGCGCGGCGACTGACCAGCGAGGGGTTCCTCGCGTTCACGGCCCAGCCGATCCGCGGGCCGCGCTCGGCCGGGGTCACGAACGTGGCGCTGTACGAGACCGCCGAAGGCGCCTCGCGCAGCCTCGGGCACGACTTGCGCCCGGACGTGATCCGCGCGGGCGGCCCCCTCGAGGACATCCGGTTCTTCAGCGTGCCGGGCATTCCCGGCGCACGCGGCTGGACCGCTTCCCTGCGCGGCGAGCCGGCGAGCCAGCGCGTCGGGAACGTCCTCTGGACGCAGGGCCGGTGCATGCACGTCCTCGGGAACCAGGGTCCGGGTCGCTTGGTCGGTCCGTTGTCGCGGGGCGCGCGGTCGATCTACGAGCGCACGAGCGACTGGTGCCCGTGCGCGAAGCAGACCCGGTCATAGAGGAGCACGAGCGTGCGAAAGACAATCACCCTGCCGCTCGCGATCGACGATCGCAGCCGGTGTCCTGGTGGTCGCCGGCTGCGGCGACGACGCCGGCGGGTCGCGCGGCCAAGCGCGGCAGGCCGAGCCGAAGATGCTCTGGCCGGCCGCGCCGGATCCCCTCGAGCGATGCGGCGAGCCCTGCATCTCGCCCCTCCACACGCACGACGCCACCGGCATCATCCACACCGAGTCGAAGCGCCCCGAGCCCAACACGCTCGGCCAGTTCTTCACGGAGTGGGGCGTCCGTCTTCCCGCCAAGATCGCGGTCTACGTCGACGGCAAGCCCTATCGGCAGGACCCGCGCGCGATCGAGCTGACCGACCGCAGGGAGATCGCGATCGTGATCGGGACGCCGCCCGCCCAGATCCCCAAGACGGCGGATTTCTCAAACGCGTAGGAGGCGGCCGTAGGGGCCGGGCGGCGCAGGTTCAGATCCTGTCTCCCCGACTAGGCGCAGGGGTTGCCGATGGCGAGCGTCTGCCCGCGGCGGACCTTGACCTGCTTGGACTTCGAGCCGCAGGTGATCGTGTATTCCTCGCCGTCTGGATCGCTCGGCGGGTTGCCCGGCGCCGGCGGGTCGAAGTGGACGTGGCTCTTCGTCCCGTCCCAGTCGCCTGACGCGTCCCAGTTGATGACCTGGACGACGTACTCGCCGGCCTCCGGGTCCTCGATGATCGCGTCCTCGTCGTTGTCGCCGAAGGCCTCGGACGACGCGACCATCACGCCGTTCTTGAACACCCGGATGTCCCAGTCGTCGGCCGCGTTCGCCCACTCGACGTGGACCGTCGCGCGGCCGTTGTCGTAGCTGGTGTTGTTCACCGTGAACTTGACCGTCTCGTACGAGGTCGAGTTCGGGTTGGGCGGCGGGAAGCCGGGCGGGTTCGACAGCGGGATGTCGGGCTGCTGCGGACGCCCGTCAGGGCTGCGCCCGTAGGTGCCCATGACCGCGGGGCGCGTCGACGGATTGACGTTCCACGTGAACGTCCCACCCTTGGGCACGACGAGCTCACTCGTGAGCGTGTCGGTGAACGTGCGCGGCGGCGACGTCTGGCCGTTCTGGCCGATCACGGGCGCCGTCTGGTTCTGGAACGTCTTCGACAGCTTGAGCGTCGCGCCCGCCGGCGCAGTGCCGGTGAGCCGCGAGTGCTTCGCGGGGTCGGCCGTCGCCTTGAGGATCTCGTAGTACGCCGCCTGATTGCCGCCGGAGCCGGCCCCCGCCGCCGCTCCGCGGCCGAGGTACTCGTCGATCACGCCCTTGCTGTACGGCGGGTGGAACTCGTCCGGGCCGATCTCGAACGTGAACCCGAAGCCTCCGGTCGCGTAGTACGTCCAGTCCTCGGTCGTACCCGAGGTGTCGTACAGCGCGTAGGAAGGGAGGTTCGCGTACTTGTTGTGCTCAGCCATCGCCTGTCCGAGCGCGCGGTACATCGGCTCGTCGATCGGCCGCCCCGCCGAGAGCAGGCCCGGCGGACGCAGCAGCAGGTTCGAGTACGTGTGGTTGGTGATGAGCGTGACGACCTGGCGGCTCGACACGAGCTCGCGGATGTTCTGGACCTCCGGCGCCTGCCAGGGCTCGTCCCCGCGGAACGTGTCGTCGTGGACGAGGATCCCCGCACCGGGAGCTCCCCAGTTCCCGCCGTAGTTGCGGTTCGGGTCGATGCCGGCGAGCCGTGTGACCGTCGCGCAGACACCCTCGGCTCCGAAGCACGTCTTTCGCTTCATCTCATGGTCGTTGACGTTGAACGCCCAGTTGCCGCCCTTGAGCTCGCGTGCCTCGCGGGAGACGTTGAACCCGTCCTTGTTGACGAGCGGGACGACGATCGTCCGCGTCGTGTCGACGAGCGCCTTCGTCGTCGCCGACCTCGCGTAGTTGACGAGCAGGTCGTAGCCGAACTCGAGCGCGTGCTCGGACGATGGCCACTCGCGCGCGTGGTGGACACCCATCTGGAGGAACACCGGCTTGCCGTCGCCGACGTTCGCCGCGTCCTTCGTGATCTCGATGCCGTGCACCGCGCGACCCTCGCTCGTCCGGTGGTTGAGCGTGATCAGCCGCGTCATCGTCGGGTACTGCGACGCGAGCCACTTCATGTCGTAGTCGTAGTCCCACAGATGGCGGTACGAGTCGCGGCCGCTCGGGAGCGGCGATCTTGCCGTCGCCGCCGCGAAGCGCGCGTCGGCGGCCTTGTTCTCGGCCATCCGCGCCTCGAGGTCGGCGATGCGGACGCGGTAGGTGAAGCCCGCGTCCTTGAGCTTCTTGGCGTCGTTGTCGCCGTGGAGGACGACCTCGAGCGACGAGCTGTCGCCGTGCTCGGTCAGGTCGAGGTTGAGACCCTGGAGCCTGCGCTTGTCGGCGCGTGTCTCGGTGCGCACGTCGACGACCTGCACCTTGCCGGCCTGGCCGCCGCCGTTGCCGGCGCTCGCGACGCCGACGGTCAGCCTCGCGGTGCCCTTGCCGCCGGCGTAGCGGCACGCCTGCACGGCGAGATCGGCGCCTGAGTCGACGACGCCCTCGGCGAGCTCGTCGGCCGCCCAGCTCGCGCCGCCGGCGACCACGCGGCCGGTCGTCCGGTCGAAGACCGCCACGTCCCAGTCCCCGCCCGTGCTTCCTGTGATCCGGGCGGTCACGAGGCCGCTGCCGGACTTGCCGAGCACGAGGGCGTCGGACGTCGAGGTCTTGCCGATGTACTGCTGGAAGCACGACTGCTGCGCCGAAGCGGACGCGCTGATGGTCTGTGTGGCCGCGTGCGCGGGCGTGACCGCGCCCGCTGCGACGCCGAGCGCACCGGCGGCGACCGCGAGCGTGCCCCTCGAGAAAATCGGCATCGAACGAACCTATTCGGACGGCTGAGGCCGGGTCAAGGCGGAAAAGCCCGGTGGGGCGCTCGTGCCCGGTCTGCCGTTCGACGATCTGGAAGATCTGCGCCGGCAGGATCACTTCGGCGCCAGGTAGACGCCCGACTTCTTGAGGATTCGCGTGCCGCCGCGCCTGTTGCGCACGGTCGCCCGGCCTTCCGCCACGCGGAAGAACGTACCCGTGCACCGCTCCTGGGTGAGCCACCAGGCTACGGCGGGGCCAGCGCTGATCGCCGAGCCGTGCAGTCCGATCGTACGCCAGCGCCCCGCGCCCTTGCCCCAGAGATGGCCGCCGGGCGCCTTGCACGCTCTGGGGGTCGGCGCTCCGAGCTTGAGGGTCGTTACCAGCACCCTCACCTTGCCGGCGTTCTCGAGCACCTGCCCCACCGTGAACGCTCCGCCGTAGAACGTGGCCGTCTGCGTCGCGCCGTTGGTGTCGGCCGCGGCGATGATCATCACTTGGCCGCGCTCGACCCGGCAGCCGAGGTTGACCCGCTCCCGCACGAGGAGCGGCCGCGACTTGCCCGCGCATTTCACCCGCACCTTCTGGTTCAGCGGTACGACGATGACGCTCTTGCGCGCGACGGGCTGGGGCTCGGTCGGCCGAGGCGGCGTAGGCTTCGGAGGCGTCGCGGCCGCAAGGAGGATCGAGACGTCGTCCGAGCCGGCGTTCGCGACCGCCAGGTCGGGTCTGCCGTCACGGTTGAAGTCGCTCGACGCGACACCGACCGAAGCCTTGCCGGTGTCAAGATGGACGAACGGTCCAAAGCGACCGTCGCCCTCGCCGAGCAGCACGGACACGTGGGGCGACTGACCTGCGACCGCCAAGTCCGGGTCGCCGTCGGCATTGAAATCGGAAACGACGATCGAGTAGCCGTTGGCGCCGGCCAGGTAGCTCGAGGGTCCGGCGAAGCCGCCCCTCCCGTCACCCAGCCAGACCCAGACGCTCTCCGAGAGAATGCTGCCCATCACGAAGTCCAGGTGGGTGTCCCCGTTGAAGTCGCCCACCGCGACCGACGCGGGACCTACGTCTTCCGCGTCGAGCCTGATCGGGTCTGCGAAGTCGCCCGTACCGGTGCCGAGCAGGACGGCGACGCCGGGGCCCAGGTTCTGATTCACCACCACGAGATCCGGATTGAGATCCTCGTTGAAGTCCCCGACCGCGAGCCCGGCTGGATACGAGCCGGAACTGGAGTCGATCGGCGACCCGAAGGCGCCGTCCCCCTGGCCAAGGAGCACCGACACGTCGCTTGAACCGGAGTTGTAGTTCGTGCTCGCGAGGTCTGGGTTCGCGTCGCGGTTGAAGTCGCCGACGACGACCCCCGTCGGCGCGACATGGGTCTTGTAGCTCGTGGTCGGCCCGAACGCTCCTCCGCCGGCGGCGAGCAGGACGGAGACGTCTCCGCCGCGATTCGAAGTCGCGAGGTCCGGCGTGCCGTCGCGGTTGAAGTCGCCGCCCACGATCATGTTCGGACTGTCGCCGGTCGGATAGGTGGCGCCCACACCGAGGCCGCCCGACCCAGTGCCGAGGAGCACCGAGAGCTGGTCGACCGGACGGTTGGGGACCGCTACGTCGACGAACGTGTCCGCGTTGAAATCGCCGGTTGCGACCCAGTCCGGACCGTCCCCGGCTGGGAAGTTGACGGCAGGCTCGAAGAGCCCGGCGGGCACGCGCTTGGTGCGGTTCAAGAGCACGGCGATGTCGCGGCTGCCTGCGTTCGCGACGGCGAGGTCTGCCAGTCCGTCGCCGTCGAGGTCCCCGTGTGCGAGCGCAACCGGGGCCGTGCCGGCGGGGAAGGCGACGGCCGCGCTGAACTTGCCCCCGCCGCGTCCGAGCAGCACCGACACGTCGCCCGAGTCGTAGTTCGCGACCGCGAGGTCCGACAGCGCGTCGCCGTCGAAGTCCTCCGCAATCACGCCGGTGGGCGCTGCACCCGCCTGGAAGGTCGCGGGCGGACCGAAGGTGCCGCCATCCCTCCCGAGCAGCACCGAGACCTGCGACGCGCTGTTGTTCGTCACGACGAGGTCCGGATCGGCGTCGTCGTCGAAGTGCGCGACCGCGACAGCGAAAGCTTGCCTACCGGCGGGAAAGCCGGCGGCAGGCGCAAAGTCTCCGGTCCCGGTGCCGAGCAGCACCGAGACGCCATGCTGCTCGTAGAAGTTGGCCACGGCAAGGTCGACGTTCGCGTCCCCGTTGAAGTCGCCCGTCGCGATCGAGTTCGGATAGGTGCCGACCGTGAAGCTCCGGGGGGGCCCGAAGCCACCGAGGCCCGTTCCGAGACGGCGGGTGACGGTGCCGTGATGGAAGTTCGCGACCGTCAGGTCGCGCTTGCCGTCCCCGTTGAGGTCCGCAAGCTCGAGCGTGCTCGGCGAGCCTCCGACGTCGATGTGCTTCGCGGGGCCGAAGCCGCCCGTGCCGTTGCCCGAGCGAACGGTGACGCTGGCCGCGCTGAAGTTCGCCACCGCGAGGTCGGGCGCGCCGTCACTGTCGAGGTCGCCGATCGCGACAGCATGCGGATTCGTGAGTGTGCCGAACTCCTTGGCGGCCCCGAACTGCCCCGTTCTGGTGCCGAGCCGCACGGAAACGCTGCTCGTGTTGTAGTTGGCCACGGCCATGTCCGTGGTGCCGTTGCGGTCGAGGTCGCCCAGGGCCACGGCGATCGGGAGGTTCCCGCCCGGGACAACGGACCGCGGCGCGAAGTCCACCGCCACGGCGGCCGGGGCAAGAGCCGCGAGGACGCCGGAAGCAACGGCCGCTGCGCGCACGGCCGTCCTGCGGGTCCGGCGGTACGGGTGGAACCGCGTACGAACGACCTCCCGGTCGGCGCCGCTGTGCATCCGGCTACGCGCAGCGCGCGCCGTCGTGGATGGAGAGACCTAGACTAAAGGCAAGCGGCCCTACTTTGCAAAACATCGTTAACTAGATGGTGGGCCTAGAGAACGGCGGGGGTCAGGCGCTCCTGGCGCGCCGGCCTGCGTGTCAACCACGCGCGGATCTGCTCGTAGACGGCGGGATGGTTGAGCAGGTCGAAGTGCGTCAGGCCCGCGAGCTCGTGGCCGTTGTCGACCTCGAAGGG